>JABDGQ010000001.1:0-1095 GCA_013285965.1 Chlamydiota bacterium
AATATAATTATATAACTGTTAGACTAGTTATGACCATTTTTTGAATGATAAAAATTAATATAACCAATTAGCTAAGTTTAATTTAGAAAAATATTTAAGGAGTTTTTCATGACCAACACTCTTCCATCCGCTATACCCAGTGTGTTTGATGCTTGCCCAGCCATTATAGATAATCTACAACGTTTCTCCTATAATCTGGCCAAAGGTGGTACACTACTAGCGGCAGCGCTGATCATCACTGGAATAGCAACAGCAGCTATGTATTATATTTCAGAGCAACTTATTTTAAATGAAGAGTTTGGTGATTTTTTTAAAGAGAATGATAGTTTTATTTTTGGTGGAGGAATAGTAATAACCAGTCTCTTTTTTAACTGCGTAGTCAATCATAAAATGAATATGCCTTACCCTAATCTTTCTGGTTTTGTATTCACCGCCTTGTCTATAGGTATTTATGTAGGATTACTCACAAGTTGAGTATCATCTTTAAAAGAGAAAAAAAGCAGTTTGTAATAATATTAATATTTAGATTAAAAAATCTATTTTAAGGAGTTTTTCATGAATAGTCCTATTCCACCGGTTATGTCCAGTGTGTGTGATGCTTGCCCAGCCACTAAAGAATATTTTATAGATGGCTTACAACGTTTCTCCTATAATCTGGCCAAAGGTGGTACACTACTAGCGGCAGCGCTGATCATCACTGGAATAGCAGGGGCAGCTATGTGGCAGATTTCAGAACAATTTACTTCAAAAGGAGTGTTTGGTAAATTTTTTAAAGAGAATGATGTGTATGTTTCTGCTGGAGTAATAGCAATAACCAGTCTCTTTTTTAACTGCGTAGTCAATCACAAGATGAATATACCTTACCCCAATCTTTCTGGTTTTGTCTTCACCGTCTTGTCTATAGGTATTTATTTAGAATTACTCATAGATTGAGTATCATCTTTAAAAGAGAAAAAAAGCAGTTTGTAATAATATTTTAAATATTAATATTTAGATTAAAAAATCTATTTTAAGGAGTTTTTCATGAATAGTCCTATTCCACCGGTTATGTCCAGTGTGTGTGATGATTGAACAGACAATAAAGAATGTTTTATA
>JABDGQ010000001.1:1105-222919 GCA_013285965.1 Chlamydiota bacterium
TATTCCACCGGTTATGTCCAGTGTGTGCGATGCTTGTCCAGCCACTAAAGAATATTTTATAGATGGCCTACAACGTTTTGCCTATAATCTGGCAAAAGGTAGTGCATTACTAGTGGTAGCAATAGCCATTACTGGAATAACAGTGAATGCTTTTATCTCTCTTGAAAACGAACTTTATGCAAGTGGAATATTTGGTGATGATTTTACTCCTGGTCAGGATTGTTCTTCTATTACGATTGGAGCATTTTTAACAACCACTCTCTTTTTTAACTGCGTAGTCAATCATAAAATGAATATGCCTTACCCTAATCTTTCTGGTTTTGTTTTTACTGCCTTATCTGTAGGTTTTTTATATATATAGGACTGACTATCATCTCTAAAAGAGAATAAGAATATTTTAAATATTAATATTTAGATTAAAAAATCTATTTTAAGGAACTTTTCATGACCAACACTCTTCCATCCGCTATACCCAGTGTGTTTGATGCTTGCCCAGCCACTAAAGAATGTTTTATAGATAGCCTACAACGTTTTGCCTATAATCTGGTAAAAGGTAGTGCATTACTAGTGGTAGCAATAGCCATTACTGGAATAACAGGGTGTGTTTTTGCTAATCTTAGAGAGCAAATTAATTCGACTGGACTATTTGGTGATCTTTTTATTAGTAACGATTCTCCTGGTACGATGGGGGCATTTTTAACAACTAGTCTCTTTTTTAACTGTATAGTCAATCATAAAATGAATATGCCTTACCCTAATCTTTCTGGTTTTGTATTCACAGCCCTGTCTGTAGGTTTTTTTAATTCATTGGACTGACTATCCTCTCTAAAAGAGAATAAGAATATTTTAAATATTAATATTTAGATAAAAAAAAACACATTTTAACATATTTTAAGGAGTTTTTCATGTTTAACATTTCGTCCACCCAACATAGTGCTTATGACGCTTACCAAGTCACTAGAGATTATCTTATGAATGGCCTACAACGCCTTAGCGATAATGTAGTGATAAAAGGAGTCGCACTAATTGGAATATCGACAACTATCATGGGGTTAGCAGCTGTAGCTTTCCATACTCTAAATGAAAATCTTAAATCTATTGACTTGTTTAGTGGTTTTCTTGCTTCTCAAGACACTAGCGTGATTATTGTACTTGTAGAAACTTTAACAAGTAGTCTCTTTTTTAACTGCGTAGTCAATCACAAGATGAATATGCCCTACCCTAATCTTTCTGGTTTTGCTTTTACTGGCTTGTCTGCAGGTCTTTTGTTGGGCTTCATAGAATGTAGTGGTTAAATATAAATAAATTTATTTAAAAATGGGTGAAAATTAAAAATAGTTTTAATAGCCTGAGTTTTGAGTTTTTTTGTCATTTAGTGCATTCCAAAGGACAAAAAAAACTCAAAACTCAGGGGTTATTAGCGCATTGCATAAAAAATTGTCGATAAGAATATTTTAAATATTAATATTTAGATAAAAAAAAACACATTTTAACATATTTTAAGGAGTTTTTCATGTTTAACATTACTTCCCCCACCCAACATAGTGCTTATGACGCTTACCAAATCACTAGAGATTATCTTATGAATGGCCTACAACGCCTTAGCGATAATGTAGTGATAAAAGGAGTCGCACTAATTGGAATATCGACAATTATCATGGGGTTTGCAGCCGCAGCTTTCCATACTCTAAATGACAATCTTAAATCTATTGACTTGTTTAGTGATTTTCTTGCTTCTCAAGACACTAGAGCGAATATTGTACTTGTACAAACTTTAACAAGTAATCTCTTTTTTAACTGCGTAGTCAATCACAAGATGAATATGCCCTACCCTAATCTTTCTGCTTTTGCTTTTACTGCCTTGTCTGTAGGTTTTTTGACGTGCTTGATAGGATGTATTGAAGATTGAATATAAATAAATTTATTTAAAAATGGGTGAAAATTAAAAATAGTTTTAATAGCCTGAGTTTTGAGTTTTTTTGTCATTTAGCGCAGTCCAAAGGACAAAAAAAAACTCAAAACTCAGGGATTATTAGCGCATTGCATAAAAAATTGTCGAATTGTTATAATTACAAACATTCTTTTATTGATACTTGGCTTTTAATATAAGAAGGGCTTTCAATTAATGTAGACAATTGGTCTAAATTTGATTTAGAAATATATTTTAAAAATATTTAAGGAGTTTGTTCATGTTTAATTTACCACAAATACCGTCAGAACTTTCGCAAGCCTGGAGCATTGCTGAAAATTATTTCATCGATAGTGTTCAATATGTAGCCAATAGCGACTTAGTTACCAAAGGCGCTTCAGTATTCGCTACCGCTTTGATTGTACTACCTGTGGCCACCAAATCTTTTGAATTGTTTGGTAGTATATTTAGCTATATCCCTTTGATTGGAGGTCGTTTCGAAACCGGCGGATATAAGGACACTATTACACCATTATCAGCCATACTTGTGACAGCGCTAGCTAACAAAGTGCTGTGCGATAATATTCGTATGCCGCGTCCAAATATTTCAGCTTGTGTATTCACAATCCTTTCTATGACATACTGGGCCAAATAAGGGTTGTTTTCCACTTTAGGATTATCTACTCACCTTAAGCATAATCTGAAGAGTGCTTTTAGTACCTATCCAAAGCCTTTTATAAGCAGACACATTTTGCAAAGAGCTTAGATTATTTGCTATAATGTGTCTCCTTATATACTACTATAGGCTATGCCAAAAAAGGCAATTTTTCCAAAAAAAGCCAGTTTCTAAAAAAGTATAGCAAATGCAGTTTCGAAAAAAGTGTAGTATAAGGCATAATTTTTTAAACTTAACTTTATCGAATTTATGGTCTTTTAACCTGAGTTTTGAGATTTTTAGTCCTTTGTTGAGACAAAGCTTGAATCAATATTTTGGTGTTTAACATGTTTAGATTTTCTGATTGGTCATCTAGTTTCTTCCAAATGTTATTACCCACCTCTTTATCGGCACAATTGCGCAAAGTAGTTGATCCTAATTATCAATATCATCGCCAAGCACAAGCGTTTATGTTTGGTGGTATTGCTTATGTGGTAACTACTTTACATAACACTACCGCTTTATATTTTAATTCAATTAAGACTATTATACCTGAACATGCAGCTCTTTTAATGAGCACAGCCTGCCTTGTGCAACACTACGTCACCGTCCCTCTTTTTGGCAATTTACTTGAAAATTACCGTCAAACAGCTTTAGTGCCACTGACAGGCCAATGTCTGCAAGTTGGCTGCTCTCTGAGTATCGCGCAAGTCATTGTCGGAATATTTGGCTGTGTATTCTCTACACGAGAAGTAGGCAAAATAGGTACATTGTGTTATATTGGCGTACACATTATCCGCATCAGCAGTCAGATTGTATAAAAAAATCTAAGTGCAATATCAATGTCTTAATGCCATCACACAAGCAATTCAATACAAGGTTATATATGTCAAAATTGCCAAAAGCTTATGAAGCAAAAAACATCGATACAAAATGGTATCAATTTTGGGAATGCTGTCACTTTTTCACTGCCGATGCTCATTCAGATAAGCCTGCTTATTGTATAGTCATGCCGCCGCCCAATATTACAGGCGCGCTACACATGGGACATGCCCTTGTAAATACCCTACAGGACGTTTTAATTCGTTGGAAAAGGATGCTTGGTTTTGAAGTACTA
Source organism: Chlamydiota bacterium (assembly GCA_013285965.1). Lineage (GTDB taxonomy): Bacteria > Chlamydiota > Chlamydiia > Chlamydiales > Parachlamydiaceae > JABDGQ01. The sequence goes on from JABDGQ010000001.1 coordinate 4,787, forward strand.
TGGTTAGTGGGCACTGATCATGCAGGTATCGCCACGCAAACTGTTGTTGAACGACACCTTATGGCTACGCAAGGAAAAAAAAGGACTGATTTTGAGCGGAGCGAATTTCTTGAGCACGTTTGGCAATGGAAAAAAGTCAATGAATCGCGCATTTTAGATCAAATTAAACGTTTAGGCTGTTCCTGTGATTGGTCACGTCTGCGCTTTACTATGGATGAGGGTAATAATCAAGCTGTACGTGTTATGTTTAAAAAACTCTACGATCAAAACTTGATTTATCAAGGAGACTATTTAGTAAATTGGGACCCAGTAACACAAACGGCATTGGCAGACGATGAGGTTGAACATGAAGAGCGACACTCTTTTCTTTGGCATATTAAGTATCCGCTCTCTGATGATTCAGGCTTTGTGATTGTAGCCACCACTCGTCCAGAAACCATGTGTGGTGATGTGGCCGTAGCAGTCTCCGCAAGTGATGAACGCTATGCCCATTTAATCGGTAAACAACTACGTTTACCTATATTTAATCGACTCATCCCTATTGTGGCACATCACAGCGTAGATCCTTTATTTGGTACTGGTGCTGTAAAAGTAACCCCCGCGCATGACCCCAATGATTATCAGATTGGACTTAGCCTACAACTACCCATGATTACCATGATGACGCCCGATGGCCGTGTCAATGCACAAGGTGGTGAGTTTGAGGGAATGTTAATGAGTGAAGCACGTGCAGCTATTATTGAACGATTAAAAAAAGAAAATTTTTTAGAAAAAACAGAACCACATATTAATCGCGTAGGGCTCTCCTATCGTTCAAAAGCTGTCATTGAGCCACGACTTTCAAAACAATGGTTTGTGCGTATGCAAGGATTTGGCAAAAATTTAAAAGCGATGATTAGCGATGAAACATTAACACTAATTCCAGCACGCTGGAAAAATACATATTTACATTGGGTCGACAATTTACGTGACTGGTGCATTAGTCGTCAACTGTGGTGGGGACATCGCATTCCAGTTTGGCATCATAAAGAAAATCCCGATCTAATGATTTGCCACGATGGTACAGACATTCCTACAGAAGTTGCTATTAATAGTGCAGACTGGATACAAGAAACCGACGTTTTAGACACATGGTTTTCATCCGCACTTTGGCCTTTCTCAGCACTAGGATGGCCTGAAGAGACACCAGAGTTCGCTAAATTTTACCCAAATTCAACTTTAATTACCGGACACGACATTTTATTTTTCTGGGTAGCGCGCATGCTTGCCATGGGACAATATGCGACTCTAAAAATGCCATTTTCTATCTGTTTCTTACATGGATTAATTTACGGTAAATCATATTGGCGGCAAGATCCTGCTAAAGGAGTTGCCTACGTTACATCTGAAGAACGTTTAGCCTATGATTTAGGAAAAGCAGTGCCAACAGATGTTTTTTCAAAATGGGAAAAAATGTCTAAAAGTAAAGGCAATATCATCGATCCAATAGAGATGATTGATACTTATGGCACCGATGCCGTAAGGATGACCCTCTGTGCTAGTGCTACTGATGCTGCACAAATTGATCTTGATCGACGCAGATTTGAAGATTTTAAAAACTTTGCCAATAAAATTTGGAATGGCGCCAGGTTTGTAATTTTACATCTGCAATCTGATGAATTACAGGGCAGCGGTGGACTACAAGCATCTCAATTTGCACAAGGTCTTGACACTACGCTACTGACTTTGGAAGATCATTGGATTTTAGCCACTATGACGCAGGTGGTGAAAGATGTCAATGGTCATCTTGAGCTCTATGAGTTTAATCAAGCTACCCACAAAGCCTATGACTTTTTTTGGCGTGAATTTTGCGCTTATTATTTAGAAATAGTTAAACCCATTTTATTTAGCAAGGTGGGTACTGCAGCGGAAAGGACAAATAAACAAAAAATATTGTTAATTATCCTCTCGCAAAGTATTCGCCTAATGCATCCGATGGCCCCTTTTATTACCGAGGAAATTTTTCATCTGCTCAAAGAATTTGCCACAAATGAATGCGCTAAGCAGTGCGATGTTTATACACAAGAGTGCACGATGGCTTTACAAAAAGCGGCTTGTTGCATTGCCCCTTACCCTCAACCTTTAGCTAATTTTGAAAACAAAAAAGATGCATTGGAATCTTTTAATACTATCCAAGAAGTCATTTATACCATTCGCAATATCCGCGGCGAAATGCAAATCGCACCGGCAATTGCTTCTGATATCTATGTTGTCGGTGATGCAAATGATGTTGATTGGCAACTAATTGAACGTAATCAAACCATTATTACAGCTTTAGTACGCACGCAAAAAATTGCAGTACAGACAACAGAACCAGAGTTGCATTTTGCTTGTATGGGTACTTGTAGAAAACTAAAGATTTACTTAGCAATGCCCAAAGAATTATTGCAACAGGAATACAGCCGATTAGTCAAAGAACAAGAAAAATTGACACAAGTTTGCCTCAAATTAACGGCGCAATTAGCTAATGCCGAATTTGTGTCTCGTGCACCATCTTCACTAGTTCAACAACAGCGTAGTCAATTAAAAAATACACAAGAGGAACTTACAGCTATAAAAAATAAATTGGATGTACTTAAAGAAGATCGTGCAGAATAATTTTGATCTTTATAGTCTGTTCTTGATTTACTAAAAACTTGAGCTTTGATTTTTACCCTTTCGATTGGCGTGAAAGATCGAAAGAAGTCTAGTCAAAGTTCATGTTAAAAAACTCAAAATTCAGGTGAAAGGGAAAAGGTTTGAAAAGATCATATGCAGCATCTCCCCTCTTATAATCAATTAAAGAACAGTTTGCCATTATCGCCCTCGCAAAACGAATTTATTAAAGAAAGTCGGCAAATAATTGGCGATATTATCAATGGACGCGATGAGCGTTTATTATTGATCGTTGGACCCTGTTCTATTCATGATAAAGGTTCGGCACGCGATTTTGCAGCGCGCCTAAAACAATTATCTATGGATGTGGCTTCACATTTTTATTTGGTAATGCGCGTTTTCTGTGAAAAGCCACGCACTAGTAGTGGTTGGAAAGGATTTTTATATGATCCATATTTAAACAATAGCCATGCGCTATTAACTGGATTGGAGTGGACCAGAGCCCTTTTGCTTGATATTATAACACTAAAACTTCCTACCGCCGTAGAATTTTTAGATCCTCTGGCAGCACCATACTATGCAGATTTGGTAAGTTGGGGTTCAATCGGTGCACGCACTTCATCTTCGCAAATACATCGACAATTAGCTTCAGGACTAGCTATGCCAATTGGCTTTAAAAATAGTGTAGCTGGTGATATATCAGACGCCATTTATGGTGTATCTTCTGCACGTCTACCACATTCTCACATAGGTATGTCAGATGATGGTAGACTTATTTCTGTAGCTACTAAAGGGAATCAAGATACACATGTTGTTTTACGCGGTGGCAAAGATGGGCCCAATTTTGATAAATATAGCATTGCTAATACAATACAACAATTAAAGCAATTGCAACTGCCAGCGCGAATATGTGTTGACTGCGCCCATCATAATTCTGAAAAACAATATAGACGGCAAATAGAAGTTTTTAAAGCAGTATTGGAGCAGGTAATAGATGGAAATGAATGTATTTGCGGTCTTATGCTTGAGAGTCATATTCATGCTGGAAACCAACCTTTCACACCTGGCAATGCCAATTTAAAATATGGTGTGTCGCTTACTGACGCATGCTTGGATTGGGAGATAACGGCAGAATTAATTCAATGGGGCGCAGAGCGCCTGCAACAGCAACATGTCATCAAGGAATCTCGTGAAATAGATTGTATCTACACCTAAGATAAACGTTTATCCACAACACTATTTGACGACAAAATAAAATTTAGGTTCTGCTCATATGCGCTATTTTTTGCTAATTTTACTTTTATGTTTAAACAGCTGTTTAGGGTATCGCTTGCAAGTACAAACACAATATTTAGATCAAGAGAATCTAGCCAGTTATCAAGTTGGCACCCCAGATCCTAATCTTGATTGTCCAAAAATTGGACAAAGATTGTTAATTCAGTGGAAACTTCACAAGTGTTTTGCAAAACAACCGCTTTGGTTACATATCCAAGTACGTTTTTTTAATAGACAGATCGACGATTTAAAAATACCATTAGATGAGAAAAGTGGAACATATCTCTACGATGTGATCAACGAACAATATCGCATAACACGTGGCATATTAACCTATAAGGTTGATATATATGCTGATGAGGAGATAATTGATTCATGGCAGCATCCATTGTGGGCAAATTTAATTAATTTTGCTCAATAGACTTCTTTTACAAAGAAGTCTAATAACTAGCTCACCTTAGAACCTGTTCAAAATCTTTTTAAAAGAGTATAAAGTTTATGTTCAACAATCCATTGGAGATAACCTTGACTCATTGCTACCCAAGCAATATCAATCCCGAACAATTTGATAAGATTAAGCCTACTCTTGAGTCTGCGCGCAAAAAAAACTCGACCTCAAAGCATTGATTTGTATGATGTGTTCTGCGGAGTTTTGTATGTTTTAAAAAGTGGGTGTCAATGGCGAATGTTGCCAAAAGAGTTTCCTAAATGGCCTACTTGTCACTATTATTTTAGCATCTGGAGTGAAAAGAAAAATGTTTGCATTGCATAAAGACATTTTATCGGATGTGGAAAACGTTCTTGTAGGCTGTTCTGCTTATGAAAAAAAACTACCACAGAGCCCACAGAGCCCACAGAGGGGGTATGAAGGTCCAGTTCACCCACATAGGTAACACTTTGATTCACCCACATAGGTAACACTTTTCAGTTAAAAAAATGTTTGCTTTGTAGGTCTAACATCCAGTTTTTGGGCTCTGTGGTAGTTTTTATTTTTGAAATTTATTTTTTTATACAAGAAGAATTTCAAGAGAGATGATACATCAAAAAAGATTCTGAACAGGTTCTTAAGAAGTCTAATTATGACACACACCAAATATATTTGTCCGATGCACCCAGAGGTGGAACTAGAATATCCTGCGGACTGTCCTATTTGTGGCATGGCACTTGAGGCTAAAAACGTTGCGCAAGAGAATGATTTGACACAATATCAAACTATGTTACGTCGTTTCTGGTTAGGGCTGCTGTGCACAATACCGGTACTAGTTCTAGCTATGAGAGAGATGTTGATAAGCAGCGATAATTTCATATCTTCCAATCTTATGCGCATTTTACAATTTATTTTCACCATTCCAGTTGTATTTTGGGCTGGTTGGCCTTTTTTTGTGAAAGGTTGGCAAGCAGCATTAAGAAGACAGCTTAATATGTTTAGTTTAGTTTCTTTAGGGATAGGAGCTGCTTATAGCTATAGCATTGTGGCCTTATTTTTCCCGCAATTTTTTCCAGCCTATTTATTAAATAACGGAGTGGCACCACTCTATTTTGAATCAGCAGCCGTCATTACGGTATTAGTTTTGCTTGGTCAAGTGCTAGAACTTAAAGCACGTCAGCAAACTAATAAATCGATGCAAGCATTACTGAGCAGAGCCGCTAAAACGGCTTGTATTGTGAAAAATGGGGTAGAAAGCGACATTCCAATTGAACTAGTACAGGTGGCTGACATTTTGCGCATTCGACCGGGGGAAAAGATTCCCGTCGATGGTAAAATAGTAAATGGCCATAGTTATGTTGATGAATCGATGTTAACTGGTGAAACAGTGGCGGTAGCAAAAAACGAAGGCGATACTGTAATTGGTGGCACTATCAATCAAACCGGCAGTTTTTTGATGCAAGCTCAAAAGGTGGGTAGTGACACCCTTTTAGCACGCATTATACAAATGATAGCAGAGGCGCAACGCAGCCGCGCTGCTATTCAGAATTTAGTAGATCAAGTGGCTACCTATTTTATCCCACTTGTTATGTTAATTTCCCTCTTGACCTTTGTAATCTGGTGGTTAGTGGGTCCTTCTCCTGCTTTTACCAATGCATTAATCAATGCCATAGCAGTGCTAATTATTGCCTGTCCCTGTGCTTTAGGATTAGCCACACCCATGTCCATTATGGTCGGCATAGGTAGAGGAGCGCAAGAAGGTATTTTAATTAAACAAGCAGCAGTGTTAGAAAAATTAGAGCAGGTCAAAATTATTGTAATTGATAAAACGGGCACATTGACCGAAGGAAGGCCAAAGATTGTGCAATTGGTGGCAAAAGAAACTCTGACAAATGACACATTATTGCGTTATGCAGCCGCTGTGGAACTGCCTAGCGAACATCCTTTAGCTGCAACGATTGTACAGGAAGCACGCGCACGTTCTATAAACATACCTGTAATTGAAAATTTTGTAGCGTTTGCTGGTGGTGGCGTAACAGGCAATCTTGAGAATCACGCTGTAGTAGTTGGAAAGGAACAATTTTTGCAAAGCAAACAAATTAAGGAGATGGAATCTTTACAATCGTATGCCCAAGTCTTGCTAAAAGAAGCTAATAGTGTCATATGGGTAGCTCTGGATGGCAAAGCCATAGGTCTAATCGCCTTGCGCGACGTTATTAAACCAACAAGTGCGCAAGCCGTGGCCCAATTGCATAAAATGGGCAAAAAAGTTATTGTCCTCTCTGGTGATCACAAACAGAGTGTGCAGATTGTCGCAAAGCAATTAGGTATCGATGAAGCATTGGCGGATTGCTCACCACAAGATAAGCAGTTATATATTCAAGATCTCAAATCAAAGCATCAGTTTGTAGCCCTGGCTGGTGATGGCATTAATGATGCAGCGGCGTTAGCTACGGCTGATGTTGGTATCGCTATGGGCACAGGAACAGATGTGGCTATGGAAAGTGCCGATATTACTTTAATAAATGGAGATTTGCATGGTATTGTGCAAGCGATACATTTAAGCCAAGCTACCATGAAGAATATTCGCCAAAATCTATTTTTTGCCTTTATCTACAATATCTGCGGTGTTTGTATTGCCAGTGGCCTGCTCTATCCCTGGACAGGATGGTTGCTCAACCCTATGCTAGCAGCTCTAGCTATGAGTTTGAGCTCCGTTTCAGTCATTGCCAATGCTCTAAGGCTGCGTAAGGCAAGTTTCTAAACTTGGCGAGGTATTATCGGAGATTTAAAAGATATAGAGGCTTTACTCAAACACAGAGAATTATCACACAAATATTCCTTTAAAAAGTGATATGTCCCTATTCCTAGATGCTCCACTATACCTAAACGTTGCGCCATGGTAGCGATATGGGCAAGGCCCAAATCACTTTCAAAGCTACTACTTAAAATCAAAGAAATATCTTTATGATGCGCCCATTGAAGCAGTGGCAAACAGTTTGTCATACCACCCTGTATGGTAGGTTTGTAAATCAAAGCCTTTAGTGTGGGCAATTGCGCCAACTCTGCTAAAGAGAGATCTGCTGGAAAAGATTCATCAACAGCTAATGGATGAGTGAATTGCGCTAAGTCGTATGGGTTAGCAAAAGGCTCTTCCACATAATCAAAAGTATCGGTTGGGAATTGGGAAAAAAATCGCAGCGCATTCTTAGTGCTCCAAGCACGATTTACATCGATTCTTAAACGAAATTTGCTTTTCAATTTTTCAATTAATACTAATGCTTCTGAGCAGTCAAGGTGGCCAACTTTAAGTTTAGCACAAGTAAATCCTTGTGAAAGGCGCAATTGTGCTTGCGCTAATATTTCCGTCGATGATCCCATTAGAAGTGCGCAAGAATAGACTATCACTTTAGGAAGTGGGGCAACTTGAGAAAGGATAGCCGACTCCAACCCAAACAAGGCTGAAGGTAATAAATTTAAATTTTTGAGTTCTTGAAAACAGTTTTGCACAGTCCAATTAATAGCAACGATTTGCGATTCTTTTTCCCTTAAGCAACGGCAAGCTTCTTCTAACGACTCCCCGCTCCATTTAGGGAGAGGTGCTATATCTCCCCAAGTACAATTGCCGTTCTTATCAATAACATTAATTTGCACACCATGGCGCACACCATTATTGTGCATAGCTAATGTGTAAGGATATAAATTAAATCTTTCTATCTGCATATCTGTAATCAAAAGGATCTATATAAAAAGCTGTGTCACCCTCTTTCCAGGTGACTCGATAAATCATCTCCATTTTTAACTCTCCAATTGATTTTGAGATTATAGCACAGACTCAAAATAGGGCTTACTACTTTTTCAACATGTTTTTGTGCATGTGATAATCGATTCTCTGCACAAAAGCTACCAAAATGGCAACAAATTAGGGAAGTTTAGTTTCTAATGACAAAAAAACTCTCAATCAAATCATATCGAAAACCTGATAATCGCTATTTGCCTCTTGATTTAGTCGTCTGTGAAGGGGAAACAGAAGTCGATTATTTTAGTGAGCTTGCAAGAAATTTGCACATGTTCATATCTGCAAATGTGATGGAACTGATCCTAAAAGGATTGTAAATGCTGCTAAGCGAAAAGCAAGGGAAGATGGCGTGCAAATTTTCAACGCGACTTTTCCTCTGATTGAAATAGGGCTTTTTAGTAATCACCCGTCAAATGAAATACTAAGAAAACAACCCAGAAAATATTGACTTCTTAGTTTTTCCGGGTTATTTTCTGGGTAATCGATAAAAGGATGACTATGTTAGAAGAACTGCTAGCCAAAGAAGAGGGTAAAATCCTTGAATTTAAAGAGAATACTAAATCTCTTTCTAAAATCATTCAAACTATTGTGGCTTTTGCAAATACGGCAGAAGGCACTCTAGTTATTGGTATTAAAGATAAAATCAAAGAGATCGTTGGCCTAAGGAATCTCTCCTCCAAAATTTGAAGAATTAGGAAATTTTTTTCGCACTACTTTATATCAAGGGATTAACACATTTGCTGTGATTGAAGAATGGCAAAAGCAAATCATAGCGTATTTAAAAGCTCACAAAGAAATATTGCCTAAAAAAGCACAAGTGTTATGGGGCGTTACTTCAAGAACTACAAGCTCAAGATTGAAGAAAATGTGCGAACAAGGAATACTCGTTGAAATTTCTACAGGGCCTTTCGATCCTCAAAAAAAATTCAGTCTAAGAACATGAAAATTATAATCTCAGTATAACTCAATGTATTTATGAAATGTATGGTGATAATGGCTGCAGTCATTCTGGCTTTTTCGAACGTTTTAAACGCTCATACTCAGAGAGAGCTATCCTTTATGGACAAATTAAACGAGCTGGAATCAAATTCTGAAAGGCGTGTAGGAATCTTTGCTGTCAACACAAAATCATCATCTCCATCAAATCCATATTAGACATCTTTCAAAATTACATTTATTTGTTAAAATTGCCTTTTTTGGCATCTTTAATCCTAAATTTTTCGGGCCTAATTGCCAATATGCTCTTAAAATTTGGAATCAAATCTGCTCAAAAAACATCAATTTTTCCAAAAAAAGCCAGTTTCGAAAGAAATCTATTTTAGTTCGATGCAGTAGACGTAAGGCAACACAAGATTTGTTCTATCCAATCAGGGCTTGAAAGAATCTCTTTAATTTTACGGCTTTGCAAAAGATATTTTTTTTCCAATAAGATGGATTCTGGGTGAAGGTTATCTGAAACATATTGTGGGATACAGCGCATCATAAGTCCGAAACGGCAATAATCATTACATCTCTGGAGAATATTCCAAATACAATCTATTTTTTTATTAATTTTTACAATCTCCTGATAATCCCTCACATAATCAAGAGAATTTAGCGCGCAATACAAATCATCTCTCTCCTGAAATAACTCAGAATTATGTTTACCAAAACCAAGCAATATGCCAAGTAATGTTTGATTTGCTTTTAGTAATGCATGTAAATCGGTGTCTGAATGTTCAAGTTCATGAAAAAAAAACTCTGAGGAAAATTCCGTTCCAAGGATAGATTGAAAAAGATCGAGATGTTTTGCTATTTGATGCTTTACAGCCAGCTTATTGATAAGCAATAGAGTTGAACTTTTTCTAAGAAATAGAAATAGTTCTTTGTTGAAGAATTGACAATATTTATTAAATGTTTCCCAAGACTTCTTAAATTCATAACAATATTGGCGTTGCTCTATTAATGTTGTATTTACAAAAATTTCAAGTCCATATAGTTGGCGTTTTAGGACTAACGTCGGAATTTTAAGAATTTCTGGTCCACCGATTACGTATTGTCCACTCAGTGTCTTTCCTATGAAAACTTCAAATTCATCTAGTTTTAGGAGTGGAATTGAAGGTTCAGTCGTATCGCTTATAGTCGCAAATGAAATAGGCTTGTCGCCAAACAAAGTATACGCAAATGGGTATGTTTTAAAGCACAAATCACAAATCAACTGAACGTCATTTCGATCGTTTACATCAATACCATTATAGTGAATTTCAGTCTTACAAGAAGACCGATCTTTGAGATTTAGATGCGAAACGGTGAGATCCGTACACCTAACATCCGAAATGATAAATATTAAATTTATGATTCCCAATATAAATGATAGATATATATTTCTCACCGTTAACCTCAACGTCAATTAAATTTTTTATGATTTGTGTAAAATTTTCTATTTGTTTTTATCTAGGACGATTTGGGCATTTTTGAATGTGTTGCCCATATGAACCTTCATAATCCATACCACATCTAAAACAATGTCCGCCTTTCGTAACACCAGCAGTAATTAATTCACTCTCATCAACAAATACCCCGCCCTCATCGACAGAAACTCTCTTTACAGGGATAAATTGTCCATCGACATGCCTATATATCGCATCCTCTCGTCCGGTGCTAATCCATGTGAATGGATTGGAGGAAAGTGTTTTAGATGAGGGTTATTTCGACAAAGTGATCGATTTTGGCCAGTACAGCCCTCAAAATTCAATTTAAATAATTCCTTTAAGGTACAGGGGAATGCTGTTGAAGCAAATTCTGCTGCAATCAATTTGAAGGGGCTTCTTTGCTCGTATTTTGTAAATTACTAATTAGCGGAACCTCTTCTTTAACGAATCGATAGTGACAGCACGCATTGTATACTTTAATGATATTTTCGCATTGTTTGAAACTGATAGCTTCACTAGAAATGGAAAGCCTGTGGAAGTTGGACAAAAAATGATCTCAATAATAAAGTGGCTTAAGCTAAATAAAAACTTAAGCCCTTTAAGAAAGAAGGTGACTAAGTCTTGTTCAAGGACTTACCTTCTTGCGGTTTGGCATGCTCGGAGCCGGACTCGAACCGGCACAGTATTGCTACCGAGGGATTTTAAGTCCCTTGTGTCTACCATTTCACCATCCGAGCAAAAAACTTTAGCTTAGAATAAAATTTCTAGTAAAATTATTTGATACTAAAAAATGATCTTAAAGATATGCTTGCAATACTATTGCTCTTGATTGGCAAATAGTTTTTGCAAAATCTTGATGGTATGCTATCATTTTGGCAGTGAATAAGTCAATACTAGACTTACGGCAGAAACAATCGCCCTGTTGTAAATGAGTTTTAACATCATGAAAAACACGCTCAAAGTTTATTTTGGAAGCGATTTAAAAAACGTATTAGCAAATAAGCGTTATTAAATGATAAGTGACGATCTAACGATTTTTTGGCATAGGTTTTACTAAAATGAAGTTAGCTCCTGCAGCAATCGCCATTATTCTCAATGAAGATCGCTCGCAAATACTACTAGTGCAAAGAGGCGATGTACCCATTTGGGTACTCCCAGGTGGAGGGATAGAAACTACAGAAACCGCACAAGAGGCATTGGTGCGCGAAGTATGGGAAGAAACTGGTTTTGTAGTAGACATCGTGCGCAAATGTGCTGAATATACGCCTGTTAATCGATTAGCTGCCTTTACGACAATTTTTCAGTGTAAAATTGTAGGTGGAAAACATACTTTATCAGCTGAAAGTAAAGCTGTGGCTTTCTTTCCACTGCTGGGCGTAACTAAAGTTTTACTGCCTCTACATATGCAATGGTTGCAAGAGTGCCTGACACACACTACCCTTATCAAAAGAAAATTAACAGAAGTTTCTTACATAGCCGTTGTTAAATTTCTAATTATGCACCCCTATCACTCATTGCGATATCTATGGACTCGTTTTTCAAAAAAATAGCCAAAACTATACTGCAAAGGATATATCTATTTTGTAAATGGATTTATCACACCTTATTTTACCATGCTTGGTGGGTATTTGTGTTTTTATTTGCTTGCTTGATTTTTTATGAGCGTTCGCTGCAAGAACGGGAATTGCTTTATCAAAAGCTAACCGAGCAACTAGCTATGCTACAAGCCGACAAACAAAAAGCTTTATTCACGCAACAAAATTTGCGTATGCAAATTGATAGTCAAAACGATCCAGTTTGGCTTGAGCTAACACTATTGCGTGTACTTGGATTAGTGCCTGAAGACCAACAAAAAATTTATTTTAGTAGCTCACCTGACACAGAACTTGAAAATTAAGAGTCGAATGCTTGTGCTATTGATTAGATAATAGACTTCTTTCGAAAGAAGTCTAATGAATAACTTAAAACTGTAATTTATGTACTACCGCTACTACACGATCGATCGCTTCCATAATATCTTTTTCCGTCGTCATGTGGCCAAGTGAAAAGCGAAGCGATGAGCGCACTAACGCTTGTGGTAAGCCCATTGCCAAAAGAACCCGAGAAGGCTCAAGAGCACCAGCTGCACAGGCTGAACCATGACTCACTGATATGCCTGCGGCATCCAAACCAATTAACAAAGACTCGCCATCAACTCCACCAAATGCTAAATTTGAAGTATTGCAAATACGTGGACCAGCACCATTCACACTTACATTTGGTAAACGTTGCTTAAGTTCTCTTTCTAAAAGATCACGCATAGCTTGCATGTGGATGATCATCTGCGCTTGTTCATTTTTTAAAATGCAAATAGCTTTGGCTAAGGCGATAATTCCTAATAAATTTTCTGTACCACCTCTTCGATTAAATTCTTGTCCCCCACCAATCCATAGAGGATTATATTTAAGATTTGAACGGCAAATATAACAGCCAATTCCTTTAGGAGCATATATTTTATGACCACTAAAAAATAGAGCACTGACCCCTTTTGGTAATGTAATAACCTCTTTACCGATCCAAGCTGTTCCATCAACCACAAAGGGTATATTTTTAGATTGTGCAATCGCTGCAATAGCTTCTACATCAGTTTTTACACCAGTTTCATGATTTACCGCTGTGATGGTGATTAATTTGGTATCAGGACGTATGGCGGCCTTGACTGCTTCTGGCAGAGGTGCTCCCCAAGCATCGATGGGCAAAAAAGTAACTTCTATATTTTGTTGGCTGAGCTCTTGTAAAGTTTGATAAACACATGCATGTTCACCCTTAGATGAAATAATGTGCCCCGCACCTTTTTTTTGCATGATACCACGCAATAGCGTTACTGCTCCTTCCGTAGCCCCTGAAGTAAAAAAAACCTCTTGAGGTTTAACATCAAAAAATTGAGCGATGCTCTGGCGGCTTTCTTCTAATTGACGACGACAAAGCTTACCATGCAGATGCACGCTAGATGGATTGCCTAATTCTTCGGCCATGTGCTGCATAATTACTTGCTGCACTGCCGGTGCAATAGGTGTGCTAGCGTTATAATCTAAATAAATTCTCTGCATAGGTTATTATTGTCCCAATATAGATCTCCGATTCTGGAAATTTTGACTTGTCCAAAGTGGGGAAAATTTATTCAACTTTTATCAATACGACTGTAATATTGTCATGGCCACCTCGTTCCTTAGCTTTGGCTACTAAGTGTTGCACAATAAGCTGCTCTGGTGTATCAACCATAATTTGTTGTATTTCATCTTGCTTTACTAAATCCGATAGACCATCGGTACACATTAAAATCATATCACCTGCTTCCACTGTCATGCTACTAATAGATGGATCTACACAGCAAGCACTCCCAATAGCCTTTGTGATAATATTTTTATAGGCGAATTGTTCTTCTTGTTGTTTGTTAATTTGTCCCAAATCCATTAATTCACGTAATAATGAATGATCTTGAGTTATCTGTGTAAGCTTTTGTTTACGAAAATGGTAAATACGGCTATCGCCCACATGCGCATAAATCAATCCATCTTGATGAAAATAAACACAGCATAGTGTAGTGCCCATACCGCGTAATTTTTGATTCTCATCATGACCCATCTGATAAATAGTTTTATTGACCTTTTGAATCATTTGCACAAGCAATTCTTTGGTGCTAGGCAGGTCATGCGCTTTTATGGCGTGTGCGCGCGCATTAAAATGCATATGAAATAAAAAACAAAGTCGTTGCACAGTTTCGCGTGAGGCAATCTCGCCAGCTTGATGCCCCCCCATTCCATCGGCTAAAACAAAGAATTGTTCTTCTGGTAACTGCTGCCAAAAATCTTCATTGTTCTGACGCACAAGGCCAATATCAGAAATTGCGTACACAGACGTTTTGTATTGCATGGTTTGCCATACTTTAGTGAGAATAGACTAAAAACCAAACCCAAGAATTATCTTACAGAGATCTCAACAAAATCAATCGATCTATACAATGTTGTAAGAAAACCTGTTCTAGATGATATCAAACAACATAATTATTCGACAATTTAAATACTCATCTTACGCATAATTTGTTGACATAGCCACAAGCGCTTTTGTCTACTGAAAAACTATAAATATAATTGTCATAAAATTAAAAAAACTATGCAATCCTAATGAAGCCCATAACGATCTCTGCCGTTCATATAAATATCCTAACACACAAGATAAGAGAAAAATAGCACCCATTAATTCGATATTAGCATAACCCATTACTGGTGAATAGTGTACCAAGGCAAACACAATGGAAGTAGTTCCAATCGCCAAGAAACGGCCCATTCGTCGTCTAAACCATGACTGCAACAATCCCCTAAATAAAAATTCTTCTGTTAATGGAACTAATGTTACGGTCAAAAATACCATAATGGTAAACAACATTTTGTATGACATGGCCTGGCGCAAATTTTGTAACATGTCTTGTTCAATCCACGGGTGGGGGAAAATGTAATTTACTATGTGAGCTAATAGTTGACTGGCAATCATCATCACAGGATAGATTAAAAACCAACTTACCATGCCTAGTCTGAAATTATGCCAAGAGCTAACTTCAGTCGTATTCCATAAGCGTCGGCGCATTTCAGTTGTTAGGCATAGATAAGCGCATAAACAAGCTAGAAAACAACCCGCTACAATACAAGCATGCATGGTCAGAATTTCAATATTAGATAAAGTTGAGATTTTGCCATTTTTATTATGCAAAACAAAACGGACAAATACAAAAGGGACGAAAATAGCGGCCATAAAAATATACCCACCAAATCCCCTGAGTAAATCAATTGCTCTAATCTCAGGCAGTGGATGGAAAGAGTATTTATTAAAAAAACCACCCTTGCATGCCCTTTTAAAAACTACTAGAGCTATTACAAACCAAACAGCAAGATAGATGTAAGAAGGGTCTATATCCATGAATGTTTCTATTTAAAAATTTATAATCTCACACATCTATTTAAAAGTAGGGCATCAACAAGCACCAATGCAAGCATAGCCTCTACAATAGGCACGGCGCGAATAGCAACACACGGATCATGCTTAGAACCTTCTGGCAATTGCAGTGATGATTTTTCGCCAGCTATTGTAAGTGTATCTTGCACTTGTCTAATGCTAGCAGTGGGTTTAAATGCTACCCGTCCAAGCACAGGCATGCCGCTTGAAATACCACCCAAAGTGCCACCTGCATTATTCGTTAGGGTTTCAATTTTTTTTTCTTCACCATCACCAATTTTAACGAATAAATCATTATGTTGTGAACCATTCATCTCCACTGCCTTAAAGCCGGAGCCTAACTCAAAACCTTTGCTTGCCGGTAAACTAAGCATTGCACAAGCAAGATTAGCCTCTAATTTTTCATATACAGGATCACCAAGCCCACAAGGGACTGACAAAGCCTTAAATTCAACCACCCCTCCCAAAGAATTTCCCATCTGGCGCGCTTCATCAAGTAATTTTAACATAGCATCATTGGCAGCTGCATCTGGGCAAAAAATTGGGCTTTGTTTAGTAAGAGAGGTTAGTAAAGAAATATCATCATTACTTATATGGCTTTCAATTTTTCCTATTTGCTTAACGTAAGCCACAATCGCAATGCCATAAAGGGTCAATAGTTTTTTAGCAAGCGCACCTGCTGCTACGCGCCCTGCTGTTTCACGCGCCGAGGCCCTACCCCCTCCCCTGTAATCAAAAATGCCATATTTGGAAAGGTAGGTGTAATTAGCATGACCTGGTCGCAAAAGATCTTTGATGGGTTCATATTTACTGGAATCGGCATTATTGTTAGGAATAATGATACAAATAGGAGCGCCAGTAGTTTTCCCTTCAAAAACGCCTGATAAAATTTCACCTTGATCTGTTTCCATACGCGGAGAGGTGTAATTATTTCTTCCTGGGGCTCGCCATGACAAGGCTGCATTGATCTCATGATCGCTAATCTCCAAACCAGCCGGACAGCCATCGATGACTACACCAATGGCTTTGCCATGCGATTCACCCCAGGTGGTAATTTTAAAAATATTGCCAAAAGAATTGCTAGCCATGCACGATTCTCCTCATAATTAAAATCCCCTCAAGCACTGCTTGCATAGACATACGGCTAGTTTCAATAATTAAATTAGCTGCTGCTAAATATAAAGGAACTCTTGTTTGTGTTAATTGATAAAAACTCATTTTAGGATCATTATGATTTAAATAAGCTGGTATGGTGTTACTTTGAGACATTTTTTCCCAAATGATTTGCCATGGTGTTTGTAAATAAACAATATCGCCTATGGATTGCAACATAGCAGCATTAACAGAACTCTGCAAAGAGCCACCACCAAGGGCTATCACTGTATGTGTTGATTTTTTTAAAGAAATAATTTGCTCTAACTCTAATTTTCTAAAATTAGCTTCTCCGACCTGCACATAAATTTGCCGACAAGTGTATTTTTTGCTAGTTTCGGCAGCATAGGCCTGCTCAATGCAGTGATCAGTATCGATAAAAGGCCAGTTGAGTTCTTTTGCTAACATCTTTCCTAGCGTAGTTTTACCACTCATGGGTAAACCACACAGTATAATATTCATTTGATTTTGGCTCCCAAGACATTAAAATCATTTAAAAAAGTAGGAAAAGTTTTAGCAATACACTCTACTGGACCAACTATAGTCTCCCCTTGCGCACCTAATCCTGCTACAATTAAAGACATAGCCATACGATGATCTCCATAAGAACAAACAGTAGCTCCTTTAAGTTGTGAAGGATTTATTATAAGACCATCATCAGTTTGCATGATATCAGCCCCCATTTTACGCAATTCAGTGGCAATGCTATTTATGCGATTGCATTCTTTTTGTTTAGCGATAGCGGCATTGTAAATATTAGTAGGAGTGCTAGCAAAACAGGCCACGACTGCTAAAATGGTAATAGCATCAATAAAGTCATTAATATCTACGGTAATGCCCATTAAAGTAGCCGTTTCTTTTACCTTGAGCGTTCTTGAGTAATCGTCGACCTCAATTTGTCCACCCATCCGTTGCAAAACCGCAATCAAAGCTTTATCTCCTTGCACATCGCTCGTATCGACATTTTTTAAAACAATTTCCGACTTGGTAATCAGAGCCGCTGCAATAGGAAATGCTGCCGAACTAAAATCGCCTGGCACACTATATTTAAATCCACAATAACGACTATTGCCCGTCAACTTATATTTGGTAAAGTTTTCATTTGTATAGGTAATTCCTAAACGTTCAAACCAAGCCAAAGTCATGCCCACCCATGGTTTTTCACCTGGATTTTGCACTGTTAATTCAATGGGATGAGTAGCAAAAGCACTAGCAATTAATAAGGCTGAAACCGGTTGTGAATCAGCCCCACAGAGGGTCGCTTTAGCTGCTTTGATAGGTCCTTGAATGATAACTGGGGCATAACCGTCACCGCGCATCGATATTGCAGAGAGACCTAACTGCGATAAGGCATCAAGAAGTGTTTGCATGGGACGCTGGTAGCGAATTGACTCATCACCTGTAACAACCACAGGGCGACTAGCTAAAGCGCCAATGGCACTACAAAAACGGAGGACTAGGCCGGAATTTCCAGCATCGATAACATCATCAGTGTGCGTTACATGCCCATCTAGACCATCAATTTCTAGTTTTTGCTCAAACAATTTTATTTTAGCTCCAAATAACTGACAAGCCTTAATCATCGCTGCAGTGTCTTTAGATGGCAAATAATTAAAAATAACGCTTTTACCACTCCCCAAAGCTCCAAAAAGGAGAGCTCGTAGCGTGTGTGATTTAGAAGATGGGATTTCTATTTCACCATGCAATTTGGATGACTTGACGTGATATTGTTGCATTACTCTATTTCTCTAAGTGAAATCTTAAGATAAAGTAATTCTACGTTTTTTAGTTTTTTGCGCCAACAAGTAACAACTGTCTACCTACCTGTAGACAAATAATCCTCTGTGGCCATTTTAGATTGTTATTATTAAACCTAATTTGAAGATGATGGGTGTGCCTATCAATGTAACTAGTGAAACAATTGGTGGAATGCCACCTTTTGCTAAAGCTATAAAGTCATGACCTGGAAAACTAGTAAAAAAGGCCGAAGCTGCATAGAAGGTTACATTCAGCAATGTTACTGCAGCCATCATGTTTAAGTAACGACTTAAATCTGGATATTTTTTTTGAATTTTATGCGCTACTCCTATGAACACTAGAGAAGAAATCAGATCTATGGCAGGGCCAGCTGCCGAGATAATCAAATTAGAGTAACTATGTCCAAAGTAATTTCCTAAATCGCTAAGCACACTACGATTAGACTTCATCATCCCCCCCTCAAAGGGAAATATTTCTATTTTTACAGGTGTGAGATAAAGAGCTTGTGCAGCTATGGCATGACCCATTTCGTGAGATAAAACCGAGCGCGAACATAAATCAGTAACCGCAAATAAATAAGGACCTAAACAAGCATATATTTCTTTTAAAATCGCTTCTTGATCATCGATTAACGGTAACATAAGGTAACGCATGAAAGCCGCGGAGACAATCATAGCCATGTTACCAGCGCAAAGCGCAAGCATACTAAACGGGGTAGCTACAAAGACACAGGACGCTGCTGAAAACAACAATGAGACAGCACATTCTTGCAAAGCGGTAAAAGCAATTTTTTTGATAGCCGCATCTTGCAAATCTTGCATAGAAGGCAAGGTATTAAGTTCTATTGTTTCAAAACCATCTTCAATTATAACATTTAAACCTTGCATTTACTTCCTGCTTAAATTATTAATAATACAACTATTATACTAATAAATAATTTAAAAGTAAATTAATGTTTACAAAAAACAAACAACTAAATAAAAAAAAGCTAATTAATCTTCTTTTATTTAGCTTAACAACTCACATTGCGTATAATAATCTAAACTAACCTGCTCGCTCAATTTCCAACTGATCATCAATCAAAAATGGCCTGATGATTGCGCACAGTTCGGCTTGTTTAGTTTTAATATTTTTAATATCCTGCATACCAATCAAAATAATCATACTGTCAATGACCGCAAAGGCTGCTAGCATAGCATCTGCTGAAGCATTTTCTGTGGAAGCCGGTATAAATTGTTCAGTAAAGATTTTTTTAGCCAGTTTATAGTATTCTATAAAAAATTTCTTATCTAAATTATTATCTTCTTTTAAATGCTCATCATTTATTTCTTGTGCAAAAAAGTTACATACTCGTCTTTTCCAATCTTGTTCATTTTCTTCATCACCTCTTTTCAGCTCCATAAATATTTGATTGAAGCTCTGGGCGCTAGTGGGATTCATATCGCGAATTGTTTGCTGTAATATTTTTACCATTTCATGGCTAGAAATCATATCAAAGCTAAATTCCAGATTATCATCTAGAAATACTTCGTCAAAACTAGCTTTAAATTTATTCAAAGTATTCATTGCAAGAGTTTCGCGAAACCAAACTATTTTATCATTTCTTTTTACATTTTCTGCCATATCTGATAAAAGACGACAAAAAATAACTTTTTTAGGATCGTCTTCTTGAAGCTTTAGCCCATCTATAAAATCTGAAAGCTCCGCCGTTTTACACATCCGATAATCGGAAAAATATTTAAAATTAGTCAAACCAACAAGATTAGCTAAATAAACGGACCATTTGGCATTGTGTATATCGGCTTTATTTTTAAGATAAGTCAAGTTATGCACCAATATTTTAAAGCTATCTTGCTCTAATGCAGTTTTTTTAAATGCCGTCTCAGCAATTTGATGAGCTGAGTCAATAACTACATCTGTAACATTTGCTATGCCTATATTCCTCTGACTTTTTGGTTTAATTTCGACGTCATCTCCAGATAAAGCAAGGTTAAAAACTTGACCTTCATTGATTTTGTCCATTGAAAAATGCATACTCACCTCTCCTCACAATATTTAATTAAATGACTTAGTAACTTGATTTTACTTGAAACAGAATTATTTTATTACTATTTTAATTTGATTATAGATGAATAAATTAAAAAAAACAATTAGTGATCATCATAAGCAACTATAATGCAACATATAAATTGACATATATTAAATAATATATTAAGATCGAGTGCGTTATTGTAAGTGGGTGATAATCATGTTTTTAGAAGATAAAAGTTTCTCTATAGAGATGAAATTAAAGGAATTGGCCTATAAATTAGAGCGCTTTAACCGCGAATTACAAGAATTAATTGACGACCCCTCCTTCTCGATTGAACAAAGAGCCCTTTATTTAGAAGATCGGACTAATTTTTCGGCACAAGAATGGGCCAGATTAGAAGAAGAGAAGAGAAAACTACATGCAATGCTACAATTAGACTTAAGCCATCTTCACGATCCACAAAAAAGCAAGCAAACGACACAAGCCCAAAGTCAAATAAAATCACATTGGCTATTTGTTCGCTGATTAGACTATTTGCAAACCGCATTCTAATGAACAAATGAGGTTTTCAGTAGACTCCTTTCGAAATTGGCTTTTTTGGAAAAATTGATATTTTTTGAGTAGATTTGATCTCAAATTTTAAGAGCATATTGGCAAATAGGCCCGAAAAGTTTGAGATTAAAGATGCCAAAAAAGACAAGTTCGAAAGAAATCTATTGTAGCTTACGTCAATTTTAGCCTATAAAGTCTGCAAAAGCTAGTGCTCCATTCTTTAGGGCTGTGAGAATAGTTGATTCTAATACTTTATCAATTACCTTAAGCGCAAGCTCATCAGATACGCTTTTGTCCACTGAGCTTTCAATACATGATTCATCTTTATAAAAGTTAGCCCAAAATTTCTTATTTATTTCTCTTAGCTTAATTTCTTTATTGTATTCATCTATGAAGCTAGAATGATAATTGATAAAATTATTAGACATGGCGTAGGTATCATGCAATAGTACGCAAAATACCGCTGAGTTAAAAAAGTTGCGCTGTGTCATTTGTCCAGTTAAAAGAGCCACAGCAAATTGACCAATCGTCAAGAGGATCCCACAAGCCGAAAGGAGACGTACATGTCCACAGAGAGCGTAGCCATCACCCTGCTGCTGATTGGGCATATCACCTGAGATCCTATGTTTGGCATATTCGTAGCAATAGTGTATATCTTCTGGTATTGTGTAAAAACTATTAACATTCATATTACCACCTAGATTGCTATTATTTTAAATTTAAATATAACAATAATTATTACAAATAGTTTAATTTATGTCAAACAATTAAATAATATAATAATTATTAGATAAAAAACAGCAACAATAAGTCTATTGTAACAAACACTGTGATAAAAGTGCCAAAGCCACAATAGAAGCTGTTTCGGTGCGTAAAATGTTAGTATGTAATTTTACCCCCTGCACCCCTAAATTTTTTAACATTTCTTCCTCATGTTCGCTAAAGCCGCTTTCTGGCCCTGTCACAAACATAATAGATGAGCTTTTTGCTTGGGGTGCGGAACATATTTGCCATAGAGCAGGGGCTTGTGGTGCAAGGTGTCCAAAGAATGAGAGACCGTTTAAGGGCGGCCATAACTTTATTGGCGGTTTAATAGTTATGGTGGGTAAATCTAAGCGATCACATTGCTTCATGGCAGCAATCATCAATAAGTGTAAACGCTTAAGTTGGTTATCTGAATACTCCCCTTTTTCACTCTTCTCACCTGGAAATAACCAAAAATCAGTCACCCCTAGTTCGGTCCCCTTCTCAATAATAACTTCAAGGCGATTCGGGCGGACAAAAGCTTGCGCCAAAATTAGTGTTCGCACAGGCAGCTGTGCAGTAATCACATTAATGATTTTAAGTTGTACCTTAGACTTATCTATTTGCACCAACTGCGCCTGTGCTAATTCTCCTTGTCCATTCACAAGTTCCACTTGCTCACCTGGGCGCGTGCGCATGACATGCACGAGATGATGCCGTTCATTATCAGATAAAGTGACATAAGCACCCTCCTGCAATGCTACATCAGCATAGTATCGTTCACTTGACATAAAGAGCTTCTTGTGGCGTTAAAACTGGCATTGGATAAGGGATAAAATGCATTGTCGGATGTGGTACATAGGCTGAAATGTTTTTTTGCGTGACATAAATGTCTAATTCTAACTGTTGTTGCAATGAAAGATATAGCTTAAGTTGATTGGCATATTTTAAAAAACGTTGCTGATACAACTTTTGTTTTTCAAGATATCTATTTGCATCATATAAATGTTTACTATGGCTAAGCATCGAGGAAATATATTTATCAGATAAATAAGGTTGATCGACAATAACGGTATTCCACATTAATTTATCAACTTCAGGCGAACTATCCGCAATAATATTGATTTCTAAATTTTCTTTAATAATCTCCACAAAAAATTGACTGACATGTTGAATAAACAAAGGAATTTTTAATATTGGAATATCGTTTTTTAAACTCACAAAAGGGGTCATTTCCAAAGGACGAGTGTGAGGATTGAGCTCAGCACTTGATTTTAATGGATAAAAAATATGCAAAGGGATTTCATCACTAATGAAAATAAGACGCTGTCTTAAAAAATTAATCTGCAAAGCCTTGGCATCAGGATCGTTAATCATTTCTATTCCGCGCGTAGATAGCGGAATGGTAATTTTTTTCCATTGATCAGGCACATAAAATGATACCTCATCACGATACTGCCCTTCACTTTGCAGAGCATCTAGCTGCTCTTTTGAAATATCACTTAAATTAAATTGCAGCTTTATTCCTTCTTTTTTTAAAGCCCTCACCTGATCTTGTGGACCACTAACGGTTTGATAAAGATTGTAAGGCCAAATATCAATAAATTCGTAAGAGGTTGGTGGTTGACCCAATGGAGGCAAAATAATAATGGGAATTTTCTCAGTTAAGCGTGGGCTCATTTTAAGTACTAATTCAGGATGTGAAACTAACGTGATATGTTGAGGTAGATTAATGTTGGGGTTTAAACTTACCAAATTGTTTTTGGTAATTTGCGCTACAAAATCATGATTTTGATTGCCAACATCAATCACCACCTCTACATCACCAGGCTCCAATTGATCGATAATGTTCTTAGTACCACTTAAGGTAAGTGTGGTTCGTTTACTTAAAAAACCATTTGGCAATAATCCTGAGATAATTTTATCAGGCGGTAAATTAATAACTCTAATAGGGACAAATGGAATGATTTTATTTGCAGTAATAGTATGATTAACAAAAATCCAAATGGCAATAGCAATCAAAAAAGATACTAGCTTGCGCGGCCATTGATTCAAAAGTAAGCGCATAATACATCAATCCATTATTTAAATTTGTCCACAACTCTTTTGCATAAACTCTTCCAATACTCCCAAAAATTAAAGTGTACACTCATAGTAGTTTTTGGATGACTAAATATACTGCGAATTATCCCTTTAAAACGATCAATTTTTACTCCCCGCGTCATAATGCCATCACGTGCAATCGATACTTTACCAGTCTCCTCCGACACTACTATTACCAAGGCGTCTGTCAATTGACTAATCCCTAGACCGGCACGATGGCGCGTACCCATCGATTTTGATAAATGTGTGCTATCATCAGCTAACGGTAAAATAGTAGCGGCTGAAACAATAGTCGTACCACGAATAATGACAGCTCCATCATGTAATGGGGTAGTAGTAATGAATATCGATTCAAGTAGCTCAGGTGAAAAACGAGCGTTTACCAAAAGAGCCTTATTGGCTAAATCTTCTAGCGAATCTTGATTCTCCAACACCACTAAAGCTCCAATCCCTCGATCTGATAATCGGTAGATTGATTGCGCAATACTTTCCACAAAACGATCAAACTCGGTAATTTCTTGATATTTTTTACTTTTAAAATTTAAACGCGATAAGGCTAACCGAATTTCAGGCTGAAAAATAATCAACAAAGCAATCACCGACACATTTATCACATAAAGCAGTAGTTTTTCGACGACAGGAAAATTAAACCAACGTGAAGCAAAAAATAAAATTAAAAACAGCAGGCTACCATACATTAAATCCATGGCACGCGTATTCCAAAAAAACGAAAGTAAATAATAAATCATTATGGCAATGACCAATACCTCTGCAACTGGAATCAATAATTGCAACAAAGCTATCACAATAAAACCTTTTGGTTAATTTGGAAAAAAGTTAGGGTACTGCATCCTATTTATTTTGCGCAAAAACTTACATTTTGTTCGATCTATATGTCAATACATCGATAAGATCGCGATGTGCCATAATATCGTGCACCCGAATGATCTCTACTCCATTTAAAACTGCCATACCGTTCATAGCCAGGGTGGCATTTAATAATTCGGTAGCTGGTTTTTGCACTATTTTTCCTAAAAAAGATTTGCGCGAAACTCCTAGTAAGAGGGGGAAGCCTAATGCTTTAAACTTAGGGATGTTTTGCAATATTTGTAAATTATCCTCAACTGTCTTGCCAAAACCTATGCCCGGATCAAGAATAATATTTTCGCTCAATACCCCTGTCTCCAATAATAGTTCTATTTGTTTCACAAACCAATCCAGCAAAAAAGGGACCACCCCTTGAGGATAATAAGGGTTATTTTGCATAGTCGCTGGTGTCTCATAGCAATGCATCACGCAAATGGGTAATGCCGCTTCGGCCGCTATTTTTCGCATGCTCAGATGACGAAATCCTAAAATATCATTGAGAAACGTTGCCCCATGCGCAATAGCAGCTTGCGCTACAGCAGGTTTACTAGTATCAATAGAAAGGGGTGTGGTAATACCGCAGCTTTTTATTGCTTTTATCAAGGGAATAACTCTGCGCAATTCTTCAGCTTCATCCACAAAAGCGGCACCTGGACGAGTAGACTCACCGCCAATATCGATTATATCAGCCCCTTCTTGGCTAATTCTTAAAGCTCTTTGAACTGCTAAATCTAATGCAAACCATTGTCCCTGATCATAAAATGAATCTGGTGTGACATTTAAAATACCCATCAGTTGAGTTTTTGAAGGTTTTTTGTTTAATAGAGCATGCATAATAAATTAATGTTTTTTTGGAATTTTATGAAATTTTAGAAGTAAGTAAAAGGTATCAGCAGTGCTAAATTTCGTGTGCCGGTCGCAAAAAAATTGCGTGTTGAGCATAACAAATAGCTAAAGCTAGCGCATCAGCAGCATCATCAGGCTGTGGTATAGCACCTAAATTAAGGAGACGTTGCACCATACCTTGTACTTGAAACTTGCTGGCACTACCATGACCTACCACAGCTTTTTTAGCTTGCTTTGGTCCATATTCATAGATAGCAACGCCATTTTTTTTAGCTGCAATCATGATAATACCGCGTACCATGGTCAATTTCAGAATACTATTTACATTTTTACCAATAAATTGTGTTTCTATTACAAGTACTGTAGGACGATGTTTCTCTATTAATTGATTGACACTGTCATAAATAACCTCATAACGCTCTGATAGTTTAAATTTTGCAGGTGGTGTAATACAACCGTAATCTAGCGGAGTATATCTATTTCCATCAGCCAAAATGATCCCATAACCAGTTACCAATGTACCGGGGTCAATGCCCATAATGATTTCAGCGGAAGGATTCATGTCTATTGTGTATAATTAAGTTTTTCGATGCTCACTGGCAACCCACTCATCGTGATTTTCTGGAATCATATTTAACGAAGATGGTTCGTGGGCTACCGCCTCGCGTGACTCAATCGGTACACGATGTGCATGAGGAGGGGGTGCTTCTGGAGAGCTAAAAAAAGGTGAAGTATTTAATGAATTTCCCATAAAAGTGCCTAAATTTGCTAACAGGTTTTGCATATGATGGCACTTTTCTTCAAACTTTTTCATTTCTCTTATGTTTAATTCGCTGGATTGCCATTTATCATACATCGCAAAATATTTCTCTTCCCACTTGGCAACTTGATTCTCAGAGCTCTTTAGTGCATCATGTAGTTGTTCTTGCAAGCGTTTTTCTTGTTTTTGTGACAAATCGGCCGTTTCTTGCCATTGTAATAACTGATGATTTTGCCTCTCAATATTTTGGATAAATTCAGTTAAACTATTTTGCTGTTCTTCTACTTTAGCATTTAGTAAAGCAACCTCTTTTACTTTTTTTGCTAAATGTTGCTGTGCAATTTTGAAACGACTTTCCCCTTCCTCAATAAAAACTTTGAATTTTTGTTGTTCATTATACAAAACGTCGCGCTCTTCTTTGAGAATATTTAACTGTTGCGTATATTTTTGTATAAGTGCGCCATCTTCCTGACTCATTACTTTCAATTGCGCTAAAGAATTTTCGGCCAGTTTGCGCATTTCAACAGCATGCTCAAAATTTTCTTGTAATTGCGCCCATTCCTCACGCAATTGTTCATATTTTTCCTGAATCTGCACGCGCACTTGGTCCTGTATAGTTAATTCATCCACTTTTTGTTGTAAAATTGAACAGTTTAGTGAGAGTTGATGTAAAGTGCTTTCTTTTTCTTGCAATAGGGTAGTTAGATTTTTTTGTTTTTCATCGATTTGCTGATATTCTGCTTGGCAAGATTGTAAATGAGCCACATGTTGAGCACACTGTTGCTGCAATTGTTTATAATTCTGTTCCAAAGCTATTTTTTCATTCAAGACTTCTGCATAACGATTCTCTAACGTTTTGATTTCATTAATGTCTTTGGCCCAAGAGCGCTTGATATCATCGATTTCTTGTTTTAAATGATGTGAAGAGGTTGATGAAACAACTGTTTCAAAATCATGACAGCCTGATTTGGCAAGTTCAGTCTTCAAT
This sequence comes from Chlamydiota bacterium, assembly GCA_013285965.1. GTDB lineage: Bacteria > Chlamydiota > Chlamydiia > Chlamydiales > Parachlamydiaceae > JABDGQ01. Next base: position 32,124 of record JABDGQ010000001.1, read on the forward strand.
GACTCTAATTTTTCCTGCAATAATTGTAATTCCTGCTGGGCACTGTGCTGCTGCTGCACCAATTGTGTTTCAAGAGCGCTAACTTTGTTTTGGGCTACCACTAAAGACTCTTCTAAAGCTATTTTTGCGGCAGAGTTGTCCAATGTTTTCTCTTGCGCACTAACGTCAATATGGGCAGTGCAAGCTAATGCAGATGAAACGATCTCTTCGCGCGCTGCCGCTAATAATGTTTTCAAAGTGTTTTGCTGCGCGCGCAATGCATTGATTTCCTCTTCATGCGCTTGTTGATTCTGTTGCCATTTATCTTGAAAAGTCGCTAATTCTTTTTCTTGCGCACTACGTTGATTTTGTTCATCTTGTAACTTAATTTGTGCGACCTGCAGACTTTTTTCATAGTGTTGTTTTAGCGTGACTAATAATCGTTTAAGATGCAAAATTTGATCTTCGTGAGATAAGGCTTCATTAGGAGAATTCACTGGAAGGATACCTTCTTGTTATAAAGTATTTGCTTTAAAAGAAACAACTTATGCCCTAATCGATCGCTATAGAATTGATTTTTTTTCTCTAAATCTTTGACATACACGAATAATGTAGGCAAAAATTGCTTGCAAAATCAAGAAAAAAGATTTTTTTAGATTGCATTTGAGTAAGGTACAGCCTTGAATTAGAACCACCCTTGCTACCATAAACATAATGGTTTTCTGTTTTGCAGAGCAATAAAATTTTATTAGAAGAAATAGTCATGAGCAAAACTATTAGTTACGATGTGCCCACTCCACAAAACATTATTGTGCGTGTACCAAACTGGTTAGGTGACTTAGTCATGTGTACACCTACAATACACGATCTGAAGGCCCACTGGCCACAAGCCAAACTAACGGCCTTATGTCAAGGTCGTTTAGGTGAAATGTTATCACACGATCCTCATATTGATGAAATCGTCACATATAAAAATCCGCAACATTCCAACACTTTAAAAACTCACAAAGATGTAATTTTGCATCTCCAACAACATAAATACGATTTAGGTCTACTTTTAACAAATTCATTCTCATCGGCCTGGTGTTTCTGGCGCGGAAATGTCGCAAATCGCATCGGTTACGCTATGCATTGGCGTCAGTGGCTTTTAAATTACCCTGTAACTGTTTCCAAAAATATTAATCAGCAGCATTTAGTACAAACTTATAAAATGTTATTAGCACCGCTGCATATTCCAATCTCACCTACTCACCCTAAATTGTATCTTGCAGATAATGAACTTGAAGAAGCTAAAACTTTATTAGCCAAATATGGTGTTTTGAAAAGCGAATATCTTATCGGCATTAATCCTGGAGCGGCTTTTGGCTCAGCCAAGTGTTGGCTGCCAGAGCGTTTTAAAGAACTATCCCTCCGGTTGTTGCAAAATCCTAATATCAAAATCGTATTTTTTGGTGATCAAACTAATGCTGCTCTTATCCAGTCAATTGTGCAAGATTTAGCAACCACCAAAATCATAAACTTGGTTAACAAAACTTCTTTGCGTCAATTGATGTCTTTACTTAAACAGTGTTCAGTATTTTTAGGTAATGATAGTGGCCCAACACATGCTGCTTCAGCTTTAGGTGTCCCTTTGGTAGCTCTTTTTGGTCCTACTACTGAAGCCATTTCAGGACCTAATAGAGTCAACAATATTATCATTTCCGAACATGTGCCCTGTTCGCCTTGCTTTAGACGCACTTGTCCGATAGATTCACGCTGTATGCAGCGCATTACCGTAGAAAGAGTTTATCAAGCCATATTACAGCTACTCCCCTCTTAACCTGAGTTTTGAATATGTCTATACTATTACAACAGCAGTACCCACAGTTATTTCAGTTTTGGAATGAGCTTAATGTTAAGCAAAAAGATAGTTTGCTGTACGAAATTAAAAATATTGATCAAGCGTTACTTTTCAAACAACAACAATTACTCAAGCAACCCCAAATATTACCGCAAGAAGATTATGAAGCTTGCCAAGACTTTGCCTATAGTGGCTGCGTGACTGATCAGCTTACTGGCCAGCAGCTATTGTCGCAGGGTAAAGTAGGTTGTATAATTTTAGCAGGTGGACAAGGAACGCGCCTGCAATTTGACGGACCAAAAGGGGTTTACCCCATTTCGATAATTAAGAAAAAATCATTATTCCAATTATTTGCCGAAAAAACGGTCGCAGCCAGTGAGCTAGCCGGTCGACCACTGCCATTAGCCATTATGACCTCAGGTGAAAATGATCAAGCCACACGCCAATTTTTTGAAAAAAATTCTTATTTTGATTTAGAAGAAGGGCAGGTAGTGTTTTTCAAGCAGGCAGCATTACCATTCTTAAATGATACTGGCAATCTTTTTTTACATAGTCCTTATCAAATTGCATGTGGGCCAAACGGAAATGGACAATCTATCAGTGAATTTGTAAAAGCAGGCGTACATGCACAGTGGACTTTGCGTGGAGTTGAATATCTCAATGTCATATTAATTGACAATCCATTAGCTGATCCGTTTGATGCTGAATTAGTAGGGTTCCATCATCGTCAGCAAGTACAAATAACTTTAAAAGGATGCGAGCGCAAACAACCGTATGAGTCTGTAGGCATTATTGTAAAACAGCAATCTAAACATAAGGTAGTTGAATATTCAGAAATGTCTCAAAGCGAGCGTCTTGCTTGTCAACCCAATGGCCAGCTAAAGCACCTTGGCGCTAATCTGAGTCTCTTTTGTTTTTCAATGTCCTTTATTGCCCAAAATGCGCTCAATAATGCTGTCTCCTTACCACTACATAAAGCTTGGAAGAGTACCTGGCGAATCAATGCCGCCGCCCAAAAAGAAAGTCTAAATGCCTGGAAATTTGAATTCTTTATATTCGAATGGCTGGCTTTTGCACAGCGTGTTGCGGTATTGCTATATCCGCGCGCGCAATGTTTTGCACCTCTGAAAAATCTAGAAGGGCAAGACACCCCGTCCCACGTACAAAAAGCCCTACAAGAGGCCGATGTCCGTGCCCTTGCTTTAGTTTCAGGACAGCCTTCTCCAACCTTTCCCTTTGAGCTTGCTGCTGCCTTTCATTACCCAACGGCAGAACTAAAAGCACGCTGGCTAGGTAAAAAGATCGCTTCAGCCTATGTTGATAAATGACTCAGGTTATTCTCCCCATCTACCAATGCCAGGATCGTCGTGATTAGGTCCAATAGGTGGATTATAAGGTGATTCGGATGGTTCAGAAGGAAAATAAGGCACATCAGTTCGCGGTAAACTTAATTCAAGAAGCACATCGTTTTTTTGCTCTGGAGTTAAATTTAATGTATCTAAATAATCTTGCACTTTAACGGCATTATTTAATGGATCATTTTGCTCATTTAATCCAATGGTATCTTTATTATCTCTTACCAACTGTACAGCTTCAGACACAGTTGTCTGATTACCATCTTGGGTGGCTCTAGTCTTAGTTTCTATCGCCCTAGCCATATCAGCAGCGACATTGGGATCCATATTATTTGATGAACCTACTAAAAAACCCATAGTCAGCCTCCTGTTGATGTTATTATTATCAGCCAAGCTCTAACTTTAATTATACAACTAACAAATAATTATTAATACTTTAATTTAATAAACATTAAACTTCTTTCAAAATAAACTCTGATAATAATTTTAATTTTCTTCATTATCAACGATTGCATGTTCATGTCGTGCTTGCAATGTAGAAGGGTTTCCAGAATAAAAAATCTTACCAAATACTACGGAGGCAGGTACTTGATATTTAGCTTGTAGACAACTCCACCAAGAATCTTTAGCTGTTTTATCCCCTTTTTTAATGAACACCGGAATCACTGGGTAATTTTGACCACCTAAAATGGTATTAAAATGAGTTGAACTTTGTAAACGTGCTACCTCCGCTTGCACATCTTCATTTTCCACAAATATGCATACTGATATTCCTTTCTGCAAATCACGCAAAATTGCTTCCAAACACTGCTCATTTTTTTCTAATGGCTCAATGGATGGAATAAAAATAACGCGTAATAGTCTGTATAGCCAACTAAGCCAAGGTGTATGAGATTGTTCGCGTTCTATAAAAAAACGGATGCGCCTTCTTTGCGCACTCAATAAAAGCAAGGTATCGTTCCATGCTCTATGGCTGCATACATATAACACAGCACAATCAGGAATATTTTGACAGCCCTCTAAATGACTATTAAAATGAAATTTAGATAAAATAGTTGCAATTAATCGTGTCACATAATCAAAGAATTGAAAAGCAAATATTATCGCTACTATGGCGCTGAAAAAACCAACTAAAGCAAAACCTTGATTTGAAGCAATGCCAAAAACTTCAGTATTCAAATAGATCAATGCCGATGCTAGCAATACGCCAATAAAACTAATAAAATTAGCTGCTGCCACCATTTGACCACGTGATTTTTTAGGACTTATTACTTGAATGTATGAATCAAGTGGAATTTCAAAAATCCCACCAAATACCCCTAGCAGCGTGACACAAGGAATAACTGCCCATAAATTATCGGAAAAATAACTCAAAGCAACTGCACTAATAGCAATACCAATAGCCCCAAAAGGGACAAGTCCTAATTCGACAATTTTACCTGAAATTTTTCCAGCAAGCAATGCACCAGCTCCAATACCCAAAGCAGTTAGGAAGAATAAATATCCACCCTGAATGTCAGAAAGATTCAGCGAGTGCATGGCAAATGGAATAATATTAAGCTGCGTAAAGGCTCCTACAAACATGAAAAAAGCCGCTCCAAGTATCGCTGGTAATAAAGAAATTTCAGCGCGTGCAATTTTTAGTGAATGATAAATCTCACGCAAAAAGAACCATTCGAATTTCTTAGAACAACCTGCTGGTGGGGTCTGTTCGATATAAAAGCTGGCTACCATTCCTACCAGGGCTATAAATGTGCAGAAAATAGCGGAAACAACAAAATTACGCATTGTAATTTGTATGAGGAAAGAAGATAAAAATGTCCCTAAAATAATCGCCAAAAACGTACATGAGGTCATCAAACCATTAGCTTTAGTAATTTTTTCAGCCTTTATTAATTCTGGTACTATTCCATACTTAGAAGGACCAAAAATAGCGCTTTGAGTAGCCAATAAAAAGAGTACCACGTAAGAACCCCAGATACTTTGAAAAGCAAAAGCACATACTGCCAGCCCCATAATCACTACTTCTAAAATTTTAGTCATTACTATGATATCGCGCTTGCTAATACGATCGGCTAAAGTACCTGAAATGGCTGAAAATAATAAAAAAGGAATGACAAAGGTAGCGCCGGTACTAGCCAAAATTTCATGGCTATATTCTATCCCAAGCAATTGGATTAAAAAATAGACAATCAATAATTTATATATATTATCATTTAAAGCTCCCAAGAATTGGGTAATATTTAAATATGTAAAAGATGAAAAGCGATGTAAAAATGAAAACAACTGAACCTCTTAAAATTTCTTAAAAAATCTATTCAAAAATTGCCTATTTTTCCAAAAGCAAGTTTCAAAACTCAAGTTTTTATCTATAAAAGTAGGCAGATTTTGCAAAGAGCTTAGGTTATTTGTGCCTACTTATATATAGCTTTGGCTATGTCAAAAATCACTTATGCAAATTATGCGTAACATTGGTTAATAATTGCGTTGCCTGCAGACACATTTTTTTCCCTTCTGAAAAACTCATTAACGTGGGTGCTTTTTGCAAATCAATCCACTGGCTATCCTGAATTTCGCTAGCTTGCAGATTGAGATCACCTGCGATATATGCCAGAAAATATTCTACCTTCTTATGGATAAGTTTGCCTTGCCAATTAAAATAATAGTGTTCTGACAATGCTACCTCTGATAAATAACGTTGCACTGTTAAACCAGTTTCTTCAAACAATTCACGCTCAGCACATTCTTTAGGTAGTTCTCCAGGATTGGGATGCCCTTTAGGCAAACCCCAATGTCCGGCATTATGCTTAACCAATAAAACTTCCCAACATTTACCCACCAAATGAAGAGGCATAATGCCATAAGCGATATCTATTTTCATAATAGCAATTACAATAAAGTTTTATCTGGAGGCCCTAAAACAATTGTAGCATTATGACCACCAAAACCAAATGAATTAGAAATGCCTTTTTGCATAATAAAATCCTCAGCTTGTGTTGGTATATCAAAGCGCAAATCTGCCTCTCTATTATCTAAATTAATGGTTGGTGCTATACGTTTTGTGGTCATAGTTTGCACAGTAGCGATAGCCTCTACCGCACCTGACGCCCCTAATAAATGGCCAATCATCGATTTAGTAGCATTCATCTTAATCTTTTGCGGTTGTGTAAAAATTTGCTGTAGAGCGCGTACTTCAGTCATATCGCCCATGATAGTAGATGTAGCATGTGCATTAATGTAATTAATCTCATCGGCACTAACGCCAGCATCTTTAAGAGCATTTTGAATACATAAAACTACACCAGCACCATCTGCACGGGGATCCGTTAAATGATAGGCATCACAGGAGACACCGCCACCTAGATACTCTGCTAAAATAGTAGCACCGCGCTTCTGCGCATGCTCTAGACTTTCCAACACTAATACGCCCGCACCCTCTCCAAGGACAAAACCATCACGATCACGATCCCAGGGACGTGAAGCACGTGTAGGCTCGTCATTACGCTGCGATAAAGCTTTACACGCACAAAAACCAGCTAAGCCCATCCTAATTACAGCAGCCTCTACACCCCCAGCTAACATCAAATCAGCTTCATTGTTGCGAATGTGATTGGCAGCAGCAATGATAGAATAATTAGCTGTAGCACAAGCCGTGGAAATAGAATAATTTGGTCCCATAAAGCCCAAATCCATTCCCAAAATGGCACCGCTCATATTTGTTAAGATATAGGGAACAAAAAAAGGTGATACTTTGCGTTGCCCTTTCTCTAAAAGTGTTTGCACTCCATCGGTAAAGACCTCCATACCGCCCATCCCTGAGCCAATCAAAATACCGCAACGTTGTTTATTGAGGTTCTCAAAGGCCTGCTCTTGTAATTTGGCATGCTCTAAAGCTTTTTTACCAGCTACCATAGTATAAGCAATAGATTTATCGACTCGTCGTGCTTGTTTTTTGTCCATATAGATACCTGGATCAAAATTTTTAATCGATCCAGCTATTTGAGTAGGAAAATCTACACAGTCAAATTCTGTAATCGTCGATATGCCACTACGACCTTGTAATAGATTTTTATAAAACTCATCGATATCATTGCCAAAGCATGAAACAATGCCCATTCCTGTAATGACTATCCGTTTTTTTTGCATATATCCTCTTTGAAGTTAAAAATATGACACGAAAAAAGCATTTGTAATTTTTTATTTTCACTACACACCCTAAATACCTGAGTTTTTTAGTTTATGTAGACATGTCTGGGATATCTATTATGCTTCCTTTTTGCCACAACCTTTCCAAAGCATATTTTTCCCTTAATTCTGCCACAAATAAGTGCACTACAAAATTGACATAATCTATTACTACCCAATCTCCTTCCCTTTCTCCTTCCATCCGATCAGGGTGAAAATTATGTTTTGCAAGCTCTTCTACTATAGTATCACCTATAGCTTTGACATGCCGATCAACTGTCCCTTCAGCAATTACTACATAATCTGTCATAGAACAAACACCCACGACATCTAACACAATCACATTATAGCCCTTTTTATCATAAACAGCTTGTACTGCATATTTTAAGTATTTTAATATTTCATCACTCATATGTTATAAAACATCCACAATTAATTTTTTCATAATAATGTAACTTTATGCAAAGCAGGATTTTAACATATTTTAAAGCTTAAAAACCACCAATTTATCGATATAAGTCATTTTTATGGATATAATCCAACACCGCTTCTGCAGTTAAATGTCCGCAGAATAATTTTTGTTTAAGGCGCGCTCTAATATCGCTACTGGCTATATCCATCAATTTTGTTTTGATAAGCCCTGATTTAATAGCACTTTGTAAAACATTGCTTAAATCATTGGGAAACTCTTTTGTCTTCATACTGCGTGTCCCTATTAACAAAGGTAACAATGCTACAATCCCCTCTGGATTGCGCCATTGTGCAAAACGGGTTAACGTGTCTTCACCCATTAATAAATAAAATCGCATTGACTTATTTTGATTTTCATTTTGGGCAATTAAAGTCTTTAACATATCGAATGTATAGGATGGGGTCGGCAACTTTTTTTCAAAATCTTTAAGATGAAAATATGGAATTTTTTCGATCGCACAGTTAATCATGGCGCAACGATGCTCAAATGAAGCTGGTGGATAATCAACCTTATGAGGATTGATTTTAGCAGGTACAAACCATACTTCTGTTAAGTTTTCCTTTTCTAATAATTCGAGTGCTAAATTTAAATGCCCATAATGAATCGGATCAAAAGAACCTCCTAATATTCCTATTTTTTGCACGCTGCCCATAATTTTTACCATTTGCTGATTAACTCACCTTACGCATAATTTGAAGAGTGCCTTTATTACCTATCCGCAGCCATCTGTAAAGCTGACACATTAGACTTCTTTGGAAACTACATTTATAGGAATAATAAAAGAAATGGCAGCCTGTAGGGCTGCCATAACTATCAATCCCACACATAATTTTTCGACCATATTGCCAATATGTTCTTAAAATTTGGAATCAAATCTACTCAAAAAATATCAAAAGCCAGTTTCCAAAGAAGTCTGTTGAGTTTCAATGAAACCAGCGTGAAAAAATACGGGTTAAATCGTGATAAGTCAGAAATATAAAAAATCCAATTAATATCAAAGCAAAGGGAATAATCAATTTTTCTAAAGTGCGTGGACGTAAGCGTTTGCCGGTGATAATTTCATAGAGCGCAAAACAAATAGTTCCGCCATCTAATACTGGTAAAGGCAAAAGATTAAATATACCTAAATTCAAACTAATAGCCCCCAACCAAAATAAAGCCTCTTTAAGACTAACCATCGAATTATCATGCACAACGTGAACAATGCCAATAGGCCCGCTCATCCATTTAGGATTTAATGCTCCAGTAAATAAAGCTTTTAAAGTATACCAAATTTCAGCCAGCACATTATCAAATATAGTGATTGGATCGGGATTGTACTGCACGGTTTCATCTTGCAAGGCTGGCAAACCTAAAAGCAATTGTTTTTCATGTGCTTCTAAAAGATCGCGCACACGTGCACGCTTATCTGGATCATCAATTTCATCAATTTCTTTTTTTTGCGTCATTAATTCTGCTGCTGCAAGAGCTTGATTGTCGACATCTAACTGAAATTGTTTGCGTGTTTTGGGTACTACGGCGTCTAATAATTCTAAGTGGCCTACCTTATGAGCATCATTTGAAAGTCCAATCGTTACAATTAATCTTTTCAAATCTTCTGGTGAATAACGATGATCAAAGCGCTCATCAGCATTCTTCCAATTAGTTACTGTATGAGCCACAGTTTGCTTGTGCTCTACAATAATATTGATATGGCGTTGTTGTAAGTGCATCATAATTTCATAGGAATGTGCTACTTCGATTCCATCTACTGCTAGTATTTTGTCACCTTTCTCCAATGGTTTTTCAATGCTTGAAAATGAATGGGCTGGAAATATTTCATTTTTTTTGTCGTTATCGATAAAATCAGCCACCCCTTCGACTACACATTCATTGTTTAGATTATATGGAATAATATAAAGCTTTTGCAGCTTGATGTTATTTAATTCTGCTTCAAATTGCCAATCACTCAATTCTTCTTTAAAGGCTGGTTCTAGCTTCAATTCCTCTACCATCACGCGTGGTACGCGACGCAAAAAAGTATCACCATCTCTTTGAATTGTCAGCAAAGCTTTGTTTTCATTTACAATATGTGTCAGCTGCGGAACAGAATAAACCAGTGAACCATCCACCCAGATGATATTATCGCCATCTTGAATGCCGCTATTGCGCATGGGCGAGCCTTCTGGCAAATCAGAATCAACTTTATTATTATTGCCAGTGCGATAGATTAAATAACTAGCAGGCTGAAAAACACCAATAGTGAATAAATCTTTATCTAAAACTTCAGGATGGGGATAGGTTTTTACTAGATATTCAAATGGCTTTTTCTCCATCGTGTTGCCGTTAACTTTAAAACCACTCACAAGGACGTGACCATCAGAGGTCATAGGAATAGTCAAATGGTCTTTGGCGCTTTTAAACAAACGATGATTATAGGCCGTAATTTCATCACCAGGCCTAACACCTTTGGCATACAGCTCCGAATGTTGGTCTAGCCAGCCGATTTTATGAGTGTACTCATTAAATTTTTTTTCGCGCCCTCCAAGCATCCAAAGAGCAAGAAAAGCTAAAAAAGCAAAAACGATATTTACCAGTGGCCCCATAAATGCCACTTTAATCCGATCCCATGGAGATTTACCAAAAAAACCATCTTTCACATCATATATGTTGCGCTGATCGGTAGTATCCATACCGGCAATTTTGACATAACCACCAAACAACAACCAACCAATCTGCCAACGCACACCATCTTTTTCCCATGTATAAATAGGCTTTCCAAATCCAATCGAGAAAGTCTCAACTTTCATACCGGTACGACGTGCCATAAAATAATGGCCCAGTTCATGAATAAACACCAAGAAACTCAAACCCAAGATAGACAACAGGATGTATAAAAAACTCATCAAAGTCATGTTTAAAACCTTATATTAACAAGCGATTATTTAACATTAGTTGCCTCTTGGCGCGCTTGACGATCGATAGCTAGAATATTTTCTAATGTATCTATTGCTTGAACTTGATGTCGACACATTAATTTTTCTAAAAAACCTGCAATATCTAGCCATTCTATAGAACCTGCTAAAAATCGCTCCACTAGCACTTCATTAGCCGCGTTTAAGTAACACGGGAAGCTGCCACCTTTTTTAATTGCTTCATAAGCCAAACCAAGGCATCTAAATTGTGCCTGATTTGGAGGATAAAATTCTAATTTAGAATTTTTTATAAAATCAAAATAATTTAACATCCCTTGTTTTCGTTGTGGATATGTTAAAGCGTATTGAATGGGAGTAATCATGTTAGGCTCACCCATTTGTGCTAATACAGAAGCGTCAGTAAACTCTACCAAACTATGAATGATACTTTGTGGATGAATTATTACGTCAATTTTATCAGGCTGCAGATTAAACAGCCAGTGTGCTTCAATTACCTCTAACCCTTTATTCATTAAAGTAGATGAGTCAATGGTAACTTTGGCACCCATAGTCCACGTCGGATGTTTTAAAGCCTGCGCGACACTCACATGTTTTAATTGTTCAGCCGTCCAAGTACGAAAAGGACCACCTGATGAAGTAAGGACAATGCGATGTATTTGCGAGTGCCCCCCTTCTGGCAAGCCTTGCAAACATTGAAAAATAGCACTATGTTCACTATCAATAGGAATTAATTGAACATTATGTTTAGCCACCAAACTCATAATTAAAGCACCACCAGACACTAATGCTTCTTTATTGGCTAAAGCTACATTTTTGCTAGCCATAATCGCTGTAATAGTCGGTTGTAATCCTATTGTACCGGAAAGCGCCGATACCACCATTTGTGCTTGATTTATAGAGGCCACAGCATTCAATCCCTCTAAACCAGCACAAACTTCAATTTGCGGTAAACGCTTTTGCAATTCTAAAGCTTTAGTAGGATTAAAGACGGCAATCAAGCTAGGCTTAAATTCACGCGCTTGTTGTTCTAATAAATCGATGTTTTCGCGCGCAGCTAATGCCACGACCTGTAAATCAGAATGGAGATGACGTGCAACAGAGAGCACATTTTTACCAATTGACCCTGTACTTCCTAAAACAGCGATTTGTCTCATAAAATCATATATGTGCAAATATTTTGGAATTATTGTTCGCTTATGTGCTTTTTTTTTGAAAATGGAGAGGGTGGGATTCGAACCCACGGTACGTGTTAACGTACACACGCTTTCCAAGCGTGCTCCTTAAGCCACTCGGACACCTATCCAAAAAAAACAATATCGAAATTCTATCGCCTAGGCATTTATCGTGCAAGGTTATTTTGTGTACCTAAAACTCAGGCTAAAAACCACTATCAGTCATTATTTCAGCTAATTCAGAGTCGGTCAGTCCATCATTGCTATATATACCAGACTTATAAGGTTGTGCAACTTCAGGAACTTCGATAAGATTTATAAAGTATTCTGATGTGAGAAAACTTAAACTTGTTTTTTCATTTTTTACAAGTGTTACATCTTCACCCTCTAAATTCGCGCCACTCTTATCTTGCATAACTATTTTCGTTAACTGCACTTTAATAAAGTCATTTTCTAATATTTTTTCATCTACAGTTAGTTGCTCTTTTAAATATATCTTAACAGAAAGAGTTTCTAAAGAATTATTGTATATTATTCGTGGAATGCAAGTACATAGGCGAATTGGCAAAGTCAACACATCTAAAAATAATGCCCCTAGCACTGCCAAAATTTTTGTCACTAGAAAATTTATTTTAATAGCATGATTGCAAATAGTCGGAAAAAGAGCGTCTTGCGCCAGATTTTGCCAATTATTAGTACGTACTGGAATAAGTAAAGCCGAAAACAAACCAACGATTTCCCTCCCCCTCATTTGGTTCATATCTGAATAATTTTTAGCTGTTATTTCTTTCCAAAATAATCTTTTGTTTTGGTAATCAGAGATTATTATACTATATCTATCGTTAGAATATACAGCCATTGATTTCTCTTTTTTAATTAAATTAAAAGACAACTTTACTACTTAATGGAAAACAAATCAACTAATATATAGCTTTATTGCATAGTTTAGAAATAAATAGATCGACCAAGATTATCTTGAGGGGCTACACAAGTATCTACCTGCATACCATGCGCGGCAAGTATACTAGATACTACCCCTAAAGCTGTTGCATGTGTATTGCATTCACTTGATAAATGGGCAAGATGCACATGTTTAAGTTTGGTATGGAAAACAGCTGCTAACAAGTGTCCACAGGCTTCATTTGATAAATGACCACTTCTACTTAATACGCGCTGTTTATAGACCAATGGGCGAGCAGAAGCATGTACCATCGAAATTTCGTGATTGGATTCAATATACAAATAGTCACACTCTTGCAAGTGATTTCTAACTAAATTAGTCACAAAACCTAAATCGGTGCAAAAACCTAGCTTTAAACCATCCACACGTATAATAAATGCGACAGGATCCAAAGTATCATGTTGAATGCTAAAAGGGTGAATGCTTAAATCACCAAACTCAAATGTTTCTCCGGTAGTGAAGATCTTGAATTTGGGACATTTAGGCAAAATATGAGCAATTCCCTTGGCTGTTTCTCTATTCGCTAATACTGGGATGCCCAATTTACAGCTTAGCACTTGCAGTGCTTGAATATGATCAGTGTGTTCGTGGGAAATTAATATGGCATCTATATCAGCAATATCGACATTAATGGCCGCTAAACGCAATTTAATAGATTTAGCACTCATGCCTGCATCAATTAAAATCTTAACTTTAGGAGTGCCCAGGTAAATACAATTGCCTTTAGAGCCAGAACCTAGTGGACAAAATCCTAACATATTGCTACCCTGTACTAAAAATTATACAAATCAAACCGAAAATGCGATGTACTATACGTGGCGGAGTATAACAAAAAAAAAGCATTTTAACTCAAGCATAAATGTGCGCATTTAAGAGAGCCGTTGGATAAAGATGGTAAATTAATTAAGCCACCCGCTCTCTTTAGCTTTGATTTTGAGAATAGTTGTTTTTAGTTATAATTTATATGTTTAAAAATGATAGAATGTTTGCATATAAAAACAAACAGCTTCTATTTACTTAATTTTTATTAATTATTTTTGTTATAAGTATTTAAACCCTAAGGAGAATGCATATGTTACAATGCATGAGCAAATTAACTTTATGCCTATATTTAATAACTGGTTTTTCACTGCACGCCCAGACTACACCTAATATACCACTTGTTTTTGATGATTATTTAGATAACGTTTTGCCACGCAAAATCAGGATAATGCATTCTGAAATGGGACAAAATGATCAAATTAATCAAGGCTTGGATCAACTTTTTGCTTCAGCTAGCAATCAATTTTCCGAAAAAGGTTTTTTAGCCCTCCAAGAACTGTTACAGAGTAGTGCTAGTTATAACGAATTAATTGTAATCGACCTGCGCGAGGAATCGCACGGTTTTTTTAATGGGTTTCCTGTCAGTTGGTATTGTGGATTAAATAACGATGGGAATGCCAATAAAACGATAGAACAAATTGATTGCGATGAAAATGAACGCTTACAAAGTCTTGCATTACAACTAGACATAATTAACATTGGCACCTTCCGCGCCCATAATATATTAACTCCATACAACTTTATCTCCAGCCGTACAGAAAAAGATTTTATGGAAACACTAATAGGTACATCATATATTCGTTTACCTGTACCTGATCATAAACACCCTTCCGATGATATAGTTGATAAGTTTCTTAATATAGTAAATGAACGCAAACCCGGACAATGGTTACATTTACATTGTAGAGGTGGCAAAGGAAGGACGACAACATTCTTAGTATTACTTGATATCATCAAAAATGCAAATCAGGTAAGTTTAAACGATATTTTGCATAGACAATTTATTTTAGATGGTAGCAATTTACAAGCACCACACTTAAAAGAAGAAAGAAAAGAAGTGTCAGAAAATCGTTTAAAATTCATCGAACGCTTTTATGATTATTGTCGCCTACACCCAGATTTTGTCATCAAGTGGTCTGAATGGAATAAGCAAAACCATTATTAAAGACGAAAATTATCGATCTGAATTTTGTTTTTGCTATAGTACACAAAAACAAAATTCAGTAGACTTCTTTCTAAAAATTATGAATAAATATTGGTTCAGAATAGTTTTATTCTATCTTCCGCTTATCTCTATTTTGCCTGGCTGTTCAAAAACGACCAATACTTCGCACAAAAACCTAGCAGTAAAAGGCGAGTATATTTTTAGACAGCATGATGACCCTCCTATTGCTATAGAACCCACAGTAATGCAAGAGCCTTTTAATTATCCATGGGAAACTTTAGATACGCAAATCAGCTCGGAAAATCGGCAAGAAAAAACAAGCACAAACAATACAACACAGGATTTAACAAAAATAAATAAGTATTCTTTCCGTTGTAAAGGGAATTTACTTAATCCGCTGCGTCCTTTAAGTGAACACAATGAGATTATGTACGCCTTTGATTGTGGTGGTTCACAAAGACATAAATTGCCATTAAAAGACAATAAAGAATTCATCTATCCTATCTTGATTGATTTATTAAATTATTTACAGCAAAAAACCAAAAAACCTATTATCATTACCTGTGGACACTGTTGTTGTGAACATTTTATATATGCCGGTCTTCGTAAAAGTGCCCATAACTCTAAACATCTAATTGGTGCAGAGGTTGATTTTTATGTGCGTGGTATGGAATACTCCCCTGAAATTATTGTAGAGCATATTTTTTCTTACTATAAAGAAAATTTACTATATAAAAACATGAAAGAATTCATTAATTTTGAGCGACACATTAAAAACGAGAATAATTTAAAGATAATTCCGTGGTACAACAAAGAGATTTTCGTTAAAATATTACAAACAAATGAAGGTCGCGATTTTGACAATTCTCATGCCTATCCTTATATTAATATACAAGTGCGCTTTGATCGTGATTTGCAAATTAAAGTATCAAACCCCAATTAACGCTCAAGAATTATGAGTTAGAAAATGTTTCTAATATTTTATGAATTATTGCTTTGGTTATTGGCGCTACTTGCCCTACCAAAAATGATCTACGGCCTTATTTTTCAAAACAAGTATAGAAACAATTTATTGGAACGTTTTGGCTGTAATTTTCCAAAATTACACAAGACACAAAATCAATTTCCCATTTGGATTCATGCCGTTTCCGTCGGAGAAACTTTGGCAGTGGCCTCGCTAGCACGAGAACTAAAAAAACAACACCCGCAGGCCACACTAATCATTTCCTCAACTACTGAAACCGGTCATGCCGAAGCACAACGCAGCCTCCCTTTTGCCGATCATCACGTCTATCTACCCCTAGATTTTGCATGGCTGGTGCGAAAAATCTTAAAAGCCGTAGCACCAAAGTTAGTTGTAATTTGCGAATCTGATTTTTGGTTTAACTTCCTTTACTATGCCAAAAAAAATGGTGCCACATTAGCCCTAGTAAATGGCAAACTCTCTGAACGATCTATGCATCGATTACATTTTTTCTCTACCTTTTCAAAGCGATTGTTTGGTCTATTTGATCTAATGTGTGTGCAAAACGAACTTTATAGCGAGCGCTTTATTGTCGCCTATGCACCTAAAAATAAAATTGTGATTACTGGTAATCTAAAATTAGATGCTGACGTTAAGCCACTAGCAGCTAATGAAGAGGATTCGTGGCGTGCTAAGCTAGGTATACAAAATGATCACACTATTTTGACGATTGGATCTACACATAATCCTGAAGAAAAAGAAATCCTTGAGATTCTCAAGAATCTCTGGCAGAGCATACCCAATTTTCAGGTATTATTGGTGCCACGTCGCCCTGAAACTTTTAAAACTGTAGCTGCTTTATTAGATAAATCTGGTCTAGCGTGGGTCTCCTTTACTAATATTGAGCAACGCACTGGTAAAGAAAAAGTCGTGCTAATGGATACAATGGGTTTGTTGCGCACATGTTATCAAATTTCTGATATTGCAATTGTGGGTGGCAGTTTTATTAAACACGTTGGCGGACATAATATTTTAGAACCATCTTATTATGGAAGACCTGTTTTATTTGGACCACATATGGAATCTCAGCGCGAATTAGTGGATTTAGTAGTCAGTTATGGAGCCGGACAGCAAGTAAAGCATACCAGTGAGCTAGAAAAAATATTGGAACTCTGGTTACGCGATCCACACGCCCCTCAAAAAATAGGGGCGCAAGGTCGATTGCTAAGCTCTTCGCTCAAAGGTTCTAAGGGGCGAACTTTACAAGCTTTGGCCTCTATATCGCCACTTAACTCTATTTGAGATAAATTGATTTATTAAAATGGATTAATAACCTGAGTTAAATATGCCTGCTAAAGTACAGCTATTTCTTGGTTACATACAAAATACAGAGTTGAAAATCATCTTAAAAAAAAATACAGCTTGGCAAACTGCTGACCTTTTAGGTACTACTGGTCTATGTAAATGCAGTTATCAACAAAAAGACTATTTAGGAATATTACTAGATATGCCCTTGACCTATGGACAACTAAAGCAACATGAAATTACATTGCAAGCGCAACTTGCGCAATATGGGATAGAGTTAGATGGCGATAAATATAAAGTATCGGCCTTTCCGCAAGTAATATTATTTTGAAACCGAATTTTGATTTCTTTCGTTCTTTGACGCCATCCAAAGGTCGAAAAACTCAAAACTCAGGTTCTAAAGGACGAAAGAGGTTCAAAGATTATATATGGAGAGATTAACGCAATGGATATGAAATCAAAAAATGAGATAAAAAAATTAGACACCAAAGAATTAGACGTCGCTGAAACAATGTTCGTATGCAATATTGAAAATAAAGTTTTTCAATCGATTGTTTTACATTGCCTATCTCAAATCGATGGCATTAGCCTTGGTGAGGGTAACTTTATAGATAATCTATTTGGAAGAAGTGCTGAGGGTGTAAAAGGTATCTATGCCGAGCAAGATGAAAAACACAACTCTATTAATATTAAAGTTGAAGTTAGCATTTATTACGGATTGCCCATACCTCTTAAAGCAGAAGAAATACAAACTAAAGTTTCACAAACCATTACACAATTAACTGGTCTGCACGTCGCTTCTGTACATGTCATCATTACAAATGTTATTGCCATTGAAGAGGCTGAAATCTCTTCCCAATCAACACCTGTGCAAAACAATGTTCGGAATGTTCATGAACATATTGATGCCGCCTATTCCGATGAATTTTAAAATAAAGCGATTATTTGTAATTACTAGCCATGTGCTTGTCGGCTTTTTTTTAATCTTTCTAGGAATATTTACAATAGCTTCGTCATGGTCTTCTTTTTTGCAAAATGCAACAATCAATTTGCTGCGTAGCGAAGGCAAACTATTGTTTATTTCTGGTTTAGTGTTTAGTGTGATTGGCCTTGCCACAATAAATTTAGCATATCAAAAAATAAGTCAACGCCAAGTTTTTATCTGCTTAGGTCCCTATGCAGTAGCTTTAAATAAAAAATTGATTGAAAAGTACCTTGCCATAATATGGAAGCAGCATTTTCCTAAACACAAATTATCTTATGATGTGATTCTAAAAACAAAATGTATTCAAATTTTAGTAGATTTCCCTGAATCAATAGAAGATGAGCGAGCAGATATCTTAGCCTCCGTACAAACTAATCTTGAAAATCTTTTTAGAAATACATTAGGATACTCACAGGAGGTTCATTTAATAGCCAACTTCTATAGTCATTCCAGCACTCCTCTGAATGGCAAAAACAAAATTTGATGACTATAATAAAATTTTATTTTTTTGGTGATTCAAAGTCTATACCATATTTTAAGTATTCATGTAGCACACTTATTATCAAATATTAATGATAGGCAATCGATGTTATCACAGCATGAAGTTCGTCCATGCACCATTATTGGCAATTGGAAAATGCATAAAACTATTGAAGAAGCGCGTACTTTTGTAGCGCAATTAATTTCTTCCCAACCCAACGTTAAATGCAACATTGGTTTAGCCGTTCCATTTACTATGATTTATCCTATCGCACAAGAATGTGCCCATAGTATTGTAACGATTGGTGCTCAAACAATGAACGATGTTTCGCAAGGCGCATTTACTGGTGAAATCGCTGGAAAAATGTTAATCGATGCTGGTGCTAAATTTGTCATCCTCGGTCATTCAGAGCGGCGCCTTTTGTACGGGGAAGATGATGCCTTAATTAATCGCAAAATTAAACGTGCCATTGAAATCGGCTTGCAACCACTACTATGCATTGGGGAAACAAAAGAGGAGTATGAGAAAGGTACAACTCAACAAGTAATTGAAAAGCAATTGCAAGAAGATTTAAAAGATATACCTGCAGAACAATTAGCAAATTTAATCATCGCTTATGAGCCAATATGGGCGATTGGTAGTGGTCAAAGCGCTTCTCCGGAAATTGCACAATCTGTGCATGCTTACTGTCGGGAACTATTAGCTAAAATGTATAATCAGATATTAGCACAACGCATTGTTATTCAATATGGTGGTTCAGTTGATCCAGAAAACGCACCTACTCTATTATCTAAACCAGATATTGATGGATTACTGATTGGAGGAGCATCGCTTTCCCTTGAATCTTTTTTAAAAATAGTAAATAATGACACCTAATTCACCACAATGGTGTAAGTATTTAAAATATCTAACCCCAGTTTAGACTATGATGACGTTTTTATATTTCTTTGCGCTAACACTATTCATGTTTGTCTGCTTTTTATTATGCGTCGTCATCTTGATGCAAGAAAGTAAAAGCTCAGGTTTAGGCACTTCCTTTGGTGGCGAGGCTAGTCAATCCCTATTTGGTACATCAACTGCCGACGTACTAAAAAAATTTACAGCTTGGCTTGCGGTAATATTTTTATTATCGTGTATTATTTTGTCACTTTGGACTAATAAGCTTAGCTATACCAAAATGAGTAGTGCAGCCTTTAATGTTGACCAAATTGAAGCCGATTAAAATTTAACCAGTATTTCTTGATTTTATTATCAGTAAAAAGAAATCTATTCATTAATGACTATATTAAGTTGCATTCCGGGGCGAATTGTATTAGCTTCTAATTTGTTCATTTTTTTTAAGGCATTGACACTAATTTTATAGCGATTAGCTATCTTCCACAATGAATCGCCGGTTTGCACAGTATGAACGATTGCTTTTTTTCTTTTGTTAACGTTAGCTGACTCAACGACCTTTTTAGTAATTGCTGGAGAAACAGCTAGAGCAATGTTTTTTTCAGCATGGAGCAGCGGTTTGATAGCTATATCTTCAGTAAATTTTGGAAGATCATCGACAGCCAAACTATTCTTAGTATTTTGCAAATTAAAGCGCTGGAGTGCAGCTTGATAATTCCATTCCTCAGGCACAGGTTCGCCAAAGCGGGCATATAACCATCTTTGAGCCTGTTGTTGCACTACTGTTTTGGGATGGGAGAAAAGGATAGTTTTAGCAAAATGCTCTCCCTGTGTGGAGTATGAGGGTGTTAATCGCAGCATCATTGCCACTTGGGAATCAGATAGTCTTTTTATGGAATAGTCCCATTCATTTTCAAGTAAATAACGGGCCGCTACAGTTGAACCCACTTCCAAACAGTCTAACAAAAATTTTTGCCTTCTGCTTTCGGATCGATCATGCAATTGCTGCTGCTGTGCTACAAAGATTTGAATCATTTGCCAATCGATCTCAAGCAATAAAGTTAAAACATCATCCTTATTAGGTCCAACTCCATTATGATTGAATAACAATTCCACCATCCGAAATTCGGGAGTTAGTATAAAAGTTTCTCGTAAATCCAAGGCCTGTGGATTATTTTTGAGATGTAAAAACAACCCTTGTGCTGTTAATGGCCAGCGCTCGACTTTGGCAAATTCTTGTAAAACGCTAAATGCCGGTGTTTCAAGATCTGGATAAATACTCAGGGTAACAAAAGAAGATGAATTAGCGGGTTGCCATTTAATAAAGCGCTTTTTTTTTATATTTGTTTCATTAGGCAATGCGCGTGTTATATCAAAGTTATGAATCGATACAAGTAGAGCCAAAGCTAAGTCTCTTTCCATCAAACCATTTTCAATCAATAGATTTTGCGATAAACGCTCCACTAATTGCGGAAAGGAAAGTGGCGCTAACTGAGCGAGAACATCCACACAACCACCTTGATGAGCTTCTATGGCTAGTTGTTGCTCTAAGTTAGCCGGTTTAAGTGTACAATAAGGTGTAGGTGGATATTCGTGCATTGCCCAATATGAGAGCAAAGCCAAAACAACAATATTTAAAAGACCACTAATTACCAATGCAATAGTGAGATGGCGCAATCTACAAGAAAATTGCGGAGGTTGCTCAGACATAGCGTAAATTAATACCAGGGTTGAAATTGTCTAAAAGGAACGTCTTTTTTTGAACTTATCCAAGTACTCCAACGCTTTGCCTGTACCTAGACAAACTGCTAAAAGTGGATTTGGCGCTACAATTACAGGCAAACCAGTAGCTTTAATCAGAGCCTTGTCTAAACCTTGAATGAGTGCACCACCACCAGCCATTACCAATCCTCGTTCAACTAAATCGGCGGCAAGTTCTGGGGGACATTTTTCCAATGTTAGCTTCACGCTTTCGATAATCTGTTGAATTGGTTCAGCTAAACATTCTCTAATTTCGACTGAATTAATTCGCTTGGTAACTGGCAAACCAGCTACCTGATCGCGCCCACGCACTTCCATTTCCAATTCGTTGCTACCTAAACTGTAGGCAGAACCAATGGTGATTTTAATTTCCTCAGCCGTTCGAGGACCGATCATTAAATTATAGGTGCGGCGCATATAGTTAATTATGCATTCATCAAATTCATCGCCTGCTATACGCAAAGAGCGTGATTCCACGATACCACCCAACGAAATAATGGCAATTTCAGTAGTACCACCACCAATATCGACAATCATGCTGGCATATGGCTCATGTACAGGCAGTTCTGCACCAATTGCAGCTGCCATAGGCTCTTCAATAAGAAAAACCTCTTGAGCACCTGCATGTAAAGCTGAATCTTCAACTGCCCGTTTTTCTACCCCTGTAATACCAGAAGGTACAGCAATCAAAATTTTTGGCCTAAAAAGGCTGCGAGATGGGGTTACACGCTTAATAATTGCTTTTAACATTCCTTCGGCGATTTCAAAATCGGCAATTACACCATCTTTCATGGGTCTAACGGCATGGATCTTTCGGGGCGTTTTTCCAAGCATTGCCTTAGCCTTATGCCCAATGGCTAATACTTCGTTGTTTGTGGAATCAACTGCTACGACTGATGGTTCGGCCAATACAATACCTTTTCCACGCACAAATACAAGTGTGTTTGCAGTTCCTAAATCAATGCCAATGTGGTTTGAAAATACACCTCGAAAGCGCGATAATTGGCCAATGGTCGCTCCAAATGCACGCGATGCTGAATTTCGAAAGTTACTTTGTGATTTTTTATTCATTAATATTATCCTTAATTGCCTATTATTCCAATCAAAGCAACTTTTGCAAGAAGTATATTTTTTCAAGCAATATTTTTGAACTCTATTGGCTTTGAGCGTGTGATTAAAATGAGCTTTTTTATATCTGATTAATTGCTTTTACAAAAAAATTAAAGTTTAAGTTTTTAATAATTCTAATACTTCTTCCCAAGTCAGTTTTGTCATCATATCTTCATCGTGACTGACAACATCTTTAACTAAACTATTTTTTCGTTTATGTAATTCTAAAATTTTTTCTTCAATAGTATTAAGTGTAATCAATTTATACGATGAAACTGATTGTGTTTGTCCTAAACGATGCACACGATCAGTTGCCTGATTGTCAACTGCTGGTGTCCACCACATATCATAGTGAATAACTGTATTAGCACCTACTAAATTTAATCCTGATCCACCAGCTTTTAAAGAAACTAAAAAAATAGGAATATTTGGATCTTCATTAAATTTTTTAACAATACTCAATCTATTTTTACTAGAACCATCCAAATATTCAAAATTAATGCCCTGTTTTTGCAAATCATCGCGCATAATACTGAGCATGCGCGTATATTGACTGAAAATAATAGTTTTATGACGCCCGGCAATTAATGTTTGCAATAACTCCTGTAATAAATCATATTTTGATGAATCGCCATGCTCAGCCTGATCTTTAGCAAAAATAGCAGGATGGCAACAAATTTGTTTTAGACGCGTTAAAGTAGCTAAGACATGTATTTGTACACGATCAAAACCCTCTTTTTGCACTAGTTGCGATAATTCAGCACGCGCTGAATTAGCATAGGCTCGATACAGTTCCCGTTGCACATCTGAGAGATGACAGTAATAAATCATTTCCGAGATGGGTGGCAAATCATGCAACACATCTTTTTTCATGCGACGCAAAATGAAGGGAGCAACCTTATTGCGTAAATTTTCTAAATGATTACCTGCTTCAGCATGAGTTTCAGGGTGGCGAATGTATTTTTCGACAAAACGATCATAAGTACTTAGCAAACCCGGCATTAAAAAATCAAACAAGCTCCATAATTCATCTAGTGAGTTTTCAATTGGAGTACCAGTTAAAATCAAACGATGCGCAGCTTGGATCATTTTTACTGATTGAGCGTTGCGCGTACTTCTGTTTTTAATATGCTGCGCTTCATCTAAAATAGCGTAACCAAAATTAATAGTTTTGTAAAACTCGATATCTTTTTGCAGAAGTGTATAAGAAGTAATAATAATATCACAATGTTCAATATCACTTAGAAGCTTTTTTCTTTGGCCAGGATTGCCATCGATCGCTAAAATCTTAAGCAAGGGATTAAATTTGGCAAATTCTTCTTTCCAATTATAGACTAATGATGTTGGACAGACGACAATAGATTTTTTTTCAGGGCTCTCATTTATATATTGCGTCAGTGTAGTAATGGCCTGTAAGGTTTTACCTAAGCCCATGTCATCGGCTAATATGCCATTTAAATGCATGCTACGCAAACGATCTAACCATGTAATACCGTCTAGTTGATAATTACGTAAAGAAGCTTGTATATCGGTGGGTATAGCGCGCGTAGTGAAAGGTACTTGTCCTCGTATTTGCTGTTGAATGTTTAACAGCCCCGGTGTAATGGTAATTTTAATAGCCGAATTATTAAATTGCGTACTATCAACACTAACTAAACTCCAAAGGGGGCGCTGTTCAACATGATTATCTAAAATTGTGATGCTCATCTCATCAAAGATTTGTACAATTGGCATGAGTTTGTCTAAATCAAGTACGATAATCTTATGCCCATTTTTGGCATCATCAGAGGGACAACGTCGTTTAATAAATTTCTTAATGTGCGATATTTCGATATACGAGCGTTTATAAGTAAGACAATCCCATAGTACATCTAGCGATATACCTTGTAAGTAACCATCTACAATTATCTCTACTTCATACATATCTACACGTGCGGATTCACGTAAATTTAATTGAAATGTGGTGTTATCGTAAATGAATTGATCAAGCAGATTTTTTGGACAATGAAATTTAATTTGATTCTGGTAAGTGGGAATAATTTCGGTCATAAATTCAACGATCTTTTTGTCGTTTTTAGTACTATAAACCCCTTGTATGGGGTCATAATTAAAATCATGAAAAAGATCTTCTAAAATCTTCTGTTCTTGCGTTAAGTTACGCGCTAAAATGCCCTGTGGCGAAACAAACGTTAAAATATGCTCTATGGCTAATTGAGAATGAGCTGCCGGTACTTTGACCTCACCATACACAAAATACAATACAGCTTCTAGTTGACCGTCGACAAAGTGTACATGACACTCCCCACTCACTTTTTCAACAAAAGGTAAAGTTACAAAACGTTGTACTATCTGGTGATTGGTGATTTGAGCAAAATGCATTAATTCAGGCATAGCATTTTGCACAAAACTACCAAAAAGGGGCTCAGGAATTGTCATTTTTCGAATAGCAGATAAACTTCGTAGATGTTTGCGTTTAATTGAGCTATGTAAACTATAGTAAGTGTTATTGTAAATCAAACCAGGCGCGGCACACTCAAATAACCAGGCCTCTTCGCAGGCGATAGCGGAGTTAGCTTGAACCATTATTTTGGGCTTTAGCAAAATTTTTGGTGCCGGAATTTCTAAATAATCAAGCTCGATACGCAATTTGGCACTTGTGGACGAAAAACGCAATGGCTCTTCTAGGCTGCCAATATAAATACTTGGCAGTGGCAAAAATAAAGGTTGTTCTTCACAGTCTCCTTCCAGTAGTGCTACATTTTTCTTAGCATAGTTATAAGCGGTTGCTAATAAATTTCCAAATGCCTCTATACCGATCAAAGCACTACGTAGTTGTTTGTCATTTTTTATCTCAGCAAATTGCGCAAAATCGGTAATTAATTTTAAAATTTGCGAGCTGGCTTCATCAAAAGAAGCTATAGAAAAAAAATAGCGCTTGCCACCAATTTGAATGGGTTCATTGTATCGTATAGCTTCCAGGAAAGATTGAATGTTGGCAATATTAAGTGGCTTGGAACGTTGTGGTAATCGCAAAGACAATTGAAATTCAAAATGTGGCATCTCAGTTGGTTTTGGTGGCATTAAAAAAATAGCTGCCAATTCAGCCTTATCTTGAGTACTTTCACCGGCTATGTAATTAAAAAATGGCGATTGACCAAGTAACTGGGCAGCGTAAACGTATTCTTGTAATAGTTCTCTTTGAAAAGTTTGACCTTGTTTGGCATTTTCATGATGCTTAGCTTCTTCAATCGTTTCTAATAAACGAGCTTGCGCCAGTTCATCAATGTTATTATCTGTCTCTAGCTCGGTTTGTTGAGAATAAGCGATAATTAATTCATTGTAATGTGATTCTAAATAAAACAACACAGAAGCCAGGTGCTGACAATCGTATTTATAAGAGCAATCACACTCAGAATCGACTATCATCGATTCGTGTAAATTTATTTCTAGATTTGATGTATAGCAATGTTCAAAATTACCTTTCACGCGGCAAGTAAAACGGATAAATTCGGCATTCAAATGAATGATTTTGATTTCTGCGACCATGTTTTTTTCATATAAAACCTTTCCTTCTTTCAAAATTGATGGGGAGAAATCATGTTTTAACTTACGAAAATTTAACATTTTGCTTGCCCTATTTACTGTGAAAAAATCTACCTCTAATCGCCACTAAAACTCATTTGATGCAAATCCTTTTGAGCCATAGTTTGATATGCGAACAAAAAATACACAAAAGTGGCAATAATTGGGAGAACAATTCTTACAAAAGTCATCTTGAGGTTCTGGCATGAGTACCTTTTGGTTTTTACTTTTGCTTAAAAAAATGGATTTTTTGTACAGATTGATTAAAAACAGATGCTTTTTTAATCAGTTTTTAAAAAAATATTTATTATCTATGACAATTAAAAATATTTTGCACGTGATAAATGAAAGAAGACTAATGGAAATATTTCAAAAAAATATAGTGTCCTCGGCGCGACTCGAACGCGCGGCCTGTTGCTTAGGAGGCAACCGCTCTATCCACCTGAGCTACGAGAACATAATAATCTGAAATTGGGGTCAAGGCAAAAAGCGCTCTTTATAATTTATTGCACGCCATTGACAGGTGGAAGGCGTAACAAATAGATGTCGATGCCGCGCTAATAATCGATAAGCCCAGTTAAACATCCAGCCAGGTAAGAATGACAGTATGCCAATTAGACACCACCGTCCCCCTAATAACCAGGCTATTTTCAAAACACTTTGCGCCAATATATATGTGCGAGGTAAAGTTTGATAGGCCTCAATCAAAACTAAACTATCAATACTTTGCTGCTGAGTTAAATAGTGCTTTGCAGTAATACCTTGCAAGGGTGCAAAAACAAATCGTTCTTTTAAATCGATTTGCAATAAATAATGCACAGACACTTGACACAGCCCACAAGAACCATCATAGAGCACTAAATCGGTCAATCTAGCCATGCTCAGCATCCAACTTCACACACGGTGCATTGCGCTGCAACGAATCAAACTGTTTAATAAGTACTACAGCTTCGTTTTCAGAACAATTTGGTTGATGCAACATTACTTTAATTTGTTCTTTTTTTTCCATCCAATTTCTATAAAGAATTTTTTGCACAGTTTCAACTAACTGGGCAGATGCTTTCTCTACATTAATTTTCTTTTTTAATAATTCGGACCTCAACAAATCAGCCTCAACCTCCCCTAAGCGATTTAGCAAGGTGTTTAAATCGCAAGAAAGATTGTTTTCTATGTTTTCAAAATAATATTTAAAAAAATCTCGACAGATGGTGGAGTGAATATCATCTTCTTTTAAATTAAGGCGCACAATTTTCATAAGGTCAGAGCGATTCTCCTGCCAAATAAAAAGCATCCAACGCAATAAATCGCTCTCGATAATCCTATCAGAATCAACTGAGGCCGCTACGGCTAAGTCTTGTTTTTTTATATATACATTTGGGGATATTGGTTCACGCCCAATGTTCATGTATTCTTCAGGAACCTGCAACAAGTGGGCTAATTTACGCAAAGTTTCATGAACCATTACTGGATAGTTCCAGGAACGGACCAATTTAGCTATTTCTTGAACCAATGCATTCTTAACAGCCGGTGAATCTAAAGGTTTATTCTTCGCTAAGTATTTAACTAAAAACGATAGGTAATCGATACTTTCTTGCACAAGACGCAAAAAACTATGCGGGCCATATGCGCGTAAAAATGAATCAGGGTCTTCGCCTGCAGGAAGCATAATGACAAAAACTTCCATACCGTCTTTCTGACAGAGATTGCCTATTTTATAAACTGCCTCTTGCCCTGCTTTATCTGAATCAAGGGCTAAAAACACTTGTTGTACTCCCATCTGCAAAAGTTGTTGTACATGCCCATCCCCAAAAGCCGTACCCTGTCCAGCAATGGTGCAATTAAAACCTTCTTGTATTAAGCGTAAAGCGTCGATCTGCCCTTCGACGATAATTACCCGTTTTTCTGAAATTATCCTTTTACGCGAATAATTTAGACCAAATAAGACTTGCGATTTTTTAAACAAAATTGTTTCTGGTGAATTTACATATTTTCCACCAGTGGTACTCTCTAAATATTTGCGCGCTGAAAAACCAATCACATTCCCACTAGCATTATGAATAGGAAACATAATGCGATTAACAAAAAAATCTTTAAGCGAGCCGTCGGCACGCTCATGCAATAAGCCAGCAGCAACCAATGCCTCATATTCTATGCCATTATGCTGCATAAATTTTTGCAGCAAACCATATTTTGATGGAGCCAATCCAATCTGAAAATGATGAATAAAGGCAAGGTCTATACCGCGCGCGTATAGGTATTTTAAAGCGCAATGTCCTTCTGCTGTGTGCAATAGCGAGAACTGAAAAAATTGATTAGCCTGTTCTAGGGCATTTTTAAGATTTGATTTATTGGGTCCACGCGGTTCCTCATGCTCATCTAAAGTTTCTAAAGTAATTTTAAAACGCTCAGCGAGAAGCTGAACAGCATCAGTAAAATTAATTTTTTGATGATTCATTAAAAAGGCAATAGCATCACCATGTGCTCCGCAACCAAAGCAATGGTAGTGCGTGTCCCCCTTTCTAATAGTAAAAGAAGGTGTTTTTTCATCATGAAAAGGGCACAAGCCTTTATATGTGCTGCCATTGCGTTTAAGTTCCATATAAGATGAGAGAAATTCAGCTAAATCGACTCTCTGACGTACTGATTCCAAACTGTTTTTGCTGAAAATGGCCATGATCTTCTCTTCTTACACATTGCTGACAAATTATATCAAAAGCTCTTTTTTATGAATATAATCCTGTGCTAAAACAATGATCTAAAACAGCTTGTTTACATTCTAACTTTCTATATAATAAACTAAATGAAAAATTAATTTGTTTTTTTTATTGAAAAGGATTTAGTAGATGATTAATGTGCTTACATCTGAAATAGATTATTTTTTATGTGAAGTCAAAGGAAGGCCTAGGCTAAACTGTTCTTCGCTAAATTTGGATGGTTAATAAAATAAATTTAACAATAGTTGTTATTTTTTGTTTTTTAGCCACAGTAGCAGCAACAAGCCGCTGATGGCGATATAAATTAATACAATTACTTTCATTGAAAGATTGGTTAACCATAGCGACAATCTATGTGTCCAAGTAGCATCTACAGCTTGTGCTGACCATAGTGGCATACTTTTAAGTATGTTTCCTTCATTGGATACTAAATGTATTTCACCAATTTTTTGATCTTGAGCCACAGGTAACTGTACTGGAGCCCAATGTACTAAGCATTTGGCATGTGGATCTTCGGCAGGATAAAATTCTAAAGTTAGTGCTTCTTTTAAATTAGCCTCAATGGGTTCTTGTGCATTGGCTAAATGATATTTAAAAGTTTGAATCCCTTTGGGAAGAAAAGCCGATTGCACTTTTGGTTGATTAAAAGCAGCTTCAAATAATAACTTAGCATCTTGAAACATTGCAGAGCGCTCTTGATAATCTAATAAAACTGCAATTAAAGTACGTCCATGATTACGTGCCGCCCCCATAAAAGTATGTTTAGCTTTGGCATGATGCCCTGTTTTCATACCACAAGCTTTATCATAATAAAGAGCACCCGGCCGTAGTAGGCGGTTAGTCTGCATGTAACTTGCAGCAGCTTGTTTATTGGTTTTAGGGCGTAAGAAACGAGTCTTAGTCATTATTTCACACAATACAGGATGCTTAAGGGCAGCTTTCCCCATTATAGCCAAATCATGAGCGGTACTCTGATGCTCAGGATCGTGTAAACCATGAGGATTGCAAAAGTTGGTCTGTTTGCACCCCAGCTTGGCAAGATGATCATTTAAACCAATCAAAAATTGTGGAATGGTCGGTCCTAATGCCTCCGCTATTACATTAGCGGCATCATTACCAGAAGGAATTAATAAACCTTCTAACAAAGTTTGCCACGATAATATTTCGCCAGCTTTAATACCAATATGCGAACCATCGGGTTCTAAACAATAGCGAGGTATCGCATTGGGCATGCGTCGTTTTTCCGCTTGAGTCGCTGTCCGTAACGACTTAATATCAACTGTAATGGTGTCTGTAAGAGCTGTTGCCTGCAAAAGTTGTAGGGCATAAATAGCTGTGGCTATTTTGGTAACACTAGCCGGATAGTAAAGTGTGTGAGCGTTGTGTTCAAACAAAACAGCACCACTATCGGCATTAATTAATAAAACGGCCCCTCCATTGGGAGAGAATTGCAGCTGCTCACTTGTGCATGGCAAAGGCAATAGAAAACTCAATAAAATTAGCACATAAAGAGAAAGTGAGCGCATATAATTATAAATTGTTAAAATTGACAAAGTAGTCTATTAATTAGCAGATATTATCATGAAAACCAAAGTATATCAAGAATATCAAAATGTTTGGATTAAAAGCATATATAGCGCAGATTGGCATTACTGTGTTACACTGAGAATTGAGCAAATTTATTTATTTTTTAAAACTAAAAGTTTTATTTATGACAAAGCACGATTTAAAACCACATCTGAGCAGCAACGATCGCAAAAACCAACTCATATTTAAAAATCTTTTACAGATTACCGAACAATTTGTATTAGGCAAAAAGTTTAAATCGTTGACCGAAACTGAATTTATCAAGCGTCTAGCCATAGCCCCACAGCATTATGAAATTTTTAATCAAATCCTCACTCATCTTGTAAAAAACGGTCTCTTAGAGTATTCAAACGATAATTACACCAAAAAAACTTCGCAAGAGCAAATTATTACCGGCATCCTCAGAATGCATCCGCGCGGTTTTGGCTTTGTACAACCTCATGATTCCATCAACTACACTCAAGACATTTTCATTCCAAAACATTGCACAAAAAATGGTGTAGATGGTGACGTAGTAGAAGTTGAAATTGCCAGCATAGTTTCTGAAAAAGGGCCGGAAGGAAAAATAACTTCCATTCTAACACGCGCACGTACACATTTAGCGGGCATAATTTTGCGTAAAAGTAACAAAAAAGGGCAATGGCTTGTGCATGTACCTATTTTGGGATCAGAGCAACAGGTTGTATTAAAAGCACCGCCACCAGGCACAAATCTCCATGTGGGTGATCGCATTGTAATGCAAGCATTAGAATGGGGATCTAAGGGAAGCGAAACAATTTGCTCGTTTTCCCATCATTTGGGCAATATTTCTGATCCATCTTGTGATATACATGCAGCGATTGAAGAATTTGAATTGCGTGCCGATTTCCCATCACATGTTATTGAAGAAGCTACTAGTTTAGGCACACGTATACCACTTAAAACAATAAAAACGCGCGAAGATTTACGCCATATTACAGCAGTTACCATTGATCCAGACACTGCCAAGGACTTTGACGACGCTTTAAGTTTAACCAAAGAAAATGGCATTTATCATTTAGTGGTGCACATAGCTGACGTTTCCCATTATGTTAGCCCAGGGACCGCATTAGATGATGAGGCTCGACTGCGTTGTAATTCTACTTACTTTCCTAACTTTTGTTTGCCGATGTTGCCAAGTGTTTTATCCGACAATCTATGTAGTTTAAAACCAAATGTGAATCGTTTAACAGTATCTGTAATCATGAATTTTGACGCTGATGGAGCTCTAATTGATCATCGCATCACTCGCTCTGTGATTCGTAGTGCCTATCGCTTTTCTTATCGTGAAGCCTTTCAAGTACTACAAGGTAAAAAAACTAATGTGCATTTACCTTTGCTACAATTAATGGTTGAGTTGTGCAACTTACTTAAAGCACAACGTTATCAGCGCGGTTGTGTCGAATTTTCATTACCTGAACTAGCTGTCATTGTCGATAAACAGGGCATGCCCTATAAGACTGATTATATTACCTATGATGTGACACATCAAATGGTGGAAGAGTTTATGTTAAAAGCTAATGAAATAGTAGCGCAAGAACTAAGTGCGCAAGGAAAAAATCTTACCTATCGTGTGCATGATGAACCAGCTGAAGAAAATTTACGCGATTTTGCTGTGCTAGCCTCCGCCTTTGGATTTAAAATACCTGATTACCCTAACCCACAAGATTTACAAAAATTTTTCAAAGAAGTCAGTGAAACTGGCTATGCCAATTATTTAGCTGCAAGTTATATACGACGCATGCGTCTAGCCATTTATTCCGCTGAAAATATCGGTCACTATGGTTTGAGTTTAACCCATTACTGCCATTTTACTAGCCCTATTCGCCGCTACATGGATTTGGTTGTCCATCGCATATTGTTTGGCGATGAGATTGAGCTTGTACAATTACAGGAGATGGCCGCTCGTTGCTCAGAGCAAGAGCGTATTAGCGCCAAAGCCGAACAAAATGTCAATACGCTCAAAAAACTGCGCTTATTACAAAAAATTTACCAAGAAGACCCCCATAAACAATTTAATGCTATTGTCACACGTGTGAAGAATCATGGCATTTATTTTGAAGTGCTGGAATTGATGCTTGAGGGATTTGTCCATATATCTGAGCTTCCTCAAGATTATTTTGTGTTAGATGAAAAATTAATGCGTTTGCGCGGAGTACGCAATGGCTATATCTATGCGGTGGGGGATACATTATCTGTCATGATTCAAAGCATTGAATTTATATTGCAAGAAACAAGATGGATGTTAGTAGCTCATCAGATGGCTCATCAGACTTTATTGAAACCTAATGAAAACAAATCTAAAGAGCATAAATCGGCTAAAGAAAAAAAAATAACGCGCTCAAGAAAAACAGCCCCATCGTCTAATGCTAAAGTAAGCTCTGCCCCTTCTAAGAGAGCAAACAAACAAAAAACAATAAAAAAATCACGCAAAAGCTAATTATCACCAATGAAAAAATATTTTGTAACGGGTCTAATCATTTTATTGCCTTTAACTTTTACTTTGGCAATAGTAATATTTTTATTTAATTTATTAACAACACCATTTTTAGGATTAGTAAAAGAGCTGTTTTTACATTATCATTTATTTGAAAGTGGTTTTCTTTTTTTTACCTCTAATCAAATTCAACATCTGATAGCCCGATTGTTAATTATAATTTTTCTTTTTTTGTTTGCTTGTGGATTAGGTTTAATAGGCCGTTGGTTCTTTTTTCACACTTTCATTAAATTTACTGATTATATCGTCAAAAAAATTCCTTTGGTTAGTTCAATTTATAAAACTTGCCAAGAGGTAATTAAAACGATTTTTACTACTTCAACCAAATCGTTTAAACAGGTGGTTTTAATACGTTTTCCTAATCCAGAAACCTATTCATTAGGATTAATCACACGCGAGCATTTACCAGGGTTAGAAAATACGTCCCATGCCAGTGCAATAGCTGTTTTTGTACCAACCACACCCAATCCAACATCAGGTTTTTTGGTGATGTACAAGCCACAAGATGTCATTTATTTGGATATGAAAGTTGAAGAGGCCTTTAAATATATCATCTCTTGTGGTGTCATTACCCCACCCTTTAATGTCCTCAAGCCAGATGCAATCAAGAATGCTATTGATCCACTAACAGGAAATTAATTGCTATGCGCAAACATTTTACCACTGGTTTAGCTCTATTGCTACCGCTAGTTTTAACTGCATTGATTGTCATCTTTATCGTTAATTTTTTGACACAACCATTGTATCATTTAGTTGAGAATTGGATAATAGAGTGGAGTAAATATCACCCGGCCTTTGTTTCCATTACCCATCCCACCGCTTTAATTATAATTAGTAAAGTTTTAATTTTACTTTTTTTAATTACTATGATTTTCATTTTTGGCATTTTTGGTCGCATGCTATTTATGCGTACTGCTTTTGGTTTTGGTGATTATTTATTGCATCGTGTGCCATTTTTTAATAAATTATACAAAGCCTCGCAAGATGTCATTCATCATTTATTATCTGACTCTAGCAAAGCCTTTTCACAAGTTGTCTTGGTACCTTTTCCACATGCTAATAGTTTGAGCGTTGGTTTAGTGGTTTGCCATGCCATTAAGGTACATAAAGAAAGAGATGAAATGGATTTAATACCAGTATTTATCCCCGGTACCCCTAACCCTTCGGTAGGATTTTTATTAATGTTTTCATCCAATCAACTAATTGAATTAAATATGAAAGTCGATGAAGCGATGAAATTTATTGTCTCTTGTGCCGTTGTTATGCCTCCTTTTTCAATCGTTGCAAAAAGCCCTAAATCTAGCATAGAAAGCCCAGTTTGAAAATGCAGGCAAATTTTTATCATCTGAAAACTAATCAAGCTAAAGTAGGATGCATCATAGATATTGCCATGCATGCCATAGATACGGCCCAAAAATTACTGATCGTAGTATCTTCAGCTGAAGCTGCTCAATACATTGAAAATGCTTTGTGGAGTTTTAGGCACGAAAGTTTCTTGCCAAGCATAATCACCAATCAACCAAATACCAATGGGATTGTCATTACTACTCAGCAGCAAACCAACCTCAATAATGCCCATAATTTATTGAATCTGTGTCAATCCATATCACCTTTATATACACAGGTAAAAGTAATTCATGAAATATACGACTTATCTAATGATCAAAGAAAACAATCTTCGCAAACCCGATTGGACTTCTATATCTCTCAAAATATCACCATTGAGCACTCTTCAAATTATGCATAAGGTGAGTAACTCAGCTACGCATAATTTGAACAAGTGATTTTTGACATAGCCTAGAGCTATATATAAGGAGACACATTGCAGCAAATAGCCTAAGCTCTTTGCAAAATGTGTCTCCTTTATAGATGCTTTCGGATAGGTACTAAAGGCACTCTTCAAATTGTGCGTAAGGTGAGTTATATATGTAGCGCAGAGCAAACGGCGCAAAAAAAGTTGTTAGGAGAATGACTAATATCACAGCAGCATATAAATCATCATTAAAAACTCCCGCACTTAATGCAATGTTAGCAAAAATCAATCCTACTTCCCCTCTTGGAATCATAGCTGTACCGATTATAAACTTGCTTGCAAAAGTCTCACCCTTGAGCAAAAAGCCTGAGGCTAATTTTCCAATAACAGCAAAAACAAACAATAATCCAGTTATGGCCCAAATAAAGGACGACTGCCAATCAATGGTGTTGAGATTGAGTGACAAGCCAATTGCGATAAAGAAAATAGGTGTAAACAAATGGACAATAGGTTTTATTTGCTCCTCTACCCGATCGCTAAATTCAGGTGCTTGTTTTAATATGTTTTTAAAGGGGAAAACAAATTGTCGCGATAAGGCAAGACCGGCGGCAAAACCACCAAGTAACTCAGGGGCACCTAATTGATAGGCTATCCAGGCAAACAACAAAATTAGCGACACAATAATAGTTGGCAAAAGCCCTGGAATATTACTTCGCTCTTCCCATTTCATAATTGTCATCGATACACATTTAACGGCCAATGGAGCAATTAAGAAAAATAAAACAATAAAAATTAAAACTTTTGCCGCGTTCCAAAAATCAACTGACCCACTCATCGAAAATTCGTATAATAAGGCCAATAAAATTATCCCCACAATATCATCCAAAACAGCTGCACCTAAAATGATTTGAGCTTGTGGGCTATTTTGTTTTTGTAAATCGTGCAACACACGCAGTGTGATGCCAATGCTAGTAGCCGTTAATGTGCAGCCAATAAATAAGCTCGTCAATAGATTAAAATTAAACCAAAAATAACTGAGGCCAAAGCCTAGAATAAATGGTAAGACAACGCCACCAATGGCAACAATGCTAGCTTTAACACCAGCAGATTTGAGTTTTGCTATATCAGTTTCAATGCCAACTTCAAAAAGTAGTAATATAATACCTATCTGTGCTAATAGGTCGATCGGCAGACTCAACTCAACTAGACCAAGCACACTTGGACCAATTAAAATACCAGCAATTATTTCGCCAATAACGGAGGGAGCTTTAAAGTAAGCAGCTACTTCCCCTAATAAGCGTGCAGAAAAAAGTATAAGAACTAACTGTATCAAAAATGTATGTGCTTCCATAACGCCTTACCACCCTCTCTATAAATCTGAGTTTAGATTTTTCTAAAATTTAGTTTAAATCTTGCAGATAATGAAATCTTTTGCTATCGATTTCTATTTGCAACAAATAACATACAACCTAAAGTTAGATTTTTCTAAAATTTAGGTAAAACTCTAATCTTAATGAGATGAAAAGAATGATGCGCTTGAGATATTTTTTTGCCGGAATCTTATTTTTAACTTTGGGCAACGCCATGGCTTTGTCAGCTGACACTGATGAACCAACCGCAAATCCTTCACCGGAATGCCCAACTCCCGAATGTGAATGTCCTGAAGCAGTCGAAGACCACCTTTACGATAGCGACTGTTGGTATGTCACAGAACCCAATACCGATTCTGAATATGCTAGAGAAAACCATTTGTGGGGTATTTGGCTACCGGAAGATCCACCCCTATTTCGTCCTTTTATTGCCGATCCACGTCAAGTCACTTATTCAGTAGGCTGGCGTTTTAACGATCGGGCACTTGAAAAAAATATTATTCCAGTGTCGTTTGGTGATATTTTACCAATCTTTCGTTGGTGCGATATTTGGGCACTACGTGGTGATTTAGAATTAGGTTTAGAAGGAGCTGTATGGGCCGTATTTGATCCATTGCATGAATCTTCACCGTTAATCGACGCTGACTACTATGTTGGTTTTCCAATTACCTATGCATTTGGTCATTGGTCGTTTCGTTTACGCGGTTATCACATATCAACGCATCTAGGTGATGAATTTTTATTAAATCATCCTCATTTCCATCGACGAAATCCAAGTATTGAGGCTTTTGACCTCTTTGTTTCTAACCAATTTTCGCGAGATATTCGCCTTTATGCCGGTTTAGGATGGGTGCCATGCGAAGATGATTCGTTCCGAACAGGACAATTTTATTGCCAAGGCGGTATTGAGGTACGCTTATTTGCTTTAGGATATCGCGATTATAGTAACCGCCTATATGGTGTGCCATTTTTTGCCTTTGATCTTTTCTATCAAAGTCACATGAAGCACCATATTAATTCCACTTTCGCTTTGGGTTATGAATGGGGTAAAGTATCGGGATTGCGCCGTCGCTTTCGTATATTCTTTGAATATCACGATGGTTATTCAGTGGATGGGCAATTTGCAAAAACGCCTACTCATTATTGCGCCATACGCGGTACATACGGTTTTTAAATCAAAACTTAAAATCCTGTTTGTGCCCACTTAGCTTTAATATAAGCAAAAGTACAATCAGGATTTTAGCATCTCTCTCACACTCTTTGTCATAATAGGAGTATTTATTTCTATCGCGCTGCTGGCTTAATTTTAATAATAGATTTCTTTGGAAACAATCTTTTTTTTGGAAAAATTTAACAAACAAATGTAGTTTCCAAAGAAGTCTAATGAGTGTATACTCACTACTTTTATCATTAATGAAAAAAGAGTGCTGCCATGATTGGAAGAAATGATGAATGTTGGTGTGGAAGTAATAAAAAGTGGAAAAAATGCCATTATCCACATAGTGGCGAATTTAATTCCAATGACACACATAAAGGCAAAGACCTTGCGCAAGAATATTTGCAAAAATATGACATTTATGTAAAAAGCCAAGCACAAATTACCAAAATTAAAGCCGCTTGCAAGCTAGCCTCTAAGATTTTAGATCAAACCTGCGCACAAGCCCAAGCTGGAGTTTCTACACAATATTTAAATGATTTTGCCCATAATCTACATATAGAAGCTGGTGCTATTCCTGCCCCACTACATTACGGTAAGCCACCATATCCTAAAAGTATTTGCACCTCACTTAATGATGTGATATGTCATGGCATTCCTAATGACATCCCCCTAAAAGAGGGCGATATTTTAAACATTGACGTTACATGTATTTTGGATGGTTACTACGGTGATTGTAGTCGTATGGTAGCTATTGGACCAATTAATAAAGAACGTCAATTAGTCGTGGACGTCTCTTACGAATGTTTGATGCGTTCAATAGCGATCTTAAAACCAAATATTCCTGTTTGTGCCATTGGTGAGGTCATCGAAGATTATGCTGCAGCACATGGTTGTTCAGTCGTAAATCAATTTGTCGGTCATGGTGTGGGTTTAAAATTTCACGAAGGGCCACAAATTCCACATCACTTCAATAACAATCAAATTAAACTTATACCGGGCATGACATTTACTATTGAACCAATGATTAACGCTGGGGTGGTACAAGCTGTCATAGACCAACAAGATGGTTGGACCGCTCGTACAGCTGATCGCAAAGCTAGTGCACAATGGGAACATACGGTGTGCATCACCGAGCATGGCTACGAAATCCTCACAACTTGGACGCGTAGCATGTGACCTGTTTGGAGATCTTAGTCCGCTAATATTTTGATTGCAGCAGCAATATCAAGCGTGCTATATTTTTGATTAACGAATATGGTTCAAAAGAAGTCTAATGCAAAGTTCATGAAACATTTTGTCGTTTTTGACATTAGACTTCTTTCGAAACTGGCTTTTTTTGGAAAAATTGATGTTTTTTGAGCAGATTTGATTCCAAATTTTAAGAGCATATTGGCAATATGATCGAAAAATTTAGGATTAAAGATGCCAAAAAAGGCAATTTTAACAAATAAATGTAGTTTCGAAAGAAGTCTATTTATAAATAATTTGATTTTTTATTTTGGGAAGCTTCTATGCGCATCATTTTATCTTGGCTTAAAGAATTTATCGACGTGACCAACACACCTGATGAAATTGCCCGTTTATTGACTATGGCAGGCGTTGAAGTGGACAATTGGACCACTTTTGGTGCTCTATCATCAGAAATTGTGGTAGCCACTGTCCTTGAATCACATAAACATCCCAATGCTGACAAACTAAACATAGCTCTAGTCTTTGATGGGCAGAACAATTATCAAGTTGTTTGTGGCGCACCGAATTGTCGCGCTGGGATAAAAACTGCTTTTGCACGTGTGGGAGCTACCTTAAAAGACGCGCAAGGAGAATTTACGATCAAACAAAGCCAGCTGCGTGGTGTTACATCAAATGGCATGTTATGCTCTGCGCATGAGTTAGGTCTGTCTGAGGATGCCAATCAGATCATTGAATTATCGCTGGATTCTGTAGAAGGCACACGTTTAAAAGATATGTATGCTGACGTTATCTTTGACATATCGCTAACACCTAATCTTAACTATTGTGGCAGCGTTATGGGAATAGCGCGCGAATTGGCTTGCCAAATCAATAAATCAATGCACTTACCTTCTATTAATCTGCAGACTACTTCTATTAAAACGGAGAAAACGCTAGCAATAAAGGTGCTTGATCCTCAAGCTTGTCCTCGCTACACCTGCCGACGGCTACAAAATGTTACAGTTAAGCAATCCCCAGAGTGGTTAAGAAGAAGATTGGAAATGAGTGGTCTACGCTCAATCAACCATGTAGTAGATGTTACCAATTATGTTCTTTTAGAAATGGGCCACCCCCTACACGCTTTTGACTATGCTAAAATACAAGGAGCTATTTGCGTACGATCTGCCCAGAATAATGAGGTGTTGCAAACTTTAGATGGCAAAAATAGGATACTTGATGACTCTATGCTCGTTATTAGTGATAATGAAAAAGCACTAGCCATAGCTGGTGTAATGGGTGGTATTGAAAGTGCCGTCAACGATAATACACATGATATTATCCTTGAGGCAGCTTATTTTGATTCCACCTCTATCCGCCGCACTAGCAAAAAATTAGCCTTACAAACAGATGCTTCTAAAAGATTTGAGCGTGGCACTGATCCCAACCAATTAAAATTAGCGCTGGATCGCGCCGCGCAGTTAATTCAAGAAATTGGTGGTGGCCAAATTTTAGAAGAGATTTACGAAAATGCCACTCGCCAATTCCCCCAATTAATCACCACCTGTCGTTTGAGTCGTATTAATCGACTGCTGGGCATTACATTTAGCCGCGATGAGGTAGAAAATATTTTTTCAAAGCTTGATTTTAAACATGCTTGGGATGGCAACGATATATTTACTGTACATGTGCCCACTTATCGCAATGATATAATTGGCGAGGTAGACTTAATTGAAGAGATAGCTCGTATTTATGGTTATGAAAACATAGCCAAACAAAAAAATATCCGCTATCAGGCTTCTTTATTACCTAATGCGCCTATTTATCAATTTGAGGCGTTTGTGCGCACACAAGCAGTGGCAGCAGGTTTGCAAGAATTTGTCACCTGTGACCTGGTTGGACCGCTTACTTTGGATGTTGTTTATGATTCGGCCACTCTCAAAGATGATTTTATAAAAATCCTAAACCCAACCTCTGTAGAACAATCCATTTTACGCACCTCATTACTGCCCTCTTTGTTACAAGTGCTCAAACACAATTCAAATCATCAAATGCATGATATCAGCGGCTTTGAAATTGGCCATGTTCATTTTCGTGATGGGGAACAGTATAAAGAGCAATCGGTATTAGGATTAGTTTTGTGTGGTAAAGCTGCGGCGCCATATTGGGCTGATCACGACAGATGTTATGACTTTTTTGATTTAAAAGGGATTATTGAAAATCTACTGCGAGAATTAGGAATCGAACAGGTGATTTTTAAAAATCTAGATCTCCCTACTTTTCACTGTGGACGTCAAGCCTCTGTATATGTAGGGGCCTTGGAAATTGGTTCATTTGGAGAGGTTCATCCATCAATACAACGCCGCCTTGATGTACCACAGCGCATTTTATTTGGTGAATTTAATTTAAAAGATCTATCGGAGGTTGCTAAATCTTTACAACGTGTTGCCCCATTAACGCTATACCCAGCATCAGATCGCGATTGGACTTTTACTGTATCATCATTGGTAACGTTTGAGCAAATCAACAATGCCATCCCCTACAAGCAACTGCCATTGCTTGAAAATGTTTCACTCAAAGCTGTTTATCAGAGTGACAAACTAGATATGAATTCCAAAAACATTACACTGCATTGCATCTATCGCGATCACCATAAAACAATTTTGCAAGCAGATGTCGAAGCGCAACATGCCCTTTTACAAGAAGTAGTGCTTAAGGAATTGAGCAAGATGCTCAAGCAAACGGCTTGAGCAAAGTATGTGAATAGCTTGACACTAAAAGATCCAAACCCATTATTTTAAAAAGAGATTGTACAAACCCTTGCAGATTTCTAAGAGAACATATATTCTTTTCTCTGAGGATAAGCATCATTAGTATTGCTTCATCAGAATATTTTGCAGGCCTGCCAGCTCGACAAGTATGATGCGAAGAAATCCAGTTTTTTATGGTTTTTTCTTCAATCCAAACAGTTATACTCCCTCTCTTAATGAGAGCTTTGTTGTATTCTGACCAATTTCGGATGCGATAAGTCGATTCTTGCATGGGTAGTCCCTCTTTTCTTTTGTCAGAAATAGACTACTCCATGCATTTTTTATTTACATACTATTTCAAATTAGACTTGAAGGTCTTTGTGCAACAAGGCCAATCTAATAACCAATTTATGTCTTTTTGCCCTAGATAAAAGGGTTTTCCTTTGCAAGAGCTTTCAATATGATCAAGTTCAACAAAAAAATCAGCGATGTTTTTCGGTTTCCACTCATGTTTATGTTCTATTACGATAGTACTACGACAAAAAGGCTTAATCGATTTCATGTGTAAAAACATATTTTATTATGCTAATTTAAATCGTTTTCCATCTTCATGCTTAGGAGTAAAAATGATCTGATAACCTACCGCATCCAAAATTTTTGATAAGGTATCAACCGTAATATTTGCCCTCGATCCAGATCTTAGCCCTTGAATGATCGTGGGAGAAACTCCAGCAGCTGATGCTAATTTTCTTACAGAAATATGATCATGCTCCATTGCTGCAATTAGTAACTCGGACAAGAGAAGTTCTTTATATTCTTTGTCGAGTAAGTCCCTTTGTTCATCGTCTTCAATAAATTCTTCATAGGTAGACTTAGCTTTCTTTTTCATAATAGTCTCCTTCTTTTATTCTTTTTTCGTTAACGCCTGATTTTTTTCACCCTGTGGGAGCTTCTGCGTTTTCTTAATAAAAGCGTTTGTGACAATAATTTTCATTCCTTTAAAGAAAAAGCAAAGGTAACGATCAGGTTGAGGTTTAAAAGCGTAAATTCCAGCCCCTTCATTTCTGAACTTAGTTTCATCAAAAATTTTACCCTGCTATGCCATTAAGCGAAAAAGATTGAGTAGCTTCCTCTGCTTATCTTTTGGCTGCTCTTGAAAGTAATCGAGGGCTTGGCTATGTCCTTTGGTGTCGTAATACCATTCGATGGTGAATTCATGCCCCTCATAGGCCACTCGCTGTTTCATTATCGCCCCCTTATATCTATAATCGTATCATTTTTATGATACACTGTCAAGATGGAGATTTTTTGGATTTTATGAGGGTTGCTATGACATTCAACCAGTGCAGAGGAAAGTCTTGCAAAGATATAATACGTATACGTATTATATCTGATATCAGATGGATTTAACTTTACAGGAGGGGTTAATGTTTACAGCCAATTTAGGTTTTGTGCTGCTCTTTGTGGCAAATCCTCAAAAAAGCAGTCTCTTTTATCAGGACCTTTTTGAAATAAAGCCAATTGAGGAATCGGCAACATTTGTCATGTTTGCACTAAAAAATGGTGTAATGTTTGGTTTATGGTCCAAATATACAGCTGAACCACGAGTAGAAGCTCCCGCTGGGGCTCTAGAAGTATGCTTCCCAACCCCAGATGTAGATCTGCTTTATGAGGCTTGGAGTAAAAAACATGTCACTGTAGCACAAAAACCGACAGATATGGATTTTGGTCGTACATTCGTAGTCTTGGATCCAGACAGTCATAGAATAAGAATTTACAAGTTATTTGAAGGCAAATAATGACACGATATTGGATAGGCGTTGCTTCTCTTGAACATGTTTTGAGAGGAGTGGCGGGAGGATTTGCACAAGTCTGTC
This sequence comes from Chlamydiota bacterium, assembly GCA_013285965.1. Taxonomy (GTDB): domain Bacteria; phylum Chlamydiota; class Chlamydiia; order Chlamydiales; family Parachlamydiaceae; genus JABDGQ01. The sequence continues at coordinate 74,964 of JABDGQ010000001.1, forward strand.
ATGGGAAACCAGGGCCTTTGAGGTCGATGAAGGGAGACGATTGGATCATTTACTATTCTCCTACTACTCAATTTGGCGGTAAAGAATCTTGTCAATCATTCACTGCTGTAGGCAAGATTAGTCCAGGAGACCCATACACGTTCGCTATGAGCAACAATTTTATTCCATGGCGTCGAAATGTGAGTTTCTTACCATCAAAGCAAATCCCTATTCAACCTTTATTGGAAAAACTAACTTTTATAAAAGATAAAAAGAAGTGGGGGTTTCCTTTACGACGAGGTTGTTTTGAAATACCAGAGGAAGATTTTCTACTGATCGCAAAGCATATGGGAGTTATCTAAATGGGAAAAATGTAGATTTCAAACAAATCAGCGTTCATCAAACTCCTGAACGTAGCCCTGGATTTCTCCTTTGGCACATTAGCACTTCGTGGCGTACTTCAATCGAAAGTATCCTGAAGCCTATGAATTTAACCCATCCTCAATTCGTTGTTCTTGCCACTTTAGGGTGGCTGACACGAACTGGAGATCGTGTTACTCAGGCGGCCGTTGGGAAAATGGCAGGGCTTGATCCTAATACAACCTCCCAAATTTTAAAAGGACTTGAGCAGAAGGGCCTAATCGAGCATGATCCCTCTATGCTGGTTTGTGGAAGGAGTACGGACTCGTAACCCGCTGGTCCTTGGTTCAAGTCCAAGTTGCCCCATCCTTTTGGACTCTTCTTATAGTCCACTAGGGTAGTAAATGGTTCACATGTGTCTATGGAAAGATTTTTACCGTCTAATTTTAAGTTCTGAAACACAAAATTCAAAAGTTGACGTTTTTCATCCACTTCAGAACTTTCGAAGATTTCTCTAGCGCGAGCGGCCAAGTTCATAACCATATTAGCAGTGACGTAAAAATTTTGGTCTGCCTTTTCATGCCGAGTCATCTGTTCTGTGATTTCAATTTGGCGAGCTTTGTAGTCTTTTATCTTGTCGAGATACATCTTCTCATCAATAAGACCGTCTAGCTTATCATCGTATATTTGGTTAATTCGCTTCTGAATTTTATCTTGCTCTTTTCGCAGAGCTGCTAAACTTTCAGTATGGAAAAGGCTCTCTGATTCATGAATTTTCTTGAGATAGTTCGTCACTTCAGCAATCTGTTCTTCACTCAAGGCTATACTATCGAAATAATGTGATAAGGATTCAACCAGCGGTTCTTCACGAACATAAACTTTCTTACAAATACCCTTAGCATTTGTGCAGCTATAATAAATGTAACGCTTTTTATGGATTTCTGGGGTAACGGTACAGCCACAATGAGAGCATGTAATCATTCCTCGAAGAATAAATGGTTCACTAATCTTTTTGTGAGGCTTTTTGTGATACCCTGCAGCGACATTTTGCACTTGTTGATATAAAGATGTCGAGATAATAGGCTTATAGTGGTGCTCAACCAAACCATATTTTGTCCTCATCACTCCGCAGTAGAAAGGGTTTTTAAGAATGGAATCGATTTGTGATTTAGCTATCTTTTTTCCTTTCTTAGTCTGGAAACCGACTTTGGCAGCTTCTTCTGTTAATTTTAGAAGGGAATAGTTGCCTGTTGCATACAACTCAAATAGTTTAATGATGTGGAAAGCTCTTTCCGGGTCAGGAATAATGTTTTTTTCACCCTTCTCATCTACAACATGAATATAACCTAAAGGTGCAAGCCCAATCCATTTTCCACTTTTTACAGCTTGTTCCTTGCTGCGTTTAACGTTATCACTCAATTGAAGGACATAGCTGCGAGCAAACATAACCCCCATATCCCAACGAAGAATGTCAGCCGAATTAGATTTTAGGTTAAGTACAAGCCCCTCTCGCATGAAATGAATTTCGACCTTTCCTTCCTTTCTCAGCTCATCAAGAATCACAGATTCTTTAAAGCTACGCTGTACTCGGTCAATTGTATCTGCCACTAAGGCAATCGTTTCTTTAGATTTACCAATTTGTGCAATAATTTTTTCAAATTCTTTGCGAGTATCTTTGGTAGACGATTCTGTAATTTTATAAACCCGATTAACAATAAGGTTTTTTCTTTCGGCATACTCTATGAGACGACGTTCTTGAGCCGGAATGGATTGACCTTCTTCTTGCTCTTTACTGGAGACTCTAGCAAGCAATATCGCTTTCATACTTAAACCTTTATTACATCTTTATCGATAGAACAGTATATCAATTCTCTTCGACTTCTTCGATACAATTTTGCGAAACAAAGCCAATTTCTATTTCGGCATGAGAGATTCTTGTTGATTGTAAATCTCTTAGCTCAGCAAGGGAGCGAAAAAGAATCTTTTCAAGAGAAGTTTCATAACGGCAAAGCAGAGATAATTCATCTCCTTGCCTTCCACTTAAAACATCAGCAAGTCCTCTTCCAAAAGACTTTTTAGTCGCGTGATTCATCAAAATAGATTCTATTTGCATCATTCTCGACAATCTCCATGCGGCCGTTAATGCTCTTTCAAGAAATAACTTTTCTAATAATCCTTGAGGCTGAAATTGTGAATAAAATTCTTTCTTTAATTGTTCAAACTCATCAACAGATTCTTCCTTCAGGACAATTTGTTTACTGAAAATGCCATGTTTTATGGCGTTCTTAGCAATTAAGGCTTTCCCCGTTTCAGTTTTAGGTCCAGTAGAAAGTTTTGCATTCTTAATATTCGCTAAGATTTGTTTTTGCGTTGCCATCGCTCTCACCTCAACTTAAATTTTTTAGGTGAGAATTGTGAGAAAGTGAGATTTTTTCTCACATTATCACCAATATCACCGTTTATGTAGTCTCATACAAATTATTCTTTTCCGCCTGGAATCTTTTGAAATCTGTAACATCTTACAGGACCTATGCTTGGAAGGCTTTCTGTTCGAGTGGATTTGTGGTCAGTTGAAGGCTTCAGGTATCCTTTCTCTACCAAAATTTTCGCAGCACGTTTCCAGTCGTGACCCTGACAAAGTTCATTTTTAAAGACCTCTTCCAAAACATAATATTCTGTTCTATCTCCCTCAGTTTTTTTGAAGCCCGCTCTGTTATAAGTTTTTGTATCGAATTCGCTATACCAATTAGAGAAACGGCTATCTCCATGCATTTCAAAGAAGAGCTGAATTTTAGAAAGGATTTTCTTTTCTTCTATATTTTGGTCATCTCCTCGATGCTCTAGCCAGTCAGTAAAACATCTGCCAGCACCAGATTTGGCAAAGCCTTTTTCCCATGGAATAATCCCAAAATAAATAGCTAACTCTCCACCAGCAGCCACAAGTCCAAAACGACGTCCTACGCGTTTTACTTGTCCTGATGAACCCTTAGGAACATATTCTTGTACGAAAGTATCTATAGTAGCATCAACAGCTGACTTAACCATTTCATGATTTTCAGAAAGATAGGCGATGTATTCCCGTCCAGCGACTCCATGGCATTCTCTTGCTGCTTCAGCAATCGCATTAGCAAAACTTGCTCCATCAACATACTGGTGCAAAAACTCGAAAACCCCATAAGGACCTAAATCAGCTGGGATATCAGCTATTCGTGTTTCTTGACCCGCTTTAGCTTTTTTTCCGTCTTCAAGCATATGCTGAGCAAGACTGATTTCTCCGGTGGACAAAAAGAGGCACCGAAACTTTGCTTTATCTCTAGCTCCTCCTGTTTTATCGGCTCTCGCCTTTCCTGTGCCATTTCCAAGCATATAGGCAACTTCTCCTGCCTCTTTCGGATTAATTTCTCCCATTTCGTCTAGAGGCAATAAAAGGTCATTATACATTTTGGCCGTGGCTTCTAGTCCATTAGCTGTTGACCGCCAACGTTGGATGTAATCTTTTCCTCCAAATAAGGAAGCAGCCACGTAAAGAGAAGTCGTCTTGCCTGTGCTACTTGCTCCGCGAAGATGAAAACCGCCATTTTCTTCATGACAAATGCCTAAAAGAGGGCCTGCAAATGCTGCACTTAAAGAGAAAATTAAACGTGAATTGCCAATACAGGGAGTAGCAATGCGGGTTTGCCATTCCTTTAGACTTCCTAAAGAATGAAAGATGGGTTGTCCAACATGTGACCCCAAAAACAATACTTTTTCTTTTGATTGTTTGCCTATCGGACCTTCAGGTAGTATATAAGATTGACCATGCCATCCTGTTCTATCTATAGTTCTTACGCGGTCAATTGGGTCACATGATAAAAGATATCGAGTGAGAAGGTCTTTAGCTCTCCGCTCCTCTCCAATTTTTAATCCCATTGATAGCAGGGTTTTTCTTACTTCACTGCCATCGCCAGCAAGTAATTCTTGAGGCATGAGCCATTCATGTAAGTTATTATCCGGGTCATAAAACTGCAGTAGTTTGGAGTAATTTTCGTGACGCTCATTGCGCGCATATGCAAGAACGTATAAGGGAGCGCACACAAAAATTCTTTGAATTTCATTTCCCTGTGAGCTTAGATACCAAACACCTTCCTGGTTTAGCTCAAATCCCACTCCAAGTGGATAATTAATTTCTTTTAATTTTTCCTGTTTTGAAGACATAAACTCTTACCTTTTTGTTACTTTTTTCTTAATATTCATAGACCCATTAGTTCTTCTGCTTTGCTGCAAATAGCTTGCTCCATCTCTTTGCTGAAACTCGGTTCTGTGGGATGGAAAATCGTTTGATTCTGGTCACCTACTTTTTTAGTAGGGTAAGTGATTCTATAACCAATGCCATCACGTCTTTTGTGGACGCCGATTGAGCTAATGTAGAATTGGTTATTAATCTCCACGCACGCAAATGCCATCAAGCCGTTGTTTGGCTTGATTGGAAGAAGCTCCACTTTGATTGTGTTCATAAAGTTCCGGGTTGTTACGTTTATCAATTGTCATCAACAATTCAAAAAATCGAGCTAATCGCTGAGAGTCATTCAACGAAAGAACAGATTGAGTGGATTGACTTGATGATTTTTTGCTTTTCATACCCCGAATTATATCACATTTACCGCCTGTTTTCGGGCTATTGGGAGCATTCCCATGGCTCTCTAGGAAAGGTTTTTGACCGAGTGGTATAAAAAATGGAATTTGAGGCAAAAAATGCTTTTTCTTCGGTAAATGAGCTGATATGCTCTGCGACAAAGAAGTAGTAAAAAGGTAATCATGACTCGAACTCAGGTCTTAAAATCCAGTATTAAACTTCCCAAAAGCTTTGAACCTATACAAAGCCTTGTTGAGTCTGCTTACAAGCAAAAAGACGAATCTGAGTTCTTTAAGCTATTATGTGAAAGTATCATGTCTTTATTGCAAACGTATCCTCTTCTAGGCACATTGAGAGCTAAATGGCAAGAGGAAGAGAGGGCATTCGAAAATGAGCTTCGCTCGACTGAGGATTTAGCTAAAAGGCAAGTAAGGAAAACGTATGCATTTTTCTTGGAATTGCTCAAAAATGAAGATATTGGGTCCATTTCTGGCTTTCAGGATGAACTAAAGCGAGCTGATGACCTTCTAGAAAACCGTGAAATCCATCATGACGGTAGAGAATATGAAAAAGCTTATGATGTTCTTTGCAAGCTTTGCTCTATTCTTTTAAAACATGGAAAATCAGAGAGCATAACTGGTTTAGTCACAATTGAATCAAGAGAGCAATATGTTTTAAGCAGTGGCTCATATCAGCCAAAATCAGTTCCATTCATTTCAGGTTTTTGTTTTGGAGCTGCTGTTCGTAAAATGCAAGCAATGTTAGCTTCCTGGAATCAAAATAATTCGCCTGACTGGATGATTTGGAAACGTCTTTGTAATGCTACATGGGCATGGAATGCTTCCATGGATATTTTTGAGGATAAAGAACTTAATTTCTCTACTCCTATTCTGCGAAAAAGGTCGAATCGTGCAAGAGGTATAAGCATCGATATTAAAAAAATGCATGCTTTAAAAAATGAAAAGATTCAAAATCCTAATCCAGACCGCTATTTTAGCAAAGATAGATTTCAGCTGTTTCTAAAAACAATCATAGAACGAATAGCTGCTGAATTAGCTCAAAAGCACGCTGAAGTTTATGACAACGATGAGATTGATGTTCATGCTATGGAATTAGAGAAGACTGGTAACGAATTGTGGATTAAAATTGAATGGAAAGAGGGACTACCTATCGAACAATTTTGCTTAAAATCCAACATCCAAACTGGGAAGATAACAGACCAATTTATTGATATATTAATGAAAGCTGCTCCTAATTCCACCTTTGCTGTACCTGACCGTTCTCCAGCTGACCTCATTCAACGTTGTCATTTAAGAGATGCTGGGCTTAAAGAATTATTTTTTGGAGAATGCACAAAAAAACATCTTACTTTCAAAGGAATCAGGATTGAAAAACAATCTATAAAGAATGAAAAGCTTGCTGAGCTGCTAATCTATCTTCAAAAATGTCATGCAGCTTCTGGGTCTCCAATTCGGTTTAATTGAGAATACAGGACTAAACATTTAAGTAGATTTTTTCAAAAATTTTTGGTAACCTCGCATCTCTTTATAATGTATGAACAAAGCAGGCTTTTATACTTTTGGGACGATATGAACAAGAAAAATTTATTGATTTGGAGAATAATTTTAGGAGTAGGACTAATGTCTTTTTGTAATCATAGCCATGCAGAAAACGTACAAATTGTTACTATAGATAGCCCCTTAAGCCATATCTTAAAAACCAAAACAGAAGATATCCAAATTGATGAATTAACCTTAGCTCAAGAAATTCTTGACAAGTTATTTCTAGCTCTCAAACCTTATTTGCCCGCCGCAGGATTAGCGGCTCCTCAGATTGGCATAAGTAAATCTATATTTATATTTAGTTTTGACCGCAATCCAAATAATCTTGAAGGAGTAATTAACCCATCTTTCATTCCGATAGGAGATACAAAAATAGAAGGATGGGAAGGGTGTTTTTCAGTCATGTTAAGTAATGGGATGTGGAAGCTGGCAAAAATTCCTCGTTATGAAAAAATTCAAGTTAAATATTTAAATATAAAAGGTGAAAAAGTAGAAAAATTCCTTGAAGGATTTGCAGCGAAAGTATTTCAACATGAATATGACCATTTACAGGGAATTGAAAATATTGACCGAGAAGATGCTATTGTGTTGGATTTTACTACTCAAGAAGAAATGCTAAGCTTTATGCAGGAGGTTAAAAAAGAAGATTCTGTTCATTATAAAAAACCAAATTAATATCACATAAAAATTAACTTAATTGAATGGGATTATTTTTTTTGCGATTATTTTCCAATCCAAAGTTCTGAATCCGTCCAACCGCCCCCACTTTTTATCCAGTGCCCACAAGCGCCTACAAGCACGATTCAGCTTGATTCAATAATATTGTTTAAGCTAAATAGAAATGCTTGCGGTGCAAATTCGGTGCAGTAAAGAACAATCTTAACAAGCACTATCCAGCCGCTCGAACCATAAACACTATGAGGTTTGAGTATGGCATCTATTTATAGACGTAAAGACAGAGAAGGTAAACCCTGCGGATGGAGAGCTGTCGTTCGCATCAAGGGTCACCCTTCCGTTTGCAATCAATTCGAAAGAAAGCAAGAGGCTGAAGATTGGGCTCTTTCGGTTGAGCGACAGATCAAGCAAGGACAATTTAAATTCGAAAGGCATAAAGTTCAACGCACATTTTCTGAACTGGTTGATCACTTTGTGCAAAGCGGTGCATTGGAACATCACCGCTCAGCCAAAGATACTGTTCGACATCTTGAGTATTGGAAAAGTCGTATCGGGGATTATGCCCTTGTTCACTTAACTCCTGAACGTTTGGGTAAGGAAAGACAATTCCTTATTGATACCCCGACACATAAAAGCACTAAGCGATCATCTGCTACAGTCAATCGCTACATTGCTTCGCTATCAGCCGCATTGACTTATGCCTGTCGTCAATTACGTTGGATCGATGATAACCCCTGTTTCAATCTAATCAAGCTTAAAGAAGCTCCTGGAAGAGATCGAGTGCTGAATGAAGATGAGACTGTCAGGCTTCTTGAAGTCTGCCGTAAAAGTCGATGTGATTATCTTTATTGCATCGTACTCATGGCCTTCACTACAGGCATGAGACAAGGTGAAATTTTAGGTCTTACATGGAATCAGGTCGATTTTGAAAATCAAATGGCGCACCTCAAAGAAACGAAAAATGGAACGCCTAGAAGTGTTCATTTAATTGACGCAGTCGTCCAAGAATTGAAGGTGTTAGTCGAAAATCGCAATCCCGCTAAATCATTCGTATTTGCAAGTAAAACGGCTTTTGGAGCGCTAGACATCAACAAGCCCTGGAAAGAGGCTCTTAAGCTGGCTAATATTGAAAATTTCGTCTTCCACAGCATTCGTCATCATTTTGCTACTCTTGCAGCTCGATCAGGGGCAAGTAATCTTCAACTTAAGGCAGCATTAGGTCACAAGACATTGCAAATGCTCGAGCGCTATACCCATTTAGATGTCCAAACAACCCGTCTTTTAAGTCAGCAAGTCTCCCAAAAAATTTTAGGTGAAAAAAATGAGTAAAGAATTAGAGGAAGCAAAAAGCATGCTAAATGACCTTGAAAATGATCTAAAAGAATTGGAAGCCTTTTATAATCAAGTTAGAATTGACAATCCCTGTTTTTCCCCAGTTTCAAATCAAGAATGGGAGAGAAAGAAAGCCTATTGTTGGATACATGGGGCTACTGAATTACATGAAACCAATGAGTTAGAACGATGGTTATTCGACCATCCTCCACTTTCGGATTTTGCCAAAGAAAACGCAACTGAATGTGTTAGATGTTGGCGTGAATGGCTAGAAATGAAAGATGCCTATTATGAACCTTTTGAAGCTTTTGAATTTGAAAAACCTCTTGAAGAAGAAACCTTAAGGGAATTTCTGATCAGGATGGCTAGAAAAGTTCAAGAAGAAGGAAAAGGAGCACGCTTAGAATGGCGTGCTCTTAAAAGCTTTTTGTCCTATTTGCGTAAGATGCCTCAAGAATGGATTGCGTTTATTGAGCAAATTTTCCCGCAAAAAATGGGATTTTCAGGCGATCAAATCATTAGAAAAATTTCCCCTGAAGTATATCCTATCCCTTATGAAATTGCCGCTCGCATTCTTTTAGAATTAGCCCGACAGTGTCGGTTTAGTCGAACTAATGCTCAACTAGCTGCGGCAGAAAGTTTAGGACTTTGTTGGATATGCTTAAGCGCCTCTCGTCTTCGCTTGCCTATCCATTTGGAGTCAATTCAACCTATCGAAACCAAAGCGATTCAATTGGATAATGATTTTCCCCTGCTTAAAGTACCAACATTGTTTGGTGATCGAACAGTTCGAATATCAACACGGGTTGCTGAATATCTCGATCGCCTTTCCCGTATTCCATCAAAAAAGTCTAGAACAACTATTTTACAAAGCCCAGTCCGTACGCTAGCTCGAACTTTGGATAGAGCTTTAGCGAATCTTGAGTTAGAATCTTTGGGCAATATTACATATGTGACTTTCCTTAGCTATCCGCACCATTTTGGCAATCATCGATACCAACCTAAATAACTGATAAACAAACAGTTATCGATTAAGAAAAAAGTGTCCACCACCGTGCCGACATGATTCAGGAGTAATAAATTACAATAAGCGCAAACCCTTTTTAAACAACAGGAGGAGGCGTTTATGAGTGATTATCAATACTTATCAATCAAACAAATAACTGACAGATATCCATTCACGGCTGGGCAAGTTAGGCATTTTCTTACTATGCGGCATCGTAATGGCTTGGAAGGTGCGATTCGCAAAATAGGAAAACGGGTTTACATCCGTTTAGACCTTTTTCAAAGTTGGATTGAATCTCAAGGTTCAAAAGGAGGTGTATCATGAAACGATACCCTCGCTTTGACATAAGCGAAATGAAGCGGCAGATTCGCCCTTATGACTTTTATCTCAAAGAACAAGGCTTAAATCGATTTGCTCACCGTTCTCGTCAATGGGCTACGGCAGGTCTGTGTCCCTTTCATGAAGATAGTTCGGCTGGATCATTTAAAATCCATGAGGAATCAGGAGCTTATATCTGCTTTTCCTGTGGAGCTAAGGGCGGAGACATTATCGATTTTTTACAAAAAAAATATCACCTCTCATTTAAAGAAGCCATCGCAAAACTTAAAGATGAATGGAGGATTGTATGAACTTACCTCCTATCGTCAAAAGAGAGCACTTAACCTTCCATTGGTATTACAGAAATGAAAGGGATGACATTACCGCATTAGTTGCAAGGTATGACAACCCTATTCAATCCAAGCAAAAGAAATGGTTTCATCAGTATTACATCGATAAAAATAGAAATTGGGTAGAAGGAGCTGTCACTCCTTCGCCCCTATTTGGAATTGATACGCTTCCTAAAAATGATTCTGATCAAATGGTCTATATTTTTGAAGGAGAAAAATGTACACAGGCTGCGCATCATTTAAATTTACCTGCACTTACTTCAATGATGGGGTCTAATCAATCCCATCTTGCAGATTGGGCTGTATTAGCTCGTTATCGGCATCTCAAAGGTTTTGTTTTGATTCCTGATAATGATGCTGCAGGAAAGAAATACATTAGGTCTATTTACGATGAAATCCAAAAGGCATGTCCCCATACCAGTATTTGGGTCTTAACTCTTCCTAATCAAGAAAAAGGAGCTGACTTCGTTGATTGGATTCAATCTAATCCTTATTGTCCTCCAGAATGGAAGGGATTCGGCCCAATTGATGATCCAAATTGCCAATATCTAAAACAAGCTTTTGAATCCTATGTTAAAGAAAATTATACTTTGGCAAATGAGTATTTTTCCGATTCCGATGAAAATAATTTAACATTTGAAAATGATCCAGAACCACTTGAGGCAGATTTAAACAAAGTTTTGCCATGTCCTATTGAGACATTCCCCTATCAAGTTAAAGGCTGGATTCAAGCTTTGACCAATCAGATGCAGATTTCCCCAGATTATATTGCAGCGGCGTTGATTGTTCATATTGGGAGCTTGATTGGAAGAAAACGAGGTCTTGAGCTTAGACCTAGAACGAATTGGATTGAATTCCCCAATTTATGGGGAATGCTTATTGGCAGACCCTCTTCTATGAAAAGTGTTGCCTTACAATCAGTCATCAAACCTCTTATAGCTTTAGGAGATCAAGCAAGATCCAAATATAAGCAGGATATGAAACGCTTTGAAATTGAATTGGAAGCCTGGGAAATGCAGAAAAAAGCACATCAGGAAAAATACAAGAATTCTTTCAAAGAGTCCAAGTTAAAAGAATTTTCTACTACCGAATATAACCCGACCGATCCTCCAGAAAAACCTAAGCAGAAACGATATAAATCTGATGATCCGACAGTTGAAAAATTGGGGGTTATATTGGCAGAAAATCCTCAAGGCATCTTACTTTATCGAGATGAGCTTGCTGGATGGCTAAATAGTTTTCAAAAAAAGGGAAGAAAATGACTGACCATTTTTTCTAGAAGGATGGAGCGCTAAACAGGGTTTTGAGATTGATCGAATAGGGCGGGAAGCTCCTCACATTGAAGCGGTCTGTATTTCGATTTTAGGAGGCATACAACCAGGTCCAATTTCGCAACATGTTCATTCTGCCATTAATGGCGGAATGGGTGATGATGGACTCATTCAACGTTTCCAAATCACGGTATGGCCAGATAGCAAACCCGTTTGGGAACTTGTTGAAAATATTGATCTAGGGATTTGGGAGCCATGGATTTATCAGATTTTCAATAATTTGGATCAAATGCAATTCCATAGCGGACAACCGATTATTTTGTCATTTAATAGAGAAGCTCAAGCTTTGTTTGATCAATGGCAAAAAGAACTGGAAAATAGACTACGCAAGGGAAACTTGCCTCCGCATATGGAAGCCCATCTTGGTAAGTACAAAAAGCTACTACCTGCCCTATGCTTGATATTTGAACATATGCAATCGGCTTTAGATAACGAATATCCACAGCATATCACACCTCAATGCGTACAAAAGGCAATCATTTGGTTAAAATATTTCGGAAGCCATGCAGAGCGTATTTATGGAAGCTCTGCTCATGCAATTCCTCAAGCTGCCACTAATCTTATTCGTCGCATTCAACAGAAAGAAGTCAAGATCCCATTCACAGCTAGAGATGTTTATCATGGCCGTCATTGGGCTGGGCTATCAAATGCCGATGAAGTGGAAGAGGTTTTAGAATATCTAATCGAAAAGAACTGCATAAAATGTTCTACCCTACAGACGTCTGGTAGGCCAACCAAGAAATATTGGGTGCATCCCAAAATTTTGGAACAAAATGATCAATAAACAAAAGTTCAAAAGGTCCAAAAGGGTGCTTATGAACCTTTTGAACTTTTGAAAAAGGAGACAGTATGAATAATAAAGCCATAACTAACCGAACGAATGCTCTTAAATCTACGGGACCTAAAACGAAAAAAGGCAAAGCCATTGCCAGCCAAAACGCCATGAAGCATGGCCTACTTTCACAAAAATTGATTCTCGAAGAAGAAAGCCATCAGGAATTTGATTGTTTTAGACAAAAGCTTTATCAAGCCCTACTCCCAATCGGTGCTTTAGAAGAAATCTTAGTCGAAAAAATTGTCAGCTCAGGATGGCGATTTCGACGCCTTATCAAAGTTGAGAAAAGTTTTTTCGAAGAAGAAGACGAGTATGCTCTACGTCCGCCAGAATTTTGCGATGCCTTTAAAAAGTCTGGGGGTAATTACATGCAAATTTTATCTAGATATGAATCAGCCATAGAGAAAAGCTTTTATAAAGCAATTCATGAACTTCAGCGAGTTCAGGGTATGCGATTGGGTCAGCCAGTACTTGCTCCGATCGCATTAGACATTAATGTAAGCGATATCAATGAAGTTGGCTTCGTTTCGTAAAATGAATCTTGTTAGAGATAAAAATTCTATGCGGGAGTTCATTTCAAAAGTTCAAAAGGTTCATAAGCCCTAGTTCTTATTCAATAAAATCGTTCATAACTTGGAGAAGTGTCCATGATTGACTTATTTACGGCGATACGGTATTATATAGGAAAAGGAGATTGTTTATGAAACAGCAACAGCAACATCATCAAAAACAGGATACCGTTCGTTTAACGATCGATTTCCCTGTAGATCAACATACATACATTAAGATGTTAGCGGCCAAAGAAGGTGTCAGCTTAAGGCAATTCGTTATTGAGCACTTACCAAGTCTTGAAAAAAGCAAGGAAAAGCATAAAGACATCGAAAAAGATGAATTTGATGAATTGTTAAAAGAATTACTCGTAGAAAAAGCTGATGTATTGAAGAGATTATCCAAGAAATGATTAAATACCTAGCTCTCGAGCAAGTTATCAAAATGCATGATGCGTTTATCGAAAAATTTGGCGGGCTTCAAGGGATTAGAGACATGAATCTTTTATTGTCTGCCATCGAAACACCTAAAGCGGCTATGTTTGGTACCGACCTATACCACACTATTTATGATAAGGCCGCCGCTTACTTGTATCATATTGTGCAAAATCATCCATTTAATGATGCAAATAAGCGCACTGGTTTCGGTGCAACTTATTTATTTCTGAAAGCAAATAATGTAAATTTTTTATTTGATGATGCATCATTCGAAAACTTAATAATAGAGGTTGCAAAAGGGAAAAAAACAAAAAAAGAAATTTCTCATTTTTTTGAGCATGGCCAGAATGAGTGAGGTTATCCGTATCGGCAATTTCATCTACCGTAAATCAGGTCCCTGGTCACAACAAGTCCAGCAATTTCTTCGGCACCTTCACACCCAAGGATTTCATAGGGTTCCAGAGCCTTTTGGCTTTGATGAAGATGGTCGAGAGATCGTAAGTTACATAGAGGGAGAAACATTTGATTATCCCTTAACAGAAAAAGCTAAAGCCGTGAATGTCTTATTATCTGCAGCACAACTTTTACGTGTTTACCATGACGCATCAATTAATTTTTTAAATTCGAATCTTTACTCTCAAAATTGGATGTTCCCTTGTAAAGAGCCGCAAGAAGTGATGTGTCACAATGATTTTGCCCCATACAACATTGTCTTTCAAGGAGAGCAGGCTATTGGCATTATTGATTTTGAAACTATTCATCCAGGACCTCGTAAATGGGATATTGCTTATGCCCTTTATCGTTTTGCACCTTTTACAAGTAAAGACGATGAGGATGGCGTGGAAGGCATAGAAAATCAAATTAAAAGGGCTCGTTTGTTTTGCCAAGCCTATGGATTAGTTGAAGAGGATAAGAAGGGAATGGCTGACTTAATGATTGAAAGACTGCAAGAGCTACTGAATTTTTTAATAAAATCTGCTAATGAAGGAAACAAGAAGTATGTATTGAATTTTCAAGCTAAACATCATATAAAATATATGAATGATTTGGAATATATAAAATCAAATAAGTTTTTAATAGAAAAAATGCTATAAAATCAATTTTCCATTAATTATAATAACGTTGTCATATTATTATTCTTTTAAAAAAAGATAACTTATTTCTTTTTTAAAACCAGATAGTGCATTCCCAAAACAGTCCAAGCATTTTCGTCTTCTAAGTATTCTATTAGTTCATTATAGGCTTTGTTTATATCTATTTGAACTTGATAAGTTCTGTGCAGTAGGGTCAAAAACAAAAGATTATGATTAAAGTAACGTTTTCTAACTTGTTCCCCTTCTAAACGAATATTTTCATATAAAACTTTTCCTGTGACATCTAAATTGCTAGAAATCACTTCATACAACTCACTGAGTTGAGACTGTGGGTTTTCTAACATTTGTAATATTTCAAGGGTGATCTTACGATTTCCTATCCCATTATTACGTTGAGATTCTGCGACTAATGCTAAAGCTTTATCGATAGCAGTAATTGGATGCGAGGTTTTTTAGCTGAATCACAGGAATCGATGATGAGAACATATCCATTTGATAAAAGATAGTCCCAAGTATTTTGCAAAGCTAATAATGGCTTTTTAAGATGCTGTAAAGTTAAGCGAAACAAAACCACTTCAGCAGAATTGGTCAATTGCTCATTGAAAATTTCAGCATCACCTTCTTGAAATTCTACCCTATCTCTTGCGTAGCGCTCATTTGCTTGCCTTACCGATAAAGGCAGCTTTTCTACTCCTAAAAAAATTTTATCCTGAAATTGATCTGCAAGCCTGGAAAGGTATGCACCATTTCCACTTCCAATTTCTAAAATGCTTTTTACCTCTTTCCACCAATCTTGGGTCGCAATCCAATGAAACTCAGGTTCAAAAAAAAGTTCAGCTTGTCCTTGAAGAAAAGCGTCCCATAATTCTTCAGTAGTCGCTTGTTCTAATCTTTCCAAACATATTTCTTTATCGTATTGGAGAAGATGCCTCAGAGAGACTTCTGCATTCAAAGAGGACGTAGATATGATTAAAGAGAAAAAGAGCATTAGGATTTTTTTCATACACAGTCCTTACATAAGTTTTGAAGAACCTAGTTCCTCAGATAATCTGCGGTGCACTAGTGGTGCAGCGAAAGGCATATTCTGCCAGTCAAATTCAATAAAATCCAGTAGCATTTTAGACATAAACCCTTTATCATCTTGTTCATAGCGGTTGGATGGTAATGGGTAATATGAAAGGCGACCGCCCTCATAATCCGTGCACCACCAATGTACCGTGATTAAGCTATTTTTTCACTTGATAAATCGAATTATGATTAGGATCCTCATTTCCCGCAAAAATTGTAATTAGGTCTAGGCCGGCAACGTAATTTTGAGCCCCTCTAAAATTTCTCGCTGTGGTTTCGTCACATCAATGAGGATATTGTGGTTTAAAATTTAATTAATAATTTGGTAGACTCACTCCTTTTAAAAAATTGGGAGAGAATACACGTGTGATACAGCTCTATTCAAAGTCTGGTTACAGCAAGAACTGCTTCCAAACTTAACTTCCGGACAAGTATTGATTCTCGACAATGCAAGTTTTCACAAGTCAATCGAGGTTCGGAGACTGGTAGAGTCCTATGGGTGCGAAATACTTTATCTGCCGCCTTACTCACCTGATCTAAATCCTATCGAAAAATATTGGGCAAAAATACGAGAGATACTGCCTACTGTAGCCACTTTATCGGCAGCTATTGACTTAGTAGTTTTATCAATGTCAATTTAAACTACTATATATAGCAAATAAACTAATGAAATAGTGCTTTGAAGAGGTATGAAGCAGGGTAATTAGCATTAATTATTATTCTGAATTTGTAATATTGTGCAAAATTTTGATTCCATAATGCATAAACACTGAGTCCGCATTCGCTGAAAAAACAAGCTAGTAATCGTAGCGGGATTTCTACAGCGAGTAAAACCATCATCAAAGAGTGTAGCCCTCTTGAACATAAATCGTCTTTATCATGCATTTCTTGAGCAATTTTTAAGGCAAATGAATCTGGAATAATTGGAGAAAATACCAGATCACAAAAAGTATGATGGACTAAGGTCGTATTTGGATAATTATAGGCGCTGATAGGTAATTCAGTATGTAGCTGTCGTAGTGCGAGCCAGATAGCGTAGATTCTTTCAGGTGGCACATCATAAGTGCTTAAACCATATTGAGTGGTATTCAATACTTCGGTTATTACCCTAAATGTTTGATTAGCATTTTGGCGCGGTGCATTCACATTAATTGTGTCATATGTACCTAAAATATATCTAATGAAGTCGTAGGCTGCTATGTATTCTTTAATAGAACAATGGTGGTCATAATTTGATACTACCATCCATGGTGGGTTTGCTAGTGAGGCCTGCATATACATATCATCCTTATAATAAAGGTTTAATTTTAATTATTTTATTCTATCATAACAATTGATTAAAAG
Source organism: Chlamydiota bacterium (assembly GCA_013285965.1). Classification (GTDB taxonomy): domain Bacteria; phylum Chlamydiota; class Chlamydiia; order Chlamydiales; family Parachlamydiaceae; genus JABDGQ01. The sequence goes on from JABDGQ010000001.1 coordinate 91,816, forward strand.
TAAACGTGTTTTATAATTTTTGTTTTATAATTTTTTTAAATTATTTGTTAAATAATGTAATTGATACGCTACTAATGATAAACAATCTAAGTTGTTCTTTTAGGCAGAGACCTTTTGTTGTTGTTAGCTAATCAAGTAAATTATTTATATGTTCAGCCCGTTCATGAGCATAATTTTTTGCTTTCTTGGGCGCCCTATAATTCTTTTCATTTTAGGTGCAGGTTTTAATGTTCGCTAACCGCCTCAGTAACTCACCTTACGCATAACTTGAACAAGTGATTTTTGACATAGCCTAGAGCTATATATAAGGAGACACATTGCAGCAAATAGCCTAAGCTCTTTGCAAAATGTGTCTACTCTATAGATGCTTTCGGATAGGTACTAAAGGCACTCTTCAAATTATGCGTAAGGTGAGTCAGTAAGGTGATACATAGGTAAAAAATGGTGATAATCCAATTAACGCTCGGCATGTATTTCGCTTTGGAGGCTTTCTCCATTCCGGTCTTGGGCAAAAGTCTTCATAATCTTTATCCCCTTATACCATTACACTGGATAACAACAGCGCACTGTAAATTGCTACATGAAATGCAGGCTGTTTATTTACTGACTCAGCTTAAGCATAATTTGAAGAGTGCCTTTAGTACCTATCCGCAGCCATCTATCTAAATAGCTAAATTGAAAAATTGTTATTAAATTTATTTTAATTTACGTATATTTTCAGCTACTATGCGATGATTAATGTTTGGTATAACTAAATAGTTTACACCAGCAAGAGTTATTGTCTTGCTCAGTATCTTAACTTTTTTTAATGTTTGGACAATCTGCTCTTTTAGCGTATTACTCTCCACTTGCCAAAGAGCATCGGCTTGAAAGCCGGGACGGATAAAAGCTCTAAAATTTAATTTAAAAAATTCGTTTAACCAATGGCTATGGCTGATACCTTGGGACACCTCTTCTTTATATTGCAAATTTTTGCGCTTAATATCGCTTAAAATGCGATTCATCAGGCGAATTTGAGCATCTGGCTCATTTAAACAAAAAGTATGTCCCTCTAAGACTTTAGAAGCAAAACACTTGCTAATATCGTCACAGCGCGTATCGTAGCGTTTTGGGCTATGTGGAAAATAATACACTACGTGCTCGCTCATGTTGTGCTTTGTTAGTTTTTCCATTAAATTATTGGCATGCGCAGCTCCACAAATAAATACCACCCCTTTACCTTGTGCATGCAATTTTAACAAATTTTCTGTCATAATTGCTATGCGCGCCTTCTCATTTTTATCTATGAGCACATGTCTTTGTGTGATGTCCAGAGCCATCATTTTTTCATGTTTATTACTTTCAATATCAACAGCTTTTATATTGATTGCCCATTTAAGAGCATTTTCAAAAAGGGCTTTACAAGCAATGGCTGCAGGCAGCTCTTTTATTTTCTCGGCTATTTTAATATAATCTTGGCTGCTGACTTTTTGCTGCATTAAATTGAAGAGTTTAAAAAAACACATATCAAATAAATTAGCATTTTTAATGCCTGCCTTAACTAATAGTGCTTGTGCTTGTTCATGATACTGTTGTGTCTGAGCAATGTCTAGTGTAATAGACGAGAAAATTCTTCCTTCATCAAAGTCACAGGGAGCTTCCGTACAAATATAGTCGTAACCTTGCTCAAATAACTGTGGTAGCATGTCGTTTAAAATTGTCTTTGGTTCTACTTCCCAATGTCTTTCAAACATAACGACAATAGGAGGAGCAGCCTTTGGATTAATCATTTTTTTACCTTATTTCAAATTTTAAAAAATTATTTAATTATATATTTTTATATTAATTGGACATATAAACTTGAGTTTTGCTTTAAAATTAGTATAAAAGACATTTTAGTAGCTAAACTAGAAAGTGACAACACATAAAATTTTGTCGTTATAAAGAAATTATAAATAACATTGTTCTTCACAAATCACAACAAACTATTACGCAGTCTTATTATAATTATAAATTATAATAATTCATGTCAATGTTTATTCTATAATTGTATCACCTAAAATCGCACACTGACATGCCAAGCGATGCTGTTCCAATTTTAAGCGAGCTAAGGTTTCCTTTTCTTGCTTTGTTTTAGGTGAGAGATTATTAGCTTCTATCCGTATTTTTATAACGCAAGCGCCGCAAAGACCTTGACAACAGCCAAACTTAATAGGTGTTTTTAAGGGTAAATGGGCAAGTTGTCTTAGTTCAGTCCCTTCTTTTAATGGGCATATAGAACCATCTTTTGCAAAAATCAATTTAGCCATGTCCATTTATCCCTTATATCCTTATTAATCTTAGTTTTGAATCCACAATTGACAATAAGCAATTTTTAATATATATTTAATTACATCATTTTAGCTAACTAAAAAACAAACATAATAAGCAGAGGATAATAATATGTTGTATTTATCAGTACCAATCACTTACGCTTGCGTGGAAGGTGGTGCCCAGCTATGGATCACTAAAGACAAACAGATCAGTGCCACTTGTGCGGCACTTACTGCTATAGACGCAATTATCCAAATTTCCGCTCACCATTTTTTTTCAGAATACTTTCCTCCAGAGAGATCGATGGATGATGAGATATCTCTTTGCTCTAAAGCTATCATCTTACTTGCCGCAAAAAATGTTGGTAATGATTATGTTTTTTATAATAGTTGTGCAACAATGGTTAACAAAATCATTCAAATTGCTATTACAAATTTATTTGAGAAATGTGATGAGTATTTCCCAGAATTTAATGAACCCTTAAACTATTTACCTAACGTGGCACGCGATACTTTAAGTGGATTTTTAAATGGTGTTGTCATGGATCTGATTGCTAACAATGGCAGATTAATGTGGCATAGAGGAACTTATAACGGATTGACAGCTGGTTTTACTCGTTGTGTTCACGTCATTTATACCGAATTGACAAGCCTTATAAATCTAGAATTACTTAAGGATGGCGGTAATTACAATATGCAGCGTGTAGCCACTATTTTGACTCAGTTTGTTCCCGAATTACTAGCCAGCATATTTTTAGGCGCACACGCACGCTTTGAAGCACTAGCTGAAACTACAATTCATACTTATCTCTATGATGAAGATTCACAGGAGAATTATGGCAAACCTATATCAGTAAGCTCCAGCAGAGTACCATTTAACTTTTACAACGATTTCTGTAAATGAATAATAGACTTCTTTAGAAAGAAGTCTATTATTCTTATAAAGATATATATTGATGGTCATGCTATGCATAAATTTTTATAGACAAGAATTTTTTAAAGGAAAGTAATTACGCTTACACTATCCAATCTATCTATGCGCTTTGGCGCTAAAATTCTTTTCGATGATGTCTCGTTGCAATTCCACCATAATCAACGTTATGGTTTGGTAGGGGCCAATGGTTCAGGCAAATCTACCCTTATTAAAATTCTCAGCGGTGAACTCACATCAGAGAAAGGGCAACTACATGCTCCACAACGACAGACAATTGGCACTTTGCAACAAGATCATTATGCTTATGAAAATAGAATCATCTGTGACATTGTTGTAGAAGGCAATAAACAGCTCTACGCCGCTTTGCATAAAAAAAATCTGCTTTTAAACGAGAGCTCTTTTGCTGCGCATCATTGTGAAGATTTAGCTGAGGCAGAAAAGATTATTCATGCTCAGGGTGGTTATGTCGCCTATAGTGAGGCGGCTAAGCTTTTAGAGGGTTTAGGGATTGCCCAAAAACAACACGAGCAACCCTTGCATACTTTGTCAGGTGGTTATAAGCTACGCGTTTTATTAGCGCGCGTATTATTTGCCAAACCCGATCTATTAATTCTCGATGAGCCGACCAACCACTTAGATTTATATTCCATTCGTTGGCTAGAAAACTATTTACGTAATTATAGTGGTACGATAATTTTGACATCACATGATCGCGATTTTTTAAATGGCGTTTGTACACAAATAGCTGACATCGATTACGGAACCATCAAAATCTATAGCGGTAATTACAATGCCTTCCTAGAGCGCAAGAAATTAGATCGGATCGAAAAAGAACACCTCTTACAAAAACATGAAGAAAGGCGCTCGGATTTACAAGAATTTATCGATCGTTTTGGCGCCAAAGCCTCTAAAGCCCGTCAAGCTAAATCAAAAGGGCATTTAGTGGAACGCTTAGAAGAACAAATGGCTGTATTAAATTGCAAGCCCACCACACATGTAGCACCTAAGTTAGAATTTATCCCCTTGCGCCCATCTGGCGCACATGTATTAGAAGTCAAAACATTAGCTAAATCTTATCAAGAACGACAAGTTTTAAATGATATCTCCTTTGCAATAGAGCGCGGTGAGCGCATTGCTATTATTGGTGCAAATGGCATGGGTAAATCAACATTGTTAAAGATATTAATGCAGCGCATTACCCCTGATCAAGGTAGCTTTACTTGGGGTTTTGCTGCTCACTTAGCTTACTTTCCACAAGATTTATCCACTGAAATAGCAGGTGATTTTTCGCTATTAGAGTGGTTAGGACAGTGGGATAGTAATGTAGCGCAGGAAAAGTTGCGCGATTTATTAGGGCGCGTTTTGTTTTCAGGCGATGTCGTCCATCAAAAAGTCAATACTCTTAGTGGCGGAGAAATGGCGCGCCTGGTGCTGGCCAAAATTATTTTACAAAAACCTAACGTATTATTACTAGATGAGCCAACTAATCATCTTGATATGGAAGCTATCGAAGAATTAGCCAGAGCACTAGAAGCCTTTGAAGGCACTTTGTTATTAGTAAGCCATAATCGCTACTTTGTCTCTCGTCTGGCACAACGCATTTTAGAAATCGGTAGCGATGGCATCAATGATTTTCGCGGGACCTACGATGAATTTTTGATCAGAGAAGGTCATAACGATCATTTAGATCGCAAAGCTAATTTACAGACACGGCGTACACAGGATCAAAATAGTGTAGTAGCTTATGCTTCATATGCCACTCAGAAAAAAGCTAAAAATGAAAAAGAGCAATTAAAAAAGCGTATTGCGCAAATTGAAAAAACTTGTGCTCATTTAGAAGAGCAAATTGCCAAGATTCACACGCTAATGGAGCGTGATGATTTTTACAGCCAGCACGATGCTGCACAACAACAACATTTTATCGCAAAATGCGCTGAATTGCAAAAGGAACTAGAATCATTGCTAATCCAATGGGAAAACAGTTCTCTGACTTTACAGGCTTTAGAGCATGAATGAAGCTAAAACTCATATAATTGTTGGTGGTGGTGCCGCCGGTTTTTTTGGCGCTATTGCTTGCGCGCAACATCACCCTTGCGATCGCGTTATTATCGTTGAAAAATCAGCACAGGTATTATCTAAAGTACGCATCTCAGGCGGTGGGCGCTGTAATGTCACTCATGCTTGTTTTGATCCAGCCGCTTTAATTACTTATTATCCACGCGGTGCCAAAGAGTTACGTGGTCCTTTTAGTCGCTTTCAGCCTCTTGACACTATTGCCTGGTTTGAAAGTCGCGGCGTTACTTTAAAGACCGAAGAAGACGGGCGTATGTTTCCGACTACTGATGATTCAGGAACAATCATCAATTGTCTGCAGCAAGAAGCAAAACGATTAAAGGTGGAAGTTTTATTACAACATGCACTGCAAGAGATAAAAATTAAAGGTTCAGGCTTTGATTTGCATTTTGCAAACGAAAAAATAGTTTTTTGTGATCGTTTGTTATTGACTACTGGTAGTGCCCCCAAAATACATGCGATGTTAGCACAATTAGGACATAAAATCGTGCCACCCGTACCATCGCTATTCACCTTTAATATACCTGACTCACCGCTACTTGATTTGGCTGGTATAGCTGTTGATGCGGTTAAAGTTGCTCTGCCTGCTTGTGGCTGCCAACAAAATGGCCCCATACTATTGACTCATTGGGGATTAAGCGGTCCTTCTGTACTAAAAGCTTCTGCTTGGGCAGCCCGTGAATTATGCGATTTGAATTATAAGACAGAGCTTATTGTTAATTGGATACCTAAATACACTCCTGAAGAGCTTAAACAAAGCATACTAAAGCACAAACAGGCAACAAGCCTACGGCAAATTAGCGCTGACCCCCTATTTAATCTTCCTAAACAACTATGGAAACGGCTAGTAACTTTAGCAGGGTTTGAATCTACCCAAAAGTGGTCTAATCTATCGCACTTGCAACTACAGAATTTAGCACAAAATTTGCAAGCTACCACTTTGCAGATCGCCGGCAAAACCACCTATAAACAAGAATTTGTGACCTGTGGTGGTATAGCCCTTGATGAGGTAAACTTTAAAACTATGAGCAGTCGCCAAATACCAAATTTATTTTTTGCTGGTGAAATTTTAAATATCGATGGCGTGACGGGTGGCTTTAATTTTCAAAATGCTTGGACGACTAGTTGGATTGCTGGGCAAGCGATGAACTAAACTATTCGCCTTAAGCATAATTTGAAGACTCTCTTTAGTACCTATCCGCAGCCATCTATAAAGGAGACTCATTTTGCAAAGAGCTTAAGGCTATTTGCTGCAATGTGTTTCCTCATATATAGCTATAGGCTATGTCAAAAAACGCATTCTTAAAGTTCTGCGTAAGGTGAGTTTTTAAGATGTGTTTTTAAATTTATACAACTGCGTAACACCTCAGCAATGCTCCAGGCTTGCGCAAAGCATCCCCTTACATTGTAAGGAGCATGTGCATCAAAAATCTCGCCAATGGTACCGATGCAAAACTTATTGAGCAACTCTTCAAAAACAAACAAAATATCATAAATCTGTTTGGTCTCATTCGGATATACTTTTAACCACACATCAATATAGGGACCAATCAACCATGGCCAAACCGTCCCTTGATGATAGGCCCCATCACGAGTGCGTAAATCGCCATCATAGCTACTTTTAAAATCAGGATGTGTGGGAGACAATGTTCTCAAACCGTAAGGGGTCAACAATTCTTTTTCTACAATATCAAGTACAGCCTTCCAGTGTTTTTTATCTAGAACCGGAAAGGTTAGTGAAATAGCAAAAAGTTGATTGGGTCGCAGAGCATCATCATTGCCATTTTTTCCTTCAATCACATCGTAAAGACAATTTGTTTTGGCATTCCAAAACTTCTGATTAAAGGAATCATAACATTTTTTAGCAATATCCAAAGGTTGCTTTGTCCATTTTTCAAATAGTCTAAGGGCGTTATACCAAAGTGCGTTTATTTCGACAGCTTTTCCTCTTCGCGGTGTAACGATCCAATCACCCATTTTGGCATCCATCCAAGTTAAGGCATAACCCTCTTGACCTTGCATGAGTAGCCCATCATCATCCATTTTAATTCCAAAGCGCGTCCCTTTAATATGTTGATTGATAATTTCTTGCAATTTAGGTAAAAGGAAATCCAAGATTTCCCCATCCCCTGTTATGTCAATGTAGCGATCAATAGCATGAAAGAACCACAATGTAGCATCAGCAGTATTATAAATACCAAGCACTTCCCCATCAGGGAACATGTTTGGAATCAAGCCATCTTGAATATAATAAGCAAATGTATGCAAAATAGAGTGTGCTTCTCGAGAACGACCAGTTAATAAAGTTAACCCCTCCAAAGAGATCATCGTATCGCGTCCCCAATCGGTAAACCAGGGGTAACCGGCGATAACCGTTCTAACACTTTCTCCAAAAGCTTGTAATCTAACCATATCATTAAAACGAGTACGCGGTGAGATAATGAATTGATCAGCCGCTAGCACTAATTTAGCTAAAAATGGACTTTTACTAATCTCACCGGCAGTCCTGAGCAGATTCTTTTTTCTAATACGCTCAACATGCCAAGCCTCATTATGCGATAAAGCAAAAATCGTTTCCCAAGATTCGACTGAGACTACAAAAGATATTCTTTTATTGGGAGTTAAGGTGACAATGAAAGCGCCAGGACTTTTTAGCGAGCCGACTGATTCATAACCTCTTTCAGCTTCAGTTTGATAAAAAACGTTTGGCAATTCTTCGGATACTAAAAGTAATTCTGTGGGCGCATTGCTGTGGATACGCAAAGTGGGAAAATGGGGACATTGAATTTCATATTGAAAATCTCTAGCCTGCACCGTATAGCTTTCATTTGGAATCTCAACATTTACTGCTTCTTCATTTCGCCTAAAGTGAAAAAATGGACGCCATTGCAAAAAAGCATTTTCGATATTAGAAAGCAATTTATAGCTTATGTGTAGCGTATTTTGATTGTAAACAAGAAACAGACTTTTTTCAAACAGTAGGCCGTTAATTTCATATTTCCAAATCGGTATACCATCTTCTATACGAAATTCTACCAAATGAGTAGAGAGAAATGGTTCTTCCCCCACTAATCTGACATTAGATAATGCTATAGGAGGTTGATTAGCTATTATAATGCTTTCATGAATGTAGTTGAGCATTATGGTTCGACCATAAGGGGCAGGAAGTGCTGCATTTAAAAAAGAATGATATTTTCGCATTGGAATGCCAGAAATAGAACCACAAGCAAAACCGCCAATACCATTTGTGACAAGCCACTCATGGAAAGCTGCTTCTGGAGTCTTTAAATCAATTTTAGTGGCTGTCTTCATAAACTAAACAACTTTTTTTGTTTTTAATAAAATGGCCGAATGTCCCAATAATTTCCAAGAGGGCTTATTAATCGGTGGGGTGCCGCCTCCACCATAAATAGTTGATTCACTTGACCATTGCAGCTGTAATGGATCATTGAGCGCTGTACCTAAAAGAGGCTCTGGAGAGGGTAAAAAATAGTAGTCTGGACCAAAATTTACAATCAATACACGATCACCATCCTCTTCCCCAAAGTAACGCAATACCAAGCAATCGGTCCCTAAAACGGCACCATCAATTTTTATGTTTTGTATTTTTTTAAACACTTCATCTGTTTTTCTCAAGTTAATTAAGTCTCGATAAAGAGTATATATTTTTGATCCTTCTCTATCTTTTGCATTTAATTTACTTTTTATAAAAGTGAGTGGGTTTTCCGGATCTGGCAGTGTTTTTTTAATTTCTGCTGTGGCACAGCGTGGAAATTGTCCCATTTCCTTTCTTCGTCCTTTGCGGACTATGGGAGCAAGATCGGGCGCATGATCGGCAAAATAATAAAAAGGCTGCATCGAATTGTACTCTTGCCCTTGGAATAGCATGGGTGTGTTTGGACTTAATAAAAATAGAGCTGTTAGAGCTTTGTAATTGCCTTGATCAGCTTTTTCATGCAGCCTCAGTCCTCCTAAATTAGCCACCTGGTCATGATTTTCTAAAAAAATCACCATGGATTCAGGTTTAATAGAAAAATATGGAACGCCACGGGATTTGGCTTGCCAACTATAATATTGTCCTTGATAAAGAAACCCATATTTTATTGCCGAAATAAACTCTTGGGGTGTTCCTAGATAATCAAAGCAATAAGCTTCACGCTTTCCAGTTAAACGCACTACGGAGGCATGGTGAAAATCATCATTCCAAAGCATATCATATCCATAACCACCTTCCTCATATGGTCTAAGCAACTTGGTGTTTTGCGGTTCATTTTCCCCAATAATTATAGTTTTGCGCTCGCCACCACTAGTTTTAACTACCCTGCTCAGTTCTTCTAAAATATGCATGGGTGTGGAGGAAAATAACCAAGGGGTAGCGTCGATGCGCAAGCCATCAAAATGATACTCTTCAATCCAATAACGAGCATTGGTTAAAAAAAAATCACGCGAACCTTGTAAATCAAAATTAATGGCGTTTCCCCAATCAGTAGTAAAATGATCGCTCAGATATCCTTTAGCAAATTGTATCATCTGATTCCCCTCTGGTCCCAGATGATTGTAAACGACATCCAAAATCACCCCCATCCCCAAGCGATGGGCTGTATTGATAAAACATTTAAGCTCTTTAGGAGTGCCATATAAATGGGTGGGTGCAAAAATATTAACACCATCATATCCCCACCCAAAATGCCCTGGAAAATCATTCAGTGGTAATATTTCAATGAGTGTGATCCCTAATTCGGCTAATCTTTTTAATTCTTTGGTGGCAGCATGATATGTGCCGGCTTCGGTAAAAGTGCCAATATGCATCTCATATATTATGTGACCTTGCGTGCCAACACCATGCCAATGTTGATCACTCCATTCATAATTGCTATTTACTACACAAGAAGGTCCTTGTGGCCCTTTTGGTTGATAACGCGAAGCTGGATCGGCTAGCCATTGAATTGAATTTGCAAAATGAAAATAATAAAAACTATTTTCACCAATATCTTTGATGAAAATAGAAAAATAACCATCTTTTTCTTTTTTCATCTCATGACTTATGCTTTCAGGATCTCCTGCAATCACTAAAAAAACTTTATTATGATCCGGTGCCCACACTCTAAAATCTACCCCTTTACCAGATATAATTTCTGCTCCAATGTGATATTTGCGCTTATGCATTATAATTTTTCCTTAGATGGTATATATCGCAACATATGCAAAAACAATTTTTCAGCAAAGAAAAAATAGACATAGCACTCTCACTTGACCTATATGCAGTGAGGAAATAACATAATTAAAAACAAAAGATTTCTAAAGTAATCCTATGAAAGCAAGTTTACAGTTTTTGGGAACGGGTGCCTCAGCAGGCGTGCCGTTAATTGGATGTGACTGTGCAGTGTGTCTTTCAACAGCAAGCTTTAATAATCGAATGCGTTCATCGGCTTTATTACGTATAAATGAGAAACAGTTATTGATAGATATTGGACCTGATTTCCGCACACAAGCACTGCGCAATAAAATTTCGCATTTAGATGGTGTATTGCTAACACACGCCCATTATGATCATGTGGCAGGTATTGACGATCTACGCCCTATTTTTTTTCATCGCACCACACCTCTACCGATTCTACTTTCACAAGAAACTGCTAATGAATTAGCTGTTCGTTATAGCTATCTTTTGCATTCCAAACATATTGATGATCAAATTGCATTACACATATTGCCAAAAACAGACGGGGAAATATTATTTGCTGATGTTTTGATTAAATATGTCTCATATAAGCAAGCCAATATGCAGGTAAACGGCTATCGCTTTGGTAATCTTGCTTATGTATCTGACATTAGAGAATTTCCAAATTCCATTTTTGAGCAGTTAGAAGGTGTACAATACCTCATTATCAGCGCACTACGCCTGACACCATCTTTAATGCATTTATCGGTGCAAGAAGCCATCGATTTTGCCACAAAGTTAAATGTTAAATATGTTTGGCTAACCCATCTCTCTCATGATCTAGATTATGCCAGCACTAATGCTATGCTTCCCAATTATATTCGTTTAGCTTATGATGGATTGGAAATTGAATTTGAATAACTAACTCACCTTAAAAGGCAACAAAAGGTGCTTAAATAAGGAATAATACCGTGTCAGATTTTGCCCCACATCATCGTGAAGATCTACTAAGCACATCTAAAAAAATTCCTAGAGCCATTTTGGTATCGACTTATCAAGGAACAACGCAAATTGCCAACTGTCAAGAACATTTACGCGAATTGGCTTTGTTGACAAGCACTTATGGCGTAGCTGCTGTGCAGCAAATTCCTTGCACAATGCGCAAATGCGATCCAGCTACATATATAGGCAAAGGAAAGCTCACAGAACTTGTGCAAATAGCACAAGCTGAAGCAGCAGATATGATCATTTTTGATGATGAGATTACACCGGCACAGCAACGCAATTTACAAAAAGTTTTTCAACTTCCCGTATTAGATCGCACCGAAGTGATCTTAGGGGTCTTTGCACAACGTGCGCAAACTAAAGAAGCACATTTGCAAATTGAATTAGCAAAAGTAAAGTATGAGGCACCTCGTCTTAAGAGTATGTGGAATCATCTATCGCGTCAATCGGGCACATCAGGAGGTGGCGGCGGTGGCGCTTATTTAAAAGGCGAAGGTGAAAAGCAAATCGAGATTGATCGTCGCATTTTAAAACGTAAAATAGATCAATTACAAAAAGAAATTGAAGAGGTGCGCAAGCATCGTCATATTCAACGCTCCAATCGCCAAAAAACACAAATACCAGTATTTGCTATTGTCGGTTACACCAATGCCGGTAAATCAACATTACTTAATGCATTAACTGATGCAGGAGTGTTTGTAGAAGATAAATTATTTGCCACGCTTGATACAATTACCCGCAAGTTTACTTTGAACAATCATCAAGATATCTTGCTAATCGATACAGTCGGTTTCATCCGTAAACTACCACACTTACTGATTGCAGCTTTTAAAAGCACCTTGGAAGAATCATTGGCCGCTGATATTTTATTACATTTGATTGACGTTAGTCATCCAATGGCTGAAGAACAAGCTAAAACCACGTATGAAGTGTTAAAAGAGTTGGGGGCCCAGCAAAAAAACATTATCACAGTATTTAATAAAATCGATCTGCCTCATGATGAAGCTATGTTATTACGTCTACGCATGAGTTATCCTAAAAATGTGCAGATTTCAGCAAAAACACAGGCAGGCTTTGCGGAACTGCAAGAAATGATGATCTATGAAATAAGTCAGCAACGGCATATGATTTACCTGAGCATTCCGCAAAGTGACTATGCCATGGTCAGCGCAATCATCCGTTCTGGTGAAATTCTAAAACAAGAATATGAAGAAAACAATATTTTATTAGCTGTTAATATTCCATTAACTTTGCTGTATAAACTAGCCGATTATCAAATTGAATCTTTTTAAATTTTTTCTTCACTAGATTTCTTTTCAAATCAGGTTGCTATTCGCATTTAGCCAAATAGCACAATAAATCTAATACACGAGCCGCATAACCCATTTCATTGTCATACCAGGCTACTAACTTATAAAAATGATGATTTAATGCTATCCCCGCATGTACATCAAAAATGGCTGAATGCTTATCACCAATAAAATCACTAGAAACCAAAGAGCGATCACAATAAGATAAAATGCCTTTTAAAGAATTATTAGCAGCATGTTTCATAGCTTCGCAAATGTTAAGATAATTAGTTTCAGTCGACAAACGTACGGTTAAATCTACAGCAGAAACGTTTAAAACCGGAACGCGAAAAGACATCCCCGTTAATTTACCTTTAATTTGTGGTAAACATAACGCTACAGCATGGGCCGCTCCTGTCGAAGAAGGAATAATATTATGGCCCGCTGCGCGCCCACCGCGCCAATCTTTTTTGACATGACCATCTACCGTTGGTTGCGATGCCGTCATAGCATGAATAGTGGTCATTAAACCTTCTTCAATACCAAATTCATCTAATAGAACCTTGGCTATCGGCGCTAAACAATTAGTAGTACATGAAGCATTTGAAACAATATAATCATGCACCGGATCGTAACTTGTTTCATTAACACCCATAACCAAAGTTTTGATATTGTCTTTAGCAGGGGCCGATATGACAACACGCTTAGCACCTGCTTTCAAATGTTTACCAGCTGTTTCAAGGGTTGTAAATATACCTGTTGATTCAACTACATAGTCTACGTTTAATCTTTTCCAAGGTAGTTTTTCAGGATCTTTTTCGGCAAAAGTGGCCACCATATGATCATCTATACTAATACAATGTTCGTGTGCAACAATATTTTGCGGGTTAGTTTGATGAACAGAATCATACTTTAATAAATAGGCCAAATTATCTGTAGGCACCAGATCATTAATGGCTACAAGCTTCATGTGAGATTGCTGACAAAGGAGACGGCAGACCAAGCGGCCAATCCTACCAAAACCATTGATTGCGATATTCATAACAGCCTCATTAGACTTCTTTCGAAATTACTTTTACTTGTTAAAATCGTCTTTTTGGCATAACTTATTCACCTTAAACATAATTTGAAGAGTGCTTTTAGTACCTATCCGCAGCGATCTTTTTGCAAAGAGCTTAGGCTATTTGCTGCAATGTGTCTCCTTATATATAGCTCTAGGCTATGTCAAAAATCACTTGTTCAAATTATGCGTAAGGTGAGTAAGCGATAGGTACTAAAAGCACTCTTTAAATTCGACATAAGATGAGTTATTAATGGCTTTAGAAATTTAAAGAAAGCTCATATTGTCTATTTAAGTTGAGTTTTGCGTTTTTTTGTTCTTTCGACTAACGCGAAAGGGCAAAAAAATGAAAAACCTAACTTATTTATGACACAATGAGCTTTCTTAATAAACTGAATTTTTAATAAATCCAAAACTATATAAGTTTTAAATATATTCGATTAAACAAGTTTGGGCATTATCGCCTTTGCGATGTTCACTTTGTTTAATAATGCGTGTATAACCACCTTGACGTTCGCCAAAACGATTAGCTAATTCACCAAATAAAATATTAATGACATTACGGTCATCATTATAACTTTCAGTATTACCTTGTCGTACTTGTCTTTGCTCTTTAGCAGTCAATGGATTAAAACGAATCATTAACTCAGCTATTGCCTGACGTCTTGAAGACAAAGTATTTTTCTTTGCCAAAGTAATCATATGATCAGCATAGCGTCTTAAAGCTTTTGCTTTAGGAATCGTAGTTTGAATACGTCCATGCGTAATTAATGACTTTAACATATTTGCAAACATACAGCGCCGATGGGCAGTCGTACGATTAAGTTTACACGTCTGATTGAGATGTCTCATAGCTTTCCTGCTTTAAAACTTGTTTTTTCTTTTTATGTTTTTCGCGATATTGCTGAATTTTCTCTTTCACGTTCTCAGGTGCTAAACCAAACCGACTCAGATCCATACCGAGATAGAGATCCATTTCATGCAATTTTGCTTTAATTTCATTAAGCGATTTTTTACCAAAATTGCGAAACTCTAACATGCGTCGCTCTGGTATACACACCAGTTCCGCCAATGTTTCAATATTGGCGCCAGTGAGGCAATTAGCGGAACGCACTGATAGTTCAATTTCATCAATTCCTAATGATAATTTGTCAAATAGCTCGTCAAAATCAGCTGTTTGATCGCCTTCTTGCTCATCAAAAGAAATTGGGAAATGTTTAAAGCGATCAAAAACCTCAAAATGCTTTAAACCAATCTGCACGGCAAAACTTAAAGCTTCACCTGGTTTAATGCGTCCGTCAGTCGTAACCTCAATAATCAAACGATCAAAATCCGTATCCTGTCCAACGCGCGCATATTCAACGTAATATCTAACTAAACGCACTGGCGAAAAAGAAGAATCTATTACAATTTCATCAGCAGTTTTATCTCTAATCACATGTCTCTCAGAAGGTACATAGCCTCTACCATAAGCAATTCTTAAGGCTATTTGACGTCTCATCGGCTTAGTGACAGTGAACAAATGTAATGAAGGATTAATTAATTCAATATCATCATCATCTATAACATCTCTTAAGGTAACAGCATATTGCCCATTATTGCGATCTAAATCATCCTGGGTTACTTCAACCAAATGTGTTAAAATACGACTATCCCGTGATCCTACCTCTTCATCAGATGGTAGTTTGCGCAACAACGCCCCCTTAAAATTGAGGATAATATTAATCATGTCTTCAATAATACCATCAAGGGCCATATATTCATGAGGAACTCCCTCTTGCAATACCCCTTCGATGCGAACAGATATGATCGCTAAAGTTTCCAAAGAAGACAACATCATACGACGCAAGGCGTTACCGATCGTGTGCCCAAACCCACGTTCAAATGGTTCAGCAATATAGCGGGCAAAATTAGATTCAGGCGACTCTTGGTCTACAATGATCCTTTGTGGCATTTCAAATTTGCCATACTTAACTGACATGAAGCAGCTCCTAAAATAATAGTTAAAATCTCTCAGAGATTGATTAGTCTATACTGCGAGCAATTCATTACTAGTATATGCTAAACGCGACGTCGCTTCCTAGCTCGGCAGCCATTGTGCGCTACTGGTGTTGTATCTCTGATGGCAGTAATTATTAAACCGGCACTTTGCAATCCGCGCACTGCTGATTCACGCCCTGCTCCAGGCCCCTTCAAATTAACTTCAACTTCTTTCATTCCAAAAGAATTTGCTGTTTTAGCAGCATCTTGAGCTGCTACTGTGGCAGCAAAAGCAGATGATTTGCGCGATCCCGAGAAATTTACTTTACCTGCCGAAGCCCAAGCTATGACTTTTCCAGATGGATCGGTAATAACAACAATCGTATTATTAAATGTTGCCTTAACATGCGCTATTCCAACAGGAACATTATGCGCTACTTTTCTTTTTACTTTGGTCTTTACAGACTTTTTACTACTACTAGCGGGTTGCTTACTCAAAGTCAGAGACTCCTCTAATTAATCTTATTTTTTCTTATTAGCAACTGTTTTGCGTCGTCCTTTGCGCGTTCTGGCATTGGTCTTTGTGCGTTGTCCACGAACGGGCAGCCCTTGACGATGGCGCAATCCTCGATAAGAATGAATGCTAATAAGTCTCTTAATATTATTTTGCACTTGCCGACGAAGATCACCTTCAACAACATATTCTGCTTGCAACAACATATTAAGACGTGCGATGTCATCCTGAGTCAATTGGTGCGCCCGCATGTCTGGATTAAGGTTCAAACGAGCAATAATCTCTTTCGATAAACGAAGACCAATCCCATACAGATATGTTAAACTGATCTCTAATCTTTTGTCTGGTGGTATGTCTATACCGATTACACGAGGCATCCTAACTCTCCTAATTTTTCTCAAAACCGCGTACGGATTTTATAGCCTTTTTCTTTTTATTTCAATTTAAAAACTTGCAATTTTCAAAATCACTCTAAGAGAAACTAGAAAAATGACCTTTAAATATCTTTTAGTCTAGTTTAAACACCAAACTTATGAAAAAAGCCACTTATTCTTGCCTACCTAAATAATCATCTTTATGTTGGTTATCAAAATTGATAAACAGCATTAAGGCAATTATCCATAACTTTTAAAAACCTCTTGCACGTCCTTTTTTCATAAAGCCATCATATTTTTTCATGAGCAAATGCGATTCAATTTGTTTCATAGTATCCAATACTACACCAACTAAAATGAGTAGCGCAGTTCCTCCAAAAAAGTAACTAATCGTTTGTGATACTCCCAATATTCGCCCAACCATAGTTGGTAGAACAGCGATTAGAGCTAAAAATACAGCACCTAAAAGAGTAATGCGATTCATGGTACTTTCCAAATATTCTTGTGTAGGCTTGCCTTGTCTTACACCAGGAATAAAAGCCCCATTCTTTTTCATATCTGAAGCTATTTGATCAGGGCGAAATTGTGTGGCCGTCCAAAAATAGGTGAAAAAAATAATCAAAGCAATAAATAAAATCAGGTGCAAAGCACTACCTGGTGATAACCAATTAGCTACTTCGCCCAACCAATTACCTTTGCCAACAAAAGTACCCAAAGTTGCCGGAAACATTAAGAGCGCAGTGGCAAAAATTACTGGGATCACACCAGCATAATTAACTTTTAATGGGATATAAGAAGTCCCCCCTTGCACTTCTCGCCGGCCAACAACCCGTCTAGCATGTTGCAATGGTATACGACGATGACCTTGGATTACCAAAATCGTAGCGATGGTTACAAAGACAAAAATAGTCATTAAAACTAAGATCGATGAAAAATTCATTTGTCCAGCTTCTTGCGAATCCAAATTAAGTTGTTGTACAACCAAACCCATAGCAGTCGGTATTTGAGATAAAATTCCCAAACAGATAATCAAACTAATACCGTTACCAATCCCTTTTTCGGTAATTTGCTCGCCAATCCACATTAAAAACATAGTACCTGTTGTCATAGCGAAAATAGTCACTAGATAAAAAAGCCAAGGTACTCCAAACATAGTAATATCAAGCAATTCACTTGCCACAATGCCTGGTCGTGATAGGTTGATTTGCAATGCATATTTAGCAAATAAAGCGGATTGTAAAAAAGACAAAATAACAGTTAAGAAACGTGTCCAACGATTTATTTTGCGCTTACCAATATCGCCATTTTCTTTCATTTCCCTTTGCAAGCTTGGCATCAATGCCACTAAAAGCTGCATGATAATCGAAGCAGAAATATATGGAGTGACTCCTAACGCAATGACAGTCATTTGCGAAAAGGCGCCACCAGAAAAAATGTCGACCATTTGAAATAAATTTTGGCTTCCTCCAGTCGCATGACGGAAAAAACTCACTGCAATCTCGCCATTAATGCCAGGAACAGGAATAAAACTTCCAATTCGGCATACAGCTAAAAGGAGGATAGTCAAAAAAATCTTCGACTTAAGCTCCGGTATTTGAAACACGCGTCTTAATCCGTTCAGCATCTCTATACTATTTTGGTTATAGGTTGCTTAGCTTAATTTAATTTTCAATCTCAAAGGAAAGCTTAGCTTGCGTTAATTTAGTGCGCACCGACTCAGAAAGCGCATGCACACGAAATTTGAGTTTTTTATGCAAGTCACCAGTACCTAGAATTTTGATACCGTGTGTTGGACCGCTCACAAACCCACGTTCCTTCAAAGTTTGCACGTTAACTTCTTCACCATCTTCAAATACAGCGTTTATTTGCTGTAGATTGATTACATGAAATTCACGCCTGAAACGAGCATGGCTAAAACCACGTGCAGGGATTTTCATAAATAGCGGCATGTTACCACCTTCTTTACCCCAGCGTCGCTTGTAACCTGATCGTGCTCCAGCACCTTTTTCACCACGACCGCAAGTTCTACCATTTTTAGAACCAACTCCACGTCCAACGCGTTTGCGATTTTTATGAGGACGGGTGATATTTGTTAATTCATTCAACGTAATCATATGGCTTGTTCCACCCCTCTGCGTTCTTTAATTTCTTGCCGAGTGCTCAATTTAGCAATTGCTCTAAAAAGGGCTTGCACTTGGTTAATCGGGTTGCGAGCACCCAAATTTTTAACTAATACATCTTTAATGCCGGCTAATTCAAATACAGGGCGTACTTTTGCACCAGCAATTACACCAGTTCCAGCAGGAGCAGGTTTTAATAACATAGTAGCACCATCCCAATGAATCAATACTTCGTGTGGAATAGTTGTACCTTCTGTAGGACAACGCACCATATTCTTGCGCGCAGCTTCGCCAGCTTTACGTATAGCATCTGTCAATTCATTAGCCTTAGCAAATCCAAAACCGACTTCCCCTTTGCCATTGCCTGCTAAAATTAGAGCTGAAAAACTAAATTTACGCCCACCTTTCACAACTTTAGAACAGCGGTTAATACATAAGACTTTTTCTTTGACATCGCCATCGACTTTTTCTTTTTTGGGAGAATCGCTATGTTTTGCCATGTTTTATCCTTAATTCCTTTTTATCTCTGCTACCTAAAACTGCAGCCCACCTGCGCGCGCTGCATTAGCTAGCTCCGCTAATATGCCATTTCCCTTATAAGTAGATGACCCGCGGTCAAAAACTACTTCTTTAATATTTTTGCTTTTAGCAATTTCAGCAATGCGTTCTCCAAGCTTACGCGCGGATGCTTTATTCTTTTTATTAAATTCAGTATCGCGCAATTCTTTAGCAAAAGTAGCTATGCTGCCTAAAGTGACACCTAAATCATCATCGATTAATTGTGCTTGAATGTGCATGTTGCTTTTAACTACACAAAGACGTGGCCTTAAGCTTGTACCTTTAAGATGCTTGCGCACTCTAAGA
Source organism: Chlamydiota bacterium (assembly GCA_013285965.1). Classification (GTDB taxonomy): domain Bacteria; phylum Chlamydiota; class Chlamydiia; order Chlamydiales; family Parachlamydiaceae; genus JABDGQ01. The sequence continues at coordinate 111,478 of JABDGQ010000001.1, forward strand.
GCCCGTTTCTTTCGCAGTTTTTCATTTTTTTGTGTTTGATTAATCATAAAACTCTATTTACCCTTAGTTGCAGTTTTACCAGCTTTTTTGCGTACAAATTCACCTAAGTAGCGTATACCTTTTCCTTCTTGATAAGGAACTGGTGGTCGCTTGCTACGTATAATGGCAGCAAACTGGCCAACAAGATGTTTATCAAAGCCTGATATAATGAGCACAGAGTTTTTGCTAGTCTTTTCGACATTTACCGACAAACCTTTTGGTATTGGCAGTTGCATTGGATGAGAAAAGCCAAGCTGCAGGTCAAGAATACTACCTTGTACAGTAGCACGATATCCAACCCCAATTAACTCTAACTTTTTCTCAAAACCAGTCGATGTCCCAATAACCATGTTTTGAATAAGAGCTCTGTATAGACCATGAAAATGGTCCAAACGGGATTCTTCATCTAACTTGGCAACTGTTACTTGACCGTTTTCAACGTTGACTTTGATGCCATCAATCAATTTTTGCTGTAAAGAGCCTTTTGGACCTTTAACCGAAATACTATTTTCCAGTACCTTAACCTCTACCCCTTTGGGGAGAGGAATAGGTAATTTTCCTTTACGAGACATTACCGTTTTCTCCTATCCTCTTTACCAAACCAAACACAAAAGTTCGCCACCAATTCTCTTTTGCCTCGCTTCGCCCCCATGCATCACACCTTGAGAAGTAGATACAATAGAAACCCCCATATTCCCATAAAAGGAAGGGATATCTTGATGGCCAATATATTTTCGCAATCCCGGCTTAGAGACTCTTTTCAATCCCTGAATAACGGAAGATCGATTGCTAGTATACTTCAAAAATAATCTAATCGTTCCACGCTGTGATTCATCCATTTTTACTAAGTAATTTTCAATGAATCCCTGATTCTTGAGAATTTCAGCAAGAGCTTGCTTCATTTTACTCCAGCCAATATCGACATAGCGATGTTGCGCTTTGATTGCATTGCGAATCCTCGTGAGGAAATCGGCTAAAGGGTCACTAACTGCCATGATTTCTTCTCCTATTTCTTAAGCTGCTACCGAAATCGGTAAGTTTTTAAACGGAACGCCAAGCAATCTTAATAGTTCTACACACTCTTCATCTGTTTTTGCTGTTGTAACAAATGTAATGTGCATACCTTGCGTTCTTTTTACTTCATCTAAATTGATTTCTGGAAAAATCTGTTGATCTGTTAAACCTAAAGTATAATTTCCACTACCGTCACACTTAGATGCAAAACCTCTAAAGTCGCGAATACGCGGACAGACGATATTATTAAAGCGATCTAGAAAATCAAACATTCTTGGACCGCGTAGTGTCACTTTGACTCCAATAGGCTGCTTTTCACGAAGTTTAAAATTCGAAATGGCTTTTTTCGCCTTAGTTATAATAGGCTTTTGTCCAGATAACTGAGTCATTTCTTTTACACAATCTTGAATAGAATTTTTATCCTTGGACGCTTCTGCAATGCCCATATTGATGACAATTTTTAGCAGACAAGGTATTTGCATAGCATTTGCATAGCCAAATTTTTCTTGCAGCTTCGACTTTATTTCAGCTTGATATCTCTTTTTTAACCTAGACATTCTCTTATACTCACTTAGGTTTTTTTATTGAGCGATAAACAGTCTCTTGTTCACCGCTTTTGTAAACTAATTGACGCTCACCTTCACTAGTCGAGCGAACTTTTAATTTCACTGCTACATTGTCATCTACCAAAATCTTGAGATTGGAAATATGTATTGGTTTTTCAATATCAATAATTCTGCCACGTGGATGCTGTTCACTGCGTTTTATGTGTTTTTTTACCAAATTGAGACCTTCAACAATTACACGATCCCCATTCACACAACCTTTAACAGTGCCAAATAGTCCCTTATGATTGCCCGCAATAGCGACTACTCTGTCTCCATTACGAATTTTCTTAGATCTTACTTGTTTATTTTTTATTTTCACTTTTTACCCCTTCTTTAAATCACTTCAGGAGCTAGTGAGCTGATTTTCAAAAAATCCCTTTCTCTAACTTCTCGTGCGACTGGTCCAAATATGCGCGTTCCACGCGGGTTTTTCTTGTCGTCAATTAAGACACAACTATTAGTATCAAAACGCAATTTCGAGCCATCTTTTCGTTTGATATAAGCTTTAGTTCTTACAATCACAACTTTGACTACATCGCCTTTTTTAACACCACCATCAGGAGTAGCATCTTGCACAGAGGCAACCACAATGTCACCTACTTGCGCATAACGACGTTTTGACCCACCCAATACTTTAAAGCATTTTACTCGTTTAGCTCCCGAGTTGTCAGCTACATCAAGCTCACTTTCTTGTTGAATCATACTCTCTCTCCAACCATCATTTTCATTTTAATTAGGTTCATAAGCTAAACATCATCACTCTATTTTAATAATAATGCTAAGCAACAACCCGCCATCGCTTTAACTTTGATAGTGGACGAGTTTCAACTATTTCCACTTCATCACCTATTTGCAAATTCGGTATGTCAGTGTGAGCATAAAACTTTTTTGCACGTGTGACTATCTTGCCATATTGTGCATGACTAAAAGTTCGCTTGACTTTGACTACTACAGTTTTTTGCATTTTGTTAGAAACAACAATACCTTTCTTGCGCTTCCTCTTTGCACTTATCTCTAAGCTATCCATACCCATCACCATCCTTTTTCCTAAGAAATCTTGCTTTGACGCTGTTTTTCAGTGATCACTGTTAATAAGCGTGCAATATCTTTACGAACATGCTTATATTCATGTGGTGCTGGTCGATTTTTGTCTACATGCGCTTGACTTTTCAAATTAAAAAGCTTGCGACAAGAATCTTCATATGCTGACTCTAGTTCTTGTAATGACTGATCTCTATACTCTTTTGCTTTAGGCATAATTTTTAAACCTGTTCTACGCGTTCGACAAAACGTGTTTTTAATCCTAATTTAGCTGCAGCACGCCTTAATGCGCTTTGTGCCATATCCTTAGGCACATTAGCCACTTCAAATAAAATTTTTCCTGGACGCACTACTGCTACCCAGTGGTCTAATCCACCCTTACCTTTACCCATACGCACTTCAGCTGGTTTTTTTGTAATTGGTTTGTCTGGAAATATTCGAATCCACACTTTACCACGTCTTTCAAAAAAACGATTGATAGCTACACGACAGGCTTCTATTTGTTGATTAGTAATCCAACCTCTTTGCAACACCTGGATTCCAAAATCTCCAAAATGGACAAAATTAGCCCCTTTACTCAAACCGGCATAATTGCCTTTGTGCATCTTGCGATGTTTAGTTCTTTTTGGCATTAAAGGCATTTTAGGCCTCCTTCTTCACTAAATAGTCTTCACCACGATACAACCATACTTTTACGCCGATACTTCCATAAGTAGTTTCAGCTCTTCCCATGCCATAATCGATGTCAGCACGTAGCGTATGTAATGGTGTCTTACCTTCTTTATACCATTCTGTGCGTGCTATTTCTGCACCACCAATGCGTCCTGAAAGTTGTACTTTTATACCATGAGCACCAGCATCCATTGCTGATTGCATAGCTTTTTTCATAGCTCTTCTGAAAGGAATTCTACGCGTTAATTGAGCAGCAATTCCATCAGCAACTATTTTGGCTTCTAAATCTGGTCGCTTGATCTCTTCGATCGCAACCCAAATTTCTTTTTTTGTTAAATCTTGTAAGGCTGTTTTCAACTGGTCAATTTCGGAACCTTTCTTACCGATTACTAAGCCAGGACGAGCCGTCACAATTGTTACTTCCACCTTACCACTCATTCGCTTAATACGAATGGCAGCAATTCCGGCAGCATTTAATTTTTTCTGTAAGAAAGAGCGAATTTGCCAATCTTCTATTAGCAATTCACCAAATTCTTTTTTATTTGCAAACCACTTAGAGCGCCAGTCTTTTGTGCGCACCAATCTAAAACTAATTGGATTTACTTTTTGTCCCATTCCATTACTCCTTTGATTGGCTGACTACAACAGTGAAATGGCTGGTTCGCTTCATTATCGGATGACGTCCACCGCGATTTTTCGGTTTTGCCCTTTTAAGAGTTGGACCAGCATCTACGCGTACTTCAAATATTTTCAAATCTTCGCGACGCACTTCCAGTTGACTCTCAGCATTGGCAACAGCACTATCTAATGTTTTCTTAAGCAAACGACCGGCCTTGAGGTTGCTAAACTTCAATTGGACGGAAGCTTCTGAAACCGATAGTCCGCGAATTAGACCAGCCGCTAAACGAGCTTTGCGTGGACTAATGCGCACATATTTGGTTATAGCTTGAGCATAATTCATTTTGGCAACCTCTATTTCTTAATTGGATGACCTTTAAAAGTTCGTGTTGGTGAAAATTCACCCAAACGATGACCCACCATATTGTCCGTCACAAACACAGTAATATGTTTTCGTCCATTGTGCACTTCAAAAGTCAACCCAACCATATCAGGAGTTATCATCGATCTTCTAGACCAAGTCTTAATCGATTCTTTTGATCCCTTTTTATTATTATTGTCTACTTTTTTTTGTAGATGGTGATCAACAAAAGGACCTTTTTTTAAGGATCTTGCCATATCTACTTCTTCCTTCGACGTTTAACGATCATCTTGTTGGATTTCTTGTTTGATCTCGTAACCAATCCTTTTGTGTAGAGACCCCAAGGTGATTGCGGTATATTACCTTTATGCTTACCTTCTCCACCACCGTGCGGATGGTCGACAGGGTTCATAGCTGTACCGCGTACAGTAGGACGAACCCCTTTCCATCGCATACGACCAGCTTTACCTTCCATACGCAAATTGCGTTGAGGGTTAGAAACTGCTCCAAAAGTAGCACGACAATCTTCGTTAATTAGTCTAACTTCACCTGAAGGCATGCGAATGGTTGCATAACCATTACTACGAGCCATAAGTTGAGCCGACAAACCAGCTGATCGTACTAATTTACCACCACGCCCTGGATATAATTCAATATTATTGATGACTGATCCAAGCGGCATGCGCTTAATTTTCATGCAACAGCCAACACGAAATGGTGGCTCATCACTTGTTTGCACTACATCGCCTGCTTTCAGACCCTGAGGCGCAAGAATATACCGTTTTTCGCCATCAGCATAATTGATTAATGCAATATATGCAGTTCGGTTAGGATCGTATTCAATCGAAGCAACACGACCTGGAATATTTTCTTTATCGCGCTTAAAATCGATAATTCGATAATGTTGCTTATGCCCACCACCTTTATGACGACAAGTAATATGACCGTTATTGTTACGTCCATTTGTTCGTCTTTTAGGTAAAAGCAGAGATTTTTCTGGTTCAACGGTAGCACGTTGACTGTCACCTACGCGTGTAAGTTGCTCATGAACGGGTAGTACTAACTGACGCGTTCCAGGTGTAATCGGTCGATATTTTTTAAACATCTCCTATCAAAGCTCCTTTACATTATCAAGGCTGTCGTTAGGACGCAATGTAACGATCGCCTTTTTGAAAGCCTTTTTAAATCCCGCTCTACCACGCACACGTCTGGGCTTGGGTTTCACGTTGATGGTGTTTACAGAAATTACCTTAACACCTTGATCACTATAAATTTCTTCTATCGCGCGAGCAATAAGATTTTTATTAGCCAAAACATCTACTATAAAAACATATTTTGGTGATTGGCAGCGGCGCACAGATGGATTACTATCCGCTGTCGCAAGTTGCTGTAAAGTGATGGACTTCTCCGTCACGTAGCGATTTTTTACAATCTTATATGGACTTTTTTTGCTCATCCTTTCTCCCTTCAGCTCAACCACTGATTCAGCTCATTTAAAGCTGACTCGGTAAGCACAATTTCTTTGGCAACAGCTACATCATAACCGCTAATATTTGTAGCCAATTTTAACTGTGTCTTAGGTATGTTGCGCATACTTTTCATAAAATTTTTATGACTATCACTACTCACTGAAATGCGTTGTACTTTATCTTCAGTGTGAATTTCTTGATAAGAGGTTGGCACTAAAAATAAAACGCGTCCTGTAACACCAATCGATTGCAAAAAATTAACTACTGTTTTTGTTCTAGGTGCATCCATGCTAATATCATCGATCAGATGCACATTGTTATTTTTGAACTTTTCAGCCAATAAATGACGAATTGCAGCTTGACGTTCCTTTTGATTTATGCGCACATGCTGGTCAAATTTTGGTTTTGGACCAAATACGCGACCACCACCTCGATATTGTGGTGCAACCAACGAACCTTGACGTGCACGACCTTGTCCTTTTTGAGGATGTGGTTTTTTTGTTGTATGCTTGACTTCAGCGCGCGTCTTAGTATTAGCTGACCATTGTCTTGCGTTTGCACGCAAAGCAACGATATAATCTTTAATCATCTGACCGTTAGCTTCAAAATCAACCAATCGCTCATCTAGAGCAACTTCTTTTAATTCTTGTCCAGCAAGAGTATACTTTTTAAGAGTGGCCACAATTTAACTCCGCAAGAGTTTGTTACTTAACTTTCTTCTTTTGCACTTTTTTTACCGCTGGGCTTAGATAAACTAAACCGTTGCGAGGCCCAGGCACTTGCCCTTTTACCAAAATCAAGTTGTTTTCAAGATCTACTTTAACTACTGCCAAATTTTGTACAGTTACACGCTCATTACCCATTTGACCAGCTTTTTTTCCACCTGGCAGTCCACGACCCGGCGTAGAACGCATACCAGTTGAACCAGCATGTCTATGAAAACTAGAACCGTGTGCTGCAGGCCCGCCGGCAAAACCATGACGTTTAATAACGCCTTGATATCCTTTACCCTTAGATATTGCAGTAGCATCAACAAATTGTATATCATTAAACACATCGACGCCAATCTCTTGGCCAAGTGTATATCCATCAACTGAATCGAGACGCGTTTCTAACAAATAACGTCTAGGTTCAACTCCAGCTTTTTTAAAGTGACCTAAACGAGGTTTTTTGGTTCTCGATTCAATGGTGTATGACGTTTTTCCACGCACTTTATCAAAGCCTAATTGCACAGCTGAATATCCATCAATATCAACAGTTTTGAGCTGCGTGATCACATTTGGATCAATAGCAATTACCGTACACACAACGAGTGCCCCTTTATCATTAAAAAGCTGCATCATGCCATGTTTTTTACCCATCATCGTCAACGCCATATAGTCAATCCTTAATCAAATTAATGACCTGCTATGTTTCAATAAAATAGAGCCTTTTTGCTCTTCCACAATTAACACATTTGCGGCTTTACCTCACGTGATAAGTTACACACGAAATGCGTTCTCATCAGAGTAAGCAAAGCAATTATGAATTGATTAACTTCCAAACAGAAAGCTAAAACCAGAAGATTAGCAAAATGTGACTATTTATTGCAATGGTAATTATTGGAAACATTCCTGTCTAGCACTTTTTTCAGAGCTTAATTTTTCAATAAAGTCCTTAAAAAACAGCTCAAAACCAACTTCATTAATTTGTAAATAATACTTCTTAAAATCAAAACTCCACCTATTAATTTGCAAAACATGCTTTAAACAAGCTTAGAAGTTGATTTTTTTGTCGTTTTGCGAGCTTTAAGCAATTTTTTCGTAGGGACGTGTAAATGCTCACCCTCTTTTAAAAACCTTTTTCTTTTTTGCAACAAACTAATGTCAGCCTCAGGTAATACTTCTAACTTAGCGACAAATTCACTTAAACGTGTCCCTTTGCGTATACTAACAGCCCCCACCTCTTTTACCGCACCATTCAAATATATAGTCATCATTTTACCATGGGGCACCTGCACTGTTTGTTTGTCATAAAGGCGACGACGTTCCCTTATCTCGCTTAAATCGGCACTTTCTAATGGTTGCGCTAAAGCTAGCAAATGTTTGATTGTGGCCGTTGATGGCAATTCATAATTACCAGGTTTAAGAACAGCACCCTCAATCGACACATTAACCAATGCTGCTTTTGATGTATTAGTTGGCAAAAGTTCATTTTGTGGCCTAGTCCAGCCTAAAGCAACCATTGTAAACAATATCAAACTAAATAAAATCACAATACACCATTCGTGAAATGGCAAACGCGCCGACATAACTTACACCTAAAAAAGAATTTTTAACTCACCTTGCACAGAATTTCAACCAGTGATTTTTTAATATGATAAGCAAGTTGGATATATTTAAAAATAATTATTTGCTTTTATTGTTATAGACAATGAAATCCATATATAAAATTTCAAAAAATTTAAATGGTTATTGCTTTTTTATATGATTTTGATTATAATAGTCTTTAATTATTCAAGATTAATACGCTTAACAAAAAAATTAATAATTTTAAAATAAACTTAATATAAAATAAAAAATATAGCTAAGGATACAAAATGCCTTTAACACCATTGTCATCGGCCAGTGAATGTGCCGAATATATATATGAAAAATTTAACACTGGCGATATTCAAAGTGCACGGATAGCTGCACTCGCCACTCCGTACTTTGAGCTAACTGCTGCCGTTGCTGCTACTATTGAATTAGCCGCTAACGCTCCTTTTTGTTTATTGAACATTTTTTGCACAGCTTCGATGGTTCTTCTACCACCACAATCACCAGCATCGGAGGCCTGCAAATTAGTTATTAACGAATTGCCTAATATTGGCAAAATTGCCGCCTTGATTTGCCAAATTGTTGCTAATTTATTTTTAATAATTACTGGTCCTATTATTGGTAATATTCACCCACCGGCTTTGCATTATATACACAATCCATTAAATTCTTTAAGAACCTGGGTAAATCAATCCGATATTAATGCACTAGCACTTTCATCAAGCAATGCCTTGTGCGCTGGTGGAGGTTTAGAAGATGTAGTGGGTTTAGAAGATATTAAAGCTGAACTAAAATCTATAATAAACCAATTTAGACCAGAAAATAAAACATTTGCATTGGAATGTGGTGTGACACCGCCTAATGGTATTTTATTGCATGGAAAACCAGGTTGCGGAAAAACATACATAGTGGAAAAATTTGTTGAGCAAATGATAAAAGATCTAGGCAAACCTATTTTTTTTGGCTCCTATAAAGCTTCCGATGGAAGCACACTTTTACACGGTACAGCTATAGCTGTTAAAGAGCTTTTTAAAAGTGCCGCTGAGGCAACCAAAACAAATAAAGTTCCTTCTGTTATTTTTATTGATGAAATTGACACAGTTTTAGCTAATCGAAAAACTATGTTACAGTCGCACAGTGAACAAGCTCGAGCCGAAGAATTGGGAACATTTTTAGATTTATTTAACAACGCTGGTCAGAAAAACATCATAGTAATCTGCGCCACCAACGACTTTAACAAATTGGATGAGGCCTTAATTCGCGATGGAAGAATGGACACCATTTTTCATATAAAAACTCCCAGTGAAGGCTCATTAATTAATCAGTTTGTGCAATTGTTTGAAAAGTTAACTGTCAGTATAGCAAAAGAACAAAACTTATCTTTTGAAGGGATTAGCCAAAAATTAGTACGAGCTAATAAATCGATGAGTTCGGTTCATAAGACAGTAAAAATTTTGCAAAAAAACTTATTTGATGCCAAAACGGCTAATAAAGCTAATGCAGCAAACATTATACTGACACAGGCCATGATAAATTCAATTAATATCTAAGTATGCCCTTAAAGTTATGTGTAAGGTGAGTTTTTAAGTGCTATTTCAAAAAATCCACCTTAAGTTGTATAAATAACTCACCTTACACCGCAGCTTGACAAATTAAACGGCTAATTATGCGAAAAATAGTAAACATTTTTTGGCTAACTATTGTTTTTGTAAGCATTATTTTTTTTTATAATGAATTAAACGACGATTTTTCTTTAAAGAACATTTCGATTGTGGGCAAAGAAAATGTTGCCTGGCAGATTACTACGCCTTCTGAAGTTGATTTACAAAATTTAGAAAATATTCTTGCGCAACCTTTTACATATCTTGGAAAGGGTCATCAAACATACGCCTTTGTCAGTCAAGATCAGCAGTATGTTTTAAAGTTTATCAAGTACACTTATCTTAAATCACCCTTTTATCTTGCATGGCTGCCCAATTTTGGTTTGGTACAATCTTATCGGCAAAATCTACTACAACATCAAGCCATGCGCATAAATAGAATTTTTCAAGGTTATCATTTAGCCTATACTAAGAACAAAGACAATACTGGCATGCTGTACGTGCACTTACTAAAAACAGATAATTTACACAAACCAATAACGTTAACTAGTCGCTATGGCTTTAATTATAACGTAAATTTGGATGAAGTTTCCTTTATGCTCCAACGAAAAGCACAAACCACTAAAAACACCTTAACTACATTGTTACAGAATAACGAGGTAGAGAAGGCAAAAAAGCAAATCCGCAAAATACTAAATTTATATACATCTGAATATCTTTTATCGCTTCATGATGATGATCACAATATTATTCACAATACTGGCTTTGTTGATGATATAGCAATACGGATCGATGTGGGTAGACTAATGATAAAATCACACAAAGATCCGCTTACATTTAAGACTGAATTAGAAAGATTGGCTAATAAAAGATTAAGCAAATGGCTGTCAGCACACTATCCGCAGTATCACTCAGTGCTTTTTGAGGACATGCACACAGCCATTAATGATATCTATCAACTTCTATTAGCTTTTAATACTAATGAAGCAAAAACTGCTAAGTTAGTAACAACTTCGCCATAAAAAAAGGTGTTAGTGTTTTGCAAATGACGATTAGCAATGAGCAATACCTTACCAATATTTTTAGTAACATTTAAAGAGCATTCTGCGCAATTGGCAATTTGCGTTTGCACTGAAAGATTATCTTTTTGAAAATCTCTAACCCCTTTTTGCAGTGCTAAAATAGCATTAAGGCTAAAAGCTGTCATGACGCAAAAGCTGGGCACATCCAAGACTTCGGGCTTTTTAGCTACAATATCAGCTATGGTGGTATCTTTGTAGATGCGACATTGACCGAGCTTATCTAAGCAATCTGCACAAAAAGACCACACATCTGTTTTTTGGCAATAAGAAACCAATGGCTCGAAAATTTTAGCTACATCAACACCAAGATAGGTTTTGAAAAAGTAAAGTGCATCGTAAGTCTGTGTTACTGTAATCAACATTGTTGCCCAATCAAGTGGAGCTTCCTCACCAGCAGTGGGCGGTTGGCGATGAGGCAGCTTTAATACACCTTGTGGATCAACATAACTGCCCAATGTAACGGCCAACTTAGTTTTTACTAGCAATTCTTTTAAAGGCTTAAAAGTATGCTTAATTAAGACACCATCGATATTTCCAAACGGTTGATCTGGTATTAATATAGCTAATTTGCTAATTGCCTCTAAACCATCAGAAGTATAAATGGCTGTTGTTGTTGTTTTTACACTCAATGATATCGATTGCAGCCAAGCTTGCGCATCTATTGAAAGCATCTTATCCTCTCATTATTGTATTGCTATGGTAATATAAAGAAACGCCTCGATAGACACATCCAAGTGCAAGCAAACCATCTGAAGCTGCTGGTTGTCCTTGGAACCAAAAAAGGGCACCAAAATAAACGCTGGAAGCTACATTATGTAAAGCTGTCAATTGCAATTCTTGTACCTCATGATCTTCACATTTTTTAAAAGCAGCTACAGAAGCTTTTAGTAATGAATCAGCTGAAATAAGAGCGTACAGTTTTCTATCAAATGCTATTTTTTGCATTTCTAAACTAACGTATGCACTGCTATTTTGCACTACTGTCACCGCATAACCAACATTATAAATGGCCGTCTGAGCCACAACTATGCCGCAGTTGGTAACAAGTGTTACAGTTTTTGATATAAACATTAAAACATTTACTGGGGTGTCTTTGGTGAAAATGGTATTAACATCAATTTCAAAAATTTTATCAGTCTTAATTGCACACACAGCTACTACCGCTGCATTGCATTCACTAGCGATAGATTTTATGGCACAAATAGCCGAAATCACTTGGGTACTTTCTAAAAGTACACTTAATTTAAGATGGCTTGAAGGGGCAATTACTGCTTGCGATCGCAATAATTCCAAAAAATCAAAAGCTCCTAATGCAATATCTTGAATAATACCCGGATTTTTACGACATGTATTAATTTGCGTAAAAGACCATGCCAAACCATGTTCTATTTGCTGGATTGTAGACATTCATACCTCGCTCTACTTTTTAAAATAAATGCAGTATGCCAACTACGTCCATATAATAGCAACGATAATTTAATTTTAAATTAGATAGTTTTCTGTCAATAGAAAAAATTATAGTTTAAATATGGTTTTCGCATTTTGTGCCGAAGATGTGGCGATTTCCTGTATGGAGCATTGTTTAATTTGGGCAATGCATTGTGCTGTTTTTATTACAAAGGCAGGTTCATTTCTTTTTCCACGATATCCCTCAGGAGCTAAATAAGGTGCGTCAGTTTCAATCAAAAGCTGATTTAAAGGAGTCATATGGGCCACGGCTTGTAATTGCACACTTTTTTTAAATGTTACAATACCGCTCAGCGATAACATCCAACCACGCTCAAGCACCTGCTCCGCCTCTTTAATTGTGCCAGTAAAGCAATGCAAAATTCCGGGAGCGTAACCGCCGTTTAAACGATACTCACAATCGATAATTTCAAATAAATCTTTAAACGCCTCGCGACAATGAATAATTATCGGTAGCTCACACTCCAATGCTAATTGCAAAAAACGACTTAACATTTTTTTTTGTGCAGCAGGCAAGCTATAGTCGTAGTGATAGTCTAAACCAGTCTCCCCAATAGCCTTAAGCTTTTTATTTCGCGCTCTATCAGCCATAATATCAAAGACGTTTTTATCCATCTTATCAATATCATGTGGTGTAATGGCTGCTGATTGATAAATCCAATTATGTTGCTCTGAGAGCTCTAACCCTTTTTGTAATGAAGGCAGATCGGTACAAATATTCATGATATTATGTACCCCAGCAAATCGGGCTCGCTCCAAAACAGCTGATAAATCTGCAAAAGTTTCGGAACCTGTCAAGTGAGCATGTGAATCAAAAAACATTTACAACTTGATTTTTTGGTTTATATAATTTGTTTTTGGTCAGGTAAATGTTCTAGATATGAGGTGACAATTTCAGGCGTTAATACTTGTGGTAAAATCATAGGCTCTTGCCCTGCCACGTGCAATACATATAGCGGAACACTGTTTCTTCCAAATTGACTCAAGGCCTGTGTAATGGCAGGATCATTCTTTGTCCAGTCCGCCTTTAGTGCCACAACCCCTTTTTCTTGAAAAGATTTTTGTACTTGGCTTGAATTTAAAACTATGTGATTAGCCTGGCAAATTAAACACCATTTAGCGGTAAAATCAATAAAAACAGGTTTACCATCACGATGTGAGTCGACCACTTTGTTTGTAGAAAAACTTTCCCACTTTTTGTTACTAGCTTGTGCTATTTGAACAGCATTATCTTCTTGCTCCAAATGCCAACTTGACTTTGGCAACAACATGATTTGAATACCACCTAGTGCCCAGAGCGTTATCAAGGCATATGACACTATTAAACGAGAACGGCTCATAATCCTCAAACCAGCGCGTCCATAAATCCAGCAGCTGATAGTAAAGCATAATAAACAACTCAACAAGCAAATCACTGCAAATAAATTAGTTTGAGACCCAAACACCCATAGTAACCATAAAATAGTAGCACACAACAAAAAGCCCATTAGTTGTTTAAATGTTTCCATCCAAGATCCTGGCTTTGGTAAGAAACGCAAACAAGATGGAAAAAAAGCTAATAATAAATAAGGACTACTCATACCTAGAGCTACAAAGGTGAAAATTGATAGTGATTGCCAAAAAGGCAATATGACTGCTATACCGACGGCTGATCCTAAAAATGGACCAGTGCATGGCGTGGCTACAGCTGTGGCTAATACACCGCTTAAAAACGAGCGTGTAATACCTGTTGTTTTGGCGGCATCAACCTCTTTTTGACCAGCCCAGGCCGCCATCGATAAGCCCCACTCAAAGAGACCAAATAAATTAAGAGCTAATACGAATAGTATAATTGTCAAAGTGGCTACAAAAAGCGGCTCTTGTAATTGAAACCCCCAACCCACACTTTGGCCATAAGTGCGCAATAATAACATTAAAGAAGCTAATAGCCAAAAAGAGCAAACTACACCACCGGTGAATGCCAAGCCATGTCGCCAAATCAACGCACGACTTTGACCAGCCATTTTAACAAAACTCATAATTTTTAAAGACATCACAGGCAAGACACAAGGCATACAATTTAGTATTAATCCGCCTATAAATGCTAAAAATAAAAGCACTAATAGATTTTCAGTGCTACTCTCATTAACTTGTATTGAGTCGGCATTTTGACTTGCTACATCAAAATTATTTTTTACAGGCGATAGGACCGCAATATCAGTAGCAGATCCTGCACTAATTTTTGGCAAACGCTCGCGAGCTTTAATGAAAGCATCTTTAACATTATCATTAATAATAGGTTCTTGAGCGGAGAGCTTTAAGGGAAAGGATAGCGTCATATTACCTGGTTGACAAGCTTCTTCCGAACAAATTAAATATTCCACGGATGCTTTTAATGTGGCGCTTTGTTGTTCTGTAGGGTTGTTAGAGGGTCTAATGCGACTCAGTACATAAATTTCACCCTCATACCCAAAAGATTCTATCCCCGCGGTATTAAATAATTGCGAAGTAGGCCATTGCGTTGATTCCAGCACATAATTTTCTGGCAACTCCCATTCAATTTGTAAGGGTACACCAACTTCACCGCAATCTTTACTATAAGCATGCCAACCATCTGGAATGTGCAAACGCGCAGCCACGTTAAATGGACGCCCCGCCATAACACTCTCTTCTTCACAAATAATTTCGGCTTTTATATTTGGGGAAATAGCACTTAAAGTAAAACAGTGCGATAAAATTAGCAAATACGATAGGCTGATTATGTATAACTGATTAATCATGCAATGTCTCTCTCTTGACAAAATAGCTATTATTGACTATTTTTTGTTATATTTTATGTATTTAATAAAATTAAGCAATGTGATCTTCACAAAATATTAATGGATAATATAATGATTGTCAAACTTTTTTTGTTAAGTTCTAATCCTTTTTTTGAATCTTATATACAATCAGATATATTAGGAAAACTAATTTTTATTGGACTTTATCTTATTTCAATATGCAGTTGGTCTATTTTATTATATAAAATATGGACCACTTATCAAGCTAAGAAAAATGCTTTTCGTTTTTATGAAGCTTTCCAACTTCACAAAATGAATCCTACTACTATTGATTACGAACGGCTCAATCAAAAAAAAACCATCAACCCTTTTTTGGCACTTTATATTACCTTACATAAACAATGTGCAGAATTGTTAACTTATGAAAAAAACCTACATAGCCAAAGCGTTGCCCATCCAAAGCAAGGGCTAACAACACAAGAGATTGATTATTTAGCTTCACATTTAACTACACAAATCGCCCATCAAGTCAAAAATCTTGAGAAAAACTTATATATTCTTGCAACTACTGTCAGCCTAGCTCCTTTTTTAGGACTTTTAGGAACAGTTTGGGGTATTTTAACCACTTTTTCAGCACTGCAAACACAAGGAGTTAGTGGCACACATCAAATGGTATTAAGCGGCCTTTCACTTGCTCTAGCTACCACCGTAATTGGACTTTTAGATGCTATCCCGGCGTTAGTTGGATATAATTATTTAAAGAACAATATTCGTGACTTTTCCATCGAAATGGAAGGGTTTGCCAATGAAATATTGACCACTATGGAACTGCACTATCGCCGAGCTGTTATGACCATAAACAATAAAATAGATGAAAGTCAACAAAAGGCGCAGTGATGAGAAATGGTCGCTTGAGCTCACATAAAGCCACCTTTGTAGATGAACCCACTGTTAATTTAACACCATTAATTGACGTGGTTTTTGTCATTTTAATTACTTTTATTGTTATTGCCCCTTTATTAAATACCGATCGCGTAGCGCTGGCTTTTGCTCCTAATCAACCATCCAGCACTATAAGCTCTGCTCAAGAGGCCAGTGCTATAGCTATTCACGTGCATCACGACAATACCATTTGGCTAAACCAAGAGCAAATTGCTGCCGCTCAACTCCCCGAACAACTAGTACAAATAAAACAGAAATTTCCGACCTCTCATTTACAAGTATTTCATGATAAAAGAGCCCATTTTGGCATTTATCAATCAGTAAAGAATGCGGCACAAGAAGCCGGTTTTACTGAGATGGATGTTATTTTAACGCCCGCTTAAAAGCATTTTTATCACATGCAACACACCACCTCAACCTTTAACCACCACCAACGAACACTTCTGGCAAGTTTTTTATTTGTCATTCTCTTGCACGGTCTCTTATTAATTCTTCTCAGCACATGGGAGCAAAAAGAGGATATTAAATCGCAGCGCCAAAAAATAACGGTACGTATAATTTCTACACCAAAAAAAATTGCCATGGCTACAACAAGTATGGTGTTACCTTCCGAACAAACACAAACTGCACCAGAAATAGAACCAAAACCTGAATCAAAACCTGAATCAAAACCTGAATCAAAACCTGAATCAAAACCTGAATCAAAACCTGAATCAAAACCTGAATCAAAACCTGAACCAAAACCTGAATCAAAACCTGAATCAAAACCTGAATCAAAACCTGAATCAAAACCTGAACCAAAACCTGAACCAAAACCTGAACCAAAACCTGAACCAAAACCTGAACCAAAACCTGAACCAAAACCTGAACCAAAACCTGAACCAAAACCTGAACCAAAACCTGAACCAAAACCTGAACCAAAACCTGAACCAAAACCTGAACCAAAACCTGCAAAACCTAAAGCAGCACCCAAAGTGGCTGAAAAAGGAGCAACAAAATCGATACCAAAGCCTAAAACCGAAGGCAAAAACAGTGCGGTGCCAAAATCTAATGCCTCCAAAATTAATACGACCGCCGTCGAGGAAGCTGCCAAAAAACAAAAAATCTTAGATGAAAAACGTTTAGAAGAGAAACGATTGCAAGAAAAAAAACTAGAAGAGAAAAGGTTAGAAGAGAAAAGAATAGCCGATGAGAAAGCACGCCGCGCTCTACAAATCAAACAAGAAGAAGCCAAGGCTATTTTAAACAAACTCAATAATACTGAAATAAGCATGACAAACGCTAACTCCAGCAAATATAACGTTGAGCCCAGTGCTACATTGCCACTTGCTCTACCTACTGCAGTGCATGAATTAAATAGCGACAATTTAGCTGTAACTATTACTACTAGTGCCGATTTACCGATGTCTAGTAAAGAAGAACAATATGCTCAGCAGATGATTGCTAAGTTAGAGAAAATTAAAGCACTAGATATTGATGAACCAATAAGCTTGAGCATAAAAGTAAATAGGCAAGGAAAGATCCTAGCCATTGATATTAAAAATGGTAACAGCAAAAATCAAAGCTATCTCAAAAATAAAATAGAAGCGTTAAACTTTAGTAATTTTTATGAGGCTTTTGCTCACGAAAGCGAGCACACCTTTGTATTCACATTACACATCGGCAAGAAATAAATGTAGTTTCGAAAGAAGTCTACTAAGAAATGGCAGATTTTACTGGCAAAATAGCCGACAATGCCATATGATCAGCTACTTTTCTCCTGGTCAGCGATTGACCCAAGATTAGAATTTGAAATTAAACCACTATTGCTTGCACATCAAAGCATTTGTACAAACATAACAAGATTGTCACATTGATTAACTGATGGCAACAACTCGCAGAGGACATGTCAATGCGCATTTTTACTGGTGTTATATTAAATTTATTTTGTAATTTACTAAAATTTAAATTACCTTTTTCTCCTTTTAAATCGAATTATTATCAGACGCTTTTATTTGCATTTTCTTTAAGTATTTCTTTACCATCTGTTTTGGTGTATGGGCAGGGATTAGAGAATGAGAATCGTATTATTGAAGACATAAATATTACTGTGCATGGCGATGCAAGCTCAATTTGTGACACTAAAGCCATTGTCGCAAGATTGCATACACAGCCAAATGGGATGTTCTCACAAGGTGATTTTGATGAAGATCTTAAATTATTGGCACAAGATTTTGATAGAGTCGAACCACAAATAGAGACGGTAGATGAAAAATTAATTATCGGACTGCATTTGTGGACAAAGCCCATCATACGCACTATTAGTTGGTGTGGAAATCATGGCCTTAAAACAACTCGTTTACAAAAAGAACTCAACATCGCATGTTTTAGCCCCTTTGATAAACCAGCTTTTAATGAGGCTTTTCATAAAATCAAAGCTTACTACATTCAGGAAGGATTTTTTGAAGCCAATCTAACTTATCAAGTAGAGCTCAATGAAGAACTTAACGAAGTCTCTATCATCATCAATATTGATGAAGGGCGCGTTGGTAGAGTACAGGAAATTGTATTTGTCAATTTTACTGATAAAGAGAAGTGCGAAATCTTACTTGAAATGGTCACCAAGAAATACAACTTGTTCACAAGTTGGTACACACATGCCGGAACCTATAACGAAGATGCTGTGGAGCAAGACCGCATGGTCATTACTAATTACTTACAAAATCAAGGCTACGCTGACGCACAGGTTAGTGTTGAAGTATCTGAAGGAGCTAAGTCACATCGCATAATCGTTGTAATTACAGCCGATAAAGGCCAACTTTATACATTTGGGCAAGTTTCATTTGAAGGCAATAAAGTATTTGATGATGAGTGTATTACAGAATTATTTAGCGCTATCCCATGCCAACCATTTTCACTAGATAGCATTAGAGACACCATTGAAGCGATTACAGATAAATATGGCCGCTTAGGATATGTTGATACCAATGTCAATTTTGATCAAGAACTGATGGATTGCCAAACTGCTTATCGCGTTAACTTCAAAATTGAAGAAGGAGCTCAATATTCAGTTGGTTTGATTCGCATTTTTGGCAACACTGTGACAAAAGATTCAGTAATATTACATGAAACTTTGCTCACACCTGGTGAAATTTTCAATACTATAAAACTGAAAGCCACGCAAGCACGCTTAGCCAACATTGGTTATTTTAAGAGCGTTAATGTTTACATAGTCAAAGGAAGCGAGTCAAATTTAGGAAATGGTAATTATCGCGATGTGTATATTGAAGTAGAAGAAACCGATACTGGACAATTTAGCGCCTTTTTTGGATTCAGCACTGTTGAAGAGTTGTTTGGTGGTATGTCCATTACAGAGAAGAACTTCAATTATGCCGGCATCTCCCGCTCATGGAAAGAAGGGTTGCGTACATTGCGTGGAGGTGGTGAATATTTGCAATTGAATCTACAAATTGGTCAGAAAAGTCGTACCTATGGTTTGTCTTGGACAAAACCTCATTTTATGGACACACGTTGGTCGGTCGGTTTTGATTTGACCAATGCTACCACACGCTACATATCAAATAAATATGATTTAGAAACTTCTTCCTTAGTGTTGCGTGCACATTATGATTATAACCAATTTGTTCGCTTTGGACTGCAATATCGCTTAAAAAATGGTTTTGTCGATCTACAAGAAAATGCCAGCTGTATCTCCGAACTAGAGCACGATGCACATATTCATGGTTTAATTTCAGCGGTTGGCGGTTCTATTGGCTACGATTCCACTGATCATTCGATTAAAGCTTCAAGGGGTTTTCGCTCAAAATTACTATTGGAATATGCTGGTATTGGTGGCGATCATAAATTTTTCAACCTAGGTTATTTTAATAGCTATTATTTGCCAATTGGCAGTCGCCTTGTCGTCAAGTATCGAGCCGATTTTCGCTTTATCCAACCACTAGGAACCACTTCATATTATACTATGCCAATGGATGAGAGGATATTTTTAGGTGGTGATTTTTGTGTGCGTGGTTTTCGTCCATACCGCTTAGGTCCTCACTATCGCCATCATCCCCATATACCGCGCGGGGGGTTGTCTATGCAATTTTATTCAGTAGAGATGGTGCGCCGCATCATGCAAGATCTTGAAGTATACGCTTTTTTAGACGCTGGACACTTGTCAAAAGACACGTGGGAATTTGGTAGAATGAGTGTGTCAATTGGTTACGGCTGTCGTTTTAAACTTATCGATAGCATACCACCTGTGTCGCTTGGCATGGGTTACCCACTTAATGCACATAGTCACAGCGATGTAAAAAAGTTCTTTTTTTCTTTCGGTGGAAATTTTTAATTGGCATCATGAATCCGTCATTTAATCAAGGAGAAGTTATGAAAAATTTTAAAATATATGGATATAATATCATCTTCATATTTGCGTTGTATGCAAATCTGCAAGCACAGCAAGTTTCAAACTTTGAACAACCCCAACAATCTTTCCAATACTCTCAACCATCTAACGGAAAAGCAATCAATAGTCCATCCGTTCAGACTAGTGCACTAAAAATCGGTATTGTCAACACCAAACGTTGTTTAGAAGAATCAAAATTAGGCAAACAGGAACAAGCTAATTTTGAGAAAATGAAGACTCAAATGGAATCAGTATTGCGCGATAAAGAAACGCAATTAGAAGAGATTGAAACCAAACTAAATGATGAAGATTATTTAGATGGTATTTCGGAAGAAGCTGAAGGTGAACTGAAACGCAAAAAACGTACCATTCGCAATGAAGGTATGCAATTGCAAAATCAATATATGCAAACCCTACAGCAAGCTAACGTTAAAATTGTCCAAAAATTGACTGATTCTATCAGCAAAGCTTCTGCTGATGTGGCCAAAGATCCTGCTATGTCTCTGGATGCCATATTTAGTGATGATGCTGCCACTTTTTATGCTCCCCATTTAGATGTTTCTACACAAATAATTTCTAAAATGAATACACTATTTGATGAAGAAAAACAAGCAAAGTAATTTTAATTAGCCTTACTTTTAGACACTTGTGACAATTTATTTGCCACAGGTGTCATATCTGCATGATTTATAATACACATATTAAAATAGGGGCAGCACCCAAAGCCCACTTAGGCAGTGCTGTAACAAACAATGACAAAAAAGTTTGATTTAAAATTTTTGGCCGATTTAACGCATTGTAAATTAATCGGCGATCCATCTTATTTTATTTCAGGTGTAGCCGACTTAGAATCAGCCACGGCTGATGATGCTGCTTTTTTATCCAACGATCGATATTTAAGTGCTATGAAAAAGTCGCAAGCGGGCGTCATCTTTGTTTCTATTAATTCAAAACTAATTGAAGGTAAAAATTATTTACTTTCAGGGCAACCCTCAAAGGCCTTTCAACAATTAGTGGATATTTTACATCCAAATTCAGAATTTCACTCTGCCTTCACGGGTGTTCATAAAACGGCTGTTATTCACGAAAGTGTGCAATTAGGAAACGATGTAACAGTTGGCCCAAATGCAGTAATTGATGGCATGGTTAAAATTGGTGCAGGCACAATTATTGGAGCAGGTGTTTACATCGGATCACATAGTATAATTGGAGAGAATTGTCTCATTCATCCAAATGTTGTCGTTCGTGAAGAGTGCATCATTGGTAATCGCGTAATTCTCCAGCCTGGAGTGGTTATCGGAGGGTGTGGATTTGGTTACATCACAGATCGTTCAGGCAAGCACACTAAACTCAATCAAGTTGGACATGTCCACATCGAAGATGATGTAGAAGTTGGGGCAAACTCGACCATTGACCGCGCTCGTTTTAAAAGCACACATATAGGCAGAGGAAGCAAGATTGACAACTTGGTACAAATAGGTCATGGCGTTACATTAGGAGAAAACAACACCATTGTAGCCCAAACGGGCATTGCTGGATCAACGAAAACTGGTAAAAACGTCACTTTTGCAGGCCATGTGGCCGTATCTGGCCATATTCGTATTGGCGATGGGGTACGAGTAGCCGGTCAAAGTGGCATTAGCAAATCTTTGACAACCGGTGATTACGGAGGCTCGCCAGCTGTTCCGATGGCCCAATACAACCGCACAAGAGTATTTTTGCGACACATCGAGTCAATGTTCACACAACTAAAAGTGTTAACGAAAAGATTGACCGCCCTGGAAAAAAGAGAAGTACTAGAGAAAACTGAAAGGTCAGAACATTCAGAACTAGATTGAATACATTAATATTCATATAATTATTTTTAACCAAAGCTTCGCATGTCTGAGTCAAATCTTAAAATTTCACCAATGATGTTACAGTGGCAACAGTGTAAAGAAGCCGCTGGTGATGCTATTCTTTTATTTCGCATGGGCGATTTTTATGAAGCTTTTCATGAAGATGCGCACATCTTATCAAAAGAGCTTGATTTGACACTGACTCGCCGTCAGGAAATTCCGATGAGTGGTGTCCCTTATCACACTAGTGAAGGATATGTTGATAAGTTAGTGACCAAAGGATATCGGGTAGCCATAGCGGAACAGCTTGATGATCCTAAAAATTGTAAAGGGTTATTAAGACGTGCTATTGTTCGCATGGTCACTCCAGGAACATTAATATCATCTCAATTAATTTCTGAAAAAAAAAACAATTTTTTTGCCTGTCTCACAAAAAGCAGCGGCTGTGTTGGTCTAGCATTTTTAGATCTGACTACAAGTGAATTTTTCGTTTCCGAATTTGCGGAACCTGCTGAGATATCTAATCAAAATCAATTATTAAACAGTGAGTTATTAAACGAGATTTATCGTTTACAACCTGCTGAAATTTTGACTAGCGAAAAATTTTGCAACAACCATGCCAATTTATTTTCAGAAATGCGCCAATCATATCATTTTTTGTTAGATACTCAAGCAGATTGGTGTTTTGAAGGTGATGTCACCTATAATTTTCTTACACAACATTTTCAAACACAGAATTTAGAAGGTTTTGGATTAAAAGAAAAATCGGCCAGCGTACATGCTGCTGGTGCCTTATTAAAGTATTTGCAAGATAATCTTTGTTTGCCTATCAATCAAATTCAAACATTGCGTGTTCACACCAGTGCCAATTTCATGTCATTGGACCGCATAACGATGCGCCATTTAGAATTAACCACTTCGTTACGTGATGGGAGCCGCAAAAACACCTTAATTGATATTTTAGATTATACGCAAACTCCTATGGGCGGGCGTTTATTATATCAATGGATCAAACATCCACTCCTTGACATAGTGGAGATAGATCAAAGGCAAAATGGCATTGTAGCTCTTTTAAAAAACATAGAAACTTTTAAAGCTTTGCGCATTGAATTAGCACATGTCAAAGATTTAGAGCGTTTATTGATGAAAATTACCACTGGATTTGCCTCACCACGCGATTTAAATGCTTTAGCACATTCTTTTGCTCCGCTGGATTATATTAAAAAATTATTCAGCACACTGCCTGCCACGTGGATTACACAGGAAGCTGACAAAATAGACCCCCTCCCCCAAATGCGTCATAAAATCATGGAAGCCATTGTTGATGAACCACCTTTACGGATTAGTGATGGCAATATTTTTCGCGACGGCTTTCATCGCGAATTAGATGAATTGCGTACTATAAGTGCTGACAGTAAAGCTTGGATTATGCAATATCAAATGCGTTTACGTGAAGAAACCGGAATCAAAACATTAAAAGTGAGTTTTAATAAATTATTTGGCTACTATATCGAAGTAAGCCGCGGGCAAAGTGAAAAAATGCCGCCCATTTTTATTCGTAAACAAACTCTAGTTAATGCTGAGCGCTATATATCCCAAGATTTAAAAGACTATGAAAGCAAGGTTCTTACTGCACAAGAGCGAATACATGCAATAGAACATGCTCTTTTTGAAGAACTACGGCAAGAAATTAGTGGTTATGCCAAATCTATATCAAATACGGCGCAAGCCATCGCTTGCCTCGATTGTCTCAATGGGCTAGCTGAAGCAGCACTACAAAATCAATATTGCCGCCCATTAGTGGACCATGGAAATATACTTTCTATACAAGAAGGCCGTCACCCTGTAGTAGAACATGTCTGTAAAATGGAAAAGTTTGTATCAAACGATCTTTTTTTAGATCCACAGCAGCGCTTATTATTGATAACCGGACCAAATATGTCGGGAAAATCAACTTATTTGCGCCAAAATGCACTTATTGTCATCATGGCACATATTGGTTCATTTGTGCCCGCGCGCAGTGCACAGATTGGATTAACTGATAAAGTGTTTACACGTATTGGAGCTAGCGATGATCTAGCACGTGGTCAATCAACTTTTATGGTCGAAATGTTAGAAACGGCTGCAATATTAAACAGCGTAACACCACGCTCATTTGTCATTTTAGATGAAATTGGACGTGGTACTAGCACATATGATGGCATATCGATTGCCTGGTCGGTTGCCGAATATTTACTTACTAATCAACATAGCTGTGCCAAAACTCTTTTTGCTACCCATTATTGGGAGCTTACTAAATTGCAAGACAATATACCAGGAGCCATTAACTATCATGTGGCTGTCGATGAAACAGAAGCACAGATTACATTTTTGCGTAAAATCATTAAAGGAAGTACTGATAGAAGTTATGGTATTCATGTTGCTCGATTGGCGGGAATGCCGCAAAGTGTAGTTGAGCGTGCCAAAGAAATTCTGGCTCACTTAGAGGAAAATGCTCAGCGCAAAACAGCCTTTGAACCACCAAAAAAAAATCTCCTCAAGCATACTAAATCTAAAATGATCCGCTCCAATGCCACCTCTAATACAATTTATTCAGATAATCAACTTTCTCTTTTTTCAGCACAAATGTAACCTAAATGTTTAACTTATGTGTTTATCTGATTTTTATATTGTGCTATCAATTTAGTAGCTATGCTCAAGAGCCATTATATGAGCTTAAAATAGAAGAACTATCAGCTATCCCCTCTACTAGCCTACAGGGCAACATTGATTCGATCTGGAAATTTCATGGGCAAAAAGTTATTGTACGTGGTTTTTACTATGATGCCAACCCCCCTATTTTAGCCGCTCAACCAAATTTAAAAAGTTGCTGTGTCAATGATAGCAATAAAAAATTACCTAAAATTACTTTATTAAATGATCAAATTATTTTTGAAAAACCTACTAGCAATGTTAGCGTATGGCAAGGTATTTTTTACATTGATACAGTTTATGACAAAGAAGGGGCTCTGAATCAACTTTACAGTTTAAAAGAGGCACATCTCGTACCCAGCGCTTTGAGCTATATGCATTATGTATGGTGGTCAATTTTTGCCGTTATGATTTATATATTGATAAAGCGTTTAAACATTTATAAAAAAAATTAGTTTTATGTGGAACGCCTGCTATTTAAAGCGCTTGGACTTTAGAGTTATACCAGTCATTGTGAGTCTGATGATTATTAGTCTTTTGGTAATCTCCTCATACAGCCCAGTGGCAAATGCCGATTATCGCGAAGAGCAGTTTTGGACACCTCTAGTACGCACACAGCTGCAATGGTTTGCGATAGGAAGTGTTCTTTATATTATTTGTGCTTGTTTTGATTATAATAAATTACGCGAGTGGACCTGGATTTTGTATTTTTTAATGCTTTTAGCATTAATAGGGTTGTTTTTTACCGATTCTATCCAACGAGTACACCGTTGGTACCGTATTCCATTCATCAACATTAGTTTTCAGCCCTCCGAGCAAGCTAAATTCATTGTGGTTATTACATTAAGTTGGTTTTTAGAAAAACAAGGACAATTGACATCAAACTGGGGTGTGGTATTTTGTGCCTTAGCCATTGTCGCCATCCCATTTTTTCTGATTCTCAAGCAGCCTGATTTAGGTACAGCTTTAGTACTTTTTCCCATTAGTTTAGGAATGTTCTATTTTGGCAACTTGCGCCGTAGCGTTATAAAATGGATGTCGTTGATTGCTGGCTGCGCATTGATGTTAATTGCCCTTATTTTTTTAGGTATATTACCGCACGAAACTTTACGCCCTTATGCGACTAAAGTGGTTAAAGAATATCAATTTGATCGCTTAGATCCTAATACTCATCATCAAAAAGCAGCTGCCACAGCTATTGCTCTAGGTGGAATAGCTGGCACAGGTTGGCACAAAAGCGATTATAGTGGCAAAGGGTGGCTCCCCTATCCCTATACTGATTCTGTGTTTCCCGCTTTTGGGGAGGAATTTGGAATGATTGGTTTATTGATATTGATGATGTTATACTACGCCCTTATTTATTTTAGTTTTCAGGTAACAGCAGTGGCAAAAGATCCTTTTGGACGTTTACTAGCAGCCGGTGTGACCGTTTATTTAGCTACACACGTACTAATGAATAGCAGTATGATGTGTGGCTTTTTCCCCATAACAGGTGAGCCATTGATATTAGTTACTTATGGAGGATCTTCAATTATGTCTACGATGATTGCACTGGGAATTTTGCAAAGTATTTATAGTCGTCGATTTATGTTTTAATCTGAACTTTGGGTTTTAACTTGCCGAAAAAACTCTGTTCTCATTACAATCAGTTGTTGCCCAATAAATCGATAAGATAGAGAAATTCAAAAAGCACCATCTAGTTATACCTTAAAAAGCTATAAATTAAATAAACCTCATTTCTCTGCTATCTAAAAACTATTTTCAAATTATTGTCTGGCAACTTTTTTTTGTAATTTAACGAAAATTTGAATAATTATTGCCATTTTTAAATGTACTAAAAAGGAATATGTATGACGACTGAACCACAACAACAAGAGACATTTAATAACGAACATGTTGATTTAAAAGTG
Organism: Chlamydiota bacterium; assembly: GCA_013285965.1. GTDB lineage: Bacteria > Chlamydiota > Chlamydiia > Chlamydiales > Parachlamydiaceae > JABDGQ01. The sequence goes on from JABDGQ010000001.1 coordinate 138,274, forward strand.
ACTCGCCTTCCACAATGCGGCTTGAAACTCGACATCACCGTTTCACCTAAAACTGCTCAAGTTTGTCATGCTAAAGCCATCAAAATGGTTAGTCATGAAGTTGTCATACCAGGCTTTCGCAAAGGTAAAGCACCACAGGAAGTAATTAAAACGCGTTATGGTCAATTAATACAAAAAGAATTTGTCGATTTAGTATTAGACCTATCGCTAAGAGAAGCACTATCGTTGGCTAAACTGCAATGTATCAGAGAAAGTTTTACCAAAAAAGCACCTGTTATTTACTCATGTACTCCACAAAAAGTACATTTTATGGTGCAATGTGAAGCACAACCTCTTGTTCCGCATGTCAATGTTGATGATATATCATTATCTAAAGTTACAACTCGAGAGATAACAGAACGCGATTGTGAGCGCGCTATACAAAGCATGGTTGACAGCGTTACCACTTTTGAAAAAATAGAAGAGCAGCACCATGTACAGGAAGGCGATTATGTTGATTGCGAAATTACTGAAATCAGCAGCAACTCGTCTAATCCTTATAAACATTTAAATGTATCACCATTGTGTTTGCCATCATGGTTATACGATGCCTTATTGAATTTGACGGTTGGTGCACAAGTGGAAGGGACAACATCTGAAGATCACAATTTTTCCGAAGATGATGGTGAATTTAAAAAAGTAGACTACAAGCTTACTTTAAATGCCATCTGGAAAGGTACGTCTCCAGCACTAGATGATGCCTTAGCCAAAAAAATGGGTGCTGAATCTTTGGAAACACTCCGTTCAACTGTTCAACATCGTTTGCAACAACAAGCAGAAGAAACAGCAGCTCGTAAACAGTTAGTCATTTTAGACAATTTTTTATTACAACATTATCCGTTTGAAGTCCCCGGTTCATACCTTGAGGCTGAAAAAAAGACTCGTCTAGAAAGACATTTTACAGAAAGCAAAACCACTAAAAATAATTATTCAGAGCAAGAGTTCAAACATTTAGAAAGCGATATTGAAAATAGCTCTAGAATGGCGTTACAACTATTTTTCTTATACGGTAAAATTGCGGCTGATCATAAAATCGTCGCACAAACTGCCGATGTTGATGAAGAATTTGCACATTGGCAAATGCATATGCTTAAGTTAGGTCAAATGCCGCTTAAAAACCTCTCTAAAGATCACAAAGAACTTTATGATCGCTTAGCAGATGCTGCACTAAATCGTAAGCTTAGACAATTTATAATCAGTAAAGCAAAACTTGTTTGATTGCAAATTTAATTGATTACTTTTATTACCAACCTGAGGTTTTGAGTTTTTTAATCATTTGGATTGTTTCAAAGGAGAAAAAAAGCAAAGCTCAGGTTATCAAGACGCAAACTTTATCAAGAGTATTATTTAATACATATTTTGCGCCCTTTGATAAATTACGAGAAATTATACATTTCACAAAAAGTATTTTGTGTTACAATGAGCTTGATAGTCATAAAGACATTCAATAACATAAATTCAAAAACTATTCCATGTCTCTTAATCCTTTTAATATATTATCTATATGAGTAAAAAACCTACGAAAGATGTTGTAGCCTGTTCATTTTGTGGCAGAAGTGAAGAAGATGTAGAACGGCTAATCTCCAGCCCTGGCGTATACATCTGTGATAAGTGCGTACGTCTATGCACTTCAATTTTAGATAAAAAAACCACACCTGATCATGAATTTAAGATTCTTAAACCTAAAGAAATCAAACATAAATTAGATGAATATATTGTAGGGCAAGAAGAAGCCAAAAAAACTATTGCTGTAGCCGTTTACAATCACTATACGCGTATCAGCGCCAAACATCTTAAAGATGAACCGATCGAATTTAGCAAATCTAATGTTTTGTTACTGGGACCAACCGGTTCAGGCAAAACTTTGATAGCAAAGACCCTTGCCTCAATACTTGATGTTCCATTTACTATCGCTGACGCTACGACCCTTACTGAAGCTGGATACGTAGGCGAGGATGTAGAAAACATAATTCTGCGCCTTTTGCAAGCTGCCGATTATGATGTGGCTAAAGCTGAACAGGGTATTATATACATCGATGAGATCGACAAAATTAGTCGTACTACAGCCAATGTATCAATTACACGCGATGTTTCAGGTGAAGGGGTGCAACAAGCTTTGCTAAAGATAGTCGAAGGAACTATTGCTAATGTACCTCCCAAAGGTGGTCGTAAGCATCCCAATCAAGAATATATACGCGTTAACACCGAAAATATTCTCTTTATTGTCGGTGGGGCATTTGTCAATCTGGAAAAAATCGTCTCAAAACGTTTAGGTCGTGGCACTATTGGCTTTGATAGCACACATCGCGAAGTGATTGATTCAAGTCATAAAAGTTTATTACTTTCTAAAGTTGAGCCAGAGGATCTTGTGCAATTTGGGATGATTCCGGAATTCGTAGGCCGTTTTAACAGTATAGCCAATTGCAGTGAATTAGCTTTGCCTGATTTAGTTAGTATTTTAACCAAACCAAAAAATGCCATTATTAAGCAATTTGTCGCTATGTTTGCCTTAGAAGGGGTAAAACTAAATGTAACAGATGATGCCCTCTTGGCTATTGCCGAAAAGGCCATTACAGCTGGAACAGGAGCACGCGCCTTGCGCATGATTTTAGAAAATCTCATGCGTGATTTAATGTTTGAAGCACCTTCTGACGACACCATTAGCGAAATAACGCTAACTAAAGAATGTGTAATGGAGAGAAAGTCTCCACTTATCAAACGCTCCAACGAAAAAATCGCTTAACTTAAATAACTCGCCTTAAGCATAGTTTGAATAAGTGATTTTCGACATAGCCTAGAGCTATATAAGGATACACATTTTGCAAAGAACTTTTTCAGATCCTTGCAAAATGTATCTTTTTTAGTTTAATAGAGCTATGTTAAAAGCTGAGCTTTAAAGCACTAAAGATCCATTATCAATTTGGTGCAAATGACGATCGAGCTCTGCGCGATATTCCTCAAGATCTGTTAACAAGTACTTTTCTATGTTACTCTCTATTTGTCAAATCATAGGCTTTTGCTCCACAATATCTCTAAAATTAGCTTCCATAATTTCTTGAGCTAACTCTGTAATGGTGGTTTCTTTGTGTCGCTTATCAGTTATTCTGCAAAATCTATTGTCATTAAAATCAATATAAGATTTGTTTGGGTCCGACTCAGAATCTGACAATTCAATCTGTTGCATGACCTGCATAAAACTACTAAATTTATTTACATTCATAATACTATCAATATCATAAGATAATTCGATTATAACATGCTTTTATTTTTAAATTAAAAAACCATAAAAAGTAATTTAATTAATGCAACAAATGCACTTTATTTTTAAAAAGAAAGATATGATATTATAAAAGAGGCCTATCAATCATTTATTGATTATTTTCAGCAATTACAGGCAAAATAATCGCTCAATTTTTGAGCTCATCTTACAGATAATTTGACAACAAGCAAATTTAAAAAAACTTTTAACATATACAACTTTTCATTAAAGTGAATGAGCAGTGAGTAGGGAAATAACTTTTGGAGTTATGGACATTTTTAATTTTTATTTTCATATAAAAAATTAAAATCCTCAAAAATAAATCACTGTACCTACCAGTATATTTTCAAAAGGAGTTATTAATGCCATTGTCATTATTTAAAAAAATTATAAGTTTAAGTTGCTTAACTTTTTATTTACCATTTGCTAGTTTGGCAGCCGAAGAACTAATAAAAGCTCACAGTAGTCATGATTCACAATGTCACCCACATCATGATCGCAAACATAGAGGGCCAACGGGACCTACTGGGTCAACAGGTTTTTCTGGCCCTACTGGTGCTACTGGACCTATGGGTATATCTGTCACCGGCTCTACCGGCTTTACTGGAGCAACGGGAGCTACAGGGGCAGCTGGATTAAATGGTGCTACTGGTGCCACCGGAGCAGCTGGATTAAATGGTGCTACTGGTGCCACCGGAGCAGCTGGATTAAATGGTGCTACTGGTGCCACTGGAGCAGCTGGATTAAATGGTGCTACTGGTGCCACTGGAGCAGCTGGATTAAATGGTGCTACTGGCGCCACTGGGGCAGCTGGATTAAATGGTGCTACTGGTGCCACTGGGGCAGCTGGATTAAATGGTGCTACTGGTGCCACTGGAGCAGCTGGATTAAATGGTGCTACTGGCGCCACTGGGGCAGCTGGATTAAATGGTGCTACTGGTGCCACTGGGGCAGCTGGATTAAATGGTGCTACTGGTGCCACTGGAGCAGCTGGATTAAATGGTGCTACTGGCGCCACTGGGGCAGCTGGATTAAATGGTGCTACTGGTGCTACTGGAGCAGCTGGATTAAATGGTGCTACTGGCGCCACTGGGGCGGCTGGATTAAATGGTGCTACTGGTGCAACTGGCGCCACTGGTGTGGCTGGAACTCCCGGCGCAGTAGGTGCTACTGGAGCAGCTGGATTGAATGGCGCTACTGGTGCCACTGGAGCAGCTGGATTGAATGGCGCTACTGGTGTAACTGGTCCTACTGGATTAAATGGTAGCAATGGTGCTACTGGTCCGACTGGCTTTACAGGCACTACTGGTGCTACGGGCTTTACAGGCTTCACTGGAACAACTGGTCCGACTGGCTTTACAGGCACTACTGGTGCTACGGGCCCAAATGGTTCGCCAGGCACTTTGGGGGCTACAGGAGCAACCGGACCTACTGGTGCTGGAATTACTCTGACACCGGATACAGGAAATAGATTATCATTTAGTTATATTTTCAGTAATCAATCAGCGACTCTAAGTGTCACTATGATCGCTTATCTAGTTGCCCCTGATAATACAATAAGAGTTAGTTCGACACAAACTGTTCCACCACTTAGTATTGCTAGTGCATCAATAGGAGCAATAGATAATCCATTTTTTGGTAATTATGTAGCTGGTTTTCAAATATCTAATGTTGACGCACTAACAGCTAGTTCGGGGATAATAAGCGTTTCAAATACACGCTCAAGCAATACAGTAGAAATTTTAAATGAGTTTTTTCCTTCTCTGGTTGCGCTTACGCCTGCAAATCCAATTCAAATATCGAGAAACTTTACGTATAGCTCACTTGGTGTACCTTAAATAATAGATATATTTGGAAATTTGCTTGATGTCAAATTTGGCTAGAAGCTTTGATTAATTAACCGGTTAATTAGCTTGCCATAAAATAGAAAGAGACGTATTTAACAAATACTAAACATTATTTGTTAAATACATCTCTTTATGAAAATCTTGTCTCTGACATAACGCATAATACAATGTTGAATTAGCTCTAGCTAATGCGTGCTAACAATTCGCAAACGATTGGCAGATTAACTTCGATTGGCCAAGGCATTTGCTCGGTAGTTGGGTTAGCAAGCAATTGACCGCTAAAATGCTCTTTGTCCCAAGATAAGTATTCTGGAGCAGCACGAGAAGCACTATTCAACGCTTCATTAATAGCTTTATTGCTGCGTGATTTTTCTTTTATTGAGATGACCATACCAGGTTTAACTTGAAATGAACGACGGTCAACTTTTTTGCCATCTACCAAAACATGGCCATGTGAAACTAGCTGTTGCGCAGCAAAAATGGTGCTACCAAATTTTAAACGATATACAACTGTGTCAAGACGACATTCTAATATTTCAGCTAAGCGTTGTGCAGTATTGGACTTTGAATTAATAGCTTTTTTATAAGCAGCGACCAACTGTTTTTCAGTAATCATACCGTAAATAGCTTTTAACTTTTGTTTTTCTTCTAGCTGAACCCCAAAGTCTGACTTCTTACGCCGACGGGCACCATGAACACCAGGGGGATTTTGTTTATGAAGTAGTGGATTGCGTAACCTGCCAAATATGTTTACACCATAGCGTCGTGCAATGCGATTTTTATTACCTGTATAACGAACCATGTGATCTCCTAAAGATTTTTCTCAAGCGATCACTATTAATTGGATCGCAGAAATGGATTATGTCAAAAAAGCCATTTTTTGCGCAACATGAGGATGCAATTTCCCGTTAGAAATTAAGCACATGCTAATTGTCTTAAGCCTCTTGCTTTAAATTACCTCTTTCATTAGAATCAGCGCCATCTCTTCAAGTTATCTTATGCTACAATAGCATTAGTTATTTGCCGATGTGGTGAAATGGTAGACGCGGTAGACTCAAAATCTACTTCTAGCAATAGAGTGCTGGTTCGAGTCCGGCCATCGGCACATCCCCGGAGACATTTTCAGAAATGACAATGTTTCCGGTTTTTTCATTTTGTAACCCGTTGAATTTCTGTAAGATCCGTGATTCGTCAGCAAAAAAAGATAATTTTGATTTAACGCAATAAATCATTATTATTATCGCTATGAAATTAGCATCACAAAATATAGACAATTTAGGTCTCGTTGCAGGAATGTGCGATGAAATCGGTATCAGCGAAATTATAGATCAGGCTTGTGGAACACAAGCTAAAAATAAGAACCTTACGTTTGGGCAATGTGTCAAATGTATGATCCTCAATGGTCTTGGATTTGTTGGCCGTACTCTTTATCTGTATTCAGAATACTTTGAAGATAAGCCTGTAGATCATTTATTAGGTATTAGCATCGATCCAAATCAAATTGATGACAATGTGTTAGGCCGAACATTGGATAAGCTGTTTTCTCTCGGTGTGACAGAGTTGTATACGAAGATTGGCTTAAAAGCTATGCGTGCTCTTGGGATCAAAGTTAAAAGCTTGCATTTAGACTCTACTAGTTTTCATGTAGATGGAGAGTACTATAGTTTATTAGAACAAGGCGAGTCCAGGATTGAACTCACTCAAGGATATAGCCGAGATCATCGACCAGACTTGAATCAGGCTGTTTTACAGATGATCTCGTCTGGTCAAAGCAATATTCCTCTCTTTATGCAAGCTGCCAGTGGGAACAGTTCATATCAAACTGCTTTTTCTGAAATCATTTCAAAGCATATACAAAGCTTTCAAGCAGCTATAGAAAATCGCTATTTAGTAGGAGATAGCGCACTTTATACGCCGAATTCCATCAAATCACTGGATGCTGCTAAAGCTTTATTTATTACTCGAGTTCCAGCCAAGATAAACTTGACCCAAGAGTTAATCGAAAAGAGCTTTCCCAATGAAATGGAAGATTTAGGAGAAGGATATTTAGGAAAAGAATATAACACAAGCTATGCAGAAGTGGCTCAAAGATGGATGATTATTTTTAGTAAAGCTGCCTATCAAAGAGAGTGCAAGACCTTATTAAAAAAATATCAAAAAGAATCAGAAAAAGAGTTTAAAGAGTTTGAAAAGCTTTCAAAAGAGATTTTTTCATGTCCTGATGACGCTTTAAAGAATTGTAGAAAAAATATCTCTAGATATCAGTACATAGAAATTCAAGACTTAAAAATTATTGAAGTACAAAAATATTCAACGACTGGTCGCCCTAAGAAAGGAGTAAAACGCTCTACTATAGGCTATCAAGTTATCGGTTCTCCAGCTTGTTTATTACAAAGAAAAAAGGCTTTAGAAAATTCTAAGGGATACTTTGCCATTGCAACAAATGACATGTCACCGGAGTTGTCAATGAAAGAGGCTCTAGCCATTTATAAATCACAGCAAAGCGTTGAAAGAGGATTTCGATTCTTAAAAAGCCCAGATTTTCTGGTTTCTTCTTTTTTTTTGAAAAAGCCAGAGAGAATAGAGGCTCTTTTAATGGTAATGACCTTGTGTTTATTAGTCTATTCCGCACTAGAATACAAGGTTCGTAAAAAATTAAATGAAAATAGTGAGTACTTTCTCAATCAGAAGAAAAAACCTGCTCAAAATCCTACTAGCCGCTGGATTTTCTTTTGCTTTTTGGGCCTTCATCTTGTGTTTGTAAATGGAAAAAAGAGAGAGATTACAAATCTCAAAGAGCGTCATCGAATTATTCTTCGATGCCTCGGGCCTCCTTACCAAAAATTGTATTATTCTGAATTATGGTGATGAATCACGGTTATAAGGATAGTTTGAGATTACTCCTAATAATTGATATCGCGTATTGTCAGGATAAAAAGCTTCGATAGGCTGCTTAAGGAATTGAACGTGCCAGTCTTTAAACATTTTATGCCAATCAGGTAACTCAGCCTTTTCTCTGTAGTATCCAAAGTATTTATTTAGCTCTTCATCTAGTATATATTTAATTTCATTACGCACCTCGTAAGAAAGCTCTTCTAATTCATAGGCTGTTGGTAAAGGGGTTAAGCCTTCTCTTTCTGAAAAACTTAAATTTCGCTCTCTTGTCATAATTAACTTCCTTTTTATTAACGTAGGAATAGCACATAGAAACAATCGTTCTCTTAATACTTCTATGTCATTTTCTATGTTTTGCAAGAACAAACACTTTTTGAGGGTCTTTTGGACTTGTAGATATGTCTACAAGCAATCCCTGATTACACATTTCTTTAAGTCGAGTTGTTGTCGTACGACGAGTAACTTGCCAGATTTCTTGGGCTGATTTTGCGTTGATGTTCTCATGCTTTTTGAGGTATTCAAAAATTGGTTTTTGCCAAGAAGCAGAGGGGATGCTTTTTGTTGATTTCGGATAAAGAGTAATACGAAAAAAATTATCCAATTCTTCGAACTTTGGTAAGGGAATATTTTGTTCTTCACAAGCTTCTAGCATTCTTTTTAGACCAGATCCCCAGTGTTCTGTTAGCTTGAGCTCACGAAAAGTTCTCCCTAAAACCTTATTACGGAGTTGGGATACTCCCGAAATGGCAGTATCAAGACTTAAACCAAAGGGTAAAGCACCTGGATTGGTAATTTCCAAACGATCATCAAATATCGCAATTTGAATAGGAGAACGATGATTAGCATAGTCTGCATGAACCAATGCATTAATTGTTGCCTCACGAAGGATCATCGGTGAATACTGTGGAATCTCATCACGTTTTATTCCTTTGATAGACGCACCTACTGAAGTATGCCGACGAATAAAGACTAGGATTTCTTCCAATGCTTGTGGCAATGGATTTCTATTTTCTTGTTCATCAATAGCTGAGTTTTTATTAATTCCTTCAAAGCGGATCATTCTTGCAATGGGATCTGCGAAAAGTTTTTCTCTATCTTTACCAAAAAGTAATAGTCCTCCTTTTGTCGGATAAGTTTCGGATTGATAATCGACCAGAAGCTCTAGAGATTTAGCCTTAGCTTGATTAAACGTTTTTCCTGCATTAGCAAAAAGTTTGTGTGCTAGCTCAAAGTCAAAATCTGCAAGGGAATATTTGCAATCAGGAAGTTGGTCAAAAGAGGTATGCTCTTTTAGTCGTCTAATTTCAGCTATGATATGGGCATCTGCTAAGCGATTAGTTGATCCAAGACGTATATAAGTTCCAGCAACTTCGCCTTTAGACTTTAAATGGTAAAGACTTGGGCTGTAGGGAACTGTGATAATCAGTATATCCCGATCTCGAAAAGAGCAAAATTGCAGATTTGGAATAAGTAGTGGGGAGACCGAATCGGCAATCGAGTTAGCAATTTTCTCCTCTTCTTGTAAGATATTCGCTAACCCAACAATCTCTTTTGTTTCATTCTTAACTCCAATTAAGAGTATTCCTCCAGCTGTGTTAGCAAATGCAATGATCGTTTGAATAATTTTTTGTAGTGATTGCGAATTTTCTTTGAATTCGAGGGTTTTTCCCTCGTTTCTTGATAAAAGCTCCTCAAGCATGCTGCCTTCCCTTTAGCTGAAAAACATAGAAATTAACATAGAAAAACATGGAAGTCAAGGTTTTCTATGTTTGATTTTTATTTCACATTTCATCGAGTTGATTTTTCTTGGCATCTATTGAGAAGCGATGAATCTTGCCATCGCAAAGAAAAGGTCACTGAAAAGAGATGCCATTTCGGCCCATGTGAAGAAGACAGTCTGATTCATACATATTTTTTACCTCTTTAAAATTACACTATTGAGTAACCTGCAAACACCTCTTCTGCTTTCGAGCAAATAGCCGTTTCAAATTCTTTGCTGATCTCTAGCGTCATCGGATGATAGATGCAAAGATTGGCTTCTCCTACTTTTCTGGTTGGGAAAGTAATTCTGAAACCACCATCCAACTTCCGATGCACACCAATAGAGCCCAGATAAGGTCCTTCTTCCAGAATCACATTAGCAAAAGCAATAAGGCCTTCAAATGGGCGGATGGGAACGATTTCTACTCTTTTGATTTTCATAAAAGCTTGGGTTGTTACGTTTATCGATCTCCAAAAGGAATTTGAAAAAAGCACAGACATTATCCTTTGCCTCACTTGCAATTAAGATAGGCCTATTCTCATTGGAGTTTGTGCTTGTGCGTTTTCTTGCTTTCATACCCCCTAATTTTAGTTGTTTTTTAACCAAAGGCTAGGTTGTGGAGTCGTGTGGAAACTTTTCCCATTTCACTAAGAAGGGATATTTAGTCAATTTTGGGAACTAAGTGGGAAAAACAAGGGAATTTTTGGGAATTTTAATTGGGCCTTAAGCAAAGATGTGCTAAAATGCAGGGGAAAAATTAAGGATTGGCAAAGCTGTAGATATATGCAAAGTAGTTATATTTCACTTTTAGACGATAGATTAAAACCATTAGGTTACTTTGCAGACCAGACTTTACAATCAACCGCTGACTATGATGTCTTTCGTACTCTTTATGCAAACTGGACGCCATGCATCAAGCGAATTCAGCTCTTACTACCCATGAAAAAGGAATGGGATAAAGATCTTCAAGAATACCGCCAAGACTGGAAAAAAACAGAAAAGGAAGCTGTTAACCAAATTGCCAATGCATATGTCGAAATCAAACAGCGATTACAATCTAAGCGATTGCTTAAAAATCAAGAGATTGCAAATAGGCTGGCATTAGTAGAAAATACCTTAAGCGGTGCCGAAAAAATTTGTATCCAAACAAATTATGAAATCGCCTATGATCGAATAATAGATCTTTTGCGGTTTCTTCTTGATATAGGAAAAAAGAAGATTCTTATTGGACTGGCAAGTATCGCTTATCCAAGCAAAAACGATAAAAAAGCTAATCCAAAAGCAAAACCATATCTCCATTCATTTTCATTTTCGTCTGCTATTTTTGGACCTTTTTCATCTCAAAAAAAAGAAATCAAGAGAAAACTTCCATGATTCATGGGTGATCTGGGAAAACATTTGTTTAGCTCATTGGTGCTGGCAATATGGAAGAGAATACTTCCAGAGGCAAGAGCTGAATTATGACTCGATTAAAGCTTGTACACAGAGCAGTTTTTTACTAGAACTTCACAGCCGCTATTGTGAAATGAGCGCAATCAAAGAACAGATGAAAAGACCATCCAGTATTAATTTCTTTTCACAAGATCGATTCAAAAAATATTTAAAAGTGTTAATGAATGATGTTTTGCTTTTTCAAGAGGGATTAAGAGTCGAAATAAAGCAAAATAACAAAATCCATGCATTAGGACTAGAGCTTGATCATAATTCACTTTATCTAAATGTCGATTGGACGAAAGATAAAGAAGGCTCTCAGTATCTCTTACACACCTTCCAAGAAAATTCAGCACAGCGTGAAATTCTTCACTCTTTCTTGAAGGAAAAAGAAAACAACGTCGTAGATCTAAAAGATTCTACTTTGGGAAATAATTCAATAAAATTTCTGCAGCGAATCGGTTTGGTCGAAGAATTGAAATTGGTCTTCGTTGAAAAAACAACTACACACACTGTCACATTCCGAGGAGAGCGTGTAGAGCTAAATTCTCTTGCTTCGCTTGATCAAATTAAATTAATCCAACAAATAGAAACGCTCCCACCGAAAAGGTAGTCTATTATGAAAAAAGAAATGATAGCTAAGCTTACCAAAAGTTTTGAGGAATCAGCGCACACTGAACAAGGCATTGAATTTTGGATGGCTAGAGATATACAAGAACTCCTTGAATATAATGAATGGCGAAATTTCGTAAATGTCATCGATAAAGCTAAAAATGCATGCAAAAACTCTCAACAGCCTATTGAAAACCATTTTGTTGACGTCAACAAAATGGTCCAGTTGGGATCTGGAAGTGGCCGAGAAATCCCCGATATCATGTTATCCAGATATGCCTGTTATCTTATCGCTCAAAATGGAGATCCTAGGAAAGAATCGATAGCTTTTGCTCAAAGTTACTTTGCCCTACAAACCAGGAAACAAGAGCTCCTTGAGAAAAGAATAGAAATAGAAATGATGGAAAGGCTTGAGGCTCGACAAAAGCTGTCTCAAACAGAAAAAGAACTATCTGCTGCTATATACGAACATGGGGTTGACGACCAAGGATTTGCAAGAATAAGAAGTAAAGGTGACCAAGCGCTCTTCGGCGGTTTTACAACAATCCAAATGAAGCACAAGTTAGGCGTCCCAGAATCACGGCCTCTAGCAGATTTTTTACCTACTATTACGATCAAGGCTAAAGACTTTGCTGGGGAAATCACTCATTTTAACGTAAAAAAAGAAGGCCTGCTAGGGGAAGAAGAGATTACCGAAGAGCATGTAAAAAACAATCAGGATGTACGCAACTTACTAGCAAAGAGTCATATTTTTCCAGAAGATCTGCCCCCAGAGGAAGATATCAAGAAACTAGAGAGGCGAATCAACAAGGAAAATGAAAAATTAATAAACAACATCAAGGCGTTACCTGAAGGGGTAAAATAATATAGAATTTATTTAGGAATTTTCAATGAACATGAAATATAAAACTGCTTGGAAAGAAGGAGAGACGGCTCTTTATATAGACTTTTCAGATCGTAAATTTGCGGCAAAAATAGGAGTCGCTATACTTCTAAAAATAGGTGTTGATACCCCTATTGTCAAGAATGCGGTCCTATTCCTTCGACATTTACTTGCACTTTCCGAACAAAGAGATAACTCTCCAGTTATTGTATTCGCTCATAGCCAGGGAGCTGCTATTGTTGAACACGCTTTGATGTCTTTATCTAAAGATGAAAGAAAGAAAATTCGAATTTTTACTTTTGGAGGTTGGTCTTTTGTTGCTCCCGATGCCGCCCATCCAGAATCTCACAATTATGCAAGCGTTGGTGATCTCATTCCTCGAATGGGCTCTTTCAATCTGCAGTATCTTGCGATCAGAAGATATGAAGGCTTTAAAGAAGGTTTAAGTCTTGAAGAAATTATTTCACGATTGGCTTTTGGTGATGCGATTAAAGACCTTGATAACTTTGATGCTCGAATAATTGAAAAGTACGCACAAGACCGCTCCAAATACTATCGAGAGGAATTTAAGAAAATCAGCAATGTGACTGTCGTAGATTCAGGAAGTTTGTGGGAGCATTCTTTTAATAATGACAGTTATCAAGCTATCGTTCGCATGAAGATTGATCAATATCGGCCAAAAAAAGAGCCGAAAGCCGAATTGCTAGAGGCTAAAAATCTGCTTGTAGAATCCTTAGTGTAATGGAAAATATGACGAATGCATCTAGTTCCGAAAGAAAAAAGACAAAAATAGGGGCGTGGATAACAACCCTTGTCTACCTCATTTTGTTTCCTTTTCTACTCATGTTAGCATTTGCAAGCGTGATGGTTTTCGATCGCCCTAACACACCCATAGCCTTTGGTTTGGGACTTATATTTATGTATTTTTTGATGCCATTATCAATACCATGTGGTTTGTATCTTGTGTGGTCTCGGTATGTGCTAGGAGACTATAAGCAAAGTCGACGTTATTATTGGATACCCATGTATGTTATTGGAGCTGTGTTGATTAGCTTTGCCTTAATGGATGCTATTGAAGGTTTTTTCTAAAGAATTTTATGACAAAAAATATACCTAACGAATTATTGCCGTGGATCGAGGCAAAAAAGAAACACCGACTCTCTCAAAAGCATATACAAATGGCTAAGGAGCTGGGATTAAATCCAAAAGGATTTGGCAAATTAGATAACCATAAACAGGAAAGATGGAAGGCTCCATTACCTCAATTCATTGAAGATCTCTATTACAAACGATTCAATAAAGAAGCTCCTGATCAAGTATATTCCTTCGAACAACTCAGTGAAATGAAAAGCCAAAAAAAGACTGAAAAGAAGAAAAAAAAGGCGCTCAATCTAAGCCAGAGTGTGATATCTCATGGAATTTAAATTAATAGATATCTCTAAATGGGACCGCAGAGAGTATTTTGAACACTACCTGAATCAGGTCCCTTGCACGTATAGCATGACTTTAAACTTGGATTTGACGGTTCTTCCGATTCGATAAGAGATTAGTGGATGGGACGGGTCTTCATATCCAATAGCAATCTTACAAATAATATCCACATTATTGAGATTTAAAACTTCACGTATAACATCCGGATATTCAGCAAAAGCCGCCTGCGGACATGAAGCCAGGCCAACCTTTTGGACAATAAGCATAATCAGGATTTGGAGAAGTGCCGCTGGAATACTTTTAAACCAGAATTTTTGTTAATTTACTTTTTGTTTTTTTCCAAGTACAGCAATCTGAGCAGGTTGATGATTCACTCCTGAAGGTGCCCATCTCGCAGCATCCAATATCTGATAGATAGTACCTAAGTTTACGTATTGGTCTAGATAATCCATACAGGATTTTCTGCTTCTGATTGCTTCACATATGCCCAGTTGTTCAGATGAGTCTTTCATATTCCCTCAAATAGGCACATGTCTGTGGCAGATATTGCTTTTCCAAAGTGGCTAAATATTCGCTTGAACTCTTCGGAGGATTTTTAAGGCTTTTACGAGTCTCCTGAACCGTTGATATGACTTTAGCAGGTGCAAGGTCCAATAAGTGCCGCAAAAACTCATCGGGATGTTGAGTATCAATTTCATATTTTGAGAGAGCTGATGAAGGAAAATCGGATAGATTATAACTCACCTTACGCATAATTTGAACAAGTGAATTTTGGCATAGCCTAGAGCTATATATAAGGAGACACATTGCAGCAAATAGCCTAAGCTCTTTGCAAAATGTGTCTCCTTTATAGATGGCTGCGGATAGGTACTAAAGGCACTCTTCAAATTATGCGTAAGGTGAGTTATAAGTCACAATCGTCTGAGCATTAGCCTTAATTGCTGCAGCTAAGACATGACGATCATTAGGGTCGGGAAGTTTAATCCCGTCGATTAGCTCTTCATAACCTTCGACGAGGCCATCTCTAACATGTAGCCATCCTAGCCCTAACTGATTCTAAGCGTTCTAATGTCAAATCAGGGCGGTTCTTTAAAAGATTACGCATCCATTCCTTATGAATTTCTTGAGTCCATTTGGCATGATATAAATCTGTCAAAGCTAGGCGCATGAGCAGATCTCGAAGCGGAGCAGGATAGAGAACACAGGAATCGTAAATGACGATAAATTGAGCCATCAATATCCCATATCCAGTTCTTGCGCTTCATTGGCTAATTCATCTAAAGTTTTGCGACGAGCAGCGTCGATTTTAGCTTTGTAATCCATGAGATCTTGAAAGAGCACTCGTCTTCGTGTACCTACCTTACGGAAGGGAATCTTCTTTTCTTCTAGAAGACGAACTAGGAAAGGACGAGATACATTCAATAGAGCGGTCTAATACATCGACTAGCGTTCGTTCAAGAGAAGTGACAAACACTTCTTGACCAAGCCTATCAACTGATACGATTCCAAATCGTTTCTTGTTTTTCTTCTTTAGAGGGATTGGAATAGAAACCTTTCGATATTTTACATCTTGAAAGACATAGAGGCCTTTAGGAACAGAATAGTATAATCCCCATCGGATAGGGACAATATGCCCACGCTGGCGATGGTAAGCGAGTAAATTATGAAGGGTTGAAGAATTCACTTGCCGGTTTTTAGACAAAGCATTAAATATCTCTTCAAAAGTAAAGACGACATGCTGTGCAAAAATGACACCATAACAGAAGTATGTAGCTTCTAAAGACTGCAATTCTTCTGGTATCGATGTAGACTTAAAATCAATCCCAACATGATGGAGTTGTTCATGCGTAAATCGATCCACTCCCTAAATATCTGTTGTACACCATTGAGAGCGGTCTCCAGCTGTAAAAGCAAACACGGCATGCCCCTGGTTCTGTGAATCCGCAATTAAATCAGCTGTGGAGGGCTCAACGGTTTTATAAGGAGCTTCTTGGCTATGAAAAGAGTCAAAGCATCATACAAAACAAAGTTCGTGTTATAGTTAGAAAGTTTTGATTTTACCCAATTACGCCATGGAGGAGAACCCAGACTGAATGGGTTATCAATCAAAGTGTTATCAATATCGAAGAGATATAGAGCATTTTTGGTAACGTAAGGTCGGATTCGTTGATTTGGGAGATCTCAATTATCTCGGTTTGGAGAAATGAAGTTAAGAGGATCGAAGAGATTAAAAGCATTTTTTTGAGCATAAAATTTCTCTTTCATTCCTTATTCATTTTAGTTTTTGCATCATTAAGCACAGATTGAAGATAATATTCTGCATTTCTTTCCGGATATTGTTCAGCTATTGAGAGAGCTTTTTTATCAGAGATGATTCTCTTGCCATCAGATATCCAAAAATAATAAAGCTGAATGTTTGCAATCAACGGATCAAATTTGTTGGCCTTGTCATCTGTTGCGGTATACCAGTAGCACTCACAACTTATTCCCATCTGACGCATGGCTGAAGCAACGGACTCCACTTGACTTTGCTTATCATCGATAAAAATCACTTTTTCGGTTAGCTGTGAAGCATCTTTAAACAAATTCAATAAATATTCTCCTTTCGGTTCAATGTCAGCAAAGAAAATTCCTTCAAAATATTCAGGATTGGCTGCTAAGTTTGGATAAGCTTTAGCTTGCAATTCATTATTAAAACTTATTCCAACAGATTCGAGCTGAGAGACCGTTAACAAGTCAATATCATTCATTGGTGTATCATACCACATTTTGCGCTCTCTTGCGGTTAAGCCAAAAACCACATATCCCTTCATTTGTAATTCTCGCACAAATTTGCTAGTAAGAGTCTCTACCGTTTCCAAAGGGTGATTTCGTGCAATAAAAAGAGAAAAAAGATCATGCCAATTTTCCGTTAGGTCATCTTTGGTTGCTGAAGTAATGTATTTGCGCCAAGCTTTCGACCCAAGCATGTAAGGAGAATCAAATAATGTATCATCAATATCAAAGAAGTAAATGACTTGATTAGGCTCAGGATTAGCTATTTGATTCAAAGACTCAATTTTAAAGACACGAACATCGTGGCTGCTGTTTGCTGAAGCAACTGAGGCGAATAAATCTCTTTGAATTATTGTTGAACTAAATAAAAATAACGATACAAACAGAGATAGTATTAACGTCTTTTTGTTCATATTAAATTTAATCTAATCACTGTTTTATAGATATTAATAAATTGACTAAAAGATCAGTTATACAGAGAATTTGTGTTAAAATCAAGTCATAAATCGGGGAACTCAGGTCGCAAGAATCCCGGCTTACTGTCCTGTAGACTATTGATGGGAACAATGACGGAGTGTTTGCTAGCTAGGTTTTGATTGAAAACTTAGATAGTCTATCCTTGCAGCCATATGAAAGCAAAAATACGAGAGATATTACCTACTGTAGCCACTTTATCGGCAGCTATTGACTTAGTAGTTTTATCAATGTCAATTCAAACTACTATAAAAAATTAGTAAAGAATAGAAACAGTTTTTTCTTTCCGTAAAGTTTCATCGTCAAAAAAACTTTCTGTGATTCCTGTGTAGCACTCAATTCCCGACACGCTTTATTTTAACTTGCTTTCGATAGAAAATGCGATGGATACCAGATCTTTTGTGGTAACATTTTCAATTAATAGCATCAATATTAATAGCATTCGCTGATTGTATCGCTACTTTAGCAAGGTTACAGAAAAATTGACTGGAAAGATTTTCATCATTACTTGCAAAAGATTTAGCATAGTATGGCCACTCCTTAAGTTCATGTGAAGTATTGTCTTCTTCTTTTGCTATAGATAATTTATTGCCAACGTATAGACCTCCCAAAGCTAAACGACCAAAATTCATTTTCTTAGCAATTAGAAATCTCTTTTTTTCATAGGTTGTTGGCTGCCGAAGTAAGTAACTATTTAACAACAGATCATCTTCGCATGAATTATAATCCATGAGGATTGAAAAATAACCTAAATCCTGGAAAGGCTCTGTATACATCTCTTCGCTCCAATCAATAAAATAAAGTGTCTGAGATGTCATTAATACATTTCGGGGATTCAAGTCTCCATGGGTATTTACCGAAGGAGATTCCAATTTTTCCAGCTCTAGAGATCCCTCACGAATAATCGAAATAGCAGCTTCCCAAATTTCAAGATTTTTAGAGCCTTTGGAGTGCTCCAAATAGAATTTATCCATATGCTCTTTAAAAGCAGGGGCATTAAATGGATTCTTTGGTAAATTATGTACTTTACGCATAAGACTGGCAACATTTGCTATTATCTCAGGTTTTTTACTGCATTCGATGGTAAGAGTTGTTCCTTGGACATAATCCATAAGTATTAAGTGGCCATCATCGCTAATCCAATGAATTGGTGGAGCTACGCCAATCTTAGCAGCCTCCTTCATTGCATATAACTCTGTATTTACTCTGCATGGCGATTCTGATTCTTTGATGATTCGTAAAACGTAGCTTTTATTGGCAAAATCTATACGAATGCTAGTAGCAGAGTATCCACCGGTGAGGGGTTTAATCTGAAAATTTTCTTCTAAATCAGTCTTAAAGCATTCTTGTAGTGCAATTTTCACCTTTTGCATTGTTGAAGGGGAAATTTCTTCTACGCTAGTTTCTTTAGCATTTGAGAAAGCAGGAAAAATTGCTAAAAATACAGTCAGGAAGGCTAGTATGATTTTTAACTTAATTTTTTTATTAATCATTTTAATTTTCCAGGTAATATTCTACGTAATCAATTGACTTGGAGTCATTTGATCGCTATAATAGCACATACAATCAATTTAAGGAACACCAACCATGGAAAAGAAAAAAGTAGAGGTTCGTCCTTATAAGAGTAGTGATGCTCAAAATCTAGCTAGAATTTACTATAATACGATTCATCAAGTGAACGCCAAGGATTATTCTAAAATTCAACTTGATGCGTGGGCGCCTGAAAGCAGCGGACAGGCAGAATATTGGGTAAAAAAATTGGAAAAAACAAATCCATTAGTAGCTATTTCTAATGGTACTACAGTAGGTTTTGCAGAATTTGAACCAAATGGCCATATTGACTGTTTCTATTGTCATCATGAATGGGTTGGGATGGGTGTTGGCACAGCTTTAATGAATGCCATTCATGAAATTGCTCGTGACCAAAAAATTAATAAGATTTTTGTTGAAGTAAGTATTACAGCCCTTCCATTTTTTGAAAAACATGGATTTAAAATCCTTGAAAAACAAACAGTATTTATCAAAGATATCGGTCTTATAAATTTTAAAATGGAGAAATTTATTAATTAAGGTTCAACTCTTTCTTTCAAAATAATTTTGACCTTCTTTTAAATCATAAAACCTTTTAATAAGCAAATGAACATTCGTAAATGGATCTTCTTTAGGGTCATCATGTTGTTTTGAAACCAACTCTGAGGCTCGCTTAAAACCAGTTTCAATTAGAGGAAAAGTGGTGTTGAAAATTTGTACACCATCTTTGTCATAATCTTCAAATCCAGATAACTTTTTTAATGCTTTCATAGTCTGTTGAGGACTCCCAAAACCGGATTCACGCATTTGAAAGTGGAGGTAAGGCCACAACTCAAAACAAGGATTTGATACTATCGGAACAAATTTTTTTGATTTACACACATGGATAGCCTCTAGAAACGCTGAGGAATTATTATCGCGATCGAATACGCAAAATATTTGATCATACTTCACGCCATCTTCTTTTGCTTTTCGCTTAGCAGTATTTATAATACTTTTAGGATCAGTTCCATCACCTTTACCGATATGAACATGTACACGCAAATTCCTTGCAAACTCGCTAAAATAATCTACTTCTGTTTCCCCTTCACAGACCACTAAATCAAGAGGAGAATAGCGATTATCAGGTTTTCGATATGATTTGATTGAGAGTCTTTTTGTCATTAGAAACGAAATTTCCCTATATATGGTAGTGCTCCATAGCGTCCTTGTAGATAACCCTTACCGATTGCTTCTCCTTTGCGTGGCTTGAAATCAAGAAGAGAATAGAGACGCGATCTTTGATTATCGTCTTTTTGTACAAACCAAACTTGGTCTCGTCTAAATAGATCGCTATCTAGCAAAGAGGTGTCGTGGGTAGTAAAAATAAGCTGAGCATTTTTTTGATTGGTTTTAGGGCTATGAAAAAGCTCTATAAGATACCGAACAATGTTCGGATGTAGATGAAGGTCTAATTCATCCACAAAAAGCACCAAGCCTTCACGCAAGGCTTTTAACCACCCTCCGGCTTGCGAAAAGAGTCTCTGTATTCCATCTGACTCATCTAAAAATAGGTCGAAAAATACTTTTTGATCAGAATAAAGCATTTTGTGCTGCGTTCTAACAGCCACTTTTTTTACTGGAGGTGCTTCTTCTTCAATTAAGTGAAAGTTTTCGATTCCAATATCTGCACATTCCATGAATTTGTGAATCCATTGTGCTGTTTTGGGATCTTTTAGAAATTGAAATGTGAGATCAGGATTAAAATAAATTTCTTGCACAGGTCCATTTTTTAGCAAAATGACAAGTTGATCTCTAAACCAAAGAAAAATGGGTTTTAATTGTTCGCTATTGAATTGCACAGCAGTGGAAAGATAAAGAGCATTAGCTCGCGTCATTTGTTCCCAAACTTTATGTTCTCCTTTAAAGCTTGGACCTTGATACCAATCGTATGTTTTTGAAGATGTATTCCATTTTCTGGTAAACCACGTTTGACGATAGTTTTTAGGATATGCATAAAGCTCTTCACTCATGATTTGATCTTCGTTAAGAGCTACGTGATAAGTGAACCGAACATCATTACAAACGAAATCGATAGAAAATTCACTTGGTTCATTTTGAGATTTTGCATTAAGTCGAAACGGCTGCAGGGGGATTTTCTGCTTTTCTTGGTATGCTGTTGAAGAAGCGAGAACAAACTGCTGCAGGAAAAAAATCGCTCGGATCAAATTGCTTTTACCGCCTGCATTGGGACCATAAATCACCGCAGAGCAAACAAGATGCTGATTTTGAGAAGATTCAAATGTATTCGAATCCCGCAGCTCTGACCCTTTGCCTGCCGATAAATTCAAGACCTCTTCTTTCTCAAAAGACCGAAAGTTTCTGACTGAAAATTGCAATAACAAGTGATTTTCTCCTATATAAACATCTTATTTACTTCATTTTTGCATATTTTTCGCAAAATGTCTAGAAACTTCTCTGCTTTTATGCTATTTTTGGGATGTCTAACTGCTATTTTTGGGATGTCTAACTATGTTAAGTGGAGCGAACAAGGCGCTGACTTTGAGAAAATTCAAATGTGTTTGAATCCTTCAGCTCTGATCCTTTGCCTGCCGATTTAAGAGGTCTTCTTTCTCAAAAGACCGAAAGGTTTTGACTGAAAATTGCAATAACAAGGGATTTCTCCTATATATTTCTTGTGTTTTCATCATTTTTGCACATTCACTAATTAGCGAAAGACCTCTAAAGCATATTGACACACCGCTGAAATACGGCTTAAAACTCCACTCATTAATTCAATTGCTAAAATTGAACAGATTTTCATCCATAACCAAATTTTCCAATTAATAATAATTCCTAACTTAAAGCATGATTCTGTATGAACTCTGACAATTCCTTCGATAGCACTTTAATCTCCAGAACGCTGTCCAGCAATTAGAGGATTTTATTTTTCACAAAAAGCTTAAAAAAGAAATATCTATTGCTTATCTAAATTTTTTAGAGAAATTTGTTATTAACGTCCGAAGTTGTGGATTCTGCATTTGAAGTGTATTGATTTTTTTGGCCAGAAGATGGAGATTGAGAAGATGGAAATTAAGAGGAAGATTTAATTCATAAAACGACCTCTACTCATTTGGATCGTATTTGAGGTTAATCGAAAAGGCAAAAAAAACTCAAAATCCAGATTTCAATTAACTAAGGAGAGTATTTGATGAATCGCAAACCATTTTTATGTGGATTGACCTTATTTTTAAGTACTTTTGGAACAAGCTGTTATGCAATGGCAGAACCTGCACCGATACTATCTGCCAATACATCAGTCACAAATAATGTAGTACTAAAAGAAGACCTCAAAGCAGCTAAATGTAAAAGTCATGCTTCTAACAGGCATTCACAAAACGCCTGGCTGATCACAGGAAATAGAAATATAAATCCCAATATAAATTTTCTAGGTACAGTTGATGGAACTTCCATTAATATTTCGGCTAATGGAATTCCTAATAGCCTTCCTTATATTGGAGTAACAGCATTAGGTCAAATAGAGGTATTCAATTCACGGCATGGAGTGTTTATTGGAGAGGGATCAGGAGCATCTAATCTCGGTGAGCATAATACCTTTATTGGTTATCACTCAGGTTTTAACACTTCAATTGAACCCACCTTTAGGCAGCCTGGTGACAATACTGCGCTTGGTTATAATTCATTTTTTTCTAACACAATTGGCGAAGATAATACCGCCTTAGGAAGTTCAGCGTTGTTTAGTGCTGTTCAAGCCTCGCAAAATACTGCTGTAGGTTTCCAAGCCCTATTTGCAAGTGTTGATGGCGCCTTTAATACAGCTATTGGTGCTTCAGCACTTAATGCAGGCAACACCGGAAGTTTTAATACGGCCTTAGGATTCAGTGCGTTACACAACAATGTTCAAAATTTTAATACAGCTGTTGGTTTTCAGTGCATGGGTGGTAATGCGACTGGTCAGCTTAATACGGCTTTGGGAAGCAATTCTCTTTTAAATAATCTTTCAGGCAATATGAACACTGCAATTGGAATAAATGCCCTTGCTGGAAATAGTACAGGATCAAGAAATACGGCTTTGGGGGCTAATGCCGATGTAGCAATTTTTGCTGGAACGTTGACTAATGCCACTTCCATTGGTTATGGAGCTGTTTGCGATGCTAGCAATAAAGTGCGCATTGGGAATGCAGATGTAGAAGTCATTGAAGGAGAAGTCCCTTTTACAACCCCTTCAGATGGACGCTTTAAAATCAATGTACAAAACAATATTCCAGGGCTTGCTTTTATTATGAATCTTCGTCCAGTGACTTATCAAATTGATCCAGAGCAAATGGCCGTCTTGATGGGAATTTCGGAAGATAAAAAATCTAAGTATGAGGAAAACAAAAAAAGAGAAATCATCCGATCAGGTTTCATTGCGCAAGAAGTAGAAGTAGCAGCGCAAAAAGTTGGCTATGATTTTGATGGTTTAAACATACCAAAAAGTGCCGATGAAGGTTATTATGGATTAGCCTATTCTAGTTTCGTGGTCTCATTAGTTAAAGCCGTGCAAGAACAACAAGCGTTAATTATTGAGCTGCAACAAAATGTGAAGATGCTAACTGCTATCATGCAAAAGCAACAAACCACAGCCCAAGAATAACATATTTAGGTTAATAAAGAATTTTAGGATGGGTATTGAATGAGCAAAAATATGTTAGGCGTCTAGAACAATAGTACGAATAGTATCGATTAAAAAAAATTAAGTGAGGTTTTTTATGAAATTTGTATACGAATTTATTGGAACATTTTTCTTAATGTTGACAGTTGGCATGACCGTTATCAACACAAATCATCCTGAGATTTGGGCTCCTTTAGCCATTGGTTCTGCACTAGCAGTGATGGTTTTTGCCGGGGGACATGTTTCAGGAGGACATTACAATCCAGCCGTTTCGCTAGCCGTCTTTTTAAGAAAAAAAATATCTTTTGAAAATATGGTTGGCTATTGGGTTGCACAATTTTTAGGAGCCGCTGTAGCAGCTTTTATTACCATTTATCTTAAAGGTGAGGCTTCAACCAGCCCTTTGCAACCAGATGCATTGAAAGCGCTGTTAGCTGAATTTCTTTTTACTTTTGCCCTCTGCTATGTGGTATTAAACGTAGCTACAGTAAAAGCTACCACCGGCAACTCTTATTTTGGCTGGGCCATAGGTTTTACAGTTCTTGTTGGTGCTTATGCCGTAGGAGCTGTATCAGGGGGAGCTTTTAATCCTGCAGTGGCATTAGGGATAAGCATTCTCAATTTAAGCCTTTGGTCAAATATCTGGATTTTTATTGTAGCAAATTTCCTAGGAGCTGCCGTTGCTGCTCTTGTAGTAAATCAGGCCCATGAAAGAGATTCAAGAACTGAGTTTTGAGGACACTTCATTAGACTTCTTTCGAAACTAACTTTATTTGTTAAAATTGTCTTTTTTGGAATCAAGTTTACTCAAAAAATATCAATTTTTCTAAAAAAAACCAATTTCGAAAGAAGTCTATTGTAAGAAGTATCTTTTTTATCTCTAACTCACTCAACTCAAATTATCTCTAGATTCTCTATTCTTTAACTCTTGTTCGTGTAGCGCTTTGCGAATTCGTTCTACATTACTAAGAGCATTGGCAATTCTGCTTGTCTCAGCCAGCAATCGGCGCTCTTTTGGTCCAAATTTAACACCACATTCGATAGCTTTAAGAAGTACCCCTGTAACATTATTGGAAGGATTAGCATGTGCCAATAATTTTATTAATAGGCTGAGGTGATTAGAATTAATCGGTGTATTGTATTCAATCGCTCTCATTAAGATTTTGGCAGCACTGTCAGATGGATTGGCATGGTCTAAAATAATAATCAGAGAATTAAGATGATCGGCATTGATAGGCGTGCGATATTCTATAGCTTGAAGGATTACCTTTGTGACACTACTACGTGGATTGGCATGATCTAAAAGCGAAATCAATTTTGACATGTTTAAAGCATCAATAATATAGCCCTCTTCAATTAGACTAGTTAGCTCTCTTGTGGCACTATCACAAGTATTAGCAAAATCCAAATTATCAATATTTTCCTGTATTAGATAGAAAACTGCATCATCTTGTACCTCTACCAGAGACATCTGTAGATGATAATCTATGAACCCATCAGAAAATACTAAATTTTCAGTACCATCGGCACAACTCAGAGTAGAGAGCATCAACACAGCCAAACTATTTTTTATTTTATTAAAATTCACAACCATTCCCCCTTTTTAAGATTAGACAGTCTATTAATCACAATAAGGATGCATAAAACAGCATTTAATGAAATAGACGCTAAAAATTTTCTAATTAATTCAGCTTACACATAATTTGAACAAGTGATTTTTGACATAGCCTAGAGCTATATATAAGGAGACACATTATTTTAAGAGCATATTGGCAATAAGACCAGAAAAATTTGGGATTAAAGAGGCCAAAAAAGACAACTTTAACAAATAAATGTAGTTTCCAAAGAAGTCTATTAACGTTTATTTTAAAATTTGAGTAAATTCTGGTCTTTTTAACTTACAATCGGAGTTTTTTAATCAAGAAACACTTTTATACAATCCTGCAGGAAGCAAACACCAAATATACTGCCAAAGTAGAGGATTTACCTTTAAATTATTTATTTGGATAAAAAAATATGAGCAAAATTTTAGTAACCGGCGCGACTGGATTTGTCGGCAAGCGCTTGATTTTAGCACTTTTAGCTGCTGG
The DNA here is from genome assembly GCA_013285965.1 of Chlamydiota bacterium. Taxonomy (GTDB): domain Bacteria; phylum Chlamydiota; class Chlamydiia; order Chlamydiales; family Parachlamydiaceae; genus JABDGQ01. Next base: position 163,956 of record JABDGQ010000001.1, read on the forward strand.
GCATCAGGTTTATGCCAATTGTCGCATAAAAGGATCTCCTATTTTTACAGAAGAAAAATCTCATCTCTTTTATGTGTGGGGTGATTTGCGCAACAGCGAAACATTCGCAACGGTACCTGAGGATATAGATGCCGCCTATTATCTAGTACATTCCATGTCTGGTGTGGTTGCCAATTTGTCTAGTGCTGAGGAAGAGGTGGCTAATTCTTTTGTCAAAGGAATGGAACAAAAAAAGATTCGTCAACTTATCTATCTAGGTGGCATCATCAACGATGAACATGCTCTATCTCCCCATCTAGGCTCCAGACTGAAAGTAGAGAATATCCTCACGCATAGTGCCATTCCGACTACTATTTTGCGTGCCAGCATCATAATTGGGGCTGGAAGCGCCTCATTTGAAATCATTCGCGATTTATGTGAAAAATTACCGATAATGATTGCCCCCAAATGGGTCAACTCACAATGTCAACCGATAGCCATTAGCGATGTGTTATTTTATTTAGAGCAGGTTTTACTGAAGGAAGAGTGTTATAATAAAATTTTCGATATCGGCGGACCTGAAGTCTTATCTTTCAAACAGTTGATGCAAAATTATTCTTCTTTTCGCGGACTTAAAACCAAAATCTTCGAAGTCCCCTTTTTAACCCCCCGTCTTTCAAGCTTTTGGCTCTTTTTTATTACTTCCGTACGCTTTTCTATTTGTTATTATCTTGTGGAGAGTATGAAAAGCAATACTGTTGTAAAATTGGGAAATATCATGGAGCTCTTTCCACATACTTGTCTTAATTATCAGCAATCCTTGCAAAGTGCTTTTGATAATATTTCAAACAACGGTGTTGAATCTACTTGGATGGACTCTTGGGAAACAAACGAACTTAATCCTAACATCGAGGAATATCTTAAGATCGCTGAAAAAGGTGATAGTTTAAAAGACCAGCAACGCGTTCCAATTACTGCTTCTAAAGAGATCGTGATTGATAGAATTTTTAGAATTGGTGGAAAAACTGGTTATTATGCCTTTGATTGGGCTTGGAACTTGCGCGGACTCCTTGATAAAATGGTGGGTGGTATTGGACTTAATCGTGGGCGAAGAGATACTTCTAATATTCAAGTGGGCGAATCGATCGATTTTTGGCGTGTATTAGTGGCCGACAAACAAAAAGGACATTTAGTCCTTTTTTCAAGTATGAAAGTACCTGGCAATGCTTGGTTAACTTTCCAATTAACAGAAGAGGAGGAAAAAATTTTTCTGGTGCAAACCGCTATTTTTCAACCACGCGGTCTGTGGGGTCGTTTATATTGGTGTTTACTTTTTCCAATTCATTTTTTTCTTTTCAAAAGCATGGCCAAAAATATTGCCAAAGCTTAATTACTCACTTTACGCATAATTTGAATGGTGCTTTTAGTACCAATCCAAAGCCTAGGCTATTTAAAAAATCGCTTATTAAAATTATGCGTAAGGTAAATTAATTAAATATTTGAAGTAGAAAATAATAATTCAATTCTTTTACAATTATAATTCTAATTAAATAATTATCTAAATTATAGGAATAATTCTTGTGAAAAATTTTATAGTAGCTATCATTTTTTGTGTGCAAATTTGTTTTGTTGATTGCACAGAAGATCATTATTTAATTAATATTGAAAATGCATTAAACGCCTCTAGCATTGATGGCTTTAAACCATTAGAAGAGGCTAGTCTGGTAGAAGAAATAAATGCACTTTTTCTAAAAATTTATCATAATGAGAACAAATATCCCGATACTATCGCTTGTTTGACGGCTCAAGACTCCATTTTTTATGCTTATCAAGTGATCGCAAAAGAACTTTATATCCAGGTTTTTGGTGCACCACGCGAAGATTTTGAATTTCTGCGCTTCCCTACTCAAAAACTTTTAACCACCAAGGAAGATTTTTTTAACCACTTCCCGTCCCTTATTATTCCTGAAAATACCTCTGACGATCAATTAGATATCTCAAATGATAGTTTGTTAGCTTACTTTGATAAGCATGAAAAAGAAGAAGAGGCCGAATTTGTAAAAATTATAAACGGAGAGGAAATTTGTGGTGGGTGCGAAGAGGCAAAAGAGGCTGAAATAAATTTTGAATTTCAAATATGCGATACGGCACCTGAAATTAGCCGAGAACTTATTTCGGTAAATTTTAGTTTGGAAACATATCGACCATTAGATTCCGTTATGTTTGTCTTTCTCTCCGGTAAATCTGTGGCCCTGGTACATAATCAAGATGAATATAAACAAAAATTTATTAAAATTTTCTCTGAACTTTTTGAATACCTCTATATACCAAATGAAAAGCTTGTCGCATGCTTGGAGGAATTAATTGAAAAAGCGCCACGTTCTAAATTTGGTATCATTAACCAAATTTTCATTCCAAAAGATAGTGTAGAAAAATGTCTTTATCTCTCTTTTAGCGGTGGTTTTCTACATTCAGTGTACGATGCAAACTTTGATAAAGTTTTATTGGCGTTTCAAAATAGTAGAACAGAAAATCCATTTAGAACTTTTAGAGATTTTCAAGCGCGTATTATTGCCGGAGCACTTTTTGAAGATCCACAGGTCAAGATTTTACGCTATACGCTCTTTCCAAAGGAAATAGAACAAGAGTATGAGGCATTGGTGCGTGATTCCATCTTAAAACTCTTAACTAACTAATCTTACGAATTTGAATAAGTCTATTAATCTAATATACATTAGAGCCCACAGACTCGACTTCATGATCCTTTATTAGCTATCACTATGGTTATTGATAATGGTGAAAAATTGGTGGCCTTTTTAATGGATTTAATTTTCTCCACCTATTGGCTCACTCAAGACCTGCAAGTTCCCGCGATAATAAAGCAATCGCTGACCAGTCAAACTTCGCTCTATTCAGATTCATACTCACTATTAATTTTTCATGCAGTTCCGAAAGAAATGGCATTGGAACTTGTGCTTGATCTGAAAAATGTTCCAATAATCTTATATCTTTTAAACCTAGATGCAATTCAAAACCACCATCTGAGAAATTTCTTTTAGTTAGCATGGAGGAATAGGCATGCAATACGGGAGCATTAAAAAGGGAATTTCCAAATATATCTAGGGCAGCTTTTGAAGAAATGCCTTCTTTTTCAAGTACTGCCGCCGCTTCTGAAAATGCTTCAATAAAGCTCAAAATCATAAAATTGTTACACAATTTAAAAAGCGAGGCTTGGCATGGACGTTCCCCTAAATCGAAAATCTTGACACTCATAGCTTGTAAAATGGGGGCAGCTTTTTCCTTGGCGCTAAGGTGGCCTGCTAAAAAGATCCACAAAGCACCCTCTTTTGCTCGCTCTGGCCTTCCAGTGACAGGGGCTGCTAAAAAATGTACTCCTACCTCTTGATGCATTTTCTCCATCAAAGTACTTAAATCTGGAGACACAGTACTCATCGAAATATGTAGGGATGGTTTTTTAGATGCTTTTAAAATTCCAGAAGTTCCATTCACAATCTCATTTAACGCATCGTCATTTGAAATCATGCTTACTAAAACATCACAATGTTCTGCAAGCTCTAATGGTGAATTTGCCCTAGTAGCACCCTGTGTAAGAAGAGGCCTTGCTTTTTCTGCAGTACGATTAAAAACAATGATAGGGAAACCTGCTTTCATAATATTTTGTGCCATTGGCAGCCCCATATTCCCAAGTCCAATAAATCCAACTCGCGTTTCCATCACTTTCTCCATAGTTCCTCTTAAGATTAATAACCTGTTTTTGGAAAGTTTTCGTCCTTTCATTTTAGTCAAAACGTCAAAAAAACTACAAACACAGGTTAATAGTTCTGCGGATTAATAGCTATTTTCGAGCAACTCAATGATTTACACGTTTGCATGGCAAAAAGAGTTAAAAAGGTGCTAATCGTATATGACAATATGGCCCGAAAAATTTGGGATTAAAGATGCCAAAAAAAGACAATTTTAACAAATAAATGTAGTTTCTAAAGAAGTCTAATGTAATGCATCTAGCCATTAATTTTCCCAATAATCTTTTAGCCAAAGCTCGGCGTACTTAATTTTGCCAGCGAATTTACTTTTGTTTTTATGAAATAATTGTATAAGAACTCTTGTCCGAACGTTTTGTGAAAAAAAATCTCTGTGTAGCTCTATAAAACGCCAAAATAGACCATCCCAAATACCTGTCCATGCCCCTATTGGATAATTACTCATTTTTAAAATGTAATTAGAGCCGCAGATATAAGGTTTGGTCATAATCATTCCACCATCAGCATATTGTGACATTCCATACACATTTGGGACCATTACCCAATCGTAAGCATCTACAAAATTAGCCATAAACCACTGATAAACTTCATCTGGTGCACTTTGCGTTAACAATAAAAAATTGCCCAACACCATTAACCGCTCAATATGATTGCAATAACCAGTTTTAAGGACTTTTTTAACAATTGTATCGATAGGTAGTATGCCTGTAGAACCTTCCCAAAAACGCCTTGGTATTTTCTTGTAGTGTTTAAATAAATTAGCTGTACGTTGCTGTATTCCTTTTAATAGATAAGAGGCTCTGACAAACTCTCGCCAACCAATTATTTGCCTTAAAAAACCCTCCAAAGAGTTGATGGCAATTGAGTTCTTCTCAGAATATATCAATGTCTCTTTTATAACCTGTTCTGGAGTCAAAAGACCAATATTAAGTAACGGCGAGAGCACGCTATGAAAAAGAGTTGAGCTGTTCACATCCATAGCATCTTGATATGCGCCAAAATAGGCTAAACGCTCTTTTAAAAATAATCTCAGTGCTTTTTGCGCATCTTGATGTGTGCAGGGATATAAAAATGGCTCAGCTGAACCCCAATTTTTTGCAAATTGGCTATTTACATCAGCTGTTATTTGCTTAATGATTTGTTTTTTGTGGACAATGAAAACCCTAGGTATTGCCAGCCCTTTGGGGATTTTTTTTCTATTTTCAGTATCAAAGCTATATTTACCTCCTACAGGTTTTGCTCCTTCCATCAATATGTTGAAGTGCTTTCTTTGCTGGGCGTAAAAGTGGGACATAGAAAAATGTTTTTTGTTAGCAAAAAAAGTTTTCAAATCCTCTTGCGCGCACAGAAAAGCAGGTGAGGCCCAAAAGTGTATTTTCCAACCATATTCCTTGGCTGCCTTCTCTAAATCCTGATTTAACCAATAATCGGCAAATTCAGCTATGTGAATATCTTTTATCCCTTTTTTAGCCAATAACACAAAACAATCTCCACGCTTGTGAAGATCGCAAGCTGAAATATAGATAACTTCTTTTTTTCTTTTTAAAAGGAGCTGTGCATAGCTATGCATAGCTGCTTTTAACAAAATCAATCGTTGTTTATGAAAAGACTGTATTTTGTAGAAAAGAAACTCTTCTACCAAGTAAACGGGACGATTAACTTTTATTGCTGGGTGATCTTGAAATAACTGATCAGGGAAAATAAGAGTAATTTCAGACATCGTTTTTATTTATACTGCCAAAGAGCTCTGTATGGCTTCACTTTATAAGTAATCCATTCTCCCACATACATTTTTTCTCGGCCCTGCCGATGCTTAATTTTGAAAGCCAAAGTGAGAGGTTTAATTTTTTCAAGGTTGACTGGCGCTGAAAAAAAATCCCGCGCCTCTTCCAAGCTAATAGGAAGTTCTTGTATATAATCTAACTTATACATAACTCAACTTTGGTTACTTTCTCTTATTGTTAACACGAATTTAAAAGAACTGGAAGAAAAACAAACAAATAGGAAATTTGTGGAATTTTACAAAAAATTAGTTTTGTCTCTTTCATTGTGTGTGGGTGGTGGTTGGCTATGTGGCATTGTTACGCGTCAGGGAATAGCAGATTGGTATAGTCATTTGAATCAGCCACCTGGTACACCCCCTAATATAGTTTTCCCCATTGTATGGACAATTTTGTATACACTGATGGGAATAGCGTTGGCATTACTATGGTCTTCTAACTCATCAAATAAACAACTGTCTTTTGGCTTATTTGCATTGCAGCTAATTCTAAATTTCAACTGGTCGTGGATTTTTTTTGGTTTAAAGAACTCAGGATTAGCTCTTATTGATCTTATGTTGCTGTGGGTAGCAGTTTGTGGAACTATCTTTGCTCTTAAAAAACATACCGCCCTTGGTGCTTGGTTGCTACTACCATATTTAATTTGGACTACTTATGCTTTATATTTAAACTTATTTGTTTGGATTCTAAACTAAGCTTGGCACATTAGCCAATCAAAAGCACGGATCGAAATTTGCCAATAATTTTGCATAATTTGCTTAATAAGCGGCAGTCCGTTATCGCTGTTGGTAAATATAATCAATGCCCTACTACACTATTTAAGACTCATTAAAAACATTCGACACCTTTATTATCACCCCAATCCCAAAATGATGGGACTAATTTAGTTGCTTGTAGTCCCCCCGATGAAATCTGATAATCGAGCCGGAGCTTTAATTATTGAATCACTCACCTTACGCATAACTTGAACAAGTGATTTTTGACATAGCCTAGAGCTATATAAGGAGACACATTGCAGCAAATAGCCTAAGCTCTTTGCAAAATGTGTCTACTCTATAGATGCTTTCGGATAGGTACTAAAGGCACTCTTCAAATTATGCGTAAGGTGAGTGAATCATTAGACTTCTTTGTAAACTGGCTTTTTTTGGAAAAATTGATGTTTTTTGAGCAGATTTGATTCCAAATTTTAAGAGCATATTGGCAACTAGGCCCGAAAAATTTAGGATTAAAGATGCCAAAAAAGGCAATTTTAACAAATAAATGTAATTTCGAAAGAAGTCTATTATTTAATACAAATTTAGAGTGTTTTTACAAAGTATCTTCTGGAACAACCAATATCGCTATAACCTAAAGATTGATAAAAGGCATGCGCTCCTGCTCGCTGTACACCTGTCGCTAGCTCAATCTGCGCGCATTTGTGCTCAACAGCAAATTTTTCAGCCAAATGCATTAGCCGATTACCTAATCCCAGACGTTGATATTTTTCATTTACAATCAACACAATCACCCTTAGAAAAGAATCGGGCATATGAAAATAATTAACTACTTCTACTGCGATACAACCAATAACAAGACCATCTTTTTCAGCCACCCAAGATCTAAGATTTAGGCTGGAATTGTATTTTTGAATATTTTCTTGCATCGTATTCTCATCAATAGGATAGCCTAACTGATCCATTAACGGTAACAATGGCTTGGCATCACCTGCTTGAACGGTACGAAAAATTACACCATCGTCCCTCTTAACTGCTTTGAGAGGTTTAGGAGAATGATTTTTTTGCCATTGTTCATGTGTCAGCGCTGTCAAGATATGATCCTCCCAACAACCATTAATCAAAAGATAGTTCTTAGCATATCCTTCCCAGCTAAATCCTAAGCGCTGCAATAATTGTGCGCTTTTTAGGTTAGTTGGCATATAATTTGCCATTAATCGATGAAGACCCAACTCGGTAAAAACATAATTAATACAAAATTCTAGCGCTTCAAACATTCTGCCATTTCCAGCATAATCTTGATCGATTCTATAACCTAAATAGCAAGCTTTAAATGCTCCATAAAAAATCTGTGTAAAATGGCAAAAACCAATGATGTGGCCTGGTTCATCAATAGGCTTTAAACAAAAGCGAACAGCAGTCCCCTCATCATACTCTTGCTGCCAAGTTTCTAAACGTTTTTGCACCACTTGCGCAACAGAAGTGTTGTTAGGTAAATCTGCTAAAATGCTTGAGCCCCATTTCAGTAGATAATCTTTATTTTTACTTTCAAACTCTATTATGGCAGGAAGATCAGCCATAGTAGGCTGTGTTAAATGCAAATGAGATGTAGTAAAAGTTTTTAACATAAATTTATAGACCTTGCAAACTGCATCATAAATTATCTATCCTATTTTTAGGACAACTAAATTTTAGGTATTATGAAAATATACGTGTATTCCAAATGTTCGACCTGTAAAGAAGCTCTACGCTTTTTGAAAAAACAAGAGCTCAAAGTTACTGTTGTAGAGATCACAGAAACCCCACCTTCTTTGGATGAACTACAAACAATGTTACATTACCAAAAAAACAATTTAAAAAAATTATTCAACACTTCTGGCTCTCTTTATCGAGAATTACAGCTTGCCAGCAAACTAGAACAGCTCACTGTACTCCAAGCGCTAACATTACTCTCAAAGCATGGCATGCTAGTAAAGCGCCCTTTCTTAATAGGGGAAAATTTTGGCTTACTTGGGTTCAATGAAGCAGAATGGTCAAAATTAAATTCCAAGCACTAAAAATTAGTGACTTATAAAATAAAATATGCTAGCATTTTGATAAGACTTTTAATTAAAGGTATTTTTATGAAAATAATTAACAGAGTTTGTTTATTCTTAATTTTTATTACATTTCAATCATTACTTGGTGCTATTGAAAAAGAAGAAGTTATCACTGGTCAATATTTTGTATCGCAAGATATTGAAGATTTTGATTGTCATAGCTCTAGTCTAATAGCGTCTGCTCCTGGTAAATTATGTGCCGTTTGGAAGGGTGGTCCTGGAAAAGGATCTAGTAGCTTTGATATAAAAGAAAATGTCGGTATTTGGTTGTCTTTATTTGAGAACAACAATTGGAGCATTCCAAGGCAAATTGTAGAAGCTGCCGATTCGGTTTGTTGGTCACCAGTGTTAACAAAACACCCCAGTGGAAAATTAATATTATTCTATCGTATCGGTGCTGATCCACGCCATACAGTTTCTCTGTTTAAGACTTCGCATGATAATGGCTTGAACTGGTCGGCAGCGCAAATTCTGCCTGCTGGTATTGTAGGGCCTACCAAAACAAAGCCTGTTTTTGATGATCAAGGAAATATGCTCTGCGGTTCTTCTGTGGAAGTGGGTGAACCTGAAGATGAACTTAAAGCAACTGCCTGTTGGATTGAAATTTTAGGGCAAAATCAACGTTGGTCAAAGCATGGCCCTATTGCAATTAAAGAGCGTCCATTTGGTTGTATTGAGCCAGTTTTATTTTGGGGAAACAATGGCACTTTGAAAATGTTGTGTCGTGATCGCTCCCATAAAATGAATTTGGATGGCTGGATTAGAAGTGCTGAATCTCTTGATAAAGGCAAAACTTGGTCTGAATTAGAAAAAACAACTTTACCAAATCCCGATGCCGGTATTGACGCCCTAAACTGCATTGAAGGTGAAGTGGTCTTAATTTTTAATAACTCCCATACTGACCGTTATCCATTGACGTTGGCATTGTCCAAAGATTATGGTCAAACTTGGACTACTTTCTTTGATTTAGAAGAAGAGTCAGGGGAATTTCCATCAATCACTCAAGATGTGCAGGGTTTTCTACATGTTACTTACGCTTACAAACAAGCGGGGCAAACGCAAAGACGGATTAAACATGTGGTAATAGATCTTAAAAAATTATCTGGTTTAGACGACTTACAAGAAGATGCCTAAAGCTAAGCCTAATATTGAGCATATAGCGCCTGTATACTCAAGAGAGGTTGCTGAATTTCAGTATAAGTTTTTGGACAAAATTATGAGCAATGAAGCTGCTGCTGTGCTTATGGAACATGGATTAGAATAAGTTTCTTTGAAAACTGCGTTTATATTTGTTAAAATTGTCTTTTTTTGGAAAAATTGATGTTTTTTGAGCAGATTTGATTCCAAATTTTAAGAGCATATTGGCAACTAGGCCCGAAAAATTTAGGATTAAAGATGCCAAAAAAGGCAATTTTAACAAATAAATGTAATTTCGAAAGAAGTCTATTTGTAAAAAACTTGAAAAAATTCTTCAGGTAACTCTTCTGCGGAAGTAAACTTCGTCAGCAGTTGTGGATGTAAACATTTTATGCCATAGCCCCTTTCTTGATTAATTCTATTCCAATAATCTGATAAAAAATCACTATTTTTTAGATCGATTGGTTTATGTATCACAAGCCCCCAATTATCGTCGAAGTTTTCGACATACTGACCTAAATAATCATAATGTTCATAACAGGTAGTCTCTTTAGTAGTAGTAATTTTACGACCTTTCTTCTTTTCGGTGATGATGGAAACCAATAAAACAGATGGATTGTGCTTTAAAGTAACATCTAACGATGAGTAAGGCGAAAGTGTTGTTTTTTTGCAACAATAGCCTAGTGATTGTGGAGCACATAATTCACCGGGCTCTTTGGGTGCAGGTCGATAGGCCTCTTGAATCTCAATTACTTTAGAGGCATCAGTTTGATTGATAATGGTAAAAGCTAAGCCATAATTAGCAAAACCACATATTCCCACTAAAAAAAGATAGATTATTTTATTTAACATATATTAGTCCCTTTAATTACGTTTATAAACAAGGCAACTAAATTAACATTATCCAACTTTTGTGACAAGAAGTGGCATATCAAAAGTTAGTGGTGCAAAAAATCGCACCGCTAAACTCTAGGCAAAATTAGCTAGTCACGTGTTGCGGGCTGCACTGCAGATTCTGCAGAAACTTTAGCCGGAAGAAAAACAAAAGGCTTGGCCTCTGTAAAAGAGGTAGCTACATTGCCTGCATATATCTTACCTCCAGAGGTAGTTAGTTTTTTTACTGGAGCATCTTCTTTAAAATCAAGATCTGCTAGCGCTACCCAAAAAGTATTTGGACTAGTGGCTGAATCAAAAAAATAAAGTTTATTTTTTTGATCAGAAACTGTACGCCAAAGTGTCGAGGCAATATTTGGCTCGCCAGGGGTAGTAATACCCAGCGGTACACTAACGCTACGCATAATGCTAAGCACACTGGCAGTAGCTTGATTAGTAAAATCATGTTTTGGAACTGCGGTAATAAAAGCTGGTGCACTCTCTTTAGGTATGGCCCCTACAAAAAACGAAGCACGCGCAAAGCGATCGGCAGCTCTATTTGTACCGGGGAGAAATTTTAACCCACCCACCTCTTCCCAATATGAATTCAACGCCAATTGTTTAGAAAAAATAGGTGAATTAGTCATTATCGGATATTGTTTGCCATGATGAATAACCAGCTGGCCTTCCACATATTCAAAAATTGCCGAATCTCCATTTATATCAGAGATAGCCAAGTGTAGTTGTGCTGGTGAGCCATTAGGCAAAATTGGTGCTAATATAATAAAAGGTTCTTTACGCAACGCTTCTACGGCTTCAGAGACTAAACTAAAATTATCTAAAACATACTGCGCCCAAGCGGTTATAGACAATAGCGGCTTGTCAACAGCTGGTTTACCATAGTCAGATTCAGCCAAATACAACATATTAGCCACCAATCCCTTTTCATTCATACCATCGGCAGAACCGGCATTGTAGCCTGATACAACCAAACTACCATATTTGGAAGTCCATTTTATTGAATCAGGTCCAGCCGCCCCATCGCGTTTAATAGCTCTTGGAAATACCCATAGATCTGAATGCATATCCTCCATCCAATCCAGGGTCCTACCAGTAATGACTACAGAATCAGAACCAGTAAATAATACTCTAGTACAGGCTTGGCTTGCTTCAAAATAGGTCATTGCAAAACAAAAAAGCATCCCATTTAAAAAGTACTTTAATGAAAATCTGATCGTTCGCATACTTTTACTCTCCTGATTTGTTTAATTTTATATTAGACTTCTTTCGAAATTTTTCGGCCCTTGTTGCCAATATGCTCTTAAAATTTGGAATCAAATCTACTCAAAAAATATCAATATTTTCCAAAAAAAGCCAGTTTCGAAAGAAAACTATTATTTATTTGAAATTAATTTATCAATTAGATCCAATAACCTTAAAAACTCACCTTACGCATAATTTGAAGAGTGCCTTTAGTACCTATCCGAAAGCATCTATAAAGGAGACACATTTTGCAAAGAGCTTAGGCTATTTGCTGCAATGTGTCTCCTTATATATAGCTCTAGGCTATGTCAAAAATCACTTGTTCAAATTATGCGTAAGGTGAGTTAAAAACCTAAAATTTAAAAACCAAGGTGCGAGCATGAATATTTTTAAACTATTTTCTGTACTATTTTTTACACTTACCTCTGGACTGACGCAAATTTTGGCAGTCGAAGTAAGCCCTTCAAACAATCCTTTAGAACGATTGATACAGGGTAATAATCGCTATGTAACTTCAACTACAGTTTGTCACGAAGATTGGTCAGCAAAACGTTCAGCAGTTGTGGAATCGCAAAAACCATTTGCAATCATTGTGGCTTGTTCAGATTCGCGAGTGCCACCAGAGATCGTCTTTGATCAATCTCTAGGCAATCTCTTTGTAGTGCGAGTAGCCGGAAATGTCGTCGATGATTTTGCCATTGGCAGTATTGAATATGCCGTAAAAGTACTTGGAGCCGATTTGATATTAGTGCTTGGGCACTCTAATTGTGGTGCTGTCAACGCTGCTCTAAGTGGAATGAAATTTGACAATCATATTCAAGATGTTTTAAATGCCATTCAACCAGCTGTCAATATTACAAAAGGAGACACTGGCGATTTACTAGAAAAAACTACTAAAGCTAATGTAAAATTAGTTACAGAAAAGCTTAAAAATTCTAAAGCAATGCTTGCTAATTTAATCGATAAGGGCTCTTTACGCGTTTTAGGCGGTTATTACAACTTGACCACTGGCAAAGTCGAAATACTTGATAAAACTCAATAGCCTAAAAATAGTAACACCTATTTGATAATGGCTCATATCATTTATGAGCCTTTATTTTTCTATTTCGATAATTTGAAATTGCTGTATTAAACTTGGATTAGCAGGCGTTAAAGAAAAACAAACCTTTAAGTCTTTTTTCTCTCCACTTACTAAAAAATGACCACGTAATTGATTTTCAGCAATTAATTGTCCAATTTCTGTAATGGCACCAATATTAGCAAAAATATTTTTACTTTCTTTTTGCAAAGCCTGCAGCGGATAATCTAAAAAGAAATTATCAGCAAAAATGGCTGTTTGGCTGACATTTTTCCAATGTGGCAATAGTTGCACCAAATCTTTTTTTCTCTCTTGCAGAATTTTAGAAGGTGGAAGTTGCCAAGGTTTTAATTGCGCTGTTTTTATGAGCTTATCAAGTACCTCTAAGTTAATTTTATAGGCTGGGGCGTATGTTAGATTGGCTAATAAAACAACCCCAATGCCATATTCAGGCATTATATACCAGTTACTGCCAAAGCCTGGCAATCCACCGGAATGGCCAATAAATATGCGCCCCTGTGCATCACGTAAACAATTCAGTCCATAACCATAGCCATTGACAATGATGCTTTCTTCCCCTTCTGCACATTGATTAACACTTAGAGCTCTGAATTGCCAGGGTTGATGCATCTCACGTAGTGAGCTTCGTTTTAATGGACCGCTTTCTGGATCATCTCTGGGAGGCCACGCATATTGATGCATTGCGGCATATTGACTTAAGGTTTCAACTGAAGTGATCATTCCGCCCATAGCACCAAAAATGCCATTGCTTTGTAACTTTTCTTCTTGCCAGTTCCCATCCATCCAGCGGTAACCATGTGCTAAGAGAGCATCAGATATTTGTGAGCTTTCCCACTTTATCCCCTTTAAATCGACTGTTTGCTCAATAAATTTAGTATATGTGCTACCGCTTACCTTGCCAATAATATAACCCAGCAAGGTATAACCTAAATTACTATATTCAAAAGTGCAGCCAGGGGCATTGGAAAAATGGATTCCTTTTTTAAGCAATTCTATTAATTTTTCCTCTGATTCACCTAGCTTTCGATCAGCCCATGGATCATCGGTAGGAAAGCCAGCAGTATGTATTAATAAATCTCTTATCGTAATCGGCGGAGCGTCGCTTGTGATTTTCAACCCCTCTACTTCGGGGATATACTGACAAACTGGATCGTCTAATTTTAATTTATGTTCATCACGTAATCTCAATATGGCCATAGCCGTAAAACTTTTGGTAACCGAGGCAACACTGTACATAGAGTGCACAGTCGCTGGTATTTTTTGGGCCATGTCTATAAAACCATCGGCTCCAGAATAGACCAATTGACCATCTAAGATGATACCATAAGCATATGATGGAAAGTTGTGACTTTTAGCAAATGCTTTGTACATTTGATCGATCTGTGGGAAGGCGTCTTGCAGCTTAACAAGACGTCTGGGATCATTAAAATAGGGCGGGCTATATGATTGCATATACATCGCTTGCAAAAAGTTTTAATCAACAACCTGAATTTTTAACTCACCTTACGCATAATTTGAACAAGTGATTTTTGACATAGCCTAGAGCTATATATAAGGAGACACATTGCAGCAAATAGCCTAAGCTCTTTGCAAAATGTGTCTCCTTTATAGATGCTTTCGGATAGGTACTAAAGGCACTCTTCAAATTATGCGTAAGGTGAGTTTTTAATTCTATGCTAGCAATATATTAGTATGCAAGGTCCTAATAACCTAAAACTTTGAGTTTTTTATCCTTTAGGGCCCTTAAAAAGTCCAAAAAACTCAAAGTTCAGGTTAATACTCAGCTACGGCGATTCAATAAAGCTTCTCCTTTGATAGAAGGTAAACCATCTTCAATACTTAATCCTACTGCTATATTACCTGTAATAAATTCATAAAACGGTTTCCAATCCACCAAATTAGAGCTTAAAAACAAAGAACCATTCTGTCCACGGGCATAAAAAGACTGTTTAACTTCGATAGTGGCTAAAATATTTGTATTATCAATTAAGTTGAAGAGATCACCTTTTAAGAAAAAACTAATAGGCATTTTAGTACCTTTCAAAAACTCAATAGCAACTTCTGGCCGCTGCCCTTCTATTATTTCGCTTAATTCTACTTCCGTTAAATTTTCCACACTAATCACGCGCACATCGTGCAAAAGATGTGACGCAATCTTTAAATTAGCGCAAACAAAAGATGGCAAACAAAAGGTAACCAAACTCAAGCTTAAAAAAATAAACTTACGCATACACCCTCCTTACTACACATGTAGTATTTAAAATTAAAAAAAATTGCACAAAAACATTTCTAGTTCCTAACTCACCTTACCGCATAAAAGCTTGAGTTTCTAAACTAGAAAATCCAAAACCTTCCAAGCAACACTACAAAAAAAACAATCCCCACAGCGGAGACTAAAAAAAAAGCTCTTATTTTTTTAAAACGAAGCATCACAGGTTGCTCTAAAAACTTTAGTCGCTTATAAACAGTAGAGCTTGTGAGATGATTAGCAAAAATGTGAGGCACACATGATGCTCTACTAACAGCATAATTAATTGATTTAAAAATGGCGGTAGCTAGATCTTCTGGTTGAATATTGTATTTTCGGCATTTAAGATCGCAGTCAATTTCTTGATCTTCTTCAATGCGTTTATGTAACCAGTTAGTTGGAACCCACCAAAAAATAAATTCTATTAAATCCAATAACAAGCGCACTAAACTATCTTTATAGCGAATATGTTCTAGCTCATGTGCTAAGACAGCATCATATTCAGTGTTTGATAAAGTAGCAGCTAGTTGTTTGGGAATGTATATCTTGCTATGGAACAAACCAGCCACAAAGGGCGATTTTATAAAACTAGGCGCACTTAAAATCTTAAAATGGTATTTTCTCTGACAATTTATAAGCATTGCATTTGTACTTTTAAGACTTACACAACGGGCATTTTTATTAAGTGTCTGCAAAAATTTTAAGGCATGATAGTGACTAATTAGCCTTTTGCTCAAAATAATAATCGAGGCAATTATGAAAACGAGAGTTAATAAATTTAAACAGTACGATGGTATTGTGTAACCCAGTAGATCAGCTAAAGTAAAGGTCATGTTAGAGGGCGCCGTAAACTCGATAACTGAGGTAATTGGGCTAAAAAAATAATTAGCACCTTGTTTTGCCAAAATAACCATGGCAGACATTGTGCGTGTCCCCTCGGGACAATCAAGTGGATTGACCCCATGCATATAAGACCATCTTGAAAAATCGTACAGCCACAAATCAAAAGGGAGTTTAAGAATAGGAATCATGCGCATAAAAGCACTTGCGCGCCCTTTTGGAATTTGGAATAAAAAGATTATCCCCTCAATCAAAATCAGTGCTGTTAAAAAAGAAAGAAGGCTATTTATAAAAATATTTAAAACAAAAAAAGAAATGGTGTTCATATTTTTCTGCGTACTTCTTTAACCGTGATGCTCTAAATACAATGTTTGCATTCACTCGATCCAAACAGTTACGATCACAGTGATTAATCAGGAGTTTACTACAATTGTAGTATTTTAGTAAAGCAAAACATAAGCAACTCTAAAGAACATCTCTATTAATCGTCACCCAAACAACAATCACAAGCAGTAGCTGGTGGAATACTTTGTTCAAAACGAAACATATTATTTGGATCGTATTTCTTCTTGGTACACATAAGCCTTGCGACATTGCCACCAAAATAATCTTCTAGATAATTTTTTAATTCAGGGTCTGGATTGCCAATATAATCTCCTTTGGTATAGGCAAGGAGATTTTCGCGTAACCGCTCAAGCTCTATTATATTTTTTTTATCATCGTTATCCTGTAACCACTGACTTGAATAATTGATAAAAAATTTAGCATCTCTATAAAAATAAGCACTAGCCGTTGGTGCTATTTCCGCGCAAGCGCCTCCTAGAGAAAATAGCAATACATTTAAAAGTGGCGAATTGGACGCTTTAAGTGTTTTTTCAATGATATCAATACCCTCTGGTGGCAAAACCTCCATGGCAAAAGCACCAGTAGATTTATATTCAGGTTTGTTTGTTATAAATACAGCGGTAGTTTCTTCAATCAATTCAATGGCTTTTTTCCAATCTACTGCCTCTATTGCTACAGAGGAGGGTGCTCCAATCGCTAAAATGGGTGCTAGAAGTTCTCGAGCTTGCTTGGGGGTACCCCAATACATTCCAAAAATCCTTATCGGCTCTTTTTTAAATTCTTGTGCAGAAAAAGTTTTGGCCCACAAATCTAAATGTGAAAACCAAGCGCGATCATCTTTACCAAAAAAATCTTGCCAAGCGGCAAATATTTGTTTGATAGGTTGCCCCCAATTCCATCCAATATTAAACCATGTCACATTTTCAGCAGGATAGACTTTTATTTTCAGAGCGCTAATCACCCCAAAATTTCCCCCACCTCCACCACAAATGGCCCAAAATAAATCCTTATGTTCATTATCTTTAGTTGCGGTAATAATTTTTCCATAGGCATCGACCATTTCTACTTCAAGTAATGTATCGCACGTTAAGCCAATTTTACGTATTAGTGGACCCATGCCACCACTTGAAACCAAACCCGATAAGCCTACCGAAGAACAAGTCCCACCTACATGTGTTAAGCCATTTTTAAATAGCTCACTGTAAAGCTCGCTATTATTTATACCAGGTTGAATGGTGGCAATCTTTGTTGCCAGATCGATTTTTATCTCTTTCATTTCGCTGACATCAATCACAAGGACCCCATCACCTGTAGAATATCCTTCATGATTGTGCCCTCCACTACGAATACGTAGAGGAATTTTATTACAACGGGCCCACAAAATGGCATTTTGTATATCTTGCGCACTATGCACGTAAACAATGGCATGGGGGTATTTATTTTTTGAAGTGTAGTAATTAGAATCTAAACGGGCTTGCTCATATTTCTCTTCTCCTTGGGCAACAACCCGACCAGTGAGCTGTGGACAAGGTACTACTTCTTTAACCTCTGGCTCAGCCATGATATTCCACCAAAAAAGTGCTCCACCGGCTAGTAGCGCTACTAAACTCCATATTAAAGACTTAAACATAGCATTCCCTATGGTACAAAATAAAATTAATTAACAACGCACTTTGTATATAGGGCATTATAGAAATATATTCAATTTTTGCTAATAGGCTTTTTTTGAAATTACATTTACTTGTTAAAAGTGCTTTTTTGCCATCTTTAATCCCAAGTTTTTTTGACCATATTATCACTCACCTTATGCATAATTTGAAAATATGCCTTGCTAAAATGTAATTATTTAACAATAAAATATTAAGATATTGATCAAATTGTTAATTTACTATACAATAGTCGTAGTGCTTTTTATTATATAGTTTAAATAAATATCGCATATTTATACAAAAATCTAATTAAAGAGAGTTTTTATATGATTCGTTCTTTTTGTGCTTATTGCTGCTCTGCTTTTGATGCTTTTGAAATAAACCAAGAAGATTATTATGAACCTAACCGTGCTCATAGTCCAGAGCCTTCCACTTTAAAATCTACGGATATTTTGGATTTGCCTAATTTTGAAAAAAATGAAGCTCTTCCCCTAAAAACAATGAAGGAGCATGAACTTGACGATGCTAAAATAAACAAAGTAATGGCTTCCATAGATAGATTACGTGCTTTAGATCCGCATAGCGTGCCTCATGAATCAAAAAGTGATTAATTTCCCTTCCGTTAAATTATTAGACTTCTTTCAAAAGAAGTCTAATAACTCACCTTGCACATAATTAAAATTATTGACTACACTCCCATACTAAACAACTTGAAACAGTAAGTCGAAATTTTTCTAAGAGTTAGTAGCAATGATCTCGCATACGGAAATAATCTTTCAATTATTTTTAGCAGCCCTATTAGGGGGCTTAATTGGTTTAGAAAGAGAGCGCAAAAGCTGGTTTGCAGGATTAAGAACACATATGCTGGTGTGTATCGGATCGACTCTCATTATGATAGTCTCGCAATATGGTTTTAAGAATGCGCTAGTGGATCAATTAGTAATGCTCGATCCCTCTCGTGTGGCCGCACAAGTAGTTAGTGGCATAGGCTTCCTTGGAGCTGGCACTATTATATTTTGGAAAAATAAAATTAAAGGTCTTACTACTGCTGCTAGTTTATGGGCTATTGCCGCTGTTGGCCTTGCCATTGGAGGTGGACTTTATGTAGCAGCTATTATTACTACTTTATTGATTTTGATAACCCTAGCTGCCATTAAGCCGATTGAACATTCATTCTTTAGAGCAAGCAAAATTAAAGAGATTAAATTTCATGCTCAAGCCGGTTTTCCTTTATTGACACTTGATACTATCTTGAAAGATTTGAATTTGCGTTTAGCGATTATAGATTTACAAATTGAAAAAGAAGGACAAAATGAGATTGTTAAAATTGTTGTAGAGAGCGCCTCACAAATTGATTTTTTAAGATTATTAAATGAAATAAAACAATTTCCATTTGTAACTAAAGTAGAGAGTATGGAGTAGTCAAGACTTTGTTGCATAATAACCTAAGAGGCTAAGGTTATTATGCAACAAGGATATTAACCAGCCCTATTAAAATCTATTTCGACCAATTGCCCAAATTTTTGGACTATCTTACTTAAACTAGGACGCAAGCGAAAATCATCTGCCATCATTTCTTGAATAAGTTGTATCATCTCCAATATTTCTGGATGTGGATAATTTTTTGCTAATTTTGTAAAAAGTATTTCATTTTGAGCTTTATGTAATGGTTTCTTGGTATCATGTGGGTGACCGGCAACCTTTACATGTGGATAGGTGCAAAACAGAACTTTAAAAATTACTACCCCTAACGCAAAAGTTTCAACACCTTCCATTAATTTTTGGGCAAATTCTCGGAATTTATTAAGCATCTGCACTCGTAATTGAACATCAGTATCTAATGGATGAGTCATAAAAATATGATCTACCATTTCAAGTATAATAAAGCGCAGTGACTGTGCATCTCTGGCATGTATACTATCTACGCTAAAAGTCGCCCTTAGTGAATCTATGTAGCAAAAGTCATCCACTGTAAGGCCATCTTGAGAAAGCATGTTTTCAAATCGATTAAACATCTCATTAATTTTGATCGAGTCTGCATAATCAGAAATATGTGGTTCATAACCATTAGCACTTTTTTCTACTAAAATGTTTTCCACCTTAATATCGCGATTAAAATAGCCTTTCATAAATATTTTATTAAGACTATCAGCTATTTTAAAGCAGATTTTAATGCGTGCTGGTATAGTAACTTGATTAAATTCTGGATTTAGAATTATATCTAATAGATCGCCACCGTTATAAAAATGTTCTACACAAGCTTTAGTTACTTTGTTTTTCAAAATAGTATCAATTAGCGCAAGCGGTGGTTGCTGCATTTGTACCAAACCATTTCCTTGCACATCAGCATATAGAGCTTTAATCTTGTAAAATTGCAATCTGAATTTCTCATTAGCGATTCGCATCAATTTCATTGAAGTGCTTTCTAGCGGTGTTTTTAAAATAGCATAAGTAGCTTTGCTTATATCGATAATTTTATAAACTGAGCTTTCAGATCCCGAGACAAATGGGAGAGTATAAATATTAGGTAAATTTAAAATATAAAACTGACGTGTCACATAAAAGGATGAATGTGCCAGCAGATCAGCAATCTCATCACTCGGATAAGAGACTTCCGTATTACTTTCGTTGGAGACTGATGGTACGCCATGATGTGGGTAGTAAGCTTCAGTATTCATTAAAACAGAGACTGGTCGTGTTTTATCTCTATTTCCGTTATTGAAAAGTGGAAGAGTATCAATTTGACAAAAAGAATGATCGGCATTAGCACTATGTGCAAAAAAACGATATGCAGTGGCAATTAAAGCAACAAGACTGTCTTTTGCTATGACTGCGCGCCCTTTCAGCATCAAGCAATTACCGGCGATATCATAATTTCTACTAATACTCTCAGCTATTTGCCCTACGATATTATCGGCTAAACGCATTGCAAGATTATTAGCTACTTGAGCATTAACATAGCCTTGATGCGGTTGTTTATGATGTAAAGGTGGTTTATTAAATCCTACGGTCATTTTAATACCTTTTAATTACTAAATTTTAAATTTAAACATAACAATTTTTTGTTATTATGTAATGTAAATTTTATATTGTTGTTTTTTGTTTTTTTATATTTATACATATCTTTAAAAAAAGATAATGGAAAACATTAAGCGATTAACAACAAAATCACAACAAAAAAATGAAATTAAAATCAAACTAAGTAATAAAATTATTGTTTATTAAACTGTTAACATATTCTAACTATATCTTTAACATAATATTAACACTTAATAAACTAAAATTAACTTTTAATATAAATAAATAATTTTGAATTAAATGAATTGAAGAAAACACATTTTGCTATTTAAAAATATGAGTTTTGAATTGCAAAACGTGTTTTAGCATTGCGAGACTATAATAGACTTTTTTCGAAACTACATTTATTTGTTAAAATTGTCTTTTTTGGCATCTTTAATCCCCAATTTTTCGGGTCTTCTTGCAAATAGGCTCTTAAAATTTGGAATCAAATCTGCTCAAAAAATATCAATTTTCCCAAAAAAAGCCAGTTTACAAAGAAGTCTAATATTTTAGGAGTTTTTGTTACTAAAATCTGCGTTGATTAATTTTGCAAATTTTTGCGTCACTTTCGCTAAACTAGGACGTAAGCGATAATCACCTAGCATCATTTCTTTAATAAGATTCACCATTTCCACCATTCCATGGTAAGGATATTTTTTTATTAATTTGGAAAAAAGCATTTTATTTTGAGCCTTATGTAATGGTTTCTCGGTATCATGTGGGTGACCGACAATATTCACATGTGGACTAGTACAGAATAAAATATTGAAAAAAACTATACCCAGAGCAAAAACTTGGCTAGCCTCAAACAATTTACGACCTTCTATTTTAAATTCTTCTAGCACTTTCAAACGGAGCTCAAGATCACTTATGTGCGGATAAATTTTGAAAATATGCTTAACTAATGTAAACATGATAAAACTAAGCGGTTGTGTATCATTATAATGTATACATTCGGCTGTACAAGGAGCTTCTTTTAAAGATTTTAAATAAGCAGAGTCTTCCAGCGTGAGAGCTTCTTGTCTGAGCATTGTTTCAAATCTATCAAACATGGTCTTGATATGAATGCTATCAGCATAATCTGCAATCACCGGGTCATATCCAGTAGCATTTGGCTCCATTAAAATATTTTCTATTTTAACATCTCGGTGATAATAACCGCGCTCTGTTAATTTACAAAGGCTATCGCCAATTTTAAAACAAAAAGCAATGCGTTCGTCAATAACAATCTCAGAATATCTGGGGCTTATGATCACGTCGAAAAGATCACCACCCTTATAAAAGTGTTCCAGTGATCCTTTAATAGTTCTATTGCCAATACACAGATCAATAATTGCTTGCGAAGGTTTTTGTATGTTAATTTTTCCAATCCGCTGTACATCATAATACAAAGCAGACACTTTTTCCTGCTGTAGGCAAAACTTTTCATTAGCGCTTTGCATTAATCTAGGTCGCGTGCTCTGTAAAGGTGTTTTTAAAATTGTAAAACCCCCTTTGCTCAAATTGATAATTTTAAAAACAGAGCTCTCAGCCCCCGAAATCAATGGTGTTTTAGCATACAGATCAGGTAGTTTGAATATTTGGAATTGGCGATTGATACAGAAAGACGAATGTGCCAAAATATCGGCTAATTGTGGATTTGGATAAATGACTACATCGTCCATTTCATTGGTTGCTGATGCAATTGACCGATCTGGATGATAAGCTTCTGTGTTGATGACTACAGAGACAGTATCTGTTTTGTCACCCTTTTCATTAATTATAGGGGTAGTATCGACTTGGCAAAATGTCAGTTTTGCATTAGCCGGATCGATAAAAAAACGATGACCCACAGTTATTAGTGTGACAAGGCTGTCCTTTAGAATTACAACTCTTCCGTTAAGTTTTAAACAATTATCATCTATTTCAAAATTTGTGCAGATATCATCTATTATTTTTTTCAGTAGATGTTCACTAATTTCTACTGTCATACTATATTCACTTTCTTGATCATCATCAATAATGGAAAATTGTTGATGCATAGGTGTGTTTTTAATTGTAAATTCGATAGACATTTTATTCTCCATTAAATTTTAATTTACATTAGCGTTAACTATTATAAATTAATATAATTATATATAGCGTTGATAATGTTGTTTTTTATATTTGAGCATATCTTTAAAAAGATAAGCCGGGAGGGTAACACTTCAGCAACAAAATGGCAATATAAAATGTAAATTAAAAAGCATAAATATTACTTATTAAGTAAGCAACAACTTACAATTATTTGTTAAACAAAACATTAACACTAACTATATATTAAAGTTTATAGTATCAACAACAATAAAAAAAATATTATTTGCAAGAGTGCCGATTCATCCAAATATAGATATTCTATTAGTCTTCTTTAGAAACTGGCTTTTTTTTGGAAAAATTGATATTTTTTGAGTAGATTTAATTCCAATAAGAACCTGTTCGAAATCTTTTTAAAAGAGTATAAAGTTTATGTTCAACAATCCATTGGAGATAACCTTGACTCATTCCTATCCAAGCAATATCAATCCCGAACTATTTGAATGGGCTGTAGAACGTTCCTTTGCCTGGTTGGAGAAGTGCCTTAGGTTATGAAAAAATTATAAACTACCACAGAGCCCACAGAGGGGGGTATGAATTATTCAGCCAATCTTAATGTATCAGAAGAGATAGATGGACGTGAAACTGATCCTTTAACGGGTAATATTATAGGAGCTGCTATCGATGTACATCGTGCATTGGGGGCCTGGTTTACTTGAATCAGCCTACTTATTTAAAGCTCTATGGAACTTACGCTAGAGGATTATTTATCAATTTCAATGTAAAACGTTTGGTAGAAAGCATTCGTCAAATGAAGACATAACCCCTCTCTGTACGCTTTGTGGTAGTTTTTATTTTTGTAATTTATTTTTTATACAAGAAAAATTTCAAGAGAGATGATGCATCAAAAAAAGATTCTGAACAGGTTCTAAGAAAGTTAATCAAAAATAGATCAGGTAATGAACGTGGAAAACCTTATAAAAGCATGTCCTTGTGGTAGTAAACAAGAATATAACGATTGCTGCAAGCCCTTACACGATGGTGCCTTACCAAAAAACGCCCACGCTTTAATGCGTGCCCGTTATAGCGCCTATGTATTAGATCTTCCCGACTATGTCATTGCCACTACTCATCCAGCTAGTCCGCAATACTCCGAAAACAAATTTGGTTGGAAAAGGAGCATTTCGCAATTCTCACGTAATTCACAATTTGATCATCTGGAGATTTTGGATTTCAAGGAGCAACACAATCTAGCTATCGTTACTTTTACCGCTTATTTGGCCCAAAATGGGCACGATACTAGTTTTACTGAAAGAAGTTATTTTGAGAAAATCGGTGCACAGTGGCTCTATCGCGGTGGTCAATTAGCACAAGGTCATGCTCCTAATTTGATTACTACGGGTCAATTAATGCTTTTGCCACTGGCATATTATGGTGAGGCCATTTTGAACAAACCCTCTGAACCAGTATTTGAAATCACTCCAGCTATCGAAAAACTGGTACAAGAAATGATTCAGACCATGGATGTGTACGATGGTGTTGGTTTAGCAGCACCACAGGTGCATCATGCTATTCGTTTGTTTATCATGCGTACCCCTATTGAAAATAATCAAGGTGGCTATGGCACAGGTGAACTACAAGTTTACATTAATCCCACCATCTCATTCCCAAGCAAAGAAATGTGGCGCTCACCGGAAGGTTGTCTTTCTATTCCGACAGTGCGTGCTCAGGTAGAACGTCCGCACGCTATAACAATAGAATATACAACGCTTGAGGGAAAAACCCTCATGCGTCGCGTTAGCGGCTGGGAAGCGCGTATTATGCAACATGAATACGATCATATTGAGGGCATTCTTTTCATTGATCGCCTACCTCATGATGAGCGTGTGAAACTAAAACCCTTACTTAAAAATCTAAAAAAACGCATTCATGATGGGCAAGAGTTGTAACTTTTGATTTTCAGTAACTCACCTTAAGCATAATTTAGAGAGCGCCTTTAAAATCACTTGTTCAAATTATGCGTAAGGTGAGTTGCTTTCTAATTCTAACGGTTTATCAACACCTGTAAGTTCAATCGTAGTGGTCATTAAAACAAGTTTTTTTCCTTTCGCATCTTTAATGTCGTAATCGCTATCGGCATTAAAAACAACTAAATCACCCTCTTGCGGTTTTAATAATAATTTAGAGGCCAATTTTTTCTCTGGATTACCACCTTCATCTAGCTCCAATGTAGTGCCACCTTTATCCATATTTAAATAGAGAAAAGCATGCATTTGTATTTTAGTTGCCACTGTTTCATCTTTGCAGGTATTAATTCCCAAAGCACCTTTAAATGCTTGTTCTTCTGCGCTGAACATCTTGTAAGTGGCCACATTAGTACTCATCCTTACCCCTGCATGCCAACTTTCATCTAAAGCGCAAAATAATTCTTTAATGGGTAAGTAAAAATCATAGGCTTGCTGCCTTGTTTGCATACTGCTAGTTGACAATCTTGCCGACAGATTTTCTATGTAAGAACCTTTTACAGAATAGTGATTTAAGTCTAATCTGTATATTTTTTGACAAGTCTTTCTACAATTTTCTGCGGCAAAAAATTTAGAAACAATAAGCACTCTTAATTTTTTTTCACTCAACGCAAGTAAACTAGTGGTACGAATATCAGTGTCAAGTAAGACTCCCGATAGCTCGCCTTTAAGCAGCCTGCTTTCCAATTCACCGCACATCAACGGACGTTGCGGCGAAGAATAGCAAATGGTACGGACACTTAAATGACTTAAACTCTGTGGAAGCAGACGAAAAAGGGCTGACATTTGAAACATAATTGCCTTAAGTTATTTTTGATTATTGTTAAAACAGACTTATTTAACTAGCCTTGCACCTAATATGAAGGGTGCTCAAGGTGACTTATTTAACAAAACATTTTGATTAAAAAATTGACTTTATTTTGAACTTTACGAGAGTTATGCTTACTCAAAACTCAATTTTATAGATAAATATATAATTTATCAGCAAGACTATTTATGCATGTTGTCACCGAAATCGACATAATCTTAAACTTTTTAATAGTCTTGGTTGCTACTCTTCACTATATCAATCGCGGCGTGCAATTTTTTTATTTTATTAGGCAATTATAAAGAATCCCCCCTTTGTTATTACTAATACTTAAATTTTTTATGATAATTTGGTTAGTTTTCTTGCATTTTATTATTTGAAATGTTACACTGTATTTACTTTCTCTTATCTCATTGAGAAAAAGTTGAATGAGGAACTACAGAATAACTAATTGATAATTAGTAATATATGGCTAAGTAGCCTCGGCAACTAGCCTCACAAACAATAATTAAAAAAATGGAGTTTATTTATGGAGCCAGTAAAAGGCGGTGTTAAAACCGATCAAGCTAATGTTCAAGAGCCAAGCTTATTGCAAAGCGTACTAAATAGTGTACAACAAAAATGTTCGGATTTCGCCAACAATTTGATTGTTGCTATGAAAGCAGCTTCTTCAAACGCCCGCACCTATGGTGCATTTGATGAAGGTTCGGGTGGTTCAAGCTTTAGACCAATCTATTTTGACGACCAAAGCAACGTTACGATGGGTGATAAAATTGAACCTATTGATGGTGAATCAGACGATGCTTTCCACAGTAGAGTCTGTCTTCAAGTAAAATCTACCTTTTTTGGCCTTTTTGCAGTAACTATTGTCTTATTTTCAAGTGCTACTGCTTGGGCTCGTCGTCCAGGTGCAGCAGAAACAGCAGAAAGCAAAAAAATCGATGATTTGAAAGCCACTTGCCAAAAGAATGGCATTGCATTTAGCGTGAAACCACAATACTGGGAAGCAATGGATACGCAGATCGCCTTTAAGCTGATGCAAAAACAACTCGCTGGAATTTTTGCACGCATTGGCGCGCTTTTCGCAGGAATTAACAATGTTTTATTTGTGGCCTCAGATGGTGGTAATAAATCGGTACAATCTATTAGTGGAATGCAAAGTGAAACGGCGACAAATCTTGTTGATGGAGAAAGCGTTACTATCCATGGCGATAATGCAGGCGAGTTTGGTGGCAAAGATATTCAAGATAGGCTTCTTAAAAACACTGTAGAACAGACCAAGCAATATTGTAGTGATCGTTTTTATAACTCCATTGCACCCACTAGTAATATTGTTATGCCATTTTTCTGTGGCAGTCACATTTATCCACTTTGTGATGTGGATGTGATGAAACATATTGCTAATACTAAAGAGGGTGATAAACTCAAATACAACGCCGCTGATTTCTCAGTTGACAAGACTGATAAGAAAAAAAATCCTATCAACGCATTTACCGATGGTCTTGTTAGCGTCGAGGCAGTCGACATGCGTAATGCATTAGGTGATGTCATTGTTAAGAACGGTGCGATTTTTGAGGGCGATAAAGCAAACTTCTTATCTTTAAAACAAAGGGTTAAAGATACTGCTGATGCTGCCAAAGCGCAACCAAATGATAAGTCTTTAGCCACTGCTGCTAAAGCTGCCAAGGAGGCTTTTGATGATCTACCAGCTACCAAAGCTTTCAATAAATTGTATGGTATGATCATTACTCATAGTCTTATTCGCGCTCACATCCAAAATACAAAAACGACTCATATTAATTTGGGTGTGTTTAAAGTGGATGGCAAAGAGATTAAAGCCTCGCATTACTTAGGTGAAGCTGTAAGACTTCAGAAAACTTACGTTACTGGAAGAAATTTGGATGGCTATGGTACTAATGAAGGTACCGATATCACCACAAGAGTATTGCGTTTTGCCGCATGGGCCTTTGGTTATGACAAAGCACCATCACAAGCATAGCTGACACCTTAATAGTGTCTCAAAGATATTGCTAAAAATTAAGGAACCTTAGTTAAGGTTCCTTAATTTTTTTAAAATAGATTTTTAAAAAATTTTGTTTGATTTTTTCCACACATGACTTATTGTTCGATTTAGTGGAGCTATTACTTCATGTAAATTTAACTGGAGTTCACTAAACCAGATGTAAAATGTGCATTACCGTTAACATTTTGCACTCAAAATATGTTGACTTATGTGACATTAAATCGTTTTTAGTGAAGTTTGGTTAAGGTTTAAAAAAATCTTAAACAGGTTTGATAGAATGAAAAATCAACTTTTATTTTGTTCTGCCTTATGCCTAGTGGCATTAACCAGCTGTGAACAACCAAAGCACACAGATAATGTGATTCGCAATCAACAAAACATGCCTAACGGCATGCTCAATGATCAGGCCGAAAATGATGCCGATCGTGCAATCAATCAAAAAATTCGCCAAGCATTAGTGGAAGATGTGATGTTATCACCTCATGTCAAAACTATTCGCATTATCACCGCTAATGGCATAGTTACCTTACGAGGTACAGTTTTTGGTGAAAAAGAGAAAAATGAGATCGCCAAAAGAGTCAAAGGGGTTGCCGGCGTCAAAAATGTCGACAACCAAATTGAAATTGTACGCATGGACAAAATGACTGTCGCCCCTGAATAAATCATTGTCTAATTAGCTTGCTTGCTAATATAAATTAGCAAGCCAGTTAATTTAAATAACGAATTAACAAATGCTTTAGTCTTGCATAAATTTCGCAATAATTTAATAAAAAAATATACTGATTTAATCATAAAAACCACTCGTTAATTTATGATAAAATGAACGACATTTAACAAATTGTGATATAAATAATTAACACAAAAACAAACAAAACTCGAAATTAAATATTTAATATACCATCTTAATTAATAATATGTAACAACAAGCGAAAATAATTCTTCCTTTTGTATCTGCAACGATGTATGATACTTCATTAGATTTTCAGTATAATTGACTTTGTGTGAAAACTTATTTTATCACAAGTACTATACGTCAAGTCTATGATAATAATCTTAAAATTAAGTCAAATTATACTTAAATTTGGAGTACATATGTCTACTACTAGTTCAAGTTTCTCAACAGCTCCTCTTTCAGCTATTAACAGATCTTTTTCTAACGATTTTTTACAAACAGGTGAAGAAAAAACACCAAAAAAAATCGATTTAAGTTCACCATCGCCAATGCGCAGCCGTTCGGTAACCCTTGATCAAGAGCTTACCAATCCTAACTCCAAAATCTTAAGTGCGCTCAATCGTATCCATGCCTTTGTGACTGCAATTGATGAATATTTTCGCGTTTTTTTTCTATCAGATAATTATAGCAAAATAATGGGACGTACTCGCGAAAGTTCTCTAGGTGAAATTGGCTACTCAGATACACATCCAGAAGATGTTTATGCCTTTAAAACAATAATGGAAAACTCTTCAAGTCAAGAAAATTTTTCACAGACAATGCGTATACGCAAAAAACACAAGGATGGTCGCTACCTTTTATTTGAAGATAGAGTCTTTATCACCAATAGAAATGGAAGAGTGGATAATGTCATCATCTTTTCGGAAAGATTAAATGGCGTTGCACCAGAACAATATTTAGCAAACCCTCCAGCCTCATCACCCCCTTCTCCTCCTACACAAAAATTAAGAGCATTAGGAGTGCCACAAGAAAATAACACTGTTAAGTTTATGAAGTGTTTGCAAGCCACTCATGCATTGTTTTTTATTATCGATCACAAAGGCAGTATTAAAGAAATAACCAATGGAGTTGAGAGTGTTTTAGGTTATACCAGAGATGAAGTAATGGCACAGCAAAATCATTTTGAATTAATACATCCAGAAGATCGTTCTGAATTGCAACCCTTAGTATCTACATCGCCTTCTGTTAGGAGCTCGGTAGCTCGCCAGATTTATCTATTATCACGTCCGCTGCGCAAAGAACATAAAAATGGTGAATATGTTGAATTGCGCGCTAAATTTTTTCAGATATCACTTAATCGCGAAAAGGCACTTTTTGTAATTGAATCAAGTACACCTTCGACCACTCATATTGAAGAGTTATTATTAGCGCGTCGAGATCTACGTGCTGAGACTGAAAGACGGCAACAGCTGGAAGCACAAATAATAGCTGAAAGACGCATGTTTGCTTATATTATTCATGAAATACGCAATCCAATGAATGCCGCTATGAATTTAGCACGCCTCCTTGGAAAAAATATTTTAGATATTGGTAAGGCTGTTACCGATTCATTAGCAACCACTGCACCTCTATTTGGTCAGCTAGCTCCAAAGCTAAAACAAGCCAGTGAAGATTTAGAGACTATTGATATTGCACATCAATCGATGTTAAATGTCGCTAATGAAGCTTTATTGTTAAATAAAATAGGTGAGCATAAATTGCACTTAGATATTCAACCGTGCAATCTTCAACAAATGCTTCAATCTTCTATCAAATTAATCGCCACCAACAACAAGAAAAACATAGCAATAGAAATTACTGATTTGTCAGCTGTTAACGTCACTTGTGATATTGATGCCCATCATCTTGGCTTAGTTTTAAACAACTATTTAACCAATGCCATTAAATATACTAATGAAGGTGGTTCTATCAAAATTGAGGCTTCTTTGTCTCATGATAGAAGAATGTTTAAAGTTTCAGTCAAGGATAATGGCCGAGGCATTTCAGAAGCTGACTTGCCACGTGTTTTCCAACCATTTGAACAGGTCAAAGCAGCGGATGCCAAAATAGGAACAGGCATGGGTTTAGCGACCTGTAAAAAAATTATCGAGTACATGGGTGGTGAGGTGGCCGTTGTTAGTCTAGAAGGTGTTGGATCGACTTTTTCATTTGTTGTACCAGTTAAGTTGAGTACTAGCGTGGTAGCAAATAAAGGAGAAGTTAAAAAAATTACAAACCTTGCTCCAGAACATTACGCTAGATTGCGCGTATTGATTGCCGATGATAACAAAACCAACTTAAGAGTCATGAGCAGACTTTTAACTTCTTTAGGTTTAAATGCTAAAAATATTACCATGGTGCAAAATGGAGTAGCGGCAGTTGAGGCTGCAATTAAAAATAGCTTTGATTTTATATTTACGGACGTGCAGATGCCAATACCTGAGGGAGAATTAACACCTGTCGAAGTAATCGATGGTTACGAAGCTACTAGAAGAATGCGATCGCAAGGGGTACAAGTCCCGATAATTGGCGTATCAGGCGAGTGTGATGAGGAAGCACAAATGAATGGTGTACAAGCTGGCATGAACATGCTCCTCGCAAAACCATTTACGGGTGCGAAAATAAATGACATATTAATGCAAAGCCATGATAAAGGCGAAAAACAATCTGAAGCAAAAGAATAGTTATTAGACTTCTCTTGTGTTAACTTAGTTTTAAATTCTTGCCAAGCGCACTACCTGCGTTTGGCAATAATACTAAACAATTAAATAACTCGTAAGGCTAGTTAAATAATAATTGACAATTTTCCTCTCCGCTGCCTAACATAACCACAGACTCCCTTGGAGTTCCAATATTTTTTAATAGCGAGGGTTAATGGTTATGCCACATAAATTTTCAGACCTAGATCAACAATGTGTGAACGCCATCCGTTTTTTGTCTGTCGATGCCGTGGAGAAAGCCAATAGCGGTCATCCAGGCTTACCATTAGGAGCAGCCCCCATCGCTTATGTTCTTTGGAAACGGATTATGCGTTATAATCCAAAAAACCCGCACTGGCCCAATCGCGATCGTTTCATCCTCTCCGCTGGTCACGGTTCAGCTTTACTATATAGCATTTTACACTTAGCTGGCTATGAGATCAGCCTTGATCAAATTAAACAATTTCGTCAATGGGGCAGCATAACTCCCGGCCACCCTGAAAGAACCTTAACCCCTGGTGTAGAAGTCGCCACTGGTCCATTAGGGCAGGGCTTTGCTAACGGAGTGGGTTTGGCAATGGCTGAAATACACTTAGCCGCTTGCTTTAACAAGTCTGGCCATGAAATTGTCGATCATTACACTTATGCTCTTGTCAGCGATGGCGACTTAATGGAAGGGGTGGCCTCTGAAGCAGCATCACTAGCAGGTCATTTAAAGCTTGGTAAGTTGATTTATTTGTATGATGATAACGAGATAACACTCTCAGCTGGCACACAAATGGCTTTTACCGAAGATCGAGCAGCCCGTTTTAAATCTTATGGTTGGCACGTACTTAATGTGCAAGATGGCAACGATTTGGAAGCCATCGAAAAAGCCATCGATGCTGCTCAAAAAGAAACAGAAAAGCCTAGTTTGATTATTGTACGTACACATATTGGTTTTGGCTCTCCACACAAACAAGATTCTTACGAAGCTCATGGGTCGCCGCTTGGTAAAGAAGAAACCAGACTAACTAAAGAAAATTTAGGATGGCCAACCGAACCCCCTTTTTATGTGCCTGATGCAGTACGTGCCCATTTTAAAGAGTTAGTTGAAAAAGGGGCCAAAGCCGAACACAGCTGGCAGAGCCGTTGGAATAATTACCAAAAATCTTTTCCAACCGAAGCACAAGTTTTAAAACAATTTTTCGATCAACAACTACCTAATAACTGGCAAAAAGATATCCGCCCATTTCCAGAAGATGCCAAAGGTATGGCCACGCGGGTGGCATCAGGCAAAGTACTCAATATGATTGCTCCACACTTGCCACAATTAATTGGTGGCTCGGCAGACCTTAACCCCTCCACACATACTGCCATCATAGGGGCTGGCAATTTCCAAAGTCCTTTAACTGACTATGGAGATAAACAAGGAGCCTTAGAGGGTGGTTGGAATTATCAAGGTCGTAATATACAGTTTGGCGTACGCGAACATGCCATGGGCGCCATCGCCAACGGCTTTGCCTGTTACGGCGGCTTTATCCCCTACACAGCTACTTTTTTAACTTTTGCCGACTATATGCGACCAGCTATTAGATTAGCGGCACTAATGGAGATAAGGGTAATTTTTGTTTTCACACATGACAGCATAGCTTTAGGCGAAGATGGCCCTACTCATCAATCTGTAGAACACATCGCCAGTCTGCGTGCCATCCCACATCTAAATGTAATCAGACCCTGTGATGCCAACGAAACAGCCGTCGCTTGGCAAGTAGCCATTGAAACACAAAATCATCCAACTACATTAATTTTGAGTCGTCAAAATGTACCTACATTTAATCGCCAGCAATATGCTTCGGCAGATAATTTAAGAAAAGGAGCCTACGTCCTCAGCGACACTACAGGACATGAACCACAAGCCATTTTAATTGCCACTGGTTCGGAAGTTAGTTTAATTTTACAAGCTCAATCTCAACTACTAAAAGACAAAATTTACGTACGTGTGGTATCAATGCCTAGCTGGGAGCTCTTTGAAAATCAATCTAATGAATACCGAGAATCAGTCTTACCCGCACACATTAAAGAGCGCGTAGTTGTCGAAGCTGGCGTATCACTGGGATGGGAGCGCTATGCTGGCTGCCAGGGTGTTATTTTAGGTGTCAACCGCTTTGGAGCCTCGGCACCTGGAGATGTTATGATGCAAAAATATGGTTTTACAGTTGATCATGTGGTAGAGACAGTAAAAAAACTAATCAAATTCTAATACAAAAATTAGAAACCTGCATTTTGAGTTTTTTGTCTTTTCGACTGTTAAAAGGACGATAATCGTGATGTTGCCTACCGTCCTCAATCAACGTACTAATCAACTCACTCCATACCCATTAGGCTCTTTGCGCGAGTTGTGGTATATTTCTTTTCCATTGATTGTTTCTTTGATGTCCACAAGTTTGATGCTTTTTTTGGATCGCTTGTTTCTGGCACACTATTCTTTAGAATCATTACACGCTTCCGCCTACGCCGGAGCTATGGTGCAGTTTTTACAATTCTGGGCCATAGCGACAGCTTGTATTGCTGAAGTGTTTGTAGGACGTGCTAATGGAGCGGGGCGCTATGAAAAATTAGGACAACCAGTGTGGCAAATGATTTGGCTAGCCATCATTAGCATTGCCATTTATTGGCCTCTGGCTTTATTAGCCGGCCCTTATCTATTTTATGCGACTGCAAACCAAGCTTTAGAAATATCTTATTTTCAAATATTGACAATGTGCATTCCTTTGGCTACTGGTGCTGCAGCTTTAGCTGCTTTTTATATTGGGCGTGGTAAAGTAGTATTAGTCACTGCTATCATGTTGATATCAAATGTTCTTAATGCCCTGCTAGACTATATACTAATTTTTGGCTTTGAGCCGTGGATTTCTCCATTGGGGATCCAAGGGGCTGCCTTAGCGACTGCGCTGGCTCTGTCAGTACAAGTATTGGTTTTATTTTTATTTTTTTTTCGTAAGACCAATCGTCAGACTTATGGCACGGGGCGCTGGCAATTCAACAAAAGATTATTTACTAGTTGCTTGCGGATTGGATTGCCCAGTGCTGTAGCACATGGCTTGGAAATTTTAGTGTGGATTTTAATTTTTGATTTAATGCAAAGATTAGGATCTGATCATATGACTATTGTCACTGTTTCGCAAAGCATTTTATTTTTATTTACTTTCATCACCGAAGGTTTATCTAAAGGGGCGACTACTGTAGCTTCTAATTTAATGGGGGCAGGAAAGTATGATTTGGTATGGAAGCTGCTGCGCTCAGGTGTTAAGTTTTACCTATTTGCTTTTGCCCTACTCTATCTGATTTTAGTATGGCGTCCAGAAATTTTAACTACCTGGTTTGTTTCTGATTTAAGTCCCTCTATTAGGGATAAAATTTGTGTAGCTTGTTTTTGGATTTGGTTTTATTTTTTATTTGACGGCATAAACTGGTTACTAATAGGCCTATTAACAGCAGCTGGTGACACGCGCTTTATCATGAAAATAAGTGGATTAGGACCACTCTTATTTATATTATTACCAATATATGGATTAATCTTTATTGGTGGCGCACCAGCACAGCTTACCTGGATGATGGTAGCCTTGTATGCTTTATTTTCGGCAACTATCTATTTTTATCGCTTTAGGGGCGAGAAGTGGCATGAGCATCGTTTGACATTCAGCCGCATGGCCACGCAAAATAAAGCCTAATTTGAAGAGTGCTTTTAACCTAAACTTTAAATTTTTAACAAATGTAGGTTTAAAAACAGTATTTTAGTGAGTTAAGTATAAAAAAAGCTTCCAAAAAATTCGCTTTTCATTTAGCATCAAGGAGATGCTTTGAGCACAATTTTAACAGATAAATGTAGTTTAGAAAGAAGTCTAATGCCAAATTT
This sequence comes from Chlamydiota bacterium, assembly GCA_013285965.1. Classification (GTDB taxonomy): domain Bacteria; phylum Chlamydiota; class Chlamydiia; order Chlamydiales; family Parachlamydiaceae; genus JABDGQ01. Next base: position 199,040 of record JABDGQ010000001.1, read on the forward strand.
AATTGTTCTGCATCAAATGCTGCCAATTGCCACACCGCTCTAATTTCAATGTATTTTTTCACCCTTCAACTTGAGGAAAAGCCATGTTGAGTTCTCTCAAAGAAATTCTCGAAATCCAAGAATTTGACATTAAAATGATTCAGTTGATTTTATTAAAACGAGAAAGGCGGAAAGAATTGAATTTAATTCATGCCAATCAAGAGAGTTTACGTCAAAAAATTGCCGATCAAAACGGTGTCATTTTAGAGATAAAGAAATTAATTCGCTTAATGGAAGGCGAGCATTCTGAAATACAAACTAAAATCAAAAAATTAGAAGCACAACAATATGCCATAAAAAAGGTCGATGAATACAACGCCATTATGCATGAAATTTCCGCAGCCGACCGTGAACGATTAAGTAAAGAATTACGTCTGAGCGATTTTTATGACCGATTAAATAACGAAGAGGAACTTCAGAAGAAACTACAAAGCACTTTAGATACAGCTATTGAAAGCTCGCTAGCTGTCGAAAATGAAATCAACGAAAGTATTTTGCAGATAAATGCTGAGGGACGTTCATTAAAAAGCGCCCGCGATGAATTGGTAAAAAATGTCGATAGCACTATTTTTGCTACCTACGAACGACTTTTAAATAACAAAAAAAATCGAGTGGTCGTTCCACTAGAAAATCGCTGTTGCAGCGGCTGTCATATCATGTTAACAGCGCAGCATGAAAATCTAGTGCGCAAGGGTGAACGTATTGTATTTTGCGAACATTGCTCGCGCATCCACTATTGGCAAGAAAGTAAAGGTTTGGAAGATAGTGTTATCGCTACTAAACAACGTCGCCGCCGTACCGTTAAGTAATAGACTTCTTTGAAAAATGACTTTTTGGGAAAGAAGTCCAATCGACAATTTACGCAAAAATGGCACCTCCAATGCTTTTTTTTGCGTAACGTGCGTTTATAATTCACTTTTAGCTGGAAAGATATGCCATCGCTGCCTCATAGAGGGAGAGGAAAGTCTGGACTTCACAGGAGAGGATACCAGTGAAAGACTGGGAGCTGTAAAGCTACGGAAAGTGTAACAGAAAATATTCCGCTAATATGTTAGCATGTTAGAGAGGGTGAAATGCCTGCTTAGAGAGCATGGCCTGCGGTTAGGTAACTGCCGCGGTGACAAACCCTATCCGAAGCAAGACCGAACTTGAAATAGACCGTTCTCCGCGGGTTTCAAAAAGAGTCGCTTGAGGATGTTGGTAACAGCATTCCTAGATGAATGATGGCTTTAGCTAATCTAAGATTAGCTAAAAACAGAATCCGGCTTACCATCTTTCCAGCTTTTTATTGCATTAGATGTAATACTGTTCATACTGCAAGTGATAAATGTCCAGATCTAAGACGGTAAATTATTTTTGTTATTTGATAGTATGCGCTTGCCTAATTTGTGCAAGCGCATTAACAACGCAGATTAACAAAATAGAAACTATTTCACTTTGCGAATTAAATGAGATAAAAGATTTATTTTGCGAATTCTTTGTTAATGACGTTTTTTCTTATTCTCTATTTGGCGATAAACCTTTAAGTATTTATAGAAGAGTGCTGAGTGCTGATCCCATCGAAAAGGATATGACCCCCACACAATTAGATAATTATTGCTTAAATATTTTTGAACCATGTTGTAAGCCATTTAGCATTTTAAGAAAACAGTGGCAAGTTTGGTGTCACAATAAAAAAAATTTTGTTTTCAAAAACTATTTAATTTTGCAAAACTTATTCTGTGGTAAATTATATATCTTATTTATCAATAAGAAAGCTTTTTTGAATGTTGTAAATGAAAATTTGGCTTTATTTCAAAAAATTATAGATCCACAATTATCAGCTGATAATTTATTATTTGCATTAAACGAAGAGAAAGATAATCTATTTGATCTTATTCATAGTAACCAAATATTATTTGGAATCTTATTAGGGTTTGGCAAACACAACCCCACGCTTTTTCAACAGAGAGAAAATCTTATTAATGCTTTAGGGAAAAATTTGCAGAAGTCAGATTTATTAAAAAAAAAGATAGAGATTTTGAATCGTAAACTACAACCATTCCATCCACATGATAGCTGCCTACTATCTAGCATAAATCGCGTTTGCTTTTCTGCTGACCCCACTAATTATGAAACCATTGAGTTGAGAAAGAAGTATGATGAATTGAATTTAAAAATTAATAAAATATATTCACAAGAAGATTGGTTTGAACAAATCATTCTCAAACTCACCACTGATTATACCGACAACTAGAAACGTTCAAAACCTTTAAGCTGCAGTACAATACAAACAACTCTCTGTTTGAATAAATTGAAATATTAGACTTCTTTTCCAATTATATTTATTTGTTAAAATTGCCTTTTTTGGCATCTTTAATCCTAAATTTTTCGGGCCTAGTTGCCAATATGCTCTTAAAATTTGGAATCAAATCTGCTCAAAAAACATCAATTTTTCCAAAAAAAGCCAGTTTCGAAAGAAGTCTATTTTATAATCGTCAACGTATTCATTCAACTCTTGAATATACTCCTCCAGAAGCTTTTGAAAATAATTATAGAGAAAAACAAATGCTGTGTTCTTAATGTCCAAAAAAAAGTTGAAAGATCATACGATAGGTTGGTTCGGTTTGCATGCATAGCCTCTGCGTTCTGTGGTAAGAAACAGCAGCCTACTTAATTCATTTTTTATTTACATTTTATTTAAAATTTGGCGTGCATCCTAATATTAAAACAATTGAAGTAAAATATCGTTTATATTATAATAATTCCATTATTTGTAATAATTTTATTAAATATAAATGGATAAGAAATGATTTTATTAAACACTGCCATAAATTATGGTGCCAATTTATTAATTACAAACAATAAACATATTAGTGCCACTTGCGTCGCCGCTTCAGCTGCTGCCAACCAGATCCATCAGATAGCCTTAGATGCCATTGAATTGCTGGTTTCAATAGTTGACTCGCATAAAACTTTTGAGAACAATCAAAAAGAAATTTCGGCTGCTTGCGCCTTTGCAGCCACCTCTGCCGCATTGTTTGCCGCCAAATACTTTAAAAATGATCACATATTTTGCCACTGTAGCACTGAATTGAGCTTGGGGGCCACAAGATATTTTATGATGGGTATGCGCTACTGTTGTCCCGGTGAGCTTATAGAAAAAATCAACAATAGCACGCAATTACAGTGGCTTAGAGATTTGGCACACGATGCAACGGCTGGATTTTTGGTCAGTATGACATTATCTTGTATGGCTGCCACAGAAGCGGAACAATTGCGTAAAGCAGCATATAGTGCATTAACTTCTGTTGTGGCCCGAGCATTGCATATAGGAATTATTGAACTTAATAAGCGAGTTGTAATCATCGTTAAAGAAAATACAGGAAATTCTGAAAATAAAATAGCGACAGCTTATTTGCGTATAGCTTATGTTTTAAGTGATTTAGTACCAATGATATTGGTGGGAAGATTATTTAATGTAAATACTAAATTTGAAGGCTTAGACACAAAAATATATGCCGCGATGACCAAAGATAACATATTCGATATTAAAGATTTACGCGAAGCACCTTTTGTTTTTTATAATTAACTTGCCCTTACGCATAATTTGAAGAGTAACAACAGAGAAATGGGCTTTAATTGCTATTGATGAGGGTTAAAAATTCTTGGCGTAAATTACTATTGTGATGAAAATCGCCACACAACACATTAGTAATAGTTTGATGTTGACCAGCATGCATATCCTGCACCATAACGCAACAATGATTAGCTTTCAATGACACAGCCACATGTTCTGTTTCTAATAATGAAGAAAAACAATTGGCTATCTCCCCAGTCAACCGCTCTTGCAGTTGAGGGCGGGCGGCAAAATAACGGACGATTTGCGGGATTTTGGACAAACCAATTAATTTTTTATGGGGCACATAAGCCACATAAGCACAGCCAATCATAGGGACAAAATGGTGTTCACAAAAGCTAATAAAATTAACTTTTGAAAAAAGTGTTTGTTGTTGGGACACTTTAAATGATTCAGCACTGGCATCATTAACAAACAACTCAATCTTTGGAAAATTGTCTTCATTTAAGCCAGCAAAAATATCTTTCACATACATTTTAGCTACTCGTTGTGGAGTAGCTTGTAAAGAATGCTCACTAGTATCCAACCCTAACAATTCCATTATAGCGCCAAAATGCAGCGCGATTTGCTCAATTTTGGCCTCATCAGAGAGATTTAATGCACTAAAATGCTCTGCTAAATGATAATGCTGATCACTTTTCCAATTATTTTTCCCATCATTTAGAATGGATAATTCCGGCAGAATGTTATTGTTATTTATTTTTGTCATGTTTTTTTGTTTCTAAATATTCATCTAGTTTTCCATCAAATAAATAAACACCATCGCTTTCAAAAGCAATAATTTTATTGGCCACCACCGATATTAAATCGCGGTCATGACTAACTACAATGACACTCCCTTTGTATTCTGCCAAGCCCCAGGAGAGGGCCGAAACAGCTTCTAAATCAAGGTGGTTATTTGGTTCATCTAAAAGCAACACATTATGCTCTGATAACATCATACCAGCAATAATTAATCGGGCTGTTTCACCACCTGATAAGGTAGCCACTGATTTAAAAGCATCGTCGCCACCAAACAACAATTTACCCATGACACTGCGAATTTCTTGATCATATATACCTTGACGACGCTCTTTGAGCCAATCAAAAGCATTTTGGGAGGTTTTTTTATCAATTAATTCACCATGATTTTGCGGAAAATATCCCAAAAGCACTTGATGACCTAATTCTATCGTACCATGATCAGGCTTAAGTACATTGGCTAATAACTTTAATAAAGTGGTTTTACCACGCCCATTATTTCCAATAACTCCAATCTTATCACCGCGCTCCATCTCCATTGAAAAATTTTTAATGACTTTCTGATCGTCATAACCTTTAGCAATGTTCTCAACAGTCAAAACAATTTTTCCGGGCGCTTTTTCTGAAGGGATAAAGCGAATATAAGGGCGCGAAATATTTGATTTTTTCAACTCTTGTGGTTGCAAACGTTCCATTTCGCGCAAACGCGATTGTACTTGACTAGCACGTGTTCCCGCTCCAAAACGAGCCACGAACTCTTGCAATTGGGCAATTTTTTTCTCTTTGGATTTAGCATCTGCTTCGGCACGATCGCGACCAGCTGTTTTAGTAACAACCATATCATCGTAATTGCCCGGATAGATAATGATGGTATCGTAATCGATATCAGCTATATGCGTTGTTACCGAATTAAGAAAATGTCGGTCATGGCTTGTTACAATTAAAGTACCTTTATAATTATGTAAAAATGATTCTAACCAGCCGATTGATTCCAAGTCCAAATGGTTGGTAGGCTCATCTAAAAGTAACGCTTCGGGCTCACCAAACAAAGCTTGACACAGTAAAATACGAAATTGCTGATCTGTTGGAATAGCATGCATTTTTTGATGTAAATACTCGGCTGGTATACCCATACCAGCTAAAATTAGCTCAGCGTCAGATTCCGCCACATAACCATTTTCTTCGGCAATAATCCCCTCAATTTCTCCTAGTCGCATACCCACATCATCATTCATCTCCACATGCTCAAGACTATCGCGCTCTTTTAATGCATTCCATAGGCGTGCATTACCCATAATAACAACATCAACCACCGGACAATCTTTAAAAGCGGCAATATCTTGTCGTAAAATACCTACTCGATCAGGCAGCGTAACCGTACCGGAAGTAGGTTCATGATTACCCATGATAATTTTAAGTAAAGTTGTTTTACCAGCACCATTAGGCCCAGTTAAGCCATAGCGATTACCTGCATTAAAAGTGACTGTAACATTTGAGAATAAAACGCGACTACCAAAGCTTTTGGAAATTTTAGAAAGTGTGATCATGTTAAAAGTTGCTGCCTTTTTTGAATTATTAACTTATTAACATTGTAGTCATTTAGCTCAATATAGAGCAACAAAATGTAACTTTCTCTTTTTGAATCCATCCATTAGAACAGCCCTTTTTATTTTAATTTATTTTACAACTAATCGATTAAGTACTTTTTTATATTAATTAAATAAATTAAACCAGTTATAATTAAATATTTATTTACATTAATTAAATATTAGTATTATAATAGTAGCATTAAATTAACACATTAATTAAAACAAAACAAATTTATGTTTAATTACTTTAGTCATATTATCTATGATAATAAATATTATCAAAATCGATTTGAAAACGAATATTTTGGGACAGAAAATGAGACCATCAAAAGAGTGGCAACAGTAGCTTTACCACTTATCAGTTTATATACCCCCATTGCTAAAGGCATTGCCCTTACAACAGGAACGATACGCACTCTTTGCCAACTATCCGAAAGCAACGCGGCCCTCTATCGCAAAGACTGGTGGGCTCTTAGTTATCATAGCACGCAGATAATTTTATCGATTGTCGCAGTAGCTGCCACGATATTTAATTTTCAATTAGGTTTGCTTTTCACAACCATTGTCGATATCGGCGTCTCCTTAAAAGTCGTCTTTGGCCATATAAAAAATGGTACGTTGGAAAAAAACATCGACGAACTATTACAAATAGCCTCTTCAATGTTCTATCTTGCCATAATGTTAACAGGTTCATTGGAATGCACTTTAGCATCTATCCTACTACAAGGAGCACTAACACTTTATCAGGCAAAAGCTGAATGGGATAAAGAGCATTGGCCTGAATGCACTGCAAAAGTTATCATGAGTATGCTTAGATTCAATCAAGCCTATCAATGTATTGAACAGATTAAACAACGCAATGCTTTGTTAACACTTGATAAATATATTGAGCTGATGAAGAAGATTACAAAAGGACGGGAAGCCTTCCATTTAGTCGATTCTCCTTTGCAAGATAAAGTGAACGATAACTTTCAACAGCCCTACACTGAATTAAGCAAGCATATTAATGGCTATGAAATGAATTTGCCACTTGACGATGATCAATTCTTCATGACCGATGCCAATGGCAATAAATTTAACTTTGGTGAACATGTAAGCACCTATGGCAAGGGGCTTGTTAAAGGAATGAATCTGCAATTTCGCACCACTGTCATTGATGGTCAAGAGCTTAAAGAAATTGATTTTAAAGTAAATCATGTTTTTAGAAGGCAACTGCAAGAAACTATTGATAGTTTAAAAGATTTTAACTCAAATGAATTGAAAAACTTTTTAGAACTCACGCAATCACATGCTAAAGGTCTCAAATTAGAACTAGTACCGTTTGAATTGAATGCCGAAACAAAACAACACATTGGGACAGCTTATCAACTGACTTTTGATGGTCTTGGGCGGGTTTTAATTGGCTCTTCTGCAGATATGCCTAATATGTATGATCGCATACGTTTTCTTATCGATCATGACAAATCTATTTATGATGTGCACGAAATGATGTCATTTTTAAATCTTGACGATGCCTTTAAGGTCTCATGTGAAGATGATATTGAACGTCTGAAGATCGGGCAATTATATCGAATTTTTTACCCTAAAAATGCCACACTTTTAGAGCGTGATAATCAATATTTTGAGCTTCCACTAGATCAGTTAAAGGAAAAAATCGTTTCAGAAAACCCTAGCATGCAAGCTATTTTGCAAGAAATGCTGCCGACTATGTCCACCGAAGAGATTTTTCCTGGTCGTTTAAGGTATACCGTTCCGCAAATTTCCAATATTGTAAAAGAACAGGGCGGTGGCGCTTTAATTTCAACAATTACCGGCGTATCCTCTAATCAAAGCTGTCAACGTTTAGCATCTATATTAAAGATGGGGTTGTTATCAACTGAGGCTCGCTTTCGTCATGGAATGCAGGTGGGTGGATTAAGTTCAAATTTTGATTTCTCAACTGGTGGGGCCGATAGTGTTTTTACCCAATTTCTTACGCAAACAAACTTTTCTGAAAAAATGAGCCTTAATAAACTTTATGGGGGAGATTTGCGTATATTGATTTCACTTGATGCCTTAAATACCGGAACCTATCAATATAATTTTGATGGTTTTGGAATACGCAATTCCGATGCCTATTTAAATCGCCCGAGCATTTTTGAGTTCGTTGCAAAAGAAAACAATTTTTTTCATCATGGCAATGAGGTAATGATTAAAGAACGTCTAAACCCATCATACATTACTGGCGTAATTGTCTCCTCCGAAAGCATGCGCCAGGAGCTGATCAATACATTAAGAAATCAAGGATTAGTCTCCAGCACAGCTGAGGTAGAAACTATCATGAATATTCCTCTTAATAAATTCATTAATGTCGCTTCTGAATTATCAGAATCTATGCTCAATTAATCTGAATTTATGAAAAACGCTTCACCGTGGCAATAATATCGGGGATTAAATATACAATACCTACCCCCAACCCTTCTAAAGTGCCACGCACAAAATGAGCCATTGTCACGTCAGTCGGTTCAAGCCACATAGAACTATTTTCATCGATTAGAGGCATTAAAACGCGTACTGCGAAAGGGATAAGACCTACAAAAGGAATATAGCCAGCTATATTTAATAAATTCACTACCAGTGCTTCTTCCGCAGACCACTTTAATTGCATCGCCAATCTAGAAGCTTTAAGTGATTTGATTCTTTCTCCATCCCACAGATGTCTCTCATCTGGAGCAATTTTCAGAACAATTTTTCTTGTTCTTATCGGGCAGGTATATTTTGTATGAAAACCAAAAGTCTCTTCCCACGTATTTGGTGCAAAAGAGGCTCGCCAGGTCATTACTATCCTATTATTTGTTTTGTCAACAAAACATGTATCAAACACACTTATTGGGTCAGAACTGGCGGAACCTAAAGTATAAATCGATGTCATTTTTATCCTTATTAATCTGAGTAATTACTAAATAGAACTATTTTAAAGATTTTTAATTATTTAATCTATTTTTTTGTGAAAATAGCTAAAAATATGAGACTTCTTTCGAAAGAAGTCTATTTAAAAATTTAATATTGCATAATTTTGGCTAAAGATGTAAATATATGCACTTTGGACACCCGTATCAAACATATTTAGAAACCTACTTAGCTTATTGGCAACATGTTCGAAAAACTTCTCAAAAAAGATTTCAAAAATAGTCATTTTAACAAAGCCATGAATTTTCAAAAAATGTATATTAATAGCAGCTTAGCGTTAGTCTTGCTTTTATGTTTAACCTGCGCTTGCCAAAATAAAATTGCACAAAATACACCTGCAATACGTTCAGTACCAGTTACAGTAGAAATTATCAAACACGCTGACATACCAGTTACCTTTGAATATATCGGTGTTGTGCAAAGTTCGCATGAAGTAGAAATTCGTGCTCGTGTCACAGGCTATCTTGACCAAATCGCTTATAAAGAAGGACTTTTTGTTAAAAAGTCTGAATTATTGTTTCAGCTAGATCCTCGTTCTTTTCAAGCAGCCTTAGAAAAAGCACAAGCACAGGTCGTCGGTGAGCAAGCCGTGCTATGGCAGGCTGAACGGGCGGTAAAGCGATTTTTACCCCTATACGAACAACATGCCGCCAGTCAGCGCGATTTAGACAATGCCCTAGCACAAGAAATGTCAGCTAACGCGCAAGTTTTGGCGGCACAAGCGCAGTTAACGGAGGCACAAGTAAATCTAAGTTACACCACCATACGCTCACCAGTTGATGGTTTGGCGGCGCAAGCCAATTATCGGGTGGGTGCTTTAATTTCTCCAGGACAAGACCTATTGACTACAGTTTCGGTAATGGACCCCATTTGGGTTAACTTTAGCATATCAGAGCAGGATGTCTTGCGCAGCCAACAAGATAGAGCCAGCGGTCGACTCCTTTTTCCTCCCAATGATAATTTTGCCGTACAACTAATTTTGGCCGATAAAAGTGTTTTTCCAGAAACCGGGCGTGTTAGCTTTGCCTCTCCTACTTACGACTCTAAAACTGGTACTATGATGATTAGAGTATCACTGCCAAATCCGGACAATACTTTACGCCCTGGTCAATTTGTGCGGGTAAAAATAACGGGGGCCCTTCGTCCAAACGCCATTGTTGTGCCACAGCGCTCAGTGGTACAAAGTAAAAATGGCACTTTTGTTTTCATTGTTGATCAAGAAAATAAAGCGCAAACGCGCCTGATTGACCCAGGTCCATGGAATGACAATGATTGGATAATCTATGGTGGGCTAAATAATGGCGATAAGGTAATCGTAGATGGGGTCAATAAAGTTCTACCCGGCACACCAGTCACCATTATAGAATCAGCACACAGCGAATCTAAAGTATGAATACGGCCACATAAATGTTTTCCAGTTTTTTTATTGAGCGTCCAGTTTTTGCTGTTGTGATATCTATCATGATTGTATTAGCGGGATTGTTTGCCCTCAAAAGTTTGTCAATTGAACAATATCCCAATATCACACCCCCACAAATTCAAATCTCAGCCACCTATCCGGGAGCTGATGCCATTACTATGGCAAACAGTGTCGCCGCACCACTAGAGCAGCAAATCAATGGTGTAGATCACATGATCTATATGTACTCGCAAAACTCATCCACAGGCATGATGAATATGAATGTCTTTTTTGAGATTGGCACCGATATTGACATGGCGCAGGTCAATGTACAAAATCGAGTCAGCTTAGCCATGCCTTTATTACCTGAGCAAGTACGCGCGCAAGGCATATTGCTAAAAAAACAAACACCTACCATTCTTTTGCTTGTGGCCATTCAATCGCCTGATAACCGTTATGACAATATTTTCATGAGCAACTATGCCCAAGTTAATGTGGTTAATGAGATTTTACGTTTACCAGGTGTAAGTAATGCTGCTATCATCAATGCTCGCAACTATGCCATGCGTATATGGATTCGTCCTGATCGTTTAGCACAACTGCAATTAACCGCTGATGATGTAGTAAAAGCAATTCAAGATCAAAACAGAGACTTTACGGCAGGCATGTTTGGTATGCCACCAATGACCTCTTCGGTAACCTTGACTTTCCCTATGACTGGTTTAGGGAGACTAAATGAAGCGCAACAATATGAAAATATCATTTTAAGAGCAAACGAAGATGGTTCTTTTATTCGTGTTAAAGACATTGGTTATGTCGAGCTTGGTGCACAGTCCTATGAGGTAGATGGGCAACTTGACGGTAAACCGGCCTTATTGATCGCTATCTATCAGCAATTTGGCGCTAATGCTCTTGATGTAGCTACAGAAGTAAAAAAGACCATGGAAAAAATACAAAAAACTTTTCCTCCCGGTATCGTTTATTCCATTCCCTATGACACCACTAATTACATCAAACAATCCATTCTAGAGGTGCTGAAAACAATTTTTGAGGCCGCCGTTTTAGTATCGCTTGTGGTATTGATTTTTTTACAAAGTTGGCGTGCTACCCTGATACCAGTCTTAGCTATGATTGTCTCCATCATTGGTACTTTTGCCGGCATGTATATTTTAGGTTTTTCTTTAAACACATTGACCCTTTTTGGCTTGGTGTTAGCCATTGGTATTGTGGTAGATGATGCCATTGTGGTAATTGAAAATGTCGAACGCAATATTCGTGAAATGGGGTTAACTGGGCGCCAAGCAGCACATCGCGCTATGGAAGAGGTATCTGGACCTGTGATTGCCATTGTATTTGTCTTGTGCGCTGTATTCATCCCTGTCGCTTTTATGGGAGGAATTGCCGGGCAGCTCTATAAACAATTTGCCATTACTATCTCTGTGGCCGTTGTAATTTCAGGCGTTGTAGCGCTAACACTTAGTCCGGCCCTTGCGGCCATTTTGTTACAAAAAACAGCCACACCATCACGTCCAGCACTGTGGTTTAATCGACAATTTGATCGCTTAACTAATTTTTATTTAAGGGGTACTAGTTGGCTATTAAAACACACTATTACAGGTCTTGCCATTTTTGTAACTTGCCTCATTACGCTAGCTTATTTTGCTATCACTATACCTACTAGTTTTGTTCCCAGCGAAGATCAAGGCTTTATAATTGCTCTAGCCAATTTACCAGATGCCTCTAGCCTAGAGCGTACCGAGGCTGTTGACCAACAAATAACAGCTTTGTCTCTAAAGCAACCTGGCGTTAATGAGGTTACCTCATTAACAGGCTTTGGACTACTTGAAAGCTTAAATCGCATTCAAGTAGGTACTAATTTTGTCACTTTAAAAGATTGGAGTTTGCGCCATAGTTTTGAGGAAAGTGCCCAAGGCATTCAAATGGCCTTACAAAAAAAAGCTAGCCTAATTCCAAAAGCACAAATATATTATTTTAACCCTCCAGCTATTCAGGGGTTAGGTACAGTAGGCGGATTTGAATTTTGGATTGAGAGTCGTGGCGATGCCACCATGCAAAATCTAGAAGCTATGACTAAAAATGTGATTGCCCATGCCCAACAAAGACCTGAATTAATAAATCTCTCTACCGCCATTGACACAAATAATCTACAATTTTTTGTTGATATCGATCGTTATAAAGCTGAGAGTTTACACGTACCTGTCGGCAATATCATGCGCGCTTTACAAATTTTCTTCGGCTCTTTATATGTAAATTTATTCAACAAATTTGGCCAAGTTTATCAAGTTACCGTCCAATCAGACCCAGCTTACCGCGCCACTATTAGCAATCTCGGTGACATGTACACACGTTCCACCACTAATGAAATGGTCCCTTTAAAAGCATTAATGGAAACTGAATATACGCGTGGTGCCAATTTAGTGAGCCGTTTTAATGGTTACAATGCCGCTAAAATCATCGGTTCAGCCGCCCCTGGATTTAGTTCAAACCAAGCGATGCAGGCCATGCAAGAAGCAGCCAATGAAGTGCTCCCCTATGATATGATATCAGCGTGGAGTGGTCAAGCCTATCAAGAACTCTCCGTAGGTGGCACCTCTTTTGTTGTACTATTAATTGCCATAGTGATGGTGTTTCTCATTCTAGCAGCCCTATATGAACGCTGGTCTTTGCCATTGGCAGTAATCTTGGCCGTTCCCTTTGGAATGCTGGGCGCATTTTTAGCAATATGGTTGCGTGGTCTTTCACATGATATTTATTTTGATGTAGGCTTGGTTACTCTAATTGCGTTGTCAGCGAAAAACGCCATTTTGATTGTGGAGTTTGCCATCATCAAACGTAACGAGGGTTTGTCTGCGCAAGAAGCGGCTTTGCAGGCAGCTAGACTACGTTTTCGCGCTATTCTAATGACATCACTCACCTTTATTTTGGGTGTTGTACCCTTATTAATCAGTAGCGGGGCTGGGGCAGCTAGCCGCCATTCTGTTGGCACTGGTGTCTTTGGTGGAATGATTGCCGCCACCATCTTGGCCGTCTTTCTCGTACCATTATTTTATAAATTGATTGATAGAAGTGCCAACAAAGAAATCTCTCCGGACAACTATAATCATGTACCACCGGTTTGAGCATGCTGCAATATAAACGCCAACGGTGTGCACAAATCATTATATTAGGTACTTTTTTATTTTCCTCTTGCATGTTGCAACCCCCTTATCAACGTGAAACTATTGATATGCCAGAGCAATGGCGCGATGAGGCTGACAATAATTCCACGGTAGCTAATATTGATTGGTGGCGCCAGTTTGGCGATCCTATTTTGAATGCATTGATTATCGAAGCTTTAAATGATAATCAAGATTTAGCAATCGCTACTGCACGTATTTCTGAGTATCGAGCACGCTTAGGAATTGTTAATTCAAATTTATACCCACAAATTGGCTTACAAGCTTTTCGCGCCCGCCAAAAAGTTTCACAAACTTTGCCTGAATCACTTATTTTTTCTGAATTTATTAATAATCCCGCCCTTGGACAGTTAGGGCGCTTTCCCATCTACACTAATGACTTTGAAGTGCTTTTAAATGCCAGCTATGAACTTGATTTGTGGGGCAAACTGCGCAGCGCCAGTGCCGCCGCCTTTGCCGATTTATTAGCACAGGTGGAAGCGCGCAGTACAGTGGTATTAAGTTTGGTAGCTGCAGTTGCCAATAGTTATGTGCAGTTACGCTCCTATGATCAGCAATTAATTATTTCGCAAAACACCTATAATTCACGCATGCAATCAGCCCAATTAGCACAAATTCGCTTCAAAGAAGGCTTAACTTCGGAATTAGAGGTCAAGCAAGCTGAGGCTGAAGCTGATGAGGCGGCCATTCAAGTGATTGAATTTGAAACCCTAATCGAGCAGCAAGAAAATTTACTGTGCGTACTACTCGGTCATGCACCCACTTGCATTACACGTGGCAAAACGCTTGATACTTGGCAAGAAGTACCATCAGTGCCTGCTGGATTGCCTTCTGATTTATTAGAGCAGCGCCCTGATATTCGCCAAGCCGAAGAACAACTCATCGCCGCTAACGCCCGTATTGGCGAAGCCAAAGCTTTATTTTTTCCTGATATTACTTTAACAGGATATTACGGGTTTGAAAGTGCGCATCTGCATAATCTGTTTACCAACCCCTCTTCCACGTGGCAATGGGTAATAAATCTTCTGCAGCCTATTTTTACCGGTGGAAGAATTGCCAATCAAGTTGATTTGAGCAATGCTGTAGCCCTTGAAGCCTACCATAATTATCAACAGGTCATTTTAAATGCCTTGCGCGAAGTCAACGATGCACTCATTGCCCATCGTCAAGCCAAAAGAGCTTATATTGTTCAAATTGAGCGCGTACACGATTTAGAGGAGTATTTAAAATTAGCTCGTATACAATATGATAATGGCCTGGTCGATTATTTAAACGTTTTGGATGCCGAAAGGTCGCTCTTTCGTGCACAGTTAGATTTAGCGCAAACGCAAGCAAGTATCTACAAAACGCTTATCGCTCTTTATAAGGCATTAGGGGGCGGCTGGGTGATTGAAGCAGAAAGCTTATTGCCTACTGATATTTCTTCCAAACATTTTTGGTTATAAACTCATCTCACGCAAAATTTTAAGAGCGCTTTTAACCTAAACTTTGAGTTTTTCGACCTTTAAACTGCGCCAAAATCCTGCTATAAAGGAGACACATTTTGCAAAGAGCTTAGGCTATTTGCTGCAATGTGTCTCCTTATATATGGCTCTGAGTATGTCAAAAACCGCTTGTTCAAATTATGCGTACGCTGAGTTATAAAAACACATTGACAAATAAGAATAAATTTATTTGTCAATGCATCTTACCAGTGTACTTTTTAATAAATATCTAATAATTATTTAGTTTGCACTACGAATGGTTGTCTTGTTTTATCATGACGATTCGCACCCACACCAGGCCTTGAAAGATTCGCATTCGGCGAACCTACAGCTGCTGAAGACGAATTTATCTGCGTTCCTTTCTGAACACCACTATTTGCTCCAGATCCTTGGCGATCATTTCTCGGCATTTGCGGATTTTTTTGTTTTGGGTGTTCTGTATTGTTTTGAACTGTGTTTGGTGGTGTTGATTTTGGTGGTGTTGGTGGTGTTGGTGGTATTGGTGATTGTTTTTTTGGTAGGGTTGCGGCTGGTTTTGCTGCTGCTGGTGCTGGTGCTGGTGTTGAGACTGGTGGTGTTGTGGTTGCGGCTGTTGTTGTGGTTGCTGCTGTTGTTGTTGCTGTAGTTGTGGTTGCTGTTGCTGTTGTTTGTGGTGTTGTGGTTGGTTTTGCTGCTGTTGTTGTTGCTGTAGTTGTGGTTGCTGTAGTTGTGGTTGCTGTAGTTGCGACTGGTTTTGCTGCTGGTGTTTGTGGTGTTGCGGCTGGTTTTGCTGTTGCTGCTGCTGGTGTTAGAGTTGCTGCTGGTGTTTGTGGTGTTGCGGCTGGTTTTGCTGTTGCTGCTGGTGGTGTTAGAGTTGCTGCTGGTGGTGTTAGAGTTGCTGCTGGTGTTGAGGCTGGTGGTTTTGCTGCTGGTGTTGAGGCTGCTGCTGGTGTTGAGGCTGCTGCTGGTGTTGAGGCTGGTGTTGTGGTTGCTGCTGTTGTGGTTGCTGGTGGTGTTGGAGTTACTGCTGGTGATATTTGTGTTAGTAGTGGTATTGCGACTGCTGCCGTTGTGGTTGTGGTTGCCGTTGTGGTTGTAGTTGCCGTTGTGGTTGTAGTTGCCGTTGTGGCTGATGCTGGTGTTGCGGCTGCTGCTGCTGCTGCTGCTGCTGCTGCTGCTGCTGTTGTAGTTGTAGTTGTAGTTGTAGTTGTAGTTGTAGTTGTAGTTGTTGACGTTGCTTGTTTTCCTTTATTCTGCTCACCTTCTTTTTCTTTATCCGTTTTATCACCTTCATTTGGTTTTTTAGTAAGATCTTGAGGATTGGAATTATCTCTACTTGGATACAGTATTATAGCCAGTATCACTATTATACCAGCAATGGCCGCCACTTGCGGTGCGGAAAGATCTTTTAGTGCGCTGATTTTCCTGCCACACCACTCTACAGTAGAGCGCACAAGAGGTTCATTGGGGATAGATTGTACATAATCTTTAACAGATTGTATGTAAGGCGACAGTTGATCGATCATTCTTTTAAACTCCTAACTTAATAAAAAAAATTATACAATTCGCTTAATAATCTTGGGTTTTGGTTTTTTTTGTCATTGGAATTCTTTCTAAATTACATTTATTTTTTAAAATTGTCTTTTTTAGCATCTTTAATCTCAAATTTTTCGGGCCTAGTTGCCAATATGGCCCTCTTAAAATTTGTAATCAAATCTACTCAAAAAACATCAATTTTTCCAAGAAAAGCCGTTTTCTAAAGAAGTCTGTTTTATTTCGCGAGGCTTTGACGCAGTCTAAAAGAAGGAAAAAAAAACCAAAATTTAGATTAATAATACCTTTTAAAGGAAATTTATTCAATCTGAATTGCTTTAAATTTATACTTCTTTCGAAATTACATCTATTTGTTGAAAGACCTTTTTAATAAGTTCTAGTTGTTTAGCGCTATTTTATGTGGTTGCCAAATAGTTTCAGCCACCTTTAAATGATGATTGACAAAACGCGACAATACAAATAGGTAATCGGAAAGACGATTCAGATAAATTAATACCGCTTGGGCTACATCGCCTTGTTCATATAAACTAATTACAAAGCGCTCAGCTGAGCGCACAGTAGTGCGTGCCATGTGCAACATAGCCCCAGCTAAATGACCGCCTGGTAAAATAAAATTGTGTAAAGTGGGCAGTGCACCTTCCATTTCATCAATCCACTGTTCAATGAATGCAATGGATTCCTCATCAAAACGAGTTTTCTTAATTTTTTGCTCCGATTGACAAGAACGAGGTGTCGCCAAGGCAGCACCCACATCAAAAAGGGCATGTTGGATAATCTCTAACTGTTCATTGACTTTATTTAATTGAGCATCGGCAGGTAAACAAGCACGCACCACACCAATGGTAGCATTAGCTTCATCAACATTACCTAAAGCTTCAATGAAAGAATTATTTTTGGCCACTCTTTGCCCAGTAAATAATGAAGTTTCACCCTTATCACCAGTTCTGGTATAAATACGACTAGACATAGTCACATCTCCGTTTTTATTCAATTAGCTATTGTGGATATTTTATTAAATTTTAACAAAGGACTTTCCGTGAAAAAAGCAAGCTTATTCATTAATTTATACGCCATCCTCTTAATCATTGGCGGCATAAGTGGGTATGTAGCGGCGCATAGTTTGGTTTCACTTTTTAGCTCTGCGGCCGCTGCCTTAATATTAGTTATCTGTACTTTTTGGATAAAGAGTGAATCAATACCTGCTTATTATACTGCTATGGGCGTAGTCACTTTTTTGTTTTTATTTTTCAGCTATCGCTATTTTTTGAGTTTTAAATTTGTCCCTGCCGGCAATATGGCTATAATTTCTGCACTTTTACTTGTTTACCTGATAATCATTAAATTATCCGCTGATAAAAAAGCAATAAATTGAAAACACAAACAATTATAAAAAACAATTACAGCTTTAATTTTTAAGTAATATTGACAGCAGTTAAAAAAGGAGTTATACTTAAGTATATATAAGGCCTAGGGTGCTTATTTAATTAAATTGCTTATTTAAGTTGCTGATTTTGTTTTACTAAAGATAAAAAATTATGGGCGAAAAAACCGAAAAAGCAACCCCTAAAAAATTGCAGGATGCCAAAAAAAAAGGGCAGGTTGCCAAATCTCAAGATTTGCCAGCTGCCTTTACTTTTATGGCCTCAGTCGCCATTGTGCTAGGCTTATCTAAAATGATGTACGGACAATTGTCTGATTTTTTTATATTAGTTTTTGGTTCGGTAACTAATGCTAATTTAGATGAATTAATCCGGCGCCTTTTTTATGAGGCCAATGAGGTTATTTTTATGGCCTCGATTCCCGTTTTAGGACTTGTCGCCGCCTTAGGTGTCATAGTCAATTTTCTTAGCGTTGGCCCCATGTTCTCAATGGAAGCTCTGAAATTTGATTTAAAAAAATTAAATCCAATCGACAATCTGAAAGGTAAATTTAAATTAAAAACCTTGGTTGAGCTTTTAAAATCGGTCATTAAAATTTCAGTAGCATCATACATTATTTATTTGGTAATGTATAAAAGTATTCCCATTTTAATTAAGACAGTTTCTTTGCCAATTAGCAGCGCCCTGCTTGTTTTTCATGCCTTTTTATTAGAAGTTATGATAAAAGTGGGTTTGTTTTTTATAGTAGTGGCGGTGATTGATTTTATTTATCAAAAGCAATCTTTTGCTAAAGAAATGATGATGGAGAAGTTTGAAGTCAAGCAAGAGTATAAAAATTCAGAGGGTGATCCACACATAAAAAGTAAACGTCGTCAAATAGCGCAAGAGATGGCCTACCAAGATGGTCCATCTGGCGGTATTAAAAGAGCTAAGGCGGTGGTCACCAACCCCACCCATATTGCCGTGGCCATAGCTTATGAAAGAGGTGTCGATGCAGCCCCTTACATTGTCGGCATGGGCAAAGATGCACTGGCTGGGCAAATGATTAAATTAGCGGAAAAATATGGTATTCCGGTTTTGCGCAACATTCCTTTAGCCCATGAGTTATGGGATGAGGGTGAAGTGATGGAGTATGTTCCCGAAACCACCTATAGAGCATTGGCTGAAATTTTGCGTTGGATAGCAGCATTAGAGCAAGGCGACGTAGTAGAACCACCAGCTGAAAGATTATAATTGAATAGTTTTATAGATTGGAGAGCAGCTTAATGAATTTCTTTCGCAGGATACTAGATGGAATTAGTGGTAGATTGGGAGGAGATGAGTCGATAGCGACCATGTCTCGTTCTAGCGATATTGCTTTAGCTTTGGTTATAGTGGCAATTTTGGCCATGATTATATTGCCAATCAGTCCGCATATAATTGACTACCTCATTGCCATTAACTTGACAATTTCCGTTTCCTTACTGATGGTAGCTCTCTATATTCCTAGCGCAACGCATCTCTCTATTTTTCCTTCGTTATTACTTATTACTACTCTTTATCGATTGGGATTAAATATCGCCGCCACTCGACAAATTTTGTTAGTAGCTAATGCCGGCGCCATTATCACGCAGTTTGGCAATTTTGTCGTCGGAGGCAATTTTGTCGTCGGCGGTGTAATCTTTTTAATCATCACAGTTGTGCAGTTCTTAGTTATTACCAAAGGTGCTGAAAGGGTGGCAGAAGTAGCGGCTCGCTTTACCTTAGATGCTATGCCTGGTAAGCAAATGAGTATTGATGCTGATATGCGGGCTGGCGTTTTAGATGCTAATCAAGCGCGCGAAAAACGTTTAGCATTACAAAAAGAGAGCCAACTTTATGGTGCCATGGATGGTGCGATGAAGTTTGTAAAAGGTGACGCCATTGCGACTATTATCATCACACTGATTAACATCGTAGGTGGTTTAATTATTGGCGTCTCCATGAATGGTATGGAACTATTAGAAGCTGCCAAGATTTACTCCTTACTGTCCATTGGTGAAGGTTTGATTTCGCAAATACCGGCCCTCCTTATTTCAGTTACTGCCGGTATCGTTACCACACGAGTTTCCAGCGAAAATGCGGATAACTTGGGTAGCGAAATCTCCACACAACTATTAAAACAGCCTAAAGCCCTAATGGTTTCCGCTGCTTTTTTAATGGGTATTAGTTTAATTCCAGGCTTCCCAAAACCTCCTTTTTTGATTCTCTCCTCACTTCTTGGAATAGTTGGTTATACCTTATGGAGTAAAGCACAAAGGGCTGAAATGCTTGGCACTGGGAACATGCAATCTCCCACTGAAACTGCCTCATTAGGTACCCCCTTTGCAGGTCATAAGGCCGTCACAGGTGGTGGTGTGGATAATTACTCCCTTACCTTACCAGTGGTTTTGGAAGTAGGTAAAGGTTTGACTGCCGAAATTCAAAAAGCTAGTAAGAGCACAAATTTTATTGATTTAATGGTGCCACGCATGCGTCAAGCGCTCTATGCTGATCTTGGAGTGCGTTTTCCTGGTGTACATGTGCGTACTGATTCGGCCGTTTTAGAAAAAGATGAATATTCCATTCACCTCAATGAAGTGCCTATTGCCAAAGGAAAGGTGATTGAAGGACATTTATTGACAAATGAAACGGAAGAAAATTTAAAACGTTACAATCTATCGTTTGTCTCTTATAAAAATTCACTTGGTTTACCTTCTTTATGGATCCCTGCCAAGAACAAAGAATTACTAGATCGGGCTGGCATAAAATATTGGAATTCTTTGGAGGTAATGATTTTGCATCTCTCCTATTTCTTCCGTCACTATGCCAATGAGTTTGTAGGGGTGCAAGAAGTCAAGTCTATGATTGAATTTGTCGAAAAATCTTTCCCTGATCTTGTTAAAGAAGTTACTCGTTTAATACCGCTGCAGAAAATGACTGAGATTTTTAAAAGGTTAATCCAAGAGCAAATTTCAATCAAAGATTTGCGCACTATTATGGAAGCATTGGGTGAATGGGCTCAAACAGAAAAAGACACCATTTTATTAACTGAGTATGTCCGCTCATCACTAAAACGTTATATTAGCTATAAGTATTCACAGGGTCAATCTGTGCTATCAGTCTATATTTTAGATCCGGAAATTGAAGAGATGGTGCGTGGAGCAATTAAGCAAACATCAGCAGGATCATACTTAGCGCTCGACCCAGATTCGGTGCAATTAATTTTACAGGCAGTTAGAAATACTGTTTCAACGCCTCCACCGGGTGGTCAACCACCAGTGGCATTAACCGCAATTGATGTGCGCCGTTTTGTACGCAAATTGATTGAAATGGAATTTCCAAATCTTTCAGTAGTATCGTATCAAGAAATCGTTCCGGAAATTCGCATACAGCCACTGGGAAGGATTCAAATCTCTTAGTTCATAGTCTATATTGGCTAATCTTAAAAGTGGGGAAAAATTATGCAAGATTCAACACCCTCTGATTTAGGTCAGCATATAAATCTAGCTTCTGCCATGGCGGCAGCCGCGGCAGAGCTTGATGAGCAATTGGCAATCGGCTTGCAAGAAGATAGCGAATCCGACATGCAAAGTGAACAGATTTCAGAAGCAGCCATTGACAGCAAAACTTTGCGTGGTGCCGCAAAACCTAAAACTGCTAAAATTGTCCGCAAAGAAGCTGCCCGTAAAGCACTTACCAGCAGTGAACTTACCGATCAATTTTCCCAATCATTTGCCTCGCAAACAGGTAATATTCAATATCGCCTGCCCGTCAATGTATTAAAATCATTAGCAAAGCAACTGGGGACAGAGATTCACGAAGAGATCGAGCCTGATGAACTCATTGCTTTAGTCACACAACAGCTCAGGCGTGAAATAAATCCCGATGCATGTCACATACATAAAGTACTACAGTTTTTAAAAGGAATAACGCAAGCAAGTCTTGCTGAAGCAACCCCCGAAGAGCGTATCCGTTTAGAGAAGATCCAGGAGGTGATAAATACTACTACTGATCAATATGCAGCTGTTCATGAAGATGAAATTAAATTGGCGGAAAAATTAATTGGGGCAGCCAATGCTGTGGTAGACTCTACTAAGTCGCAAATGGACGTTAAAGAAGTGTTGGATCGCTACCGCTCTTTTATCCATAGTTCCACCCCCCCCGACATCCAAGTTTTGCGTCGCTACTACGAAAAAAAGGGCTATGCGACCATGCAAAATGAATTTGAGGGGCTAGGAAAATTTATTGGAGCAAATTTGAAAAGAATGGTGATTGAAAACCCTGAATTAGTCCGTTTTGGAAAAGGTGTACGACTTATGCAAGCGGTGCAAGGTGTTTTTAGGCAAGCCAAAGCCACCAAAAATGCTTGCATGTCTTATTTGCGCTCACAAGGGTTTGAAAATGAAGCTAGGCAAAAAGAATTAAGTGAAGTTTTAAATTTTCAACAAGTAGCTAAACTATTTTTTGATATTATTGAGGATCGCAGTCCCACACCTGAAAAAATTAAACAGTTTGGTGCAAATCTCGTGAAACCATTAAGTAATGACCCCACTGAGAGCACCATCTTAAATATAGCTGTTTTAAATATGATCAGAGCAATGATATCGGAAGTATCACCTAATTATGTTTATCAAAGTATGCAACAGCGCGATGTAATTAAAACAGGAGTAATTACAGTTTTGGATCATCTTGAGGATAAATTAGAAGAGCTACAGGAATAATAGACTTTAGTTTGCTTTCAGGTTAACATAGGAGATAATATGATTGCCTCGCCTTTTGAGATTATTTTAGAAATGTTCTCTCCCTTTTTTCATATTCGTCTTAAACCAGATCACAACCAAACCTGCCTTATTAAGATGAAAAGTGGTTTGAGTGTACAAATAGAACTTGATCGTTATGGATCAGTATTAATTGGCTGCCGCTTAGGACCACTGCCCGTAGGCAGTTATCGCACCCTTCTCTTGCAACAAGCTTTAAAATCAAATGCCAGTACACCACTAGCCAGTGGAACATTTGGCTTTTGTTTAAAAAGTGGCTATCTTACTCTTTTTTTAGTCTTAAATCCCGATACCCTTAACACTGAATCTATCGCTGCATTTATGCCTCCCTTTCTTGAAAAAGGAGAGCTTTGGCACAATGCCTTGACTCAGCAGGTAGTACCACAAGTTATGCAAGAAAGCAAACCAACAAATCGTCAAAATAATATTTTTAATATGGTTAGATAATAAATTCATTACATCTAATTTAAGTCTTTAAAAATTGATTGATTTTTAATTTTATTAATATTATAATAATTTATAATTATTTATTTTTTTTAAAGGCGGTGTATAAATGAGTTCACTTTCAAATTATCTACCATCCATT
Source organism: Chlamydiota bacterium (assembly GCA_013285965.1). Classification (GTDB taxonomy): domain Bacteria; phylum Chlamydiota; class Chlamydiia; order Chlamydiales; family Parachlamydiaceae; genus JABDGQ01. The sequence continues at coordinate 222,333 of JABDGQ010000001.1, forward strand.
TCTACACTTGATATTATAGAAGCCTTTAATAGCACCGTGCAAAATTCCACTCTTTACTCGCTTTCAAATACGCAACGAGCGCTGCAATTAGATGGACAACAAACTTTTGGTATTAGCAGCATCGCCACCATGCGTATCAATGTTTTATGCCATCAACTCGCCCCGATTATTCCGCAAAGGGTGATGCAGATTGCTGATATGTTTAGTTTAGTGGGGGCATTAGCCGGTCTTGGCTGTAATATGGCAGGGATATTAGAGGCGATGGCATCATTGACTGAAGGTGAACAAGGGCCACATATACTCATGTGTGGTGGATATGGGATTATACACACCACTACCCTAAAAAAAATCGCCGAGCACCTTAAAGTACCGGCTGCTTTATTGGCCCCTATTTTTCAACATTCTGATAAAGTCATAAACGCTGCTTCTTTAGTCTCTTACGTAGCATTATGTGCTTTAGGCTATCCAATTCAAGGAGCTATTGGCTTAACCGGTTTACTATTAGTGGCTTTAAAACGCCATGCCCTGTTACCAGTGCTCGTAGATCGCTACTTACAAAAAGCCATCGATGTAGCACAAATCATTAA
>JABDGQ010000002.1:0-140337 GCA_013285965.1 Chlamydiota bacterium
TATGGTTTTGATGCAATAAGCCATTATGGATAGAAATAAGTTCGCCACGTTTTAAAAAATCAAAAGCCCGCGCCGCTGTGGTTTGTTCTTTAAGGTGTGAGCCTAGATCTCTTTTGCCGTCAGTTCCACAAAGATGATAGCGTTTACCTGCAAAAGTCTCTACCGAGCGACTAATGACGCGATAAAGTGGAATATCTGGTAAGGTAGGCCATTTATTGTCTTGATGTTTCACTAGCAGATATGACATTTTTAAAGAGCTAAGATTAATTTTAGCCGACCGTTGAATTTCTTTAATGACAAATGTTTTTTCAAAATCGCGCTGCGCATAACATTGATTGTTAGCTAGTAGGGCTGGGCATTGGCCGCGCCATACACAAGGAGCTTGAACAGGAAAACCACTGTTAACAAGCGTATTGCGTAATTCAAGCATGCGGCGATTAGGAGCTGCTTGCGAAGATTCAACAAATAATAAATAACCTTGCGGCGATAGTAATGAATGGACCTGTTCAATCCAATGTCGTTGCTCATTTTGCCAACCGCTGCGATGGCTTGGAAATAGTTCTTCTAAACAGTGTCCGATAATAATCAGATCAAATTTTCCTTGGATGGGATAAGGAAATTTTAAAACATTGTGTTGACGTACAGTTAATGGATAGCCATGCCTTCCACAAATTTCGCCCGCCATTGTAAGTGCGCTGGCGTTATGGTCTATGGCAGTTACATCGCAAGCACCATGCTTAAGTGCGGCAAAGCTAAAGGCACCTGGTCCACTGGCTAAATCAAGTACGCGACTAATTCCATTGCCACTTGTCGTGGGAATTTCGTTTAACAATGATAGTGCTTGCTGATAATGAATAACCCAAAAATATAAAAGATAAGCCCCTAAAATTTCACGATCTGCCAAATAATCGGTGCCGACAAGAGAAGTGCCACTCTCTAAGCCATCTAAAAGATTTTGCACAGCCATCACTACACTGCGAAACTCACGCGTTTGTAAAATATCAGATGGTCCTGCCAACTTATGAAAACGACGCCATACACCAATTAATAGTGGCATAAGGGTATCCATATCGGCCTGTATTGTTTTTTTACTTTTCATTAGATTTCAGAGAAAATGAGTTTTTTGTCTTTTTCCGTGAGTGGGCGCCAACCACCAACTGGTAAAGAGCCAAGTAATAAATTTCCTAGACGAATGCGCGTTAATTCTTTGACCTTTAGGCCAGCCGCATTCAATAATACACGCACTTCATGTTTTTTACCCTCGCCAATCACAATTTTCATAGTGGCGCGGCGTACTTTTTGCACTTGTAAAGGTTTAACAAACGCCCCTTCAACAAGTGTGCCGTGCGAAATGGCAACAAGATGATCATGGGTCACTTCTTGATCAGTTTTTACCAAATATTCTTTTGAAATATTAGCAGAAGGGTGAATAACTTTTTGCGCAAAATAACCGTCATTAGTTACGATCAACAGTCCTTGCGTTTCTTTATCGAGACGACCGACAGTAAACAATCGTTTGTTTTCATCTTTAAGTAGTTCCAGTACCGGCTTACTACTACTATTTCCCCGGGTAGAACAAACATAACCTGTCGGCTTGTTCAGCAAATAATAAACCTTATCTTCAATATCACCGATGAGTTGATCGTGTACGCTGATCTGGTCGATTTTTAAATCCACTTGTGTTTGTGGAAGTGTGGTGATTTTTCCGTTGACCTTGACCAGCCCCTGAAAAATAAGCTCCTCACAGGCTCGTCGCGATGCGACACCACAATTAGCTAGTACTTTACTTAAACGTTGTTTGCTCACAAAAATTCCAAAATAATAACTACTTACATATAGGCGATATAAAAAATTGTACTTATTCAACTAAAGAAGGTTTAGAAAGAACTCTATTCTAGTGCTTTAAAAATATATTAAGCAACAAAATTCGAAAGACTAATATTGAGTGTGGCATAAAAAGAGAAGTTGTGTAAAATTCAATTGCACATAATTTTTTTAAATAGACTTCTTTCGAAACTGGCTTTTTTTGGAAAAATTGATGTTTTTTGAGCAGATTTGATTCCAAATTTTAAGAGAATATTGGCAATTAGGCCCGAAAAATTTGGGATTAAAGATGCCAAAAAAGACAATTTTAACAAATAAATGTAATTTCGAAAGAAGTCTAATCGCAAAACCTAAATTTTTTAATTACATAAGGTGTCACATGGTCAGTTTTCCTAACTTAAATGAGAGTCTAAATTGCTTTACAGAAGATTTGAATTATTTGTGTAACTATGCCTTTGGCATTAGTAAGGAAGATTTAAAGACAACTTTAACGAGAGGAATACGTGTTGTGGCCACTACAGGCGTGGTATTTACCGTATTGCAGCTTGCATCAGAAATATTTTCAAAACAATATGGTTTTTTTCAATTACTCTTTGCTGCTGCCAAAGGTTTATGTTTTCATGATTGGGTTGTTATTTCTAATAATATTTTGAATGCAAAGGGAGGAGAGTCGGGAGGAAATGCTACCGCTATAACTGCTAATACTGTCTTAGAGCCTATGTGGAGCAATTTTTTTTAAAAGCGCTCCTTCAAATTATGGGTAACATGAGTTAATAATTCCTATCATTTGGCCCTTCCAAGGAGTGTGTGGATAACAGTGTCACACTATTAACACATTCAGCAATGCAGTATTGTTGATGTTCAGTTTCTAATATGTAGATAGTGGTGCGTGGCGAAAGCTGCCTGCTCTCTACAATTTTTATAGTACTATTAGCATTTAATTGTGTAATGCGAGTTTTCATCATGCGCTTAAGTGCCCAAGCGGCGATAACCATAAATCCAATCAACAGTGTTAAAATAAATAACATATGGAAAAATTTGGTTTGAAAGTCTTCAGTATGTTCAAGGGGAATTTCTTGTAAATGTGTTAAAAAATGGTCGCTTTCATCATTTACCATTTCACTTTGAAGAGAGAATAGTGGGCACAGTAAGTATAGACAAAATACCAGAGCGCTAAACAATTTATTTTTAATAATCATAATTAAATCCTAATATTAGAACCTATTCAGAATCTTTTTTTGATGTATCATCTCTCTTGAAATTCTTCTTATATAAAAAATAAATTTCAAAAATAAAAACTACCACAGAGCCCCCATAGCGCACAGAGAGGGGTTATGTCTGCCTTCTACCAAACGTTTTACATTCAAATTGATAAGTAATCTTCTAGCGCAAGTTTAAATAAGAAGAATCAGTTTCACGTCCATCTATCTCTTCTGATACATTAAGATTGGCTGAATAATTCATACCCCCCTCTATGGGCTCTGGGGGCTCTGTGGTAGTTTATAATTTTCATAAGCAGAACAGCAAAAACAATGATAACCATGTGCAGGCTGGTATTAAGTTTTCTTTCGCAATTTTTCCATAACCTACGGCACTTCTCCAAAGGAACGTTCTACAACCCATCTTTTAGAACCTGTTCAGAATGTATAAAAAAATAAATTCCAAAAACAAAAACTACCACAGAGCCCCCAGAGCCCACAGAGAGGGGTTATGTCTTCATTAGACGAATGCCTTCTAACAAACGTTTTACATTCAAATTAATAAGCAATCTTCTAGCGCAAGTTTAAATAAGAAGAATCAGTTTCACGTCCATCTATCTCTTCTGATTCATTAAGATTGGCTGAATAATTCATACCCCCTCTATGGGCTCTGTGTTAATTTATAATTTTTTCATAACCAGAACAGCAAATTATTCGTAAGGTGAGTAACTCAAATTAATATCTTGCTTTTGACATTTTAAAGCAAAGTTTTTTAACCTACGATATTGTGTGCGTTATTTTTTTTCAACGTTAAAACAGCTGATAGAAGCACGCCCACAAGTATGGCTACTGTTAAATTGATTATGAGTGTTAAAATAAATGTGGCAACTAAAATAGTGGTATCGCCGCTATTGCTGCTAAGTATAGCTCTAAAATGAGACATCTCACTCATATTCCAAGCAACAAACACTAACACAGCCGATAAAGAGGCTAATGGCACTTTTGTAATAATATCGCCAAGAAACATTATGACAAATAAAACTGTTAAAGCATGTATTATCCCGGCTAGTGGCGTTTTGGCTCCCATTTTAATGTTAGCAACAGTGCGTGCTACTGCACCAGTGGCAGGAATGCCGCCAAATATGACGGCACCCATATTTGCAAATCCTTGTGCTACTAACTCTATGTTTGAATGATGGCGATAGCCTGTTATGCCATCAGCTACCGAAGCCGATAAAAGTGCTTCAAGGCCACCAAGCAAGGCAATGGTAATAGCAGTGGGTAATAATATTAATAATTTATCAAAAGTAAAATGTGGTAAGCTTGGTTGTGGTAATGTTCCTGCTATACTGCCAAACTTACTGCCAATTGTCTCTAAAGGCCAATCTAAAAAATGTACTAAAAATGCCGTTAGGCCTACAGCTATGATGCTGCTAGGAGAGCGTGGATGAAAATAATGTAAAATAACAATGATTATTAAAGTGCTGATAGCAACAATAATAGCGCAACTATTACAGCTATCGATATTATTAATATAAGTATGCCATTTTGCTATGAAATTGGCAGGCACTTGTGGTATTGACAAACCCAACAAATCTTTGATTTGTCCTGAGAAAATGAGTAGTGCAATAGCACTAGAAAAACCAATGATCACGGGGAACGGAATAAAGCGCAATATCAGCCCCCAGCGCATAAAACCCATTGCCATGATTAAAATACCAGCCATAAAAGTGGCACAGGCAAGGCCATCGTAACCATGATTTTGTACGGCTTGCTGTACAATTACCATAAAGGCGCCAGTTGGCCCGCCGATTTGTACCCGACTTCCACCACACAGTGAAATTAAAAAACCAGCAATAATAGCTGTGACTATCCCCCGTTCTGGCAAGACCCCTGCGCCAATAGCATAAGCGATGGCTAATGGTAAAGTAATCGCGCCAACAGACACGCCAGCTATTAAATCACCCCAAAGAGTAGCTTTATTGTAGCCTTCCTGCAAACAAATCCAGCTTTTGGGTTTGTATTCTTGCAAATATTTGTGCAGGTTGCTCCAAAAAACTATCATAGTATAGAAAGTAGTTTTATTTTATTTCATAAGTGATTGAAACATCGGCGGTCACCTCCACTTCTCCTGAAGCAATTGCTTGTGCACTATTACCGTTATCAGCCCCCTTAAATGAATATAGAGCCAAGCGTGGTTGATATGAAGGAGATGGTTTTTCTAACACTATATCAACGATTCTAAGCAAATCTACATGTGCCCCCTGTGCTAATTTTTGAGCATCTTCCAAGGCATATTGTGTGGCAAGGCCGATTGCCTCTGAATAATGCTCACGCTGATTTTTTAATTGAAATGATATATTTTGAATACTGTTTACACCAAATTGACTGACAGTGTCAATAATGGGGCCGGCTAGAGTTATTTGCTCTGTTTTAATCGCTACTTGATTTGAAACTTCGTAGCCATTGATAGTAGCTATCCAGTCTGGAGATGGATTTTTAGGTGGGGTGCTGTAGATTGGATTTATGGAAAAGCGACTAGTTTGATATTCCGCCGAAGTTAGACCTAATTCTTGTAATGCTTTCAATACATTTTCCATTTTTTGACTATTGTTTTTCAGAGCATCGTTGGCAGTTTTGGCCTGTGAAATAACTCCAACGGTCAGTTGTAACTCATCAGCAGGTTTACGTACTACAGCATGCCCTTGGATAGTCATGGTAGCAAAATCGTATTCTTTAGCTGCTAATGTTTTCTCATAAAAGAAACATAAACAAAACATTATCAATGTTATTTTGGAAAAACGTAGAAACATTATTATCTCCTTGATCATTGTTGTGGCAACTAGCACAAGTTATTAGACTTCTCTAGAAATTGCAGTTTCACATGTTGGCGCATTGCCTTTTTTTTTGCTACCCAAAAGCCTAATTAACAAGTAATATAGCAGCCTTGCAAAATATAGATAAAACAATCATAATCGCAATGTTTAAATTTAATTAATAGACTTCTTTGTAAACTAGCTTTTCTGAAAAAAAACAATAGGAAGATTAATAGTAAAATACATGTACGAACCTTCTAATAACGACAAACAATTACATGGCATCATAGGTATTAATCAATTACGTCTAAGCGGTATTATTGGTATATTGCCTTTTGAGAGGCATATAGAACAAGATGTGCTCATTGATATTAAATTAAAAAAAGATTTAAAATCTTGCTTGCATACAGGTAATTTAGATGAAAGTATTGATTATGTAATACTTGCAGAATTATGTAGATGCATAATGCAAGAACAGAAATGTCTTTTATTAGAAACTTTAGCTACGCAGATTCTTATGACCAGTATGGAGCGCTTTAATGCTTTATGGGGATGGATTCGGGTTAGTAAACCTGCTGCTCTACCTAATGCACAGGCCGCTTACGTAGAATTTGAACAGCAATGTTTGATATCATGTGGACATTAGTAACAGGTGCTTCCAAAGGGCTAGGAGCTGCTCTTTGTATAGCGTTAGCACAGAAAGGACATAATATTGTTGTCCATTATCACAGCCGCGCGCAATTGGCCCAAGAGGTGGTGGCTCAGTGCCGCTCTTATGGTGTGCAAGCAAATGCTCTTTGTGGTGATTTTAGTTCAGCACAAGGAGTAACTGATTTTGCGGCTCACTATTTAAATCAATTTCCACAGACTAATGTCTTGATTAATAATATAGGCGTTTATCTTACGCACCCTGCTACCAATACAACGATTGAACAGTGGCAAAGCTTAATGCAGCTAAATTTAACGACTCCGTTTATTTTGTCCACTTATTTTGCACAGTGTCTCAAAGAAAAAAACGGGCAGATTGTCAACATTGGGGTGTCTGGTTTACACCGGCAAGTTGCGCAAAGCTATGCCGCCATTTATTTTTTAACTAAGCAAAGTTTATGGCATTTGACTTTGAGCTTAGCACGTGAATGGGCTCATGAAGGCGTACGTGTTAATATGGTTTCACCAGGACAATTAGACATATCCACTGACCTACCCAATGATATTTCGGTCTTGCCTATGCAACGGGCAGCTACTTGTGCAGAAATTTGTAGAGCCGTTTTATTTTTAGTAGATCCGCATAGCGCCTATATTACTGGTCAAAATATTGAAGTGGCAGGAGGGCTAGGTTTGAAATGAAATCAGAAATGAAGACAGATGAATTGACAAAAACACTTAACGAGTGGGCGCTTGCAGCCGGACGCTCTATGCTAAGTACGCACACTGGTTTTATACACTACAACTATGAGAATGCATTTAATTTGCATTCAGCAAGTGCTCTCTGGCACACTATACCACTATATGAAAATATGTGCTTTGTTTTGGCCCTTTTTCGCTCGCGCCTCCTTGAAAACATGCAAAAAGCTAAAGATTTACTCATTCGTTTATTAGCATTTAGAAACTTAGAAACTGGAAATTTCCCCATATATTTGCATCATTACCCCCACTGCCATGATCAAGCAGTCGGTATACGACTGTTAGCACCTTTATTTTGGATTCAAAAATATTTTGGTCATATTCTGGGGGAAGAGTTAAAAGAAAAAATGGTGCAGGCCATTGAGCGGATATTGCATTATAGTTTGACACTTCAGGGGCAACGTCCTCTTTCTTACAGCTTATCTGTGCGCCTTGCTGCCGCTGTACAGGCTTTTGGAAAATTATGGAACAATTCAGAGTGGATTCTCTCTGGGCAACATGCTTTAGATTTATTTGCTCAATCACCTATCGATGGTTGGTATACTACTGAGCAGCTTAGTGAAATATTGATCGGACTACAAATGATTTATGAAAACTTAACTGATAGTCCATGGAATAATTTGTGGCAGTACATGCAACAATCTTGGCATTATCAAAGTTGTTGCTATGCCGGTCCACGCATTAAAGAGTGGCAAATTGATGGTGAAGCCAAGCCTAATTTATACGATTTGTATGCGGGCTATTTTGCTAAACAATTTTCAGCACGTGCTGCTTCTAGCGCTCCTTTTCATTTACAAGCAGCTCTAATTCAAAGTTCGAATGCAATTTGGCAAAATTTAGAGCAGCGATTTATCTTAGAAGGTAGGCATAATACTAATCGATGGAAAATTAACAATAAACCCTCTTACGCCTATACATGGCTTGAAAAAAAACTTGATAAAGCTTCTTTGCATGATCAAGTACGAACAAATTTTGCTTTGATTTGGGGAGCAGCTAGTCGCATGCATTCATTTATTTGCCAAGAGCGCCTAAGTCAAAAAGTAGCTGTTGTTGAGATAGAGGGGGGGGTGGAGCTTTTATTTCATTTCAATGCTTTGCAAGAGATAGCAGGACAGCGTGCGATTGAATGTTTTACCGATTTTGATCCTGCCATGGAATTAACGATAGATGATGCCAAAGGGATAGTGTTTGAACAAGGTCAAACAGTCAGGATTAAATCAGTTCAGCAACAAGTCTCATTTTCTTTTAGTGTAGTGCAAGGATCTGGTCATTTTATTGGTCATATTATGCGTAGTCATCGCCATGCCCAGTGTGGTGATAAGTTAGAAAAACAATTGCAATCATCGGATTGGACTCTATTTTTGCGCTCCATACGCCTATCTGAAGAGTGTGTTGTAAGTTTGCGGATCTATTTTTGACACAAATTGTATTTAGGAGAAAAAATGCCCGAATTACCCGAAGTTACGACAATCGTTAATGATTTATGTGCTAGCAACTTAATAGGTGCCTGCATAAAGCAAGTAGAAGTTTTTTGGCCTCGTAGCATTGCTACACATAATATAGAAGATTTTTCTACAATATTGTTGCGTCAACAAATAAAAGATATAACGCGTCGAGGTAAATTTATTGTTTTCTCTTTGGATAAAGATACTTTGCTTGTCCATTTACGTATGACCGGTAAGTTTGTATTGCCCAACTCTAAACTTGAACGCACCCCTTATGAGCGTGTACGTCTTTATTTAGATAACGGTCAAATTCTACATTACGATGATCAACGCAAATTTGGTAAATGGTATTTATTGGCAAAGCCAGAACAGCATTTAGATTTACTTGGCATAGAGCCTTTATCTAAAGATTTTACACTTCAGGTTTTAGAAACCCTTTTAAAAAAGAGCAAGCAACAGATCAAATCATTTTTGCTTAATCAAAAATATATTGCCGGTCTTGGTAATATCTATGTCGATGAAGCCTTATGGCTAGCACAAATCCATCCTAGTCAACCGGCATCTTCATGCAACAGCACACAAGTTTCAGCTTTACATGCCGCTATCATCAAAGTTTTAAAGCAAGGGATTGCCCGTATGGGGACTAGCTTAGGATCAAAACAAGCTAATTATGCCACTGTTAGTGGTCAGCGCGGTGATAACCAGGCGCATTTACAAGTGTTTCGTCGTCAAGGAGAGGCTTGCTATCGGTGTACTACGGCGATAATTAAAATTAAGATTAGTCAGCGTGGTACACATTTATGTCCACAATGTCAGCCATATTTTTCTCCATAGTTTCTATTGTTTATCGATTTTATCGATTTTATTGATTTTATCGATTTTATCGATGGCACTGATTTGGAATCCTTTTTCGACAGTAGAGATAGTTGCATTTCCTTGGCCATTTATTATATGTCTAATGCCACTCAAAGAACCATTTTTATTGCCATTTAACCAAACACTGATCATATGATGTAACTTAATTCCATCGCCAGTTGGGGCTTCTATAGCATTTTCTAAAAAAATATCGTTGGCATCGCGAAAATAACAATAAATGCCAAGGCCCCAGGCTTGGTGTTCTTTGACATTGTTTGAAATTTTATACCCGGCATAACCATCGACCTTGCCATCTTGCCAACTTTTTTGCGAGGGTGGATCATATGGTAATTCGCACTGGTAAAAGTAAACGCGACCTTGTTCACCATTCCAGATAGTTTGCGTTTTTTGAAAATGTTCTACTGCTAAACCATAGATGGTAACGTCTGCGCCATTTACTATTAAACCATGATCAGCAGTGTTAAGGCTCCAGCCTACAGCATTAGCATCAATGCCGTGATCGGCACGCCATAACCAAAAATTATCGCCCACAACATTATTGCAGTTAATAACAACGCAAGTAGTGGTATTTGCAGCAGCATTGGTTAATCCACCAACCCGGCAAAAGATATCATAAAGTATGGTGGGGTTACTAGAATGATCATTTGCAGAAATCGTTTCACCAATTTGTAACAGAGTGGGTGAGTTAATAGGACCAGCATCAAGCATGATACCGCCGATTCTAACTCCATCTACATCAGCTACTATAATGGCGGGTGTGCCGTTGATTGGTGATAAAGAGGGCAGTCCCACACCTAATAAAGTGGTGTTTGCATGCTGTACCTGTAATGCTTCTTCTAATAAGTAAACACCAGGAGTAAATAGTATATTTTTTCCTTGTTGTAACTGGCTATTGATTTTGTCAGCTTTATCGCAAGGCAGGGCTATATAAAATTCAGTTATTGGAAGACTTTTTCCTTTTCCCCAGTTGACTCCAGCGCTCTCTGTATTTAAATCAGGTATCAAAACTGACCATTGATTTTTTTCCAAAAATAAATGTGGTTTTTCGGCAATGATTGGCGTTATTGAGATAGAGGTAAAGGGGTAAGAAGGCCAGGCATTTGCGGGTTTATAATTTTTGGCGTTTATGAGCAAAGGTTTAGCAGATAGACATCCCAAATTTACCATATTCCAGACCCCATAACGCCATTGTTCCCATTGTGAATTTCTTGAAAACCATTGTTGTTGTGAACCTGTCTCCACATGACCATCGATTTTGCAGTTTGCCATAAAGCCACCGCTGGACCAACCCAAATCAAATAAACGTAGAGAACCACTGCTGTTTAGAGCTTCATTTTGTTTTATATGCACATTGCGTATGGGAGCGGCTTGTGAGACGGCCCACACATTTTCATCTTTTGGAATCTTATTGCCATATTTATTTAATGAACCCAGTGTAGGTACTATGGAAATATTCTCCACTGTACGCCAAAAATTATTCAATGCTCCCGGTCCTTGAAAAGGTGTAGTCGTTCGCGGATCATCTTGTGTGCGTACAGCTCCAATGATGGTAACATCATCTGGAGAGCGACCTAAGCCTAATACTTGCGTGTAATAACCGACCTTGACATCTAAATTATAAATACCAGGCTTAAACAAAAAAGCGTAATGTTGTTCGCCGAATTGATTGTTTAGTTGTTGATTGTAAATAGTATCGATTTTTTTTTGTATTTCCTTATGCTCTTGCGTAGGATCGAATATGTAGATATTTTTTCCAAATTTGTCATTTTTCAAATCAATTTCAATCATCCTCTCATAAGGACTGTCAATCAAAAGGTTGTTATCGATAGAATTATCGATTTGAAACTTGGCGCAGTTACTGGCTGCATAACATGTAGTCAGTAATAAACAACCAAGTATCACATTACACAGATGAAGTTGCATATTTTTTCCCCAACAATAATTTTGACTTTTTTTTGCATTGACAACAGATCAACAATTAAATTTAATTATTCACTTAATATAAGTAATAAGTTGTTTTGTAAATCTTTGTTTGATAAGATTACTATTAGTAGCGAGAATAATTTAAATTTCAGTTTATGTCAATAAAGCTATATTTTTATTAAATAATTAAAAATTAATATTATTAATAAAGGAGTAATTATGATAATCACTGATAGCAGTGGTATTGGACCATTAGGACCAGTACAAGAAGACGGAGGGCTGGGCGCTGAAAAAACAATTGCAAATACTACATTAGATGGAATCAAACAAAACTTAAGTTTTTTATTAGATGAGGTCCACAAATTCGGCATTACTATTACCAATTTGCTCCCTTTTTCCTCGCGTGGCATTTTGATAAATCTGCTTTTTGTTCCAATTCGCTTGATGCAAAGTATGGGGCCAGATTTTGATACTAAGTTTAAAGAGCATTTGCATAGGGACTGGGAGATGGGAATACCTGATACTTATATAGATCTTGAAAATCCCATGCAAGAGGGGGTATGCAAGCAAGTGATAGAAGATTATGGCCATTATTTTAAATTTAGTAAAAATGTGCAAAAAATTGATTTAACAAAACCACTTAATTACGATTACCCTCAAGCGATCAGAAACATTGCTACTAAACTAACTGACATGGGTTTTAAGCAGTATGAAGGTCTTTTTTACCACGTTGATAGTGGAAATGTTTTTAGCCTTTTCTATGACAAAGAAAACAACGAAGTTCTTTTTAGTTTTTCTTTTTTAGGTGTGGGAGGACAAATTCCTGAGGTTGGAATGAGATTAATGATTACAAGAGTATTGTCTGTAATAGGTGATTGGTTAGGCGGTATTCCAGCGGCGGCGACACAAGCAATGGAGATTGGAAAAATGGTTAAAGAGGCAGTACAAGATAGCGATATCACTCCAGTTATGCTTGGTCACTCGCATGGTGGTGGCATAGCGCAATGTGCGGCGCTTGCTAATAATCTGAAAGCAGTAGTCTTTAATTCAAGGCCTATTGGCGCGGGTGTACGCCGTTATATTGGACAAAATACGGTCGCTGAAAACTCAAAGCAAGTCACAGCCTTTAGTGTAAAAAGTGATTGCTTGACCGATAATAAAGCTATTAATCACTTGGGGATGGCCTTTGAGCGTATATTGGGTATTATTACACCACGCTCCGTTGGCACTGGCTATTACCTCCCTAAATTAGTGCCTGGTGATAGTTTTTATCGTTCTGATATTGAGATGAATCATATGGACTATTGGGCCGCATTTGGTAAGTTAGTTGAGCTCGAAGAGAGCCGTAGAGAATAGTTTGGATGAGTTATTTGCAAAAATTAGACCACAAGGTGCATTTGACTAATAGAAACTCAAATAGTTTTAGTTTTAGTTAATTGTTACAATTAGTAATATTTAATACAAATTACTTTAATGGTGAGCTAAAGAATTAGCTAAATTGCTGACAAAGGGCTTGCTTTAATTGACGTCATAAGTTAGAATATTTGGCATAACCATTAGCAAAATGGTATGCCGGAAGTTATGAGGGCTATAAATTTACCGATCTTTTAAAGGAAAGGTTTGCATGTCATCAGAGGCAGGCGTTAAGTCCCCTGAGTTTAGTAAGTGGCGACGTTATTTATGGCCCGTCCACTGCCATGAGCTCAAAAAGCTCATTCCTATGCTACTCATCTTCTTTTTTATCTCATTTGATTATAATGTATTGCGTACCCTCAAGGATTCGCTTTTGATTACGGCTAAGTCATCAGGGGCGGAGGTAATTCCTTTTGTTAAAGTTTGGGCCATGTTTCCTGGTGCAGTTTTAATGACTTTGTTTTTTACTTGGCTCTCAAATCGACTATCAGGCGAGCGTGTATTTTATATTATTCTCTCAATATTTTTAGGTTACTTTGCTTTATTTACTTTCGTCCTATATCCTATACGTGACTTAATTCATCCCCATCAATTTGCCGATTATTGCGAAGATATTCTACCTCTAGGTTGTCATGGATTGATCGCTATGTTTCGTTATTGGACCTTCACTCTTTTTTATGTTATGTCTGAACTATGGTCCAGCGCTATTTTGTCGGTATTATTTTGGGGCTTTGCCAACCAAGTAACTAAAGTTTGTGAAGCCAAGCGTTTTTATGGCTTATTTGGCGTAGGGGCTAATTTCTCGGGTATTGTGGCGGGCCAAATGTCAGTGCTGTGTTGTAATATAACGCGTTCAGGTAGTGTTCTTCCAATTGGAGAGGATGCTTGGCATCAATCACTTATCCTAATGGTCTCTTTAGTTTTAGCTTCTGGCGTGATGGCTTTGTTAATTTTTAGATGGTTTAATAAAAAAGTTTTAAGATCCGAAGGGACATTTGATGGTACTTGTGTGGCAAGTAAGCAAGAAAAGATGCAACAAATGTCACTAAAACAAAGCTTCTCTTATCTACTAAAATCTAAGTATTTGTTGTCGATCGCCGTTATAGTGATTGCTTATAATTGTGTGATTAATTTAACAGAGGTTATCTGGAAGCATCAAGTCAAAGAATTATATCCACATCCCAATGATTATACTTTGTATATGAATCACATTGTTTCAATTATCGGAGCAGTAGCTACTTTTACCTCCTTATTTGTCGCCGGTAACGCCATTCGCAAATTAGGGTGGACTTTTACTGCGTTAATTACTCCCTTTGTATTATTGATTACTAGCGTTGGTTTCTTTTTATTTTTCTTTTGCAAAACCTTAGCACCCGGGCTAGTTGTTTCATTGATGGGTTTCACACCCTTAACCTTAGTGGTATTCTTTGGTACTGCTCAAAATATTCTGAGTAGAGGGGCTAAGTATTCTGTTTTTGATGCCACTAAAGAAATGACTTTTATTCCGCTATCTACAGAAGAGAAGCGTACTGGTAAAGCTTCGATTGATGGTGTTTGTTCACGGCTAGGCAAATCGGCTGGTTCAGTAGTTCATCAAGGCTTATTAATACTTTTTTCTACCCTCAGTGCCAGCGCTCCTTATGTTGCCATCGTCATAATTAGCGTTATCGTTATTTGGGCTTTAGCTATTCGTGTGCTTGGTAGAAAATTCCAAGAGCTAACTGCACCACGCGTTGTCATCAAAGAGGTGATGCAACCAAATAATGATCTTATTATCGAACGTAGTCGATTGCACGAACCACAAACAGTTTAGTTAATATAATTATACGAAACACATTAAAGTGATGATGTTATTTTTAAAACTTTTTAAAAATATTGAAATTTATTTTTATATAATATATCATAGTGTTTTACAAAAGGATGTTTAATGGTTTCGGTTGCAAAATTTAGAAATCTTTTAGCTTTTTTATGGCCTATTGAACGTCATGAAATCAAAAAAATCGTCCCCATGATGATCATGATGTTCTTAATCTGTTTTAATCATAGCATATTGCGCAATGCCAAAGATGCTCTTGTGATTACGGCAAAATCTTCTGGCGTCGAAGTGATCCCATTCATTAAAGTATGGGTGTTATTACCCATGGCCATTTTAATTACTTTGATTTTTACGAAACTCTCTAATCGCTTCAGTCAAGAAAAAGTGTTCTATATCATCACCTCTAGTTTTTTATTGTTCTTTGGTCTGTTTATAATAGTTATTTACCCATTACAAGATTATGTGCACCCCCATAATCTTGCCAGTCAATTAGAAACAGTATTACCAGCTGGCTTCAAAGGTTGGATTGCGATGATGCGGAACTGGAGTTTTACACTTTTTTATGTAATTTCCGAATTGTGGGGTAGCATGGTGCTATCTGTTTTGTTTTGGGGGTTTGCTAATGAAATCACAACCATGACCGAAGCGCGCCGTTTTTATAGTATGCTTGGCGTAGTAGCAAGTTCCGCTAGCATTGTCTCCGGCCTTGCTGCCAATACATTAACAGAAGGAGTAGAGTGGGAAAGTACGCTCCAGATCCTCATAGGTGTGATTATAACCTGTGGTTGCTTGACAATGCTGGTTTTTCGTTATATGAATAAAACAGTATTACAAGGTGAAGAGTTTAAAGATTTACATAGCGTAAAAAATGATTCCTTACCTAAGAAAAAATTGTCATTACAAGAAAGCTTTGCCTATTTAGCAAATTCCAAACATTTAATTTGCATCGCTACGTTAGTGGTTTGTTATAATTTAGTGATTAACTTAGTTGAGTTGGTTTGGAAAGACCAGGTACATCAATTATATCAAGCTTCTGTGGATTACAATCGCTATATGAATTACAACACCTCCATCGTCGGTTTAATTGCTACGCTAACTTCTTTATGTATGGTACCTTTGATTGCCCGCTTTGGCTGGACCTACATAGCTTTGATCACACCGCTTATGATGTTATTGACTAGTGTTGGCTTCTTTGGTTTTATGTTGTTGCGCGCTGACTATGCGCAAGCCGTTGTTATGTTTACTGGTACAATGCCGCTGGCTATAGCAGTCTTTTTTGGTGCCGCACAGGTTTGCTTAAGTAAGGCCTGTAAATATTCTGTATTTGATGCTACCAAGGAAATGGCTTTTATTCCATTATCACATGAATTAAAATTAAAGGGTAAAGCCGCCATTGATGGAGTTGGCTCACGCTTAGGTAAATCGGGTGGTTCTCTGATTCATCAAGGTTTGTTGATGATCTTTGCTACCATGAGTGCAAGTGCTCCTTATGTGGCTGTAGTATTATCGCTTGTAATTTGTGGTTGGATGTATGCTGTGCGCATCTTAGGCAAACAAATTAAGGTTGCGGTAGCTCGTGAAAAAACTACAGAGGCCACCTCTTTCTCTTTAGTGGATAATCAAAGTGTATTGAAACTGGGCTAAATCATAAAAATCTGCGCCATCTGCTAACCTGAAGATAAGCTTCAGGTTATTAACCTCTTTATTTCGATTTTAATGTATGGGCAGTTATCGTTTTTTGGCACTGTTTAGTTGTTGTGCAAGTCTGTTATCTACGACTTTATTTCCTAATTGTTTAATAGCGGAAACATCTGATTGTGGCAGTGACTTAATGAACGATTTAACTATCGTTGGTTATTGGAACGCGCGCATTAACGAAAAATTTCCGGTCACTTTTAACCATCTGTTGCAAGGTGGTTATTTTAGTATGCCTTCCGCACGCATGGGCAAAGAAGGGGAGATAGGGGTTGGTTATGGCTATATTCCACCATATACTCATTACAATCTTCGTCTGCAACTAGTCGATTTTCTTGAGTTAAGTGGCTGTTATCGCATATTTAAAGGGGTAGATGATGAGGTATTAACCCGCTGGGGCTTTGGTGATTTTTCTGATAAAGGGGTAAACCTGAAATGTGCTTTATTTAGCCCCGAAGATAGCTATTACCAATTACCAGGTTTAGCGATTGGCCTTGAGGACTTTATTGGAACCAGCGCCTTTCAATCTCGTTATATTGTGCTGACGCAAGTATTTTTTAAGCAAAATTTAGAGGTTAGTGTTGGCTATGGGTCTTGCCGTATGCGCAAATGGTTTGGGGGCTTACTTTGGATGCCATTTCGCCAATCTAATTATAGCTATTTACAAAATTTAGCCTTGGTGGTCGAATACGACGCCATACCCTATCATCACTCTTGCATAGAGCCACATCCGCGTGGACGAATTAAACGTACACCATGGCATTTTGGTTTAAAGTACAGATTGTGGGGTAACGTTGATCTTTCAGTAGCCTATATTCGGGGAGATAAATTAGCTTTTACTGTTTCTACCTTTTATAATTTTGGCACAAGTAAAGGCATTATACCTAAATTTCAAGATATCTTACCCTATCGATCACCCATTAATATTGAACCGTTGGGCCTTATTAGGCCTGCAGATGCCATGGTACATGAACTGGGTTATGCCATGCGCGCTCAAGGTTTGGAATTATTAGCGGCCTGGTTAAGCGATGAAGAGGGGGAGCTAGTCTTAAGGTTATCGATTACCAACTATGTCTATCGTAATGAGTATGATGTGCGCACGCGCATGATACCTATTTTAGCGGCGCTGGTCCCCAGCAACATTGATAAAACGATTGTGATCATGGATGTCATTTCAATGCCCATCCAAGAAATACATTACAATATGCAATATGTGCACCTTTATACCAATCAAGAAATGGGACGTTACGAGTTAGACGTTCTAACCCCTTTGCGTGAAGTCAGTGCCATTAATTATTACAACACGCGACAAATTTTCAAACGAGATCTAGAATTATGGAATTTAGAGTTGATGCCCAAAACGCATACTTTGTTTGGCAGCGCGCGTGGTAAATTTAAGTATGCTTTGGGGTTAACTGCTTCTCTAAATGGTTTTATTCTTAATGATTGTTATTATTCGATTAATTTGGGTTGGTGTCCCATCTCAAACTTAAGTAGTATCGGTGATATTGATCTGCTCAATCCATCGCAAATCATCAATGTACGTACTGACGGTATTAATTATTATAAATCACGCTCAATTACCTTGGATGAAGCCTATGTGGAAAAAATTTTTAACTGGGGCAAGGGTGTATATACTCGTCTTTCAGTTGGTTTTTTTGAGCAAGCGTATGGTGGCGTAGGGTTTGAATGGCTTTATTATCCTGTGCAATCTAGCTGGGCCGTAGGGATGGAAGGAGCTCTTTTAAAAAGGCGTGGCTTACATGGTTTGGATTTTACCGACCGTATTCGCAAATTGCGCGGTTGTAAACCGCATTATGTCTATTTTTTAGGTAGTCAATATTTTTTTAATATTTATTATGATTGGCGCTGCACGGGTCTTTTATTTAAATTTAGTGTAGGTCAATTTTTGGCCAAAGACCTCGGCGTGCGTACGGAAGTGTCTCGCTATTTTTATAGTGGTTTGCAAGTAGGTTTTTGGTATACATACACAAATGGCCATGATGTCATCAATGGCAAAGATTATCGCGATACAGGCTTATTTTTTACTGTTCCCTTGGATATATTTTACACACAAACAAGCCGTACGCGCTGGGGTTATGGCATGTCATCTTGGCTGCGCGATGTCGGTGCCACAGCTTATACTGGTCGCTCTCTTTATGACTTAATCAGTCAAGAGAGATATTAATTGTTGCTAAATAAATTAATTTAAAGTGATAATTAAAAGTGCAGGTATTATTAATTAGCGTAGAGGAATTATATGCTAAAAACTACTAAAAAGAATCTAAGTAATTTATTGATTTTGATGGAAAAAGAGATCAATGCCATTATTGATAAAATGATGCTTGCCATCACTGTGCCAAACGACCCTTTGGGTTCAATCAAAAACAAAAAAAGAGAAGAGTTATTCAAAGTCTTGGGGGGTGGAGAGCATTGGCAAAGGATACCTAATGGCTTTAAATTAATTCGTGAAGACTTAGTTAAACACTTATTGCCAAATGAATTGAATGCGCAAGAGCGTGAATTAGAACATGCTATGGATAATGTAAAGCGTTTTAACCACATTTGCTCATCTGCTGGTGAGTTAGCAGAAGCACTTGCTGATACCCCCGAAACTTTTCAGACCCTTTTTGGCATAACTGATCAGACGATTGAACATTTCTATGAAGCAGGTTGTCGTTATTATAAGGGAGCTTATTATAAAGAGGCGGCCGATGTTTTTTTTCTCATTAGTTTTTTGAATCCACATATCTTTAATGTGTGGTTATCCTTAGGACTAACTGAGCAACAAGGTCATAATTATGAGAAAGCGCTAGAAGCTTTTGCCATGGCTACACTGATCGATATGAGATCGATTCAACCACACATACATTCGGCAGAATGCTATATCCATTTGCGCGATAATATTGTCGCTAAAGCAACCTTAGAACTCGCTTTTAAAACACTGCAAACTTACCACTCAGAACAAATGGCAGAAGATCAGCAAATCATTGAAAAACTAATGCAGCAGACAGCTTAACTTAACAATCTTTTTTGCTAGGAGGTCGTTATGGAAAGTGTAGTTGGTCCCCAAGGATCCTCTAATATATTTCTAACTTCTTTAGAAAGTCCTAGTTTAAAGGAGCCACCCGCCTTACCAGCAAAAATGGGAGCAGCTGTTTCAGTAAATCAGTTGATGGACAATCTGATAGGAAAAGTAGAAGCCTTTGATAGCGCAGGTGTTGTGCTTGAGAAATCAGTTTTAGGAAGAATGTTGCGCAATGCAGCAGCCACCTTGAAATTGACATATAATGCTTTACAGATAGCCGGTACTAAAGTTTATGAACATACCATGGAAGGGCCGCAATTATTGACTGCTTTTCGGGCCGGTATAGCAGTGTTAGGGTTTAGTTTATATGCTGGAAGTCTCCTTTTCTCTTTAGTCTTAAAGGCTGCCATTTGGATACCGGTAATGACCATTTCATTAGTGGGTGGGATTCTTGGTGCCACATTAGGTGGTCTGTTTGGGGGAGCACAAGCGCTAATGCACGAAGGTGAAAAAAGAACAGATTCCAAAACGGGAAAACAAGTAAGTGTTGCCGAAGAAAAATTCGATTTAGCCGTATCAAGGGGATTTCAATTAGGGGCCAACATTACAGGTAATATTGCCGGGGCCGCTGCATCATTAGTTGCAGGTATTACGGTAGTACCGCGAGGCCTCATGCATCTGTTTGGTTTAATAGGCTATGGCTTGTTGCAAGGTTCCTGGAATCATACTCCTGATAAGGAAGAAAGGTTGAGGGATGAAAGAAGTGTTCTTTTTGGCGCCATGTATCAAGCGATTGAAGATTCGTATGGAATTTGGACGCTTGGAAATGCCAGCATTGAGGAGTATCGTTATAATGCTAAAGATATAGAGAGCTACATTAAAGCAGGAGCCGATCCCTATGAAATGACATGGGAAGATAAATTTTTATATCCGCAAAGATTAAAAATAAACGGTTAATAGCTTCTTTGCCCTTTATGTAAAACGTTTAAGACAAAAAAGTGTTGTTTAAAATTTTAATGTTTTAAGATATTGAATATGAACAACAAATCCACTATGTCAACACTATGAGTTTTTACGCGGTTAATGCCGGTTTAATGGCTACTACAGCGGGAATGCCACAATTGCCTTATGTCATTAGCAATGCTGTAGAATGGCTTACGCGAACGTGGCTCTATTTTCGCATATTAAATTACACCTCATTTTTAACGCGCCATCAAACTAGCATCGCCAAACCAGAGGGTCTTGTTTATGGTACGGCCGCTGCTTGTGTTAGTGAATATATTCCTTATGGCCATGATATATTGAAAATAGCCTTAATCGTAAATTGCGCAGCCGAAGTTTTTGCTCACTATGTCAATTTGCAGCAAGCTTGCGATAATTGTTTTAATGCAATAACCTTTCATTATCCTTTGCAAGAAGAATTCAGATGGTCTGATGATATAGTGAATTCATTTTCACCCTCATTGTATCTTATTTCACAAGTACAATTGCAATTTTATAAACAGTGCATTAAAGTAATATGCGGAACTTTTGCAATTTTTACAGAAGTATTCAAATTGAGCATGGCGCTGGTGGAGATATGTTTACTGCTCAATGATAATCAAGAAGTTTATCTAATTGAATGTGCTAATCTGCTAGCTAAATGGAATGAAGATGGTACCAAATCCTTGCCAAAGCAAAATCAAGAAGAAGCTGACGATTACATACACAATGGCGTTAATATGGCCATGCATTTGGAAGGACTTGATAAAAGCAAAATAAAAAATGCCGTGCAGTATTTGCAGCAGCTATATGCCAAAAATACCGGTAATATTCAAGAAATTTATAAATTAGATAATTTGGTAACACCTGGCAAGATTACTCCTGTAATGATAAGTTTTGGCTCCCCGCACAAAACTTATTCGACAGATAGACATCCGCGTTGGGTGGGGCAAACAATAAATGTAAATCCTTCATCTTCTCAGGCCAGAAAATACATCAAAAGTGCAATGACCCTTTTCGGAATAGGATAGCAAAGTAAATGGTAAGTGAGTATAAAAAAAAATTTAGAATAGTTTCATTGGGTTGCCGCACTAATCAATACGAATCACAGGCCTTCCATGATCAGTTAATAAAGATGGGCTATAGTCCGGCTGAAGAAAATGAAGAAAGTCAAATCTGTATAGTCAACACTTGTACTGTAACAGAAGGGGCTGATAGCAATAGCCGTCACGCCATTCGTCAATTAGCACAAAATAATCCTAATGCACGCCTTTTAGTAACTGGTTGTTTTGCTGAAAATAAACCAGAGGTAGTGAGTAGAATCACTGGCGTAACTGATGTTATTTCCAATCGCGATAAAGAACAACTCCTTTCTAGAGTATTTCAAGAGCAAGAGTTGCCTGAATTTAAAATTGACCATTTTCATGCGCATACCCGTGCTTTTATTAAAATTCAAGATGGATGTAATTCTTTTTGTACCTACTGCATTCTTCCCTATGTACGAGGAAGGTCACGCTCACGGACTGTGCCAGAAATTATTGAAGAGATCAAAACTGTTATTAGCAATGGTTTTAAAGAAATTGTCTTAACGGGGATCAATGTGGGTGATTTTGATGGAGGCGTAGCTGAAGAATCTTCGCAGGTCAGGCTAGCGCAACTTGTTAAAATAGTAGATGTGCTCCCTGGTTTAAAAAGATTGCGTATTTCCTCAATCGATCCAGATGAAGTAGATGATGAATTAAGTGAGGCAGTACTAAAAGGCTGCAATACTTCTCCTTCTATGCACATTGTATTACAATCGGGCTCAAACGTTATTTTAAAAAGAATGAATCGCAAATACACGCGACAAGTTTTTCTGGAAACTATTGATCGCTTGCGTGCTGCCAATCCCGATTTTACTTTTACCACTGATATTATAGTCGGATTTCCAGGAGAGACTGAAATGGATTTTTTAGAAACCTTGGAAATAATGCGGCATGTCAAATTTGCAAAAGTACACATGTTTCCATATAGTGATCGCGATAGAACGCGTGCATCACGTATGCCTAATAAAGTAGCGCAAGCTGTAATGCGCGAACGCAAGCAGATAGTGCTACGTTTGGCCGAACAGTTAGCTTTTGAGCTGCGAGATTCTTATGTAGGTAGGCGTATGACTGTATTGACCGAAAGTTTAGACCCCAAATATCCAGGTATTATCTCTGGCCATACTGACAATTTTTTGCCAGTGTGGATTGAAGATGGTTCATTAGTTGCCAATCAACTTGTAGAAGTCGATTTAGTGAGCAACGATGCTATGGGGTTGTGTGGACGAGTCGTTAATCGGCACATCTAATGCATATTTTAATTTCAGAGCGCTTGCGTCCATTTTCTCTCCTTCCAACATCCAGTATGATTTTGCCGGGGATTGGCTATTGTGTCCAGATTTCTCCATGTTTGATTATTTTAAAAAATGTTGCTGATATCGTTGCGTGTGCCTTAAGCACTGTACATATTAGCTTAAATGGCCCACTATCTAATTGGATTGTCTTAAATGATCTTGAAAAAGGGTGTATTACTGTTTCTGGTTGTAGTGCAACAGGTTGGATAAGCTATCGTTTGATTGCTAATCAACAGTTAGACGCTGTCTTTTTAATAGCCCTTAGAGTGCCACAGGAAGGTCTGATAGTAGAGCATCGAAAAAATAAATGTATGTTACAGCGAGGGGAATATATTCAAATTAGTGGCAAGCTATCTCGATTCGAGCCTTATCAACCACCCCATTGTGCGCGTCTCTTCCTAGGCGTTACTAAACAACAAGATTGTACAAAAATACAAAAAAGAATGTCTTTGACGGAAATTTTTCCGCTTTGGCACCGTCTTGGTCAATTATTGACGCAAGCACAATCTGCAGATATTTCGACAGCTATGTTTGCTCTTTTAGATGCTTGTAGAGTAAATATATCTAGTATACCCCCTGAGCAACAAGCTAGCACATGGTTAAAATTATTGAAAGCGGGATTTGATCAATTTTTAGTTCCTAGATCTGTTGATAGCGATTATCAAGGGATCTTGCCTTCGCCGTTATTTTGCGAACTAGACGAAAAAAAATCTATGGATTCATTGTTGTCATTACTAGTAAAGGGTGGACAATACATTGAAAGTTTATTTATTGGACAAACTTTCCAAAAGCCTCAACAAATTGCTATTTTACCATATTTATGGCCAATGTTTGCCTCAGGTAGACTTTTAGGTGTGTTGCTGCCAGAAATAGGTCTTATTGACATAGAATGGACTAAAAAAACAATTCGTCGCCTGATTTTTACAGCCACTAATGATGGTCAAATTAAATTTGATTTTCGAGCAAACGTACGCAGTATGCGTATGCGAATAGACTCTAAAAATGATTTTAATCGTATTGGAAAACAAATAAGCACTCAAAGTACTTGCGATATACAAAAAGGAAATAAGTATTTTTTTGATAATTTTCAATAGACTTCTTTTAAAAAAGTCTTTTCCTAAACTTAGATTTGGTATGGCAAATTTTGATCGCATTGTGTAATCATAAATCATGAATCTTAAGTTAATTAAGAAGAGTAAATTTACAATGGAACTCCATAATGACCGTTACTATCATGAGCACTAGACACACCGGGTTAACAGATCAAATCCATCAGATCATGGATTGCAATAATTACAATCCACACGCCATACTAGGTCTACATCCGATTTCTGAAGATGAAAAAGTAATTCGCCTATGGCGCCCTGGCGCCGCAGATCTCTATTTAGAAGTCTATGGAAGTATAGTACAGGCTAATAAAATTCACCATAGCGGTTTATTTGAGTACACAGTTCCAAGTCAAACTACCCTGCATGACTATCGCATATTTTCTCAAAATGGAATGTTGACTAACGATCCCTACGCTTTTTGGCCAACTTTTGGCGATGTTGACCAGTATTTATTTGCTAAAGGGGTCCACTATCAACTATATAAAAAAATGGGTGGCCGCTTAACGACTCATCAGGGGGTAGATGGTGCCAAGT
The DNA here is from genome assembly GCA_013285965.1 of Chlamydiota bacterium. Classification (GTDB taxonomy): domain Bacteria; phylum Chlamydiota; class Chlamydiia; order Chlamydiales; family Parachlamydiaceae; genus JABDGQ01. The sequence continues at coordinate 24,441 of JABDGQ010000002.1, forward strand.
TCACTGTCTGGGCTCCAAATGCCACTAGTGTTTCGGTAGTAGGGGATATGAACAATTGGGATGGACGGTTACATCAAATGCGCTCTTTAGGTGCATCTGGGGTATGGGAGATTTTCATTCCTGGGTTAGAAGAGGGTGTTAAATATAAATTTGAAATACACTCAAACAATAAACGTTTATTAATCAAAGCTGATCCTTACGCATTGTATAGTGAATTGCGTCCAGCCACATCATCAATACTCATGTCTGTAGAGCGCTTTGAATGGCACGATCAGGCATGGATGGAAAAAAGGCAACAACGTTTGCAGCAATCATACCCGATGAGTATTTATGAAGTACATTTAGGTTCATGGAAAAAAAATGGTGAACATTTTTTTAATTACCGAGCACTAGCCACTGCTTTAGCCCAATATTGTAAAGAAATGGGTTTTAATTATATTGAATTGCTACCTGTTCAAGAGCATCCACTAGATGAATCTTGGGGATATCAGGTTTCTGGCTATTATGCTGTAACAAGTCGTTTTGGAACGCCCGAAGACTTTCAATATTTTGTCAATTATATGCATCAGCATGGCATTGGCGTTATTTTGGATTGGGTGCCAGGACATTTTCCACAAGATGATTTTTCATTGAGTCGTTACGATGGCTCAGCTCTTTACGAACACAGTGATCCGCGACAAGGCTGGCATCCACACTGGCATACCCATATTTTTAATTTTGGACGCCATGAGGTTTCTAATTTTTTGATTGCCAACGCCCTTTTTTGGTGCCAAGAAATGCATATCGATGGCCTACGTGTTGATGCTGTAGCTTCAATGCTCTACTTAGATTATGGTAGAAACCAAGGTGAGTGGATCCCAAATAAGTATGGAGGCAAAGAAAACTTAGAGGCTATTGAATTTATTAAGCATTTAAATTCAGTTGTACATGCTCATTGTCCCGGCGTATTGACAATTGCCGAAGAATCGACCTCATTTACTGGTGTCACACACTCCATCGATCATGGAGGATTAGGTTTTGATTTAAAATGGAATATGGGATGGATGAATGACACGCTTCGTTATTTTAATACTGACCCCCTTTATCGTCATTATCACCATAATCAATTGACTTTTGGTTTAATATACGCATTCTCCGAACGTTTTAGTCTAGTATTTTCACATGATGAGGTAGTGCACGGAAAACAAAGTTTATTAGGCAAAATGCCCGGAGATTATTGGCAAAAATTTGCCAATTTGCGTCTTTTATTTAGTTATATGATCTGCCAGCCTGGAAAAAAACTGCTCTTTATGGGTGGTGAAATCGGCGAATGGCATGAATGGAGTTGTAAGCAGCAAATAAACTGGGATCTGTTGCAATATCCTATCCACAAAGGGCTACAACAATTAGTCAAAGATCTTAATTTTTTTTATGCTTATCATGCGGCGCTATGGGAGGATGATTTTTCCTATGCCACTTTCCAATGGGTCGATTTTGCCGATTATAAAAACAGTGTAATTAGCTATCTGCGGTGTAGTAATAATGAAAAGTTATTATGTGTGCACAACTTTACCCCTACATATCACCCTCATTATTTTGTGGCTTTGCCTGATTGCACTTATGCCGAAGAGGTATTTAACACCGATGATATCGCCTATGGTGGTAGTGGTAAAGTTAATCGATCAATAGAGTGTGTGCGTAACTATGATGATCGTGCTATTGGTTTGAACATGGCGATTGCACCTTTAGCGACAATGATTTTTAAAATATGGCAATGAGCTTATGATTATTGATGGCAGAAAAATCGCAGAGCAGCTTCAACTGACAATCAAAGATGATATTAAAAAAAGTGTGCAAAATGGGCAACAGCGTGCACCTTGTTTAGCAGTTATTTTAGTGGGTGCACATTCTGCTTCTACCATTTATGTTGCTCGTAAAGCACAAGCTTGTGCGGTTGTGGGAATCACTCTTATTCGACGCGATTTATCTTCTGATATCTCACTAGAAAATTTGCTCTCTGAAATTAGCGCGCTTAATGAAAATGATGCGGTGGATGGTATTATTGTACAATTGCCTTTACCGCCACACATTAATCCTTTACATATTACACATGCCATTTCTCCAACAAAAGATGTGGATGGTTTTCATCCATATAATGTGGGCTGTATGTTGCTTGGAGAAACTGGTGGTTTTTTGCCATGTACTCCGATGGGGGTGATGCATTTGCTCAGAGAGATAAAGCTTGATTTAACTGGCAAACATGCTGTTGTATTGGGACGAAGCAATATTGTGGGGAAACCCATGGCAGCTTTATTGATGCAACCTGCCTGGGGTGGTAATGCTACTGTCACAATTGCCAACCGCCATACAATTAACTTGCGCGCTCTTTGCCAATCGGCTGATTTACTCGTGGTAGCGGTAGGACAACCTCATTTGATTACCGCGGATATGGTAAAAGAAGGGGCAGTAGTGATCGATGTAGGCGTTAATAAAATTGTCGACCATAGTAAAAAAGAGGGATATCGCATAGTAGGCGATGTCGAATTTAGTAGTGTGGCCTCTAAATGCGCGCATATTACCCCAGTGCCTGGTGGCGTGGGTCCTATGACCATTGCCATGTTGCTAAAAAATACGCTAACTAGCTATCAACAAAAATTTAGTCAAATTTAATACACTTTTATGAAATAGAATACATCCAAGATCGCAATTAAATGTCCCAAATTAACAAATTAGCAACACTGGTAAAATTTTTTGCGCTAGTTTTACTTGTATTGTATGCGAGCTGTGTCCTGCTGACTGATAAGCACATCACAGAGCTTTCCGGCCAAGTTATGACGATTAATTACCGCATTCTCATTGGACAAACTCTCAGTGATAGGCAAAGACAAGCTGTGCTTGCTATTATCAATGGCACTTTCGCCGAGATTAATGCCATTTTTAATAAATGGAACCCTACCTCTGAAATAAGCCTACTTAACGCTCTACCTGCGCATATTAAACAGCCACTCTCACCAGCTCTTTATCAATTTTTGCAAAGATTAGATAGCTATGTGACCTTATCAGGAGGGAAATTCGATCCTACGATGGAGCCATTACAACAATTATGGAAAAAATATTTAAGTAAAGGAGTTATTCCACCGGAAAATGAAATCGCACAGATACGACCTAGTATCGGTTGGCATAATATTCACTTTGAAAATGGCTGGTTTTATAAAGATGATGATCGTACGGCGCTGGATTTAGGAGGGGTAGCCAAAGGGTTGTGTGTGGATTTAATTTTGGAAAGATTACATATGGCTGGTTATCCAAGTTTGTTTGTGGAATGGGGGGGCGAAATTAGAACTTGCGGTTATCATCCTTCAAAACGACCATGGCAAGTCTATATCAGTCGTTTAGGAGAGCTTGACGAACAAAAAGCAATTGCGCAATTAAATTTGACCGATCAGGCTTTGGCGACTAGTGGCGATTATTTTCAGTATTGGCTAATCACTATGCCCGACAGTACTGAGCGCACTTTTTGCCATATTTTTAACCCAAAGACTCTTTGGCCTCTGGAAGTGCGGCCGGGCTCAGTGAATAGCTCAAGTATGCTTGCCCATGATTGTGTAACTGCCGATGCGTTAGCAAAAGTGCCAATGTTGTTTGATACTGTGGATGAGGCGACAGCATGGCTGCAAAAAGTACAGCAAATTTATCCAGAAGTAGCCTGTTGGATTGTGGCGCACCAAAACCAACAGGCACAATAAAATAATTCTAATTGATGTTGATAAATATAAAACGCAAAGCTCTTTCATTTAACCGACGTTTATCATCGCTTGAATTAATAATGCGCTGCATCAATGCATCTTTTTCAGTAAATTCTTGCAAAAATTGCATTGCAGCCATGCGTGCATGTGTAGACTCTCCTAATTTGACGTTTTTGTCAAAAATATTTATGCCTGTCACTTTTGTTTGTACACTATCACTTTGCTTGACTCGTAGTGTAGGACGATCTTTTGGTTGTACTTTATTTGGATCCAAAAGATTGAAAATTTTACTAGCTACATTATAATAGTCGATAATGTATCTTTTATACGGTTCTTTGTCCATTTTACTTGTGTCTTGCGCAAAAAAATTAATCACCCTTCCAACCCAATCAGCTAAAGTTTCGCCCTCTTTTTGCTCAAGATCTTGTAATAAACCACGCAATTGCTCTATCTGAGCACTACTTAAACTTTCAACAGCTTGACCAACTATCTGCATACCTTGATTAGGATTAACATCTGCTAATCCCTTTTCCACAAGTGGTGGTAGTGTGGGGGCAGTGCTCAGTTTTGTGTTTATGAGGTCAAGTTCTACATCTAATTTTAAGAGATCACATTTCTTAAAAGTTGTAAAAATTTCACTTAAATTGAGGAAATTAAATAAACGTACTAACCATTTTTCATTATGATGTTGTGCTTTTGTTATGATAAACTCTAAATTATATTTTAAAGCTTCTAAATCATCATTTTTTTTAGTATCTCTAAAGGTAGTCGAATTTTTAGCTACAAAATCGGTAATAGCAACTATCCCATCTTTTTTTTCTGATTCAATACCTAAGTGTTCACCTTGAATAACGAAAAATTGATGAGGTTGAATTTTGCAATTCATATTTATCTCCATATTAGTTATTAATAAATAGCTTGGAGTAATAATATAATAATCAAAATTTATAGTCTATTCTAAATATTTTTTATAGGTTTAGTTGTCTTTATAAGTTTAAAAATGGCATTTTTGGCCCTATGTTTTCGTTCAAATTAAAAAAACTTGTAAAATATGGATTTATAGGTAGAATAGACTGTTCAGGTGCTTAAGATTCATTTCATTATAATGTTTAGAAAGAAGTAAAGGTGAAAAATATGTATAAAGATGCCACTTACAAGCAAAAATTCTCAGATTTAGATCCGTTTCTACCATCGATTGTGGATTCGATAAAAAAAGATTTAAAAAATGAGCATCTTAAAAAAGATCCGCAATTTATTAAATTATTTTGCTCTAATCAAAACATTAATAAACTTAGCGCTGATGAATTATGTCTAGCTTATCGCCAAGCTTTAAAAGAAGCAGAACGAGCAGAAGATTTAGGCGAATTTATGGCGGCGCGTTGGCTTTTAAAGCATAGTGAAATGTATGAATTCTTTGAAAAGGAGCTCTCACAATTAGCCAACGATTTTACTACCTTAAATGAAATCGAGGCCAAAGATGCGCAGCAAATCATCGATAAATCGATTGCCGAATTTAATGCACTTGATACCTACTTATTTGCTGTTTTAAATTCTGTGGTGTTCCCAGCACAACATTTTGTAGCCTTAAAAGAAAAAGCAGTGCAATCGCTCAAAATGCAAAGCACTGAACATGAAAATCAACTAAAAGCTGCACAGGCCCACAAGATCAATCAAAACTGGGAGCTTGAAATGGCCCGTATGAAAGATAAGTATGAGAAAAAATTAGCTGGCTTACAAAAAAAATATACAATTGATATTGAAGCTTTAAAAAAACAAAACAGTGCTTTACAACGTAAATTACGGACCTCTGCCGACTAATGAAATTTCCTTTTCATGTTATTCCACAAAATAATGATGAAGTGTTCATGTTAGAGGCGTTAAAAGAAGCTTGGAAAGCTTTTCTAGCTAATGAAGTCCCCATCGGAGCAGTACTTGTAAAAAATGGGGGCATAGTAGCCAAAGGCTTTAATCAAGTAGAAATGTTACAAGACGCCACAGCCCATGCTGAAATGCTCTGTTTAACAGCTGGAGAGGCTAGCGTTGGCAATTGGCGCTTAACTGATATGATATTATATTGCACTATGGAGCCTTGTAGCATGTGTGCTGGTGCTATGTTTTTAACGCGTATTAAAAAACTTGTTTGGGGGGCGCCAGATTTGCGCCATGGTGCTAACGGTAGCTGGGTCGATTTATTTAAAAATCGGCACGCCATTCATCAAATCGAAGTACAACCATATGTTTTACAAGAACCATGCGCTTTGATTTTGCGAGACTTCTTCCAAATGCAAAGAAATAAGAAAGTTAACCAATAAAATCAAAATCCATATTTAATATAAATAATTATTATATTTATATCATAATAATTTCATCTTTGTAATAATTACTAATAGGAAGAGATTAGTATTTGTTACAAGGAGGTTTGTCATGGGAAGCCAAGCACAAGCGTTTTCCGTTGTTGAAGCCATCCAAGAAATGGAAACGATATCAAACCTAGCCACCGATAATTTAGCTAATAATGCAGTGCTAACGCCACCCATCAATACTCCTTCAGCAGCTGTTTCTACAAAAAGCAAATTTGATCCTACTCGGGATCAATCGACTGTTGTTAATATAGTAAAAAACACCTTTCAAAAGATTCATCATTACATAAAAAGTTTCTATCAAAACGCTAACTTAGTGATTGATGAAAGGCAGCTAAGTAAAATTAAAACGATTATGGGATTGACCGATCAAGCGGTTAAAAAACTAGATCGTTGTACAGGTTTATTCTATCAGCATCAAAATAATATTAATGAATTAGAAGAATATCGAGAATTACAACACTCTTATCAAAAAATGCTCGATCAGAGTGGCCATAAAGTAAGGATAAATAGCGATATAAAATTGTTAGAATCTAAGTTGGATTCTGGCGATGAGTCTGCTCGTAGCATCGATGATTTTTCTTTGGATATTAACGATATCAAAAAAGATAAAGATTACGAATTATTGTTGATTCGGCGTGAGAATGGAGCACACTTTTTTAATCCCCATTTATTGCATGACCTTAAAATGATTTGTAATTTCGAAATAGTGTGGAATGAACGTTCGCAAATTCAATCATTTGATACGGCATGGCAGGCTTGGCAAGATCGCGTTTTTCGTGCCTATGGTCGTACTATTTTAAAAGCACTTGGCCATCGCCTAAACCTTTTTTGGCATGAAGCGCACAAAGTACATGATCATATATTGGTGACATTGGTTAGTAAGGCTTTATTAGCCTTGATGATGAGTACCTATGAACATCAATACACAGAAAATGTAGTGCAAAATAAAAGCAGTGCCGACTACTTTAGAGATTTTCAATTCTTTTTGCGCAATGCTTTGCAAACAAATGTGTACCAGCAATATCTGACCTATGCGGCAAATACACGGCATGAATGGATTTTACAATTAATTGATTTATTGCATGTGATTTGCCGCACTATTTATCTTAATTTACAACTTTCTGCAGATAGTGTAAAAACCATTTCAGGATGGCTAAAAGAGGCTTATGAGGGCAGACACAGACACTTGCGTAAAACAAATACTGCCCTGGACTCTTTCAAATTAAGCAACAAATTAGCTGATGATTATCATTTATTTACAAATTTTTTGAATGGATGGTGTGATAATTCTTTTATGAAATTTTTAAAAACTTTTCAACAACCATTACCAAGTTTTGATTCGATCTTACAAGGCAATCTACCTCATCAGTTGTTTACCATTTGTTTGCCTAATAAACGTTATAATGTAATTAGGCAACCCAGCCCTATTAAACAACAATATATTCATAAAGCCACCATTAACGAAGAATTCCGCGACTTTATTTTATATTCAGCGCAAAAAAAAGATAAAAGTTCTCATTTGTTGATTAATTTACAAAACATTAATGATTGGCGGACACAGGCTAGATGCCAAGCTTTAAATGATTTGCAAAAGCGACCCGACTTAGAAGAAGCTCTCCAAGTAGTTAGTTTTGCCCTGGATAATGATTTTTATCAACAAAGTAACTTGCATGCACATAGTCATCATGCCTCAGCCTTTAAAAAGGAATTTAAACATAGATTACTTTCCTCAAAAGATGGTTATTTTTTCCCACAAACGATCGTACGCTCAGAATTAGAAGAGTTTATTGATAATACATTTGATGTATTGCATCGTTTGTTTTTTCATCATAAAAATGTTTTATCAAAAGATAACAGAATAGTTTTTATTGATTTGTTTCATTTGTTTTTAGAGCTTAAATGTATCGAATGGTTACAACCTGATTCCTTAAGTTTTAGCTGTAAAGATGGAATTGATGCTGGCGAGGTAAATAGCGTGGCTTTATTTGTGCTATTAAATTTACTTAACAATCAATCTATAAATTCTCATGAATTAGAATATATTACGGCCATGTTATATGGTCCGAGTTTATTGATTCGGGCCCGTTGTGTAGAGGAAGTTGTTTTTGGTCGCATGATTAATCTTATTAAGATGGTCGAAAATGTGTGTCTTGAATTTGGTGCAGAAAATTTTGCTAAGTTGTTGCATGGCTCTTGTATGTATATTTTTAAAACTCCAGTACTGCATGCTACTTTGCTCTATAAATAAAAAGCATTTAATGATATAATACTTAAATTAAATGCTATAAGTGGAGATATTCTATGCAGTTTAATAGTTTTCATACAATTCCAGCTGATGCCAAATTTTGCTTTGATTACTTAAGTTGTGTTTTCACTATCGCACCAGCGCCAGACAAACCAGAATATGAAGTATTAGAATCATATAGCTTTGGAGTCGGAGTTGATGATCGAAAAGGTGACCTGTTTGTAGGTCGACTCGTACGCTTAATTTCTGCATGCGGATTGACATTGATAATTAGCAAATTTGCTTTAGATATCTTTACTAATCAAATGAATTTCAGTAAATTTATAGCGTCGGCAGTCTACAGCCTTGTATTTAACGATGGTTATGTGGCCTCTAATAATTTTGCAAATTATTATCAACAATACTGTACTGAATGGACACAATATTTAGATACGCGAGGGGATCGCATAAAGCAAAGAGTGGATAGTGAATCAATATTTGATACTGAAACTGACAAAGACATCATTACCAAGAAAGTTAGCGAACGATTAGACCAAGAAGCTTATGAAAGGCTTCGGGACGGTGCGATCAATACGATATTCAAATCAACTTTTTCTAAAGCGTTTGTTGATTTTATGGATAATTGTCTTCCGATTAACTGATTTGTCTCTCCAGATCTGAAAAGCTAAAACTACCTTGATGTGTATTTATCTTCTTGCCTCCTTTGTGTTGAAATTTTGAGAATCGATTTGATTTTTTTTTTTTTCTAATCTAGACTGTACATATCCTCATGTTTTTGAAAACCCACTCACCGTTTAGTATTTATTGAACCTCCTCTCGCCATTCCGTACTAATAAATTCTGTCGTAAAATCTAAAGTCATTAATTGTCCTTTGTTTCACTTCAAATTTCGAGTTTTATATGTCATTTCGCTCTCTTAAATACACTGTAGTTATCGGATTGTTGAGCATTATTTTGTTAATCGCTCTATTGCCTTCCATAATAAGTTCTGAGTGGGGGAGTCGGCAGCTATTGAATTTGATCAACCGCAATATTAGTGGAAAATTACAAATTCAAGACATTGATATACGCTGGGGCCATGGACAAAAAATGGAAGGCCTTTTGTTGAAAGATCCAGATGGAAGATCTGTAATTGGTATTGATAAACTTTTGATAGATGCTACCCTTTGGCAGTTATTAAATAAACATTACACTGATATCGTTTCAAGCCAAATTGAGGGGTTAAACGCTGCTATAATTATTAATCAAGATGGAGAAAATAATTTACAGCAAGCCCTTGGTATAAAAGCAGTAAAACAGAAAGCTTACATGCCCCCATCTACCATTATTTTATCAGAAGTTAATGCCCAGATGGGAGCAACTGAGGGGCAAAGTAAACTATTTAAAATTCACCTGCAAGGAAAAACTCGTCAAGAAGATCTGGCCGGCTCATTTGAGCTAGATGCACAAATGCCTGCTCCTCTAACATTGGATGTGTCTAGTCTGAGTGAAGATTATTTAAGTGCAGCCACTATCCATGGCAATTTTGTCAATTTTCCTTTGGAATTAGTGGATAGTTATTTAGCTTTGCGCGATCCCAGTTTATCTGGAGTGGTACGCGCTTTTCTGGGGGAGCGTTTGAATCTAATAATCGATAGCGTTCCTCTAGCAGAGAGTGTTTTATTAGATAGTAAGTCAAAAGATAGTAATTCAAAATTGCAGGGTTTGACGGTAAATTTTCAGGCTAGCTCGCCACAGCTTGATGGTGTTGGAAAAGCTATTATTTCGCAAAATACTCTTTTTATAAAAGAACCGGCAATATTCCATCTTAAACTCGATGCAAATCCCCTGAACACATTTTTGCCTAGCCCCGTCGTATTACATAACAGTGCACCACTGACAATGACACTTAGCAATTTTGCCGCGCCATTGACATTTTTTATGGAAAATGGTGAAAGTGATCCGCAACAGTTTTTAATGGATGTGCAATTACAGTTACCAATCGCTAAATTAGATTTTTATGCGACTGATAATCTTATAATAGAGCCGTTTAACTTTGCCTTGCGTACCGCAGCATCAGATGCTGCCATAAATTGGCAGGCCAATGCACAGCTAAAGCAAAAAAATTATAGTGAACCTATTGAAGTAAAATTACAAGGCTCCATAGATAAAGCAAAAAATATTTTTGAATTTTTTAAAGCGCAACTACCCAGTTTACAATCTTCTTTACAACTCTCGCACCTTCCGCTAACCCTTTTTATTCCACAATCAAATAATGGCGTAATACTTGAGAGTATCAGTGCCCCTTTAAATATTTTAGCGCAAATCAAACCCATAAGAGACGCCTGGCAATTGACAGTAGCTGCTCATAGTTTGCAACTATCCTTGCCACCGACTATTTTGCGCTTTGAAAAAGGAGTGTTGAGTGCCGAAAAACCTTTTATTATTAGTTGGGAAGGCCATAAAAATGTGTTGCAACAAATAACGCAAGATGAAAAATTAGAGCTATCTTCTCCATTAGCAATTGCTTTAGAAATTAAAAAACTATTTTTACAAGTATCTCCTGCATTAGCCTACTCGCTTGAAAGTGAAGCGACAATCAAAGTGTTAGAATTCCCATCGTTGCTCTCTTTTGGGAAATTGCAGCTAAAAAATTTAAATTTGTATCTGGATGGGCCAAATGCTACAACGGCTGTTTCTAAAATCAAAGCTCAAGTAACATTACTGACAAATATGGGGGCGCCACATCCTTTATTGAATGTTCCACTTGAGTTAGCGCAAACTTCGCATTGGAAGTATGATTTGGCAAACCAAGTTGTGGAGATGCCAGACGGTGCGCTAAGTTTATTTAATAGCAGTGGTGACAGCTTGGAGATGGCGATTGAATATAGGCAGGACGGACTTATCACCCTTATTCGCCCTGCTCGCCTTAGTTACAACCTTACTCCTCATACTTTAAAACTACTAAGCATATTTTTTGATCGACCGTTGCCAAAAATACATTCCAATAGTCGTTGTAATTTGACTGTCGAGGAGCTTTCTTCATTTCAATGGAACAATACTACTATCGAATCTCTGCACGCAAAGGGTAATTTAAATATTGATCGAGTCGAATTGATTAGTGATTCTAGTACTGGCAAACTCTTGCCTATATTAGAAAATATTAGCTTACCTTGGGTATTTGATGCGCCGGCCAATACTTTTTCTATTAATATAGTCGGTTATGGGCATTCTAATATCACAATCAAACCAAGTAAGATATCTGCACGCTTTATGGTTAAAGATTGGTTAGAAGAAGGTAAGTATGATTTTTCAAAAGCGATTATTGATGTGCACGCCAATTTATTTCGCTTGCCCACATCTGTGATTAGTACCCTTATAGCTCAGCCAGATTTGAGTGCTATTTTTGGCCCCTATATGGATGGAGAATTAATATCTTTAATTCATTTAGGCTCACAGAAGCCTAGTTTTTGTGATTTAGGAATCGATAGTGCTAATCTACATATTCGCACACGTATGCAGTATGCAAATAATACTATTGGACTATTCAATCCGCCAAAGCCTGTGGAAGTGCGCTTTACAATGACTCAAGAAGGATACAAACAATGCAAAGAGTTGTTGCAAATCAATGATGAGCGAGTTCTGGCTAATGCCCTTACTATGAATGGCCGTATTAATGAATTATACTTACCCCTCAATGATTTAGCTAATGGTAAAATTGATGCTCAGTTGACGATTGAAGAATTAAACTGGGCTGGTAGGGCTAAGTTTAATGGAGTGTTGAATGCTACTATAAAAAATCCTACTAACTTAGTAGATGGTTTGAATGTCGATCTTAAATTTTCCTCCTCGCACCATGATGCATTGGAAAGTCCAATAGAAATTATTGCTAAAATGGATATTTTGCCCTCTTTCAGTGATAAAAAAATTGACTTAAGCAAAATGGGGCTAAAAGCCTCACTGCAAGGGAAGTTAAACAGTGCCTTTGTGCAAAATTTATTGCCTCTCTCAAGTATTACAGCTAAGACGGTGGAGCAAATATTAGGGCAACCAATCGAAATTAAGGCTGCCTGTCAGCTAAAAGAATGGAATGGAACCGTAAATGCACAATTAAATAGTACAGAGGCACAATGTCAATTGGATGGAGCCTTAAATAGTGGTATATTAACACTAAAATCTCCATTTAAGGTCGAAATAAATATGACACCATTACTTAGTCAATGGCTATTTGCTAATAGTTTTCCTTTATTAAATTCAGCCATTGCCGCGCAACAGCCACTGCAATTACAAATCGATAGCCAAGATTTTGCACTGCCGGTTGTACCGTGGAACATCGGCAATGTACAAATACCGCAAGGTACGCTGAACTTAGGTAAGGTACAGTTTGCTAATCGCGGCGAATTGCGAACCTTTTTAGAGTTACTACACTATGATAAAGAGCAAGTTATCATATGGTTCACGCCTCTATATTTTAAATTGATCAAAGGTAATTTAGAATTGCAAAGAATGGATATGCTCCTGGCCAATACATATCATATGGCTTGCTGGGGTAACATTGACATAAAGACAAAAAGATCCAATATTACTTTAGCACTAGATACGCAAGACTTGCCCAACATTTTGGGCATAAAGCCTGCGGAAGGGGGAGAAGGGCAATTTCTACAAATTCCATTACAGATGAATGCGCAGGGTAAAATGGAGGTACAGATATCAAAATTAGCGCAACATATGGCTACTTTTATGGCTGCTAATCAATTAAAATCTAAAAGTAAAATTTTAGATTATTTTATTGAAGCTGGTTCGTCTTTAGCTGGTACGACATCAGGGGGTACGGGAACAGGTATTTTGTCACCTCCGGCACCGACTACTAATCCACTACCTTGGCCTCAAAGCAGCGCTGCCAAAGTAGAAAACAATACTAATAAAACTGAAACAACTAAAACGGAATCAACACTTGAAACTTTAAAACAGCCCCTTGAAGCACTATTAAAAAAAGAGCATAGCAAAAAAAAGAAAAAGAGTGCTGCACATGCTGAGAGATCTCCATTATTGTGATTTATCAATCAATTTGTTAATATAAGAGTAGTGTATGTGTGACTTAAGTTATTGGGGGTAAATGTTTTTATTTTTCTCTAACTTAGTTTAACTGGTTGTTATTAAGAAAGGAGGTTATTATGCCTATATTGTTTGACTCAAATTTTTCAGACAACGCTGTTAATCCCTTTACTAATGAAGTAAATAAACCCACGGGTGTTCCTGCCAAAGATTTTTCCACTGAAATGGAAGGAGAAGGTGGTGGCGATAAAAAAAAACCGGAAAAAGTGATGGGTGAACAGATTATAATGACTAGTTTTGAGGATGCCAAAAAAATAGATGAAGAATGTGAAAAGAATAGAAAAAAAATGGAAGAATTTACCAGTTGACTACTGTTAATACTGAACACAGTTTATTTTTGGGTTTGGCCATCACACCTACTTTGCAAAATTTATTAGATGAGGCTCCCGCACCTTGGCGTTCACTTTTAGTGGATAGGCAAGATCCGTTATATTTGCAAAAAATGCAATCTGATGGCTGTTTTTATTTAGGTAAGTTATTGAGTTTGCCAGCTTCAGGGGAGAGTGTGGAAAAAGTAAGCCGGCATATCTGCAGTTTACTGCATCGCTTAATACCGGCTCAAGAGTGTCAGATTGGACATTTAACCTTGCTATCCTTACCCATCTTAAAATCTCAGCAAGATTCTGTGGAGAATATTGATGGTAATAGTGGAGAGGGGGATTAACGTGTCTTTTTTTGAAGAAGAGACATTAATTGTGGCCAACCACGAAGTGGGCGAAAGGTTAGATAAGCTTTTAGCAAATCGTTTTGCACCACGCTATTCACGGGCCTACTTTCAATATCTTATTGACACTCAATTGATATTATTAAATGGACAACCCGTTAAAAAGCGTATTAAACCCAATTTGCACGATGAAATTGAGATTCAATTTGCAGCTCTGCCCCAAATTGAATTAATTCCACAAGATATACCACTATCCATTCTTTACGAAGATGATGATTTATTGGTGGTTGATAAGCAGGCAGGATTAGTAGTGCATCCAGCCCCCGGACATTGGTCTGGGACTTTTGTAAATGCCTTAATACATCATTGTAGCGGCTTAAAAAACAATACTAATGACATACGCCCCGGTATTGTGCATAGACTAGATAAAGATACTTCTGGCGTGTTAATAGCAGCTAAAACTGCTCTTATGCAACAAAAATTGGTAAATTTATTTGCTACACGTCAAGTTTATAAAGAATATTTAGCTGTCTGTGTTGGACGTCCACTTGATGGTCAAATATGTGCTCCGATTGGAAGGCATCCGGTTCACCGTACACAAATGGCGGTAGTCGAAAATGGTAGAGAAGCCATTAGCGATTGTAAAGTACTCCATTACGATAATCAATTAAGTCTAGTAAAAATAGTCATTTTAACGGGGAGAACACATCAAATTCGTGTGCATTTGAAGCATAAAGGTGCGCCAGTTTTAGGTGATCAACTATATGGCTACCAGCAAGCTAACAATAATTTTAAAGCGCAGAGACCTCTTTTATTGTCAGCTTCCATCCGTTTACATCATCCTTTTACTAATCAGTTACTAGAGTTTAAAGCTCAACCACCTGCTGATATGCTTCCCTACATTAAACAACTTACTAAATAATTCAGGTTATTCAGGAAAATGTGGTATATAAAACAGGGTTACTCCAGAGCGTACCAGATGATTATCGCCGATTTCAAAAATAGCATCATTAAGTAACACTTTAAATTCACACAAATTAAATGGCTCATTAGTTTCCCATAACCATTCATCTGCCTTGATATTTTTGAGCGGTTGCCCTTTCTGCCAGCTTAAATTGGCGCTATTGCCTCGAATATGTAGTTGATTTCCAAAGCCAGCATCGTAACGAATAATAACACGTGTAGTTGGATTAGCTTTTTTATCACTTGCAGAGGTTGACTCAGTCGTTGAGGCAATTTTAGGATTTAAATTTTTGTTTGCTTGTGCTCCTGGGGTTGACGCTGGTGTCTGCATCGCAGTTTTATTGTTGTTTTCAACGCTATGTGTTTCTATATTTTTAATTAAAGACACAGCATCAGCGCTAACTTTAGTTTTAGGGGTAGCTTTTTTAGTTAACATGTCCTCTCTCCAAGGTAAAATAGATCTACTTCTTCTAAAAAATTGCATTTTTATTAATCAATGTCAAATAATTTTTAAAAAATTTTTTAAATTTTTTTTCTAGCAAAAGTTGATTGCAGTGAATAGCCCTTATGCGCTACTTTCAGAAGAACAAAAGTGTTTAATTAAAAAATTAGGATAAAGCTATGTTGTTTTTTCAAAATAATCGTATCAGTCATTATTTTGCGCTGGTTGTTTTAACAGTTACTTGCAATAGCTGTAACTGTACTGATAAAAATATTCCAGCTAATAAGCAAGGACAAAATTCTGGGCAAAATCTTGCTATTGTGGATAGTGCTCAAGTGAATCAGCAAGTGCATAAAGAACCCTCAGAGCAGAGTGTGCAAAGTGCGCGCGCACAGATTAAATCATTTAAAGATGAGTCTATTAAAGGTACAGTAGTATTTACACGTGTGCCTGAGGGAATTAAAGTTGTCGCTGATGTCGATGGACTTAGCCCAGGCAAGCATGGCTTTCATGTACACGAAACAGGGGATTGTAGTGGACAAGGTGAATGTTCGGGTCAACATTTTAATCCCGATAAACAAGCTCATGGTGGTCCTGATGATAAAGTTCGTCATGTCGGCGATTTAGGAAATTTAGAGGCTGATGAGAACAAACATGCCCATTATGAGCGCATTGATAAAATGATTAGTTTAGAAGGAAAATATTCCATTTTAAATCGTTCAGTCATCATTCATGCCGACCCTGATGATTTCCATACCCAACCGACAGGTAACGCTGGACCAAAAATTGCTTGTGGGGTTATTAAAGCAGATTCTTAATCTGGATTTTGAGTTTTCTCGTCCAAAGGACGAGGAAACAAAACTCAGATTAGTAGACTTATCTAAAATTTAGCAATCCAGTGATGACAATAAGGTTGTTTCATTGTTTTGCGATAATATTCTTGATGATAATTCTCAGCCGGATAAAAAGTGCTTGCAGTGGTTATTTCTGTTTGTACAGGAATGTGCTTGCCTTCTAAGATCTGTTTTAAGTGTAGTGCGATTTGACGTTGTTGCTCTGTAAGATAGAAAATTGCTGAGCGATACTGTGGGCCAATATCTGGTCCCTGACGATTGCTTTGAGCAGGATCATGAATCTCAAAAAAATACATAGCTAATTTTTCGTAAGAAATTATTTTTGGATCAAATATAACTTCAATCGCTTCAGCATGTCCCGTGCGACCAGTACAAACCTCTTCATAAGTAGGATTTACTACGGAACCTCCAATATAGCCAACTGTTGTAGTAATCACACCCTTTAATGTTTGCATAAAGTGCTGTATTCCCCAAAAACAACCGCCAGCAAATATGCCGCGCTCATTTCCAGCGGCATCAAGGGCAGGTACAAATGAGAGCGACAAAGAATTAACGCAATGACGCACATTCTTAGCACTCATATGCTCTCCCCAAAATATATGCCCCAAATGTCCCTGACAGCGTTGGCAAATAATTTCAGTCCTTTGTAAATCGCGATCAGGACGTTTTAAAACCGCATTTGGAATTTCATCATCAAAACTAGGCCAACCGCAATGTGCTGCCATTTTGTGGCTCGAAAGATAAAGCGGCGCATCGCATTGGCGACATACATAAATACCGGCGCCAACATCTTGGTTATATAAGCCGCTTCCGGGAGTTTCCGTTCCTTGATTAATAATAACATGCGCTTCTTTTGGAGATAGCTTATTATATCTTTTCATTATCTGCCTTTTGCGATTTATGATTTAGGTATTAATTTTCCATCGAGATTTATTAGAATTCTTTCGAAATAAGTCTAAGAATCTGTTCAGAATCTTTTTGATGTATCATCTCTCTTGAAATTCTTCCTGTATAAAAAATAAATTACAAAAATAAAAACTACCACAGAGCCACCCAGAGCGCACAGAAAGGGGTTATGTCTTCATTCGACGAATGCCTTCTAACAAACGTTTTACATTGAAATTGATAAGTAATCCTCTAGTGCAAGTTACATAGAGCTTTAAATAAGAAGGATCAGTTTCACGTCCTTCTATCTCTTCTGATACATTAAGATTGGCTGAATAATTCATACCCCATCTGTGGGCTCTGTGGTAGTTTTTTTTTCATAAGCAGAACAGCAAAAGCAATGATAATCATGTGGAGGCTGGTATTAAGTTTTCTTTCCAAAGAACCACCTCGATCCGTGATATTCGCAGTTTAATTTTTTTTAAAACTCTTTTGGGTTGTTGAACATAAACTTTATACTCTTTTAAAAAGATTTTGAACAGGTTCTAATACTACTCATAGGCCTAGACTAATGTTTCAAGAAAATGAGCAATTTGCTCAAGAGGTAAAATTTTTACCACGGCCTCTGCTTGAATAGCCTTTTGTTGTTTGTCAAAAAGAACGCTGGTTTCCTCATTTTGCACTATGGTCATGCCACCATTCTTTTTAATAGCAGCTAGGCCGTCGATGCCATCGTTACCGCGCCCTGAAAGTAAGATACCTACGCCACGAGACGGCAGCTGCAAAGCCATCGATAGAAAGAGGCGATCAATGGAAGGTCTACAGCCGTTCTCAGGTGGTGAGCTAGATAATTTTATCACATTGCCAGTTGTAATCTCTAAATGATAATTATCCGGTGCTATGTAAATAGTCCCAGCATGTATTACTTCACCCAGGCTAGCTAATTTTACTTTTAAAGCACAAGCTTGTGCCAACCAGCTTACCAATCCTTGTGTAAATCCTACTGAAATTTGTTGAATCACTATAATGGGGACTGGAAAAGTAGCAGGCAGTGCTGACAAAATAGTCTTAATAGCTTTGGGGCCACCTAAAGAAGCACCTATGCCAATCATGTCTATTTTGACATTTTTAGGTTTAGCAGGTGGAATAGTCAAAAAGGGCTTTTTGCTAGATAAATCTACTGTTCTCTCTGAGGCGGTTATGGCTTTAGGCTTAAAGCGTGCTAAACTTTTAATGGCTTGGATAATGGCATGTCCCATTTCAGCATAGCGCGGATCTTGTATACCGACTGGTTTTTCCAATACTGCAATGGCTCCGGCGCTTAGTGCTTGATAGCACAATTCTACTTCTTGTGAACTATATACACTGCTAACAATAATGATAGGTAGTGGGGTAGTTGACATAATTTTGCGCGTGGTTTCAAAGCCATTCATTTTGGGCATGACAATGTCCATAATGATCACATCAGGCTTTTGAATGGACTCTTCTAAAAATTTAAGCCCCTTTTCGCCATCTTCGGCCATTCCAATCACTTGCAGTGCTGGATCAGATTCAATAAGATAGGCCATAAATTGACGAGAGACAGCTGAATCGTCGACTACTAAAACGGAAATTTTTTCATTCATAAGTATTTAATAATTCGTTGATAGTGTTTAGTAGCTCTTGAGCTACAAAATAATTTTTATCAATATAAGCATTAGCACCCAATTGAAGACCATAGGAGCGGTCTCTATCTGAACCTCTGGCGGTACAAAATATAATGGGCAATTTATCAAATTTAGGCTGCGATCGAACAATTTTAACCAATTCAAAGCCATTTAAATTGGGCATTTCCACATCCGATAGTAATAAATCAATAGGCTCTTTTTCAATTATTGTTAATGCTTGCGCGCCATCATCGGCCACTATAATATTATAGCCTGCAGATTTTAAAATATTTTGCAACACTGTCTGCATAGTTGGTGAATCCTCAGCCATTAAAATGGTCTTTGCTGGAATTATTTGTTGTTGATCATCTTTTGTGCTCATTTCATGCTGCTCCGCTAATTTCTGTAATGTTTCTTGAAATGTCTGCAATAGTGCCACAGCATCCAAAATAGGGACGATGCGCCCGGATTCAAAAATAGTCATAGCCAACACATTTGGTATATTCATGACCTGTGGACCTATATTTTTTACTAAGACCTCTTGTTCACCAATGATTTCATCGACCCCGATTGCGGCAACTATATTTTGCGCTTTAATTAAAAGTATTTGTTGCATCGCTTGCAAAGTAGCGGTAGGATCTGTAGCAATATTAATCAGTTTACTTAAATGCATATACGGAATAATGCGTCCTTCAAAAGTGATTGCCTGATGCCCCTGTAGTGATTGAATGTCACTAGTTGGTAAGCGCAATACTTTCTTTACGGCTAAAATGGGTATAATAAAATCTTCTCGGTTGGCATTAAGATAAATACCGCGAAAAGTAGCTAATGTTAGCGGTAAAACAATGCGAAAAGTTACCCCCAAACCTGGTTGATTTTCTATGGCAATTTTACCACCCAATTTTTCAACTTTATCGACCACTACCCCCATGCCAATACCACGCCCAGAAACACTAGTGATGGTTTTGCTAGTGGTAACACCGGATTGAAATATTAATTCTAATATTTGTTCAGAACTTAGAGTTTGCAATTTTGCTGGATTGATTTTTCCTTCTTTTAAGGCTACTTCTTTGATTTTATTTACATCAATGCCGGCACCATCGTCTGAAATGGCAATTTCTACACTATTGCCACTAGTTTGTGCAGCGGAAATAGTGATCGTTCCTTGGGGTGTTTTATTTTTTTGTGTACGGATATCAGATGATTCAATGCCATGATCCATGCTGTTGCGAATCAGGTGCGTTAAAGGATCTTTTAATTCTTCTAGTATGCGTCGGTCAATTTCTATCTCACCACCTACCACATGCCATTGTACCTGTTTGTTGACAACTTGTCCTAAGTCTCGGATCATGCGCGGGAAAATAGTTAGAATGGTTGATAAAGGCTGCATCATCAATTGTTTTGTATCACTTAATAAAGTGTCCACTAGATGAGTAATAAAGTTATCATTGTGAATAGCAGAGCTAATGTTTTGATTGAGTTGCTTTTTGAAAATCGCTAAAAAATTATTTTGCCACTGATCTTCGTTGTTCCACTGCGTTGAAGCCTTCAAATCATTTGATTGGTGAGTGGGTGTATTTTTCCATTTTTGTTCATACTCAACCAATAAATCTGAAAGAGTTTTAAAATTTTGCAGATTTTGTGCTGCCATAAACTTTACTAATAACAATTCTTCAGCCGTTTGCAATAAATTATCTAACTTATCCACTGAAACGCGCATTGTGGTGGTGGCAGCGCCACTTGCCATAGTAGTGCTATGTTCTCTGATTTGGGGCGTTTGTATAACCATGCCACCGTTTTGTTCATTGGCGGCTTTGCAAATTTTGGCAAAATTTTGTATCAAAGGTATGAGTGTCGTGGAAGGGGGGTCAGCTAATCGTTCTTGTCTGATAAAAGCCTGCAGCCAATCAATCGCTGCATAAAAAGCATCAAATATTCCTTTGGCAGCTGTTATTTCTCCCTTTTTCCACACCGACAGAGCACCTTCCATACTATGGCATAGTTTTTCGACCTCTGTGAAATTTAATGAACGGCTGGCCGCCTTTAAACTATGAGCAAGGCGAAATATTGTTTCTAAAAGTTCTTGTTGGTGTAAGGCTGGGGGGTTAGCTTCAAGCTCAATTAAACTTTGCGAAAGGGAACTTAAATGTTCTTCACATTCTATTTTATAAGTCGCTAAAAGACTAGTTAAGAACTGTGTTTCTCTGTCGTCCAAATTGATTCCTACGAAATTTGCATTGTTAGTAGCGATATTCTTTTATAATATCCCTTAGGGTCTGCCCAACTTCATTGAGATTTGCAATGCGACCTTCAATTTGATGCATATTATTTACTTGTTGATCAGTAGCTTTTTGAATGCTTTCCATGGCTCGCGTAACTTGCTGTGTTCCCAGTAACTGTTTTTGACTAGAGGTGACTATTTGTTCGGCTGCTTTTACGACGCTGGCTATTTTTTGTGCTAATGCCCGTATTGATTGGTTAGTTTGAGCAGAGTGATGTGCCCCTTGTATCACTGTTTGAGCACCTTGTCCGGTAGCTTGCACAGCGGCTGTCATGCTATTTTGGATATCGTGCAATATTTTTCTAATCTGTATAGTGGCTTGTTTGGATTGTTCGGCTAAGCTATGCATTTCTTGCGCAACGACGACGAATCCTTTGCCTTGAGCCTCGGCGCGCGTGGCTTCTATGGCAGCATTTACTGCAAGTAAGTGTGATTGTTCAGCTAAATCATTAACGGTATTGATGATATCACCGATTAATTGGTTGTGTTCATTGAGTTTTATAATAGCTAGATGAATTGTTTGCATATCGTCTTGAATGCGATTCATCCCTTGAATCGTTTCATCAATGGCATGTTCACTTTGTTGTAGGACATCCATAGTATTCGCTAAGATTTCACTAGCATTTTTAGCTTTATTAGATACATCTTGACCGGTATTTTTTAATTCTTCAATCGTATTGGTAGTTTGATTAATGGCGTTAGCTGTTTGGGCAGTAGTGTTTGAAATATCATGTACGGTAACCAAAATTTCTTGAACTGACTCTGTTAAAATTTTTGTCTCGTGTTGCAGTTGATTGCTTAACCATCTAAAGCTGCGTAAAATCTGATAAATGGCAAAGCCCAGAGCCAATCCAATGATAATTATTGTCCATAAAATGTTACTTTTTATCGATGCTATGAGATCGTGGCTCTCTTCAATACTTTTATAATACAATTGTTTTTCAACAGCGCGCAAAGAGTCAATATAAGCGCTCATGTTTCGCCACCACATTAATGGATCAATGGCAATATTGACATTTGGTCCGCTCTTATAAATTAAACTCTCCATGCTGACAATCATACTTGCTGGTGCACGGGTTGTAGCATTAAAAAGTTCGTCTTCACGATCGGGTGCGAATTCAAAGTAAATTTGCTTATAAGCTTGCTGACGGCCACGCAATTCAATGAATTGATTATATTCGCTGGTTGAGATTTGACCATTTTCCGATAGCGTGACATATACAAGGGTTCTTGCAAAATTAGTATCCACGCGCAAATGAATCATTATAAATCGCAAAAAAATGCTTTGGGAAAGTGGTGTGGTTTCCAATAGTTGAGTAAGTGCAATATTTTGAATATCGTTGACGATATAAGAAAAACTAGCAATCAGCTGATCGTTAATGCTCTCATAGTATTGTGATATTTGAGCTAAGTCTATTTGTTTATTTTCTATTAATTTGTGTTTTTCTACAATATGATTAAGTTCAGTTAGTGTGTGGTTCAGACTACTTATAATTAGCGTGTCGGAGGGATAATTCTTAATTCTATTGATAATATTGCCAATTGCTTCCTGCAATTCTTCATCTAATTTTTCAAAATCACTAAATACTGTCGGATTAACAATCTCTTTTATTAATAATGTAGCGCGGGCTTTGTCTAATTGGACAAACTTAATTAATCGACTAATATCATCGCTGATTTGATAGAGCTCTACGATATGTTCAATGCTTTTAAGACTATGATATTTATTTAACAGTAGATTAGCAACAAATCCTAGCGTAGCAAGAAAGGGGAGCATAATTAATAAAAACAAGCGATGCTTCATTTTTATGCGCATATAAAATAATTTCCAAGTTGTTCTATTAAGTGCTTTCCATCTAAAACTATTATTGAATCACTACCTGTCCCTTTTATAAACTGTTTATCAATCTTATTAGGCAGGGGTTGCGTATCTATTTTGTGGTATGAAATTTCAATAACTCCTTTGATTTCATCGCTGGAAATAGCCATCCCCACGTTTGGATGATTAAGAATAATTACATGAGGTGAAGGCTCGTTTAACTCAGATATACCAAAAAAACATTTTAAATCAATCAACAATATAATCTTACGATGTACGTGCATAATTCCCTGACAAAAAATGGGTAATTTATGCAATGTGGTGCGATTAGTAAAAATTGAAACTGATTTAATATATTTTGTTTCAATGGCATAAGCAACTTGATCTAAAAAAAATACAAGTACAGATATTTTTGGCAATTCAATTTTATCAATATTGGTGAGCTGATCTTGCTTATCCTCAGTATTAGTGTGATTAGGAGTATTAAAGTGGTCAGATTGAGAAATATTCATAAGGCTAGCCTAATTATTTTTTTAGTCTGAGTTAGGTTTTTTAAGCTATGGGCCAAAAAAGACAATTTTAACAAATAAACGTAGTTTCGAAAGAAGTCTAATATATAATTTATTTTGATAAAAATAAATTGATAAATTATAGTCCGTTCTTGCAGAGCATGTCACTATTCTTTATATCTTTTTGAGGAGTGTTATTATGAGTACAAACAAAAACAAACCAGATCATGATCATAAAAATAATGCCACTCATACAGCTAAGGAAGGGTTAAATCCCCATAATCATACATCAGAACCACATGCGAATTCTAAGCAACAAATGGCCTTAAATAAACTAGCCTCTTCTTTAAGTGCTACTGACGTACATGAACTGTGGCATTCATTAGACCAATCCTCAATGACTTTAAAGCAGGCAATCGAAGATATTAGCACATTTTGTAATACACTTGGACTTGATCAGCCACTTGTAGTGTCTGATAATCAAAAATTACAAAAATGGCCATTTATTCATACTATTGAAACGGCTCACCATGTTTTAGATCAATTGCAAAGCCTTTCAGCAAAAGATTTGGATAAAATTATTTATGCTAAAGATCAAAAAACAAAAGGCCCCTTTTTAAATGCTATGAAAACCATGTGTGCCCAATTAGCCTTGTGTACAGAGAAGATGCATCAATATGAAAAAAAATTCGCTATTTGTGAAAAAACATTTTCATCGCTGTTAAATTCCACTAAATGAGGCAGCTATTCATTTTAATCTTTGCATTTAATTTGTAAAAAGCTGAATTTTGAGTTTTTTAATGAGGTTGGCAACATTGTTCTTTCTTTATTATTGGCAAGTCCAGCCCTAACATTTGCCGATTTCATGTTATTAGAGTAATCTCTCTTTTGCGCTGTGCAAGCCATAGCTTAATTAATGCTGTAATTGAGATGTAGTTTTATGAAAAATCTTCAGAGCGATGTAGTAATTATAGGTTCGGGTCCAGCTGGTCAAAAAGCGGCTATTCAGGCTGCTAAATTTGGCAAGCAAGTTATTGTTGTTGAGCGAGATCCTAGCCCAGGGGGAGCTTGTCTTTATTCAGGGACGATTCCATCAAAAACTTTTCGTGAATCCGTTGTCGATCTTACCCGTTTTTATGATCGTCATTTTGAAGGGCAAGATTACATTTTGCCTGAAGTAACCATCTCAGATCTTAATAAACGTTTGCACACAGTCATTGTTGAAGAAC
The DNA here is from genome assembly GCA_013285965.1 of Chlamydiota bacterium. Taxonomy (GTDB): domain Bacteria; phylum Chlamydiota; class Chlamydiia; order Chlamydiales; family Parachlamydiaceae; genus JABDGQ01. The sequence continues at coordinate 49,159 of JABDGQ010000002.1, forward strand.
AAGAGATGATTGCTCGTCAATTTAAAAGCAATGGCATTCAATGCATTAAGGGTTCGGCCCGTTTTGAAAATCAAAATACTTTGTTAGTAGTCGATGATAACTACCGTTTGATTTATCAAATTAAAGCAAATGTTTTTATTATTGCTACCGGATCTAGTCCACGTAACCCAACAGACGTTCCTTTTGATAAAGAGGTGATTTTAGATTCATCGACATTATTACAGATAGGGCGCGTGCCAAAAAGTATGATTGTACTTGGTGGTGGTATCATCGGTTCTGAATATGCCAGCTTTTTTGCTGCATTAGGTACAGAAGTTTTTGTCATTGATCGGCGAGATCGCATGCTACCTATGTTAGACGCTGAAATCGGTATTCATTTACAAACAGCATTAACTGATATTGGACTTAAATTTAGTGGTCAAAAAGAGCCCATTGAAATAGCGCGACGCGACGATCATGCTTTTGTAAAGTTTAAAGATGGATCAATCCTTGAAGCAGAAGTTTTATTGTATGCATTAGGTCGTACGGCTAATGTAGAAGCATTGCATCTTGATAATACAGGTATACAGGTCGACCCTAAAGGATATATTCCAGTTAATGCCTTGTTTCAAACGATTATACCACATATATATGCAGTAGGTGATGTCATTGGGGGTCCTTGTCTAGCTTCTACTAGTATGGAGCAGGGGCGGTTAGCCGCATTACACGCTTGTGGAGCGCAAACGCATCACTTTCCAACATTTTATCCTGTTGGTATCTATACTATTCCCGAAATTTCTTGCTGTGGATATACAGAAGAAGAGCTTAAATATTGGGGATTTCATTATGAAGTGGGCCGCGCTCATTTTTATGAAATAGCCAGAAGTCATATAGTTAGTGATAATTCTGGATTATTTAAAATTATTTTCCATGCTGAAACTTTAGAAATCTTAGGAGTGCATGTTATTGGACGTAACGCTACTGAAGTCATTCATATTGGTCAAGTGGCTATTAGTTTAAGGGCGCATTTGGATTATTTTATTGATCACATATTTAACTATCCTACCTATGCAGAAGGTTATCGTATTGCCGCACTAAATGGAATTAACAAAATTAAATTTAAAAAATAGACTTCTTTGGAAGTTGGCTTTTTTTGAAAAAGTTGATATTTTTTGAAATAGCATATGGGCGATATGATCGAAAAATTTGGGATTAAAGATGCCAAAAAAGACGATTTTAACAAACAAATGTAATTTAGAAAGAAGTCTAATAAATTGCACTAGTCTAAAACTGGTGTATGGTTGTGGCTAGGAACAATTCTTGTCATTTGTTAATGTTTGTGTTAGTATATTCAAGTAAGCTGACTTATACCTAGAACAGATTTGAATCTAGTATTAACAACTGACGACACGCCCCAAATAAATCTCATTTTTTCGCCTCTGTGGAGAATTCTAATGGCTAAAATTGTCAATTTAATTAATCCTGACGAAATCACGCCAGCAGCACCAGATTTCGCCAAAAAAAATAAAGAAAATGTACTGAATAATAATTGTTTTTCAGAAAGCATTTTTGCTGCCCATAAAATATTAAAACGACTGCACACGACTGAAGGCGATAATATAAACGGCCAGAGGGCTAATTACGAAAATAGAGAGCTTGGCTCTAATATTTTGCGCATTGCATTTTTGCTTGGATGTGTTTGTGCGGCTTTGTTTTGTATCGGTTTGCTTATGTGGCGTTTTGCTACTAGCGTCTCATCGGTCTTTTCATCATTTCGCTCTCATTCAGACATCAATATTAAGTTCAGTTTAATGGTAAGTTGTATTTTGATGTTAATGTGCATATGCGGTCTTTTTATGCCAAAGAAAATGTATTCAATCATTACCCGTTAAAAATTATTCGTCTACCTTGTTAGCTATTGTGGGCTAGGTTTGTTTGAAAATTACATTGCCTTGTTTATCAAGGTCAAGTTCTACAATGCTTTCTGGGTTTATCCGATTTTCAAGAATTGCCGTTGCCAAAAGGTTGCTAATGTGTTGTTGGATGTAGCGCTTAAGGGGTCGCGCCCCAAAAATAGAGTCATATCCCTCTTTGGCAATGTGAGCAAGCAGTTTTTTACTCCATAATAGTTGAACATGACGATGGTGCAAGCGTTGCGCTAATAAATGCAATTGCAGGAGCGCAATTTTTTCAATATCAACCTCTTGTAACGGTAAAAATGGTAAGATATCATCTAGTCGATTAATAAATTCAGGCCTGAAATGATTGTGAATGACTGGCTGCAACAGCTGTAAAATGGCTTCTTTAGATAGAGTTTTATCGTTTTTTTGCAATTTTTGTGCTAATAATTCCGAGCCTAGATTTGAGGTCATAATAAATAAAGCATTTTTGCAATTGACTACCCGACCTTTACTATCTGTCAAGCGACCGTCATCAAATATTTGCAAAAGAATATTAAAAACATCGTGGTGGGCTTTTTCAATCTCATCAAATAATACCACAGCATATGGGCGACGGCGTAAAGCCTCTGTTAATTGTCCACCTTCGTCGTAACCAATATAACCAGGGGGTGAGCCAATCAATTTAGAGACCGTGTGCTTTTCCATATATTCAGACATATCTAAACGGATCAAAGCTTCTTCTTGATTAAATAATTGATAAGCTAGGGCTTTGGCCAATTCAGTTTTACCTACACCGGTTGGACCTAAAAATAAAAAGACACCCATAGGCCGATTAGGATCGCTCAATCCAGTGCGCGCACGCCTTATCGCCTCACTAACGGCCTGAACAGCCATGGGCTGACCTATGACTCTTTTTTCAAGTTCTTCTTCTAAGTGCAGTAGACGTTCGGCATCACGCTCTAACATTTTTTGAACAGGTATTCCAGTCCATTTAGCTACGATTTGTGCTATTAAGTGCTCGTCGACTTCTTCTTTCAATAAACGATTTCCTTTAGCATCGAGCTGTTTTTGCGATTCTTCAATCTCTTGATGCAGATGTGGAATAATATGATAACGCAGTTCAGCAACACGATTATAATCAGCTTTGCGTTCGGCCTCTTCTTCTTGAAAGCGTAACTGTTCGAGTTTATTTTTCTTTTGTTTAACCGATTCGATAAGCCCTTTTTCTGCTTCCCACTGTTGGCGTAATAAGCTCAATTCTTCTTTAATATGGGCAATGCGCCCTTCCAATTTGTCTATTTCATGTTTACTTAAGTGCGTACTTTCGCGTTTGACTGCCTCTTGCTCTACAATCAAAGTGGCTAGTTCTCGCTCTTTGTTATCAATGGGCAATGGGCGGCTACCTAATTGCATGCGAATTAGACTGGCCGCTTCATCAATCAAATCAATAGCCTTATCAGGTAGGTGTCTATCAGCAATGTAACGATAAGACAATAACACAGCAGCGTGAATAGCTGATTCTGTAATATGTACTCCATGGAAAATTTCATAACGTTCGCGCAATCCACGCAAAATTGCAATGGCATCTTCTACACTTGGTTCATCGATGAGTACTAGTTGAAAACGTCTTTCTAAGGCCGGATCTTTTTCGATATGTTTTTGATATTCATTGAGGGTAGTCGCGCCAATGCAATGTAGCGTACCGCGCGCTAATGCAGGCTTTAATAAATTAGCGGCATCCATGGCTCCTTCTGTAGCCCCTGCCCCAATTAAGGTATGGACTTCATCAATAAATAAAATAATAGTACCTTCGCTTTTTTCAATATCTTGCAAAATACTTTTCAAGCGCTCTTCAAATTCACCTCGATATTTGGTACCAGCAATTAAGCTGCCCATGTCAAGGGCTAATAGCTGACATTTTTTTAAGACATCCGAAACATCTTGCTGTGCAATTCGTTGAGCTAAACCTTCTGCAATAGCGGTTTTACCTACTCCTGGATCGCCAATGAGGAGGGGATTATTTTTAGTGCGTCGACTAAGCACTTGCATAGTCCGTTGAATTTCTTCATCCCTGCCTATCACTGGATCGAGTTTGCCTTGACGAGCTAATTCAGTAAGATTTTTGCAATATTTTTCCAATGCTTGCAAATTTGATTCGCCAGATGGACTATCCATTTGTCGATCTCCGCGTATTTTTTTGATATACTCTTCTAGTTGTTTAAAGTTCAGTCTAACAGATTTTTTCCAAGAAGCAAAGGGTTCGTTGCTATGTTGCCAATAAGAAAGCAAAAAATGATCGCTACTGGTATAGGTATCATTCCATTCTGCGGCAATATTTTGAGCATCACTGATGCGCCCTTGTAAATTGCGCGATGGGATAGGGGGTTGGATAGTACTACCTGAAAAAGTAGGAAGATGTTGCAAATCGCGCTCAACTTCATTTAATAAGATTTGTGGTTGGGTATTTAAATTAGTGAGAATAGAGTAGAAGTATTTTTGGTTGTTTTGCAAAAAAGCCCACAGTAAATGATTTTCAGTGATTTCGGTATGTTTTCTTCTCTGCGCTTCATTAAAAGCATCTTGCAATGCCTCAGTTACATTTTCAGTAAATTTATTCACGTCTGACCCCTCTAGACTAATTATATCACTAGATATTTACTCAATCACCTAGTGTCTCCTTATATATAGCTCTAGGCTATGTCAAAAATCACTTGTTCAAATTATGCGTAAGGTGAGTAATTTATCAACTAAAAATTTTGAAAAAAAGACGAAAGATCAGATTGTTTTTTGCATTTTAAAGATATGCCAATAAAAAACTTTTCGCCATTATGTTTTATGATTTTATTGGTTTTCAATGTTATAAATTAACAGTTTAGTTTGGTTTCTATTTTCCTTAAAAATATAAATGGCTTATCATGTTGAACTTTCAAAGTCTCTGGATGAGCTGGAAAATACTGATCATGAATAGAGCTCTTTTCTTAGAAATTTTTCAACAATGTTGACAAACGTGCTCCCAAAATTTATCAAAATAATTATTCAAAAATTGCCTATTTTTTTAATTAAAGCAAATTTCGTAAGATATCTATTGATACTGTTAATTTTTAACACTCTGCATTCACAAAATATCGATAAATTATTAGATAAAGTTGCCAATCAAACTATCCAAGTGGATTTGCGACAGCCCATATATAGTGCTGGTGTGTTATCGACCCAAAATGGAGGGGTAGTTTCTGGTCCGGACCTACGCATCCAGGCTTTAAAAATATCATATATATCACAGCAAAATTCTCAAGTGCCAGTGTGGTCGATTGAAGCACAAGAAGATCTAATTGTAGAATTTGGAGACTATGTATTTGTTGGGGAGAAACTAGTTTATGACTTTATAAAAAAAGAAGGTGTGATTTATCAGGGTAAAAGCATGATAGCTCCCTGGCATTTTGGTGGAAAAGAAATAATGCTCTGTGCTGATGGAAGCTATCTTGTGCGCGAGGGTTATGTCACCACATCTGAAAAACAACCGCCCCAATGGGGCATTTATTCTCAGCAATTACAATTAAATGATGATGATCATCTTAGTGCCAAACGGGTAACTATAAAAATTGGGCAATGTCCGGTTTTATGGATCCCCTGTTGTAATTTAAATTTAAATTATATCTTTGATTGCCCAATTCGCTATCGGTTTCGCTGGGGCGGACGTCAAGGTCCACGCGTAGGATTAACTTATGAGATATTTTCGTGGCAAGGGTGGAAAACATTTTTAAATTTAGATTATAAATTTACATATGGTCCAGGTGGCGGTTTAGATATATATTATGATGCACCAGACCATCTAACTACTTTTGAAAGTATAAACTATTTGGCTAACGATTCTTCAGTCTTTAATTCGGAACAAAAAGTAAGATATCGTTTTGAAGGTGCCTTTAACAAGCAAATGTCAGATGATAAAACAAGTATTTTATTATCTTATGATAAAATTAGTGAGCGTGACTACTATGAGCGCGATTTTGATTTGGGTGCACCTAAACGTACGCAACTCCTAATAAGGAGGCAAACGGCGGCTTTTATCACTAATTTTTATACGCATGTACGTATTAATAGTTTTCAAACTGTTAAACAAGAATTACCTTCTTTTGAAGTTAATTTTAAACCCTTTGCCATTGGAAAAACAGGTATCATTTGCGAAAATTTTTTCAATGCTTCATATTTAAATTTTGTCTATTCTAAGAAGCTATGCTATGTGCATGATTATTCTTCGACCCGTTTTGAATATCGTTCCAATTTTTATCGTCCCTTTTCATTTGATGGCATGGCCACTTTAACTCCAGAAATAGGGATTATTTCAATCATCTATGGCAATTGTCCAGAAGGGGGAAGCCGTTGGTTGACATTGTGTAAGATGAAATGTTTGCTCAATACCCATCTATATTCTTACTATACTAATTTAAAACATGTGGTCGAGCCTTATGGTGTTTTCAATTTTTATTCTGCCCCAACTGTATCGGTAGATAAACATTATGTCTTTGATTTAGATGATGGACTGGCACGTCTATACTACTTTTCTTTTGGTTTAAAAAACTTTTTTTACATCAGAAACGGCCCAACCAACCAACAGCGTTTTTGCGCGCACTTGTATACTGATGCTTTTTTAGATTCGCATACGATTAAACAGACTATACCACGCTTATATACCCAATTTTCATTTATGCCTAATGCGCGTACTGAACACAGCATTAATTTTGGATGGAATCTGCAACATCAGCAATGTGACTATTTTAATTTGCGTTCAGCTTTGACGTTGAGTGATGATTTAGCTATTACAATGGAATATCGCCATCGTGGCCCCTACGCTTGGCGTAAAGTTGATTACGATAATTTTTTTCTGGATGCTTACCGCTCGCAAAAACGACTGCTGCACTCCTCGTTATCTGATCCACGCGATACAATTTTAACCCATATATTTTATCGTTTTAATCCCAATTGGGCGTGTGATTTTGTGTTACGTCAAGGATGGCGTGATAGGCGAGATCAAAAGAATTATCTAGAGTATGAAGTTAATTTATTGACCACTATTCAAACGGCATGGAATCTCCGTTTTTCATTTCAACGGCAAGTTTATGATACACGTGTAGCGATCTATATGAGCGTAGGTTTAAAAAAGCCTGAAATTACGCTGCCTGACTAACTCACCTTACGCTATTAGACTTCTTTAAAAAGAATCTAATAGCCATTTTTGTCAATTTGAAAAAATGGCTATTTGTAGAAAATTTCAAAACTTAGAAAAAAATTTAGCGATTAGTGCGTGAAATTGGTTCGATACTAATAACAGTAATGATATTAGAACCAGGGATGGTGTTAGCTGCTACATCTAAAACAGCTAAGTATTGGTGGGTTCTATCACGACGATGGTGATGTTCGCAACCACATTCCGCAGCATTTAAATCGGCAATATCACGTGTTACTATCCTATAACGAACTGTACCTAAAATGTTTACTTCTTCAGTAACTCTTTTAATATCTACTACAAATTCAGTAGAACTAAATTCTGAACTTGTTCCAATTGCGCTAACTACTGCATCATATTCGTTAAGACTTTCTGATAACGCTGTTACAGCCGCAAATCCAGATTGAAAAATTGCTAAAGAAGCGATTAGAGAAAAAGCTAATTTTTTCATATATTTCCTTTTATGTATCTTAAGTGGGTTATACGTCAAAAGTTTAATAAACGGATTTGCTTTCCGTTTATTAACTGAACTTTGGATTTTTTTTTGCTTTTTTTAAGCTGCTAAACTATCCAGGTTTCACATAAATAGCTAAAGCATAGAAGATAAAAAGTCAAATTTATTTTTTACTAACTCAACTTTAATCTGAGTTTTGATTACCCATTTTAGCTATAAGCTGCAGTATTACCCAGGGCCAAATCTATGGCTAATAAGCGATTGTATTTAGCTACGCGATCAGAGCGTGAGAGTGACCCAGTCTTAATCTGACGAGCATTAGTGGCAACACTTAAATCGGCGATAAAAGTATCTTCGGTTTCCCCTGAACGATGAGAAATTATAGTGGCGTAACCATGGGTATGCGCTAAATTAATGGTCTCTAAAGTTTCAGAAAGCGTGCCGATTTGATTTGGTTTTATCAAAATGGCATTGCCTATTTTTTCATTTATGCCACGGCGTAAAAATTTGGAATTGCTGACAAATATATCGTCGCCGACAATTTGTATTTTTCCCCCTAGATCCTCTGTCAATTGCTGCCAACCAGACCAGTCATCTTCCGCTAAACCATCTTCGATGGAATCAATGGGATAATTTTGACACAGCTGTGTTAAATAGGCTATCTGCGCGGCAGTGCTGCGTTGCTCAAATGGTTTGTTTTGCAATTTCTTTTTCTTCTCAATGTAAAAACCACTCCAGGCATCATAAAACTCGGAAGCGGCACAATCCAAAGCTAAAGTGACATCGATTTTAGGGCGCAAGCCCGCTTTTTTAATGGCCTGCACGATCAACTCTAAAGCTTCTTCATTAGATTGCAATGATGGAGCAAATCCACCTTCATCACCTACCGCCGTAGCATGACCACCGGCTTTTAAAATAGCTTTTAACTGGTGAAAAATCTCTACTCCCCATCTCAGAGCTTCGGGGAAATTTGGCGCACCAATCGGCCTGATCATGAATTCTTGAAAATCTAGTGAATTATCAGCATGAGCACCACCGTTGATAATATTCATCATAGGACAAGGCAATCTATGGGCATAGATTCCGCCAATATAGCGATATAATGGTAAGCCGGCGGCTAAAGCTCCCGCACGCGCTACAGCTAAAGAAACCCCTAAAATGGCATTGGCTCCCAATTTACTTTTATTATCCGTGCCATCAGCCTCAATCATCAGTCTATCTAGGTGCAATTGGTTGCTTACATCTTCGCCGATTAAAATATCAGCTAATATGGTATTGATATATTCGACAGCTTTTAAAACCCCTTTACCTTGAAAACGATCTAAATTGCCATCGCGCAGTTCAATAGCCTCATTTTGCCCAAGTGAGGCACCAGATGGAACAGAAGCGTACACAATACCTTCATCAACCGTTAGTTCAACTTCAATAGTGGGATTGCCTCGTGAATCTAAAATTTGACGTCCTCGAAGCGCTCTTATGTATGACATGATGGAGGTCTCCCTTTGCTTAATTAGCATTAGACTTCTTTAGAAAATGTAAAATGAGTCTTGTAGTATTTTTCGCTAAATTTTTCAATCATTTATGTATATAGGATTAATCGCTATGTCGACCTATATTGATACACTATTTTCTAAAACAATGGGATATTTTTGTGATGATCTTTTTGCATTTTGATATATCTTCATAGGCTGATTGGCCTATAGAAAATGCTTCATAGCCATTTTGAAAGGCAAAATTAATATACCTCTTGTTCATCCATAGAGGCTGCATTTTACTCTTAGAACCTGTTCAAAATCTTTTTAAAAGAGTATAAAGTTTATGTTCAACAATAGACTTCTTTCGAAATTACATTTAGATGATACATCAAAAATATTCTGAACAGGTTCTAAAAGATGGGTTTTAGAACGTTCCTTTGACTGGTTGGAGAAGTGCCGTAGGTTATGGAAAAATTGCGAAAGAAAACTTAATACCAGCCTCCACATGGTTATCATTGCTTTTGCTGTTCTGCTTATGAAAAAAAAACTACCACAGAGCCCACAGAGCCCACAGAGGGGGGGGGATGAATTATTCAGCCAATCTTAATGCATCAGAAGAGATAGAAGGACGTGAAACTGATCCTTCTTATTTAAAGCTCTATGGAACTTGCGCTAGAAGATTGCTTATCAATTTCAATTTAAAACGTTTGGTAGAAGGCATTCGTCGAATGAAGATATAACCCCTCTCTGTGGGCTCTGGGGGCTCTGTGGTAGTTTTTGTTTTTGGAATTTATTTTTTTATACAAGAAGAATTTCAAGAGAGATGATACATCAAAAATATTCTGAACAGGTTCTTATATTAGCACCCCAGAGCGTTGCCCTGGGGTGCTGCAATTATAGCCCTTCAGGCTAATTTTTTTGGCTTAAAGAATTTTAACTAAATCTTAAAGATTTTCGCTTTCTAAAGGTCTATTTAGAATGCCACCACCACTAATCATAATTTTTTCTGCAAAACTAGGATCTTTAGTCATTAGACTAACTTTACTTTCTTGTTTTTTCAATGGAGATGGTGTAGTTGTTGCTGGTGCGGTGACAACTTTTGCTGGCGTTGCAGGTGCTTTAGCTTGTATTGTAACTGCGTCCTCTTTTGTTGATGCTTTACTGGATTCAGGTTTTGGAGGCGGTGTTGTTGCAGCGACAGCTTCGGCTGGTGCTACAAATACAGACTGATTTGGTGCTTGTTTTTGAACCATTACATTGTCAGTAGTCGATTTTTTGCCTGTAAGTAGTCCTTTTATTGGATTATCTTCTTCAGGCCAATCATCTTCAATATCAGTATTTTTAGCAGGTGCATTTAAAAGACCTGTCGATATTTTTTTATATCTATTAAAAACTTCTAATACTTCTTCATCAGAGGCACCGCCAAACCAAGTGAACCATAAACCCAGGAACCACGTTCCTTTTTCTAATTTTTTTTCTAATTTTGCAACAGTATTTAGAAAATCTATTAGTGATCCTTTGTTTAGAGATACATTACCAATGGTAATCGATTTGCCTAACCAAAACCAACTAGCCACGCGGATCTGACCGGTGCGACCATTTCCATTTGGTTTAGCAGGCATAAAACCGCTCTCAGTTACTTTCACTCTTTCTACTTCAAACATATATGCTCCATTATTAAATATTTTAAAATAAATTGTCGATTAATTATATAGTTAATAACAAATTATATACAAAAACATATTTTTTTACAAGGGTAAAACACTTAAAAATATTAACTATAAATATTTTTTATTTTTAAAAAGTGGTTTCTCTGGGTTTGACTTTGCCAAATAACTCGGCTAAATGTGCGCGGTGCGCAAGAATATAATCTAAGCCTGAGAAAACTGTATAAATAGCTGTGGTGAGGGCGATAAAATAACTGATATTTTGTAAATGTTTGAGTGCTAAAATATTTAGAGAATAGGGGATTAAAAGAAAGCTAATGGCATTGATGGCAATGCCTTGCATAATAGCTTTTACTTTGCCACTTGGGCGAGCGGCTAAGGCCATCCCTTTTAAAGCGCACATGATGCGTAAAATGCTAATGACAGAATCGCGATAAAAAAAGACAAATACGACCCACATCGGTAAATTAATAGGTGGTATGGTAAAAGTTAAAAAAATGGAAATGCGATAGATACTATCAACCATGGGATCGAGAATTTTACCAATATCAGTCACCTCATTATATTTTCTGGCAAAATAGCCATCGCAAATATCGGATAATTCAGCTAAACCAAGCAATATCAATAAAACATAGGGAAGTGCAATCAAATCTATGCCAAAAAAGGTATGCTCTTTATAGATTATTAAAAATATTGGGCCTAGAAGAATGCGCAACAAGGTGAGATAATTAGCGGTATTCACAAAATATTCCTCAAACAAATGATATTTAATGTTTTTAAATTATAGTAGTGCTTGGCTCTGATTAATAGTATTGTTTGGAAAGGCAATATTAAAAACCTCATCATAATGCTCTACAAAATGGATATCGATCCCTTTGCGAATATAAGCGGGCAGTTCATCGTAATCGCGACGGTTAGCATCAGGGAAGATTAAAACTGTCAAACCAGAGCGACGCGCCGCTACCATTTTTTCTTTGACCCCACCAATTGGTAAAATGCGACCGGTAAGTGTTAATTCGCCTGTCATACCCAGATTTTTGAGTACCGGTATATTTAATAATAAAGAAAGTAGGGCGGTGACCATGGTGATACCAGCTGATGGACCATCTTTTGGCGTGGCCCCTTCTGGTATATGTATATGTACTTGCGCTTTTTCAAAGAAAGTGAGGCTATGTGCATATTTGGGCATGGCACTTTGTAAATAGCTCCAGGCAATTTCAGCTGATTCTTTCATCACATCGCCAGCCTGTCCAGTTAACTTCATGATCGTTTTTTCAGCCACTACTTTGATAGCTTCTACATATAAGGTTGCACCACCCATAGCAGTCCAAGCTAGCCCCATGCAAACACCAATGGGAGGGTGTTCATAAAAGCGATCACTTGTAAAGACAGGCTTACCAAGAAAGTCTTTTAAGTTATCTTGCGTAATGGAAAATTTTTCGCCATTACTATTTTCAAGAGCTTTAACACCCTTTTTTTTGTTAATCTTTTTTTCTTCCACTAGCTTTTGCGTTTGCAGCTCGCGCACAAATTTTAGCGCTAATTTGCGCAATATTTTTTTTATTAAATTTTCAAGATTTCTTACACCGGCTTCGCGCGCATATCCATTAATCATAAGACGTAAGCTTTCTTGATTAAAGGCAATTTGTGAAGCTTTGATCCCCATTTCTTTGCGATTGCGCGGTATAAGAAATTTTTTGGCAATTTCTATTTTTTCCTGCATAATATAGCCTGACAAACGCAAAATATCCATCCGATCTTTAAGTGGTTCAGGTATGGTGTCAAGAACATTGGCTGTAACAATAAACAATATTTTTGATAGGTCGATGCGTACATCCAGATAATGATCTAGAAAATCTACATTTTGCTCTGGATCCAATACCTCTAGCAATGCTGAAGCAGGATCACCATGATAACTTTTGCCCATTTTATCAATCTCATCAAGCATTATGACTGGATTCATTGTTTGACAGTATTTGAGTGCTTGAATAATTTTACCTGGCATCGCTCCAACATAGGTGCGGCGATGACCTTTGATTTCGGCTTCATCGCGCATACCGCCCACAGAAAAGCGGTAGAATTTGCGATTAAGAGCGCGTGCTACGCTTTTTCCAATACTAGTTTTACCTACTCCTGGTGGACCTACTAAACACAAAATGCTCCCTTTCACCCCGCCAGTTAGGTGGCCAATGCTTATAAACTCTAAGATGCGTTGCTTAATATCTTCAAGTCCATAGTGATCTTTGGCCAAAATTTTTTCAGCTTCATCTAACTTGCTAAGCTCTTGACTGTAAAGGCCCCAAGGAACTATTGTCAGCCAATCAAGATATGAGCGACATACCCCGTATTCACTTGATTGAACTTCCAGCATGCTAAATTTTTCAAGTTCGTCGTTAATTACTTTTAAAGTGTCTGGAGCTACAATGCGCTCTTTCAAGCGTGCTTGAAATTTTTCGCGATCAATCGACTTATCATCGCGCTCAATGCCCAATTCTTTTTTTATAGTTTTAAGTTGTTCGCGTAAGAAAAAATCTTTTTGATTTTTATTAATCGTCGCTTCTATTTTTTTATTGATGTTATGTTGTAGTAAACTGATATCTAATTCTTTTTTCAATAAAATTAGTGTTTTTTCAATGCGTTGTGGAACATCAAATGTTTCTAAAACACTTTGCAATTCTTCGCGAGTAGAGGTGGTTAGGGCAACTGCAAAATCAGCTAGCTTACCAGGTTCAGTAAAATCAGAATGGCCTAGAAAAATTTGCAATTCTTCTTTGAAGAGCGGATTAAGTTTTAATAATTCTTTAATGGTGGCAATTACACTAATGGCATAAGCTTTTAGCTCAGTTGTCAAAGTGGTGTGATCATCTTCGTAAATAATTACATGTGCTTTTAATTCGCTTATGCTTGCAACTGGCTTTAATACTGTAAATCTTTGTTCCATGCTCATAATTACTTGAGCACCACCCTGCTCCATTGGAATAATGCGCAAAATACGAGCTAATGTACCTACTTTGTGCAAATCATCAAATGTGGCTTTATATATATCTGTATTTTCATCTTTAGTGAGAATGAGACCAACATATTTATGGTCCGTTTTGGCCACCACTTTTAGTATTTCATAAAAAGGACCAGGCTCAATGACAATTGGTGCAGCCATTCCGGGGAAAAATGGCCTTTTAATTAAAGGAAAAATAAAAAGTTCATCGGGAGGAAGCAATTCTTGCTTTGAGGGAGTTTGATTAGCTTCCATGGAATCGAGGATGGCATCTTCAAGTTCAGCTTCTAATGATTGACTTTCGAGGTTTTGATCAAACATTAAATTTCCTACATTTATTAGGGTGATGTCGATTTATGATTGTTAGTCGATTATTTTATCTGTTTGTGCAAAATTATTCAATGAAGTATCACAACTTAGATCATAATTGCTATTTGTCAGATTTTTAACGGCAATGTTTCTCTAAAATATAACGAAAAATTGTTTGATAAATTTTATGAGCATCCTGAAATAGTTTAGCAAAAATAGATCTGTTTTGGCTACTTATAGAGCGTAAATGGGCCATTTCTAGTGCTTTGGCCTGTTGTAGATATTCAGTTTGTGTATTATCCATAACTAGACTTGCCATATCGCCTTTTAATGAAAGTGACCAGCTTTGCAGACGCTCTTTATTGCTAATAAGGGGCCATAAAATGTTTTTTGGCAAATATCTTGGATTCAAATTGTCAAATTGCAACTCAAGCTGCGGCAATTTGTGCTTGCGAATTCCATTTTCGCATAGATCGAATTGATCGTAAATGATACCTCCTTTCTGCGGCTCCATATTGCTAAAATAATGTGGTGAATTGCGTACCGCCATTTCAGCGGCTGTTAAACGTCGTTGATTATAACGAAAATCATGAAAAATCCAAATGACTTGCCAGCCTAACCTTGCATAATCAGAATTGCGCGCTAGCAATTCTTGCGCATTGATATGTGAATATTGAATTTCAAATACAATTTTTTTTGATAACCAGGCTACATCAGCAATGCGACCAATTTGAGGAAAGGGCCACTCTAGCCGTGCATCGCTTAATGTGAGCTTTTGTTGCAAATAATGTTGCAAGTAAATATGTGTGGCCCCCTTTTGATGTTGCCGACATTGCGGAGTAGGCGCTGTATGATAAAAATGTCGTTGTCGATGGGGGCCACTGCGCAAACGGACTATACTTTTACATTCCAAACAAAAATAATCAGTATGTTTATGCGCTTGTTGTGCAGAGATTAATTGTTCCTCTTTGTCGTAAGCATAAAGCTGCATAAAAACCACATTTCTTATAAAAGTCGATTGAATTCAAGCAAACTAAATCCATTAATTATTAATTATTAAAGATTTTTTAATTTCTTCGACACTTTTATTTTTCCACAACTCTACATATTTTTCTTCAGTCATTAAGGTGGGTAATAAAGCACGGTCTATATAAAGAATTCCATTTAAATGATCGATTTCATGTTGCAAGATACGGGCGTACCAACCTTTGGCACGAATGGTTACTGCTTCTGCATACTCATTGAGGCATTCAATGCGCACCGAATCTGCTCTTGGTACAATGCCAATCAATCCATCCACACTTAAACAGCCTTCAAAAAAATCGATCATGCAGGCATCTTCTTCGATAAAAACATGTGGATTTATTATAACGTGAAATGGAACTTTATAGCGATTGCGCTCAAGTAATTGTTGTGTCGTTAAATGAGAATGTTCCATATCCTCTATTACGGCAAGCGCAATGGGTTGTCCAATTTGAGGAGCGGCTAACCCCACCCCGGGTGCTGCTTGCATAGTGACTTTCATAGAGGCAATCAAATTTTGAATTTGCGGACTTAGAATTTCCTCAGCTGTGAGTGGGCGACTTTTTTGACGTAAAACAGCATCACCTATCTTGACAACATCCAAACTGGCCACATTATCAATAACATCTGTATCTCTGTAGATGATTTTAGATTCTACAATAGCGCTAAAAGGGATGAGGCCATCGTAAAGATGATAATATTTGTTCTCCCCACCAGAGTTTATCTCATGTACCAATCTACCTTTAATTTTAGATCGATCGATTTTCAAGATCGCAAATTCGCTAGCATCTGACCAATACTTGGTGATGATTTTTTCTAACTGCTCCTCTGTAGCAAGATGAATAAAAAGATCATCAACAGCAGATAGAGTTACCATTTTTTTATTGGCAGTAGCTTGCCAGTGACGCATTGATAATATTTTATAAAGATATGGTTGATCTTGCTGTTCTGTTTCCATAATTTGATTACCCAAAACTTTTCCATTTTCTAAAAAAAAACCACATAGTATTAAAATACTATATAAACAAATTTTAAACCGCCACATTTGATTTTTCATTTAATTTACTCGTTTTGCATAACGATTTGCATTTTTTCTACTTGTGATTGCATTTGTGCACTCTCCATAGGACTTTTAAAATTGGCAATATACATCCTTATAAAAAAAGCAATGGTTGAATCATCGCCAGCGTTGCGAGGAATATAATGAAAGTGTACATGCGGTACAGTTTGACCAACTTCTCTACCATTTTTTTGTAAAATTAAGTAAGCGCTATTGCCAAAAACTTCCATAGCAGCCTTATTGACTTTTTTTATGACCCGACCAATGTGCATGATTTCTTCATCGGAAAGCATGTCAAAATATTCAACATGTCTTTTAGGTATGATGAGAGAATGTCCAGCAAAAACAGGTTTATGTGTAAAAAGGGCAACAACTAGCTCATCTTCATAAAATTTTTGATAATCGAGGATATTTTGATTGCAAAAAGGACAAACAGCATCTTTTTCGCCGTTACTTAGTCCCGCTGTTGGTAAGCTATATAATAGCAATCCTACAGCTAATAAAGTAATTATAGAATATTTAAACATATAAAATGGTTTAATCGGAGTTAGATTGGCAAAACTATCACACTATCAGTGAATATTTTGCTGATTTTTTTTTATCGTAATTATGTTATTACTTAAAATAAACAGGACTGGATGCAAAGCTTATTTAAGTTTTTTAACTTAAATTTTGCCCTTTTTTTGGATTGTGCAAAAGTAAAAAAATTCAAAATTTTAGGTTGTTCAGCTTATGGGTTATTTAGGGGGTGAAGCTTGAAGACATGTGAAGTAATAGTAGTTGGAGCGGGTATTGCCGGTTATGCTGTCGCTTTGGCATTAGCCAAAAAAGGTATACCTGTTACTATGATGGCTTTGAGTTTTGATCAAAGAATTTATCACTCCCATTTTATAAAAAATGATCAATTAGAAAATAAGATTCAAAGCTTGCAAGCTGGTAATCAAGAACAATTAGTTTGTCCACGTGCTTATGAACAATTAGCGCAATTCGCCCGCAGTAGTTTTGATGAACTTGTAGACATGAATCATTTGATCGATCGCAATGGAAATATCGATATTTATCGTGCTTTGCAACAACAACTGCAACAACAACCTTGTGTGGAATGGATTACTAATCATAGTCTTATTGATTTATTGACAGTAGAACGCCATTCACGCAAGAAAGTGGATTGTTATAAAAAACCGATGTGCATCGGTATAGCGACTTATAATCATGATAGTCAACAAACAGAATATTTTTTAGCTAAAGAAACCATTTTAGCCACAGGCGGGGCCTCCTCCATTTTTACCTATTCAACTGATTTACCCACAGCTTATGGAGGTGGACTAGCTATTGCAAACCTAGCGGGGGCCCGCGTTTTGAACATGGAACATATCCATTTTCACCCTTTGGGTTTACTTGAAAAAGATCGTCCTTGTTTTCCCCTTCCACTTGAATTATTAGCGGCCGGTGGTAAATTATATGGGGCAAAAAATGAATTTTTGCTAGCTGAGCTTTTACCAAAAGATTTAACGAAAACAATCTATAGTCAATTATTAAAAACTGATGATGCCCATTTATGGTTAGATTTAACAGCGTTAGATTCATTGGCATTGAAAGAGCAATTCCCCGCAGTTGATGCTTATTGCTTAAATCGTGGTATTAATATTGCTAAAGATCTTTTGCCCATTGTCCCCACAGCCTGTTATAGTTGTGGCGGAATAGCTGTTGATAAAGTGGGCCAAACAAATATTCAACGATTGCGCGCTATTGGAAGTGTGAGTGCAACAGGCGTTTTTTTTAATTATAAGGAAGAAGCTCTGGGGGTGCTAGAAAGTTTGACATGGGCCAAATCATGCGCTGATGATATTAACAAACAGATCTCAAAATTGGTTTATTATTTTCCAGACTTAACCCTAACTGATTTTTCTTTTGAGCCAGAGCAAGCAGAATTAATTGAAGAAGATTGGCAAATGTTACGACATATCATGTG
Source organism: Chlamydiota bacterium (assembly GCA_013285965.1). Taxonomy (GTDB): domain Bacteria; phylum Chlamydiota; class Chlamydiia; order Chlamydiales; family Parachlamydiaceae; genus JABDGQ01. Next base: position 67,215 of record JABDGQ010000002.1, read on the forward strand.
GGCATATGCGGGCATTTATCGTGATAGTGCTAGATTAAGGCGAGGAAAGTGCTTACTTGAGCAATTGCGCAATGCCAATAACCACGCCACATCATTAAAGCAACGCCAATTATTATTAGCACTGCATACAGCTCAGTTGGTTATTGATGCCGCTCTTAAAAAACCTGAATTTTGAGTTTTTAGATGGATCATGTAGAATTTACACCTACAGTTATTGAGAAAGAAGATGAGCTTAAATTGGCTTTAAAACAATTTTTTTTAGAAACGCAAAGATTAGAAAATAGCTATCAAGGTTTGCAGGAACGTTTTAAAAGCATTCAAAGCAATTTACAAGAATCGCATACACGATTTGATGGTAAATTAATAGAGTTGAGTTTTACCTCTAATTACTTACAAACTATCCTGCAGCAGATCTCTCAAGGTATTATCTTTATTGATTTGCAGGGTATGATAACTACCTATAATGCAGCGGCGCAAAATATTTTACAATTACCGGAGCAATCTTTATTATTTCATCATTTTTCACAATGTTTAAGAGATGATTTTTTTGGCTTTTCCCTGCAACAAGTTTTCGCCGCGCAAAAAAATGTAGCTACTTCCTGGATCACTTTAAAAGCAGATGGCAAGGAAACTGAACTAGAGGTAGAAGCGATTTTCATTGCAATGTCACAACAAAATTATTCGCAAAGCTTTCGGCAGCAGCAAGCCCTGCCTATACAAGGATTGTTGCTGCTGATGCACGATGTTACCAAAATGCGACACTTACAATTTGTTGCAAACCGCAATGATCGTTTAAAAGAATTAGGGGCTATGTCAGCTAAATTAGCACACGAGATTCGCAATCCATTAGGAGGAATTAAAGGTTTTGCTACGATATTAAAAGATGAATTGCATGATCGGAAAGATTTGCAACAAATGGCCATTCATATTGCTCAAGGTGCCGATGATCTTAACCAATTCGTTAATCACATTTTAACCTATTCACGACCTTGTCACTTGCAACTAGAAATTGTTGATGTAGTGTATTTGATGTCAGAAATTGAATTGTTATTACGGGCAGATAGTTTGTGGAATGCAAAAATTAATTTTAGCATAGAAAGCTCTTGTGCGCAGCTATTACTAAGAATTGATCCTTTACTGTTTAAATCGGCCATTTTAAATTTATTGGTAAATGCTATTCAAGCGATGCCAGAAGGTGGTCAATTGAATATTCGTTTATGGCAACATGAAACTTGGGCCATTATTGAGATTGAGGATACCGGTATTGGTATTGAAAGCGAACATTTATCAAATGTTTTTTCACCTTTTTTTACTACCAAACCTTCGGGAAATGGCTTAGGCTTGGCTGAAGTTTATAAAACTATTCAAGCACATGATGGTTTTATCGATGTACAATCAGCTCAAAATCAAGGAACTAAGTTTACGATTAAAATTCCAATGAACCCTTAGCGCCAAAAAAGGCAATTTTAACAAATAAATGTAATTTCCAAAGAAGTCTATTAGGCTTCTAATAGTCATACTGACGTGTGGGAGGGATTAGTTATGCCAATAGAAAAAATATGTATTGTTGATGACGAAGTCATCATGCGTAATTTTCTAGCTGAAGCATTAAAACGAAAAGGGTTTGAAATACAAACTGCCGAGAGTGGTGAAAAAGCACTTAGTCTTTTGCAACAGCAAACATTTGATCTCGTTATTACCGATATGAAAATGGGTACTGTATCAGGGATGGATGTAATTAAGTATCTCAAGGAAAACAATCCTAATACTCTTACTATTGTCATTACTGCCTTTGGTACAATTGAAAATGCGGTTGAAGCGATGAAAAATGGGGCCTTTCACTACTTAATCAAACCATTTGCCTTAGAAAGTTTAATAGCTATTATCGAAAAAGCTAATCAGCATCTAGCATTATTAGAAGAAAATCGTTATTTGCGTCAGCAGGTGGCTGCCAATCCCGGAAATAAACCTATTATTGCTGTCAGTAGCACTATGCAAAAAGTATTACAAGAAGTGCAGCAGATCGCTAAAAGCAATGCCAATGTATTTATTAGCGGAGAAACTGGCACAGGCAAAGAGGTTATTGCCCATCTCATTCATTACAGCTCGCTATGTGCAAATCACCCTTTTATTAAAGTTAATTGTGCCGCCATTCCTGATAATTTGATAGAGTCTGAATTTTTTGGCCATGAGAAGGGTGCTTTTACAGGCGCTGCCACTAAACGTATTGGCCGTTTTGAATTAGCCAATGGAGGCTCTTTGCTTTTGGATGAAGTGACTGAAATTCCGCTACTTCTGCAACCTAAGCTGTTGCGTGTCATACAGGAGCAAGAATTTGAACGTGTGGGTGGCACAAAGTCAGTTAAAGTAAACGTTAGATTAATATCTACTACCAATCGCGATGTGCGTGCTGCAATCGCTGAAAAATTTTTGCGCGAAGATTTATATTATCGGCTAAACGTTGTTCCTATCCACTTACCACCATTACGCGAAAGAAAAGAGGATATTATACCGCTAGCTGAACATTTTATCATCAAAGCTTGTCAAGAAAATCATTTAAGTAAGAAAAAACTATCTGCGGAAGCATCAAAAAAGCTGTTAGATTATAATTGGCCAGGTAATGTACGTGAATTAGCTAATGTTATTGAGCGTGCTATTGTAATGGATAATAATGCACAGATTTCCGGAGAGGCTTTACGCTTAGAAGAAAACGCAATATCATGCAAAACATTGCCAGAATTAGAAAAACAATTAATAGTAGCAACAATGCAGCTACAGCCAAATACTACGAAAGCGGCTCAAACACTAGGTATTAGTATTAAAATGTTGCGCGATAAACTACAAGAATATCAATTGTCTGAATAATAGATATGTACTAAAGGCACTCTTCAAATTATGCGGTAAGGTGAGTTATTAATGTTTGTCAAGTTGCTAATTATATTGATTCGTCTTTATCAATGGACTATTAGTCCCATGTTAGGGCCTATTTGTCGCTTTCATCCTACCTGCTCAAACTATTGTATGCAGGCCTTAAGTAAATATGGATTTCTTAAAGGGTTGTATTTGGGCTTTAAGCGTTTGTTACGCTGTCATCCCTATTGTGATGGCGGGGACGATCCAGTTATATAAGTAATGTGTCTCCTTTATAGATGGCTGTGGATAGGCACTAAAGGCACTCTTCAAATTATGCGCAAGGTGAGTGTATTAGACTTAATTCTAAATTCTCTGTATCGGGACAAGGTAATATGACCACGATACAGATCGTCGATTCGCAAGGCTTTGAAGCAATCTAAAGAGCAAAAAACTAAGAGTTCAGATTATTAGCCTATAATTCTTGCTCTTCACTTATATATTGCGATGGGCTATCTGGCTTAGGTGGGCCGGTTTCATAACGCCTAAATGCATGGCCAAAAGATCGTTCCATGAGACTGTCATAATCTTGCAATGCTTTATTCTGCACTGTTGTAGCTTGTGCTGCTGTTTGATTAGCAGCTGCGGCAGCTTCCCCAACCGCACCACCGGCTGAAATAACGCGGGCAGTGAATTTTTTCTTCAGACTAGAGCCGTTTTCAGTCACATTTTCTTGTAGACAGCAATTTTTGTATTTCTTACCAGATCCGCATGGACACAGATCATTGCGACCAGCTTTTGGTTTCATGTGCGCTCCTTTATTAGCTAAACTCAGGTTAGTATACCTAGATTTAAACATTTCTCATGTGATTAATTCAATCATTAAATGCCTTAAAGAATCATTTTGCGCGATCTCTTCAAATGGGAGAGGTAATCGATATGACCAGTTGGTATCAGTAACAACGCCTGGTACATTGATACGTTGTTCATCAATATTGTTGTCACAATATTCTGGTAGAAGTGTTAAGTATTCTGGAAGCAAATTAACGTGAAATAAACTACCGCAATGATGGCTATCCCATAATATTTTGCGATGTTGACTGGCTGAGAGCATATTTTGATATGTCCATCCTTCCATCTCCGCCCATAATTTAGCTTCCTCTGGACAATCGCGCCACCACTGCTGCAGAGTTTGCGAGTCATGGGTGGAAACTGTGGCTAAGCTATCGAAGTTATAATTTTGTGGCATAATATATTTTTTATCTTGATTCCATCTTCTTTCCCAGCGCATGACTCGTGTTCCGCAAATCCCTAATCGTTTTAGACAAGCTCTTACTTCATCAGGAACGACTCCCAAATCTTCACCAATCGGTAACATTTCACAGTTACTTAACATCATTTTAAGAATTTTCTCTCCTAGAGCAATCCATTCATTTTTATCGTGTGGAATGAAGTGTCCGTCTTGACTACTATTGCCTTTAGGAATGGCCCAAATGCGAAAAAAACCAACAATATGATCGATGCGATACATATGGTAATAGCGGGTAGCCCATTGTAAGCGTTCAATCCACCAGCGATACTCTTGTTTTTCTAATATTGACCAGTTGTAAATCGGAAATCCCCAATTTTGGCCATCTTTTGCATAGACATCCGGGGGGGCACCGGCTGAGTAATTTAAATCAAATATTTGGCGGTGTTCCCAAACGTCGGCGCTATCGCGGGCAATCAAAATTGGCACATCGCCCATTATGAAAACATTCTTCAGTGTGGAATATTTTTTTACCTCTTGCAATTGCATATCGCATAAAAATTGAGTAATGCACAGCTCTTGGTAAAGTTCTTTTTCGCTTTCGATGATTTGATCAAATAATTCATCGTTAATAGGATTTTGTGATTCAGGCCACCGTTCCCAACTGGCTCCAAGATACAGTTTTTTTAAAATTTTAAAAACGGCATAACCTTTTAGCCAAGGTGTGGAATTTAAAAAAAATTGATATTTTTCATTTTGCTGCAATTTCTGTCCCATCAGAGTGTAATAAGTGGTTAAAAACTCTTGTTTTTGACTACGGACTGCAGCGTATTGAACATTTTTAGTTTTATTTAAGAGTGCTAGTTTTTTTAAAAGATCTTGCAAAATGCTAAATTTATCAATACCTGGCAATGCCGATAGTTGTAGGTAAAGAGGATTGAGGGCAAAAGCGGATAGTGCGCTGTAGGGACTTGTTTCCTCACCAGTGTCATTGAGTGGAAGGAGTTGGATGACATCAAGTCCAATTACATGTGCCCAATCTATGAGTGGAAGAAGATCGTAAAATTCACCTATTCCCGATGAGTTAGCTGTACACAAACTAAATAAAGGAATGGCAATACCGTGATGATGATGTGGGCCAATTTTTTGCCAATGTGGTGTGGCTTGACAGTGTCTTAAATGCGAAATATCCATAATTTTAATCTGCCAAAACTGTTATATCGATTCCAAAAAGCTTAAATTTTTCATCAAGAATGGTTTTAAATTCATTTTTTTCAAGATCGCTTTGAAACTGCATACAGATTTTTGCCATTTCTAATGCTTTTTTATATTTACCCTTCTCAATAAGAGCAATGGCTATTTCTTCATGGACCACTATCCATATGGGACTTTTAGGCACAAATTTTGCTAGCAACTGCTGATTTATAAAACCATTTTCTAGTATTTGTGCAACAATTATTTTAACATAACAATTTTCTGAACTGCTGATCAATCCTGTTACTTTTTTTGCACAACTTTCAGCTACATCGTAGTGTTTTAAGTGGAGAAAATGTGTGCACATTTCATCGTATAAATCGATAGGGACATCATCCTTATATGACATTTTGCCCTTTAGAATATTTCCTAATTGCGTATATTTCATGGCCTCATCTATTTTATGAACAACAGCGAGTTTTTTGATAATTTCTAGCAATGCTTCTAGACCACTTTTAAGGTCATCAAAAATTAAAGCCAAAGCCAAGTGGATTAATTCCTTATATTTTTCCAAAAAATTGGCATTGCTAGTCTGATGTATAATTAAATAACACATGACCCTATTTCCTATATAAGAGGAGTAGTGTTTGGAGAGTTTCTGACAGTGCATAGCAAGTGCATAATCATTATTATCACAAGCTTTTTCACAAAGGTTTTTGAAACTAAAAGCTCCGTTAATAGCATTAAATTTTGCACTTACGTGTGACGCTGCTAAAGCTGGGCCAAAGCGGTTAGAATTAAATAAATGCATAGCAATGTCATGGTATTTCAATGAACTGCACTTATTTATGCTTGAATGTATAGGGATTGAATGTATCGTTTGAGTACGAGCTAGACTGCTTTTGTCAAAGATGCGATACCATATTTTGGTGTGTGCACTAAGTTCTTTTTTATTGTCTTTGAAAAGCTGTTTCCAAAGGCGATTAATTAGCGGATAACTAATGATGTTATCAAGATTAAAAAAAGCGAAAATGTTTGTTAAAAGACCTTGAGATAGTTTATCAAAGTTATTTTTGTTATTAATAGGATTGACTCTATTTGCTGCTTTAAGTTGTGGAGTAGTGTCACGCAGAGCAGCTGCGGTATACATGAAAGAAACCTCGATTGCAATAACTTCTGAGTCAACTAAAACTTAATACAAGCCATTTTAAGTGTAGGGTATTAAAAAAAAATTTAAAAATCTACTTTTAATAACCAAAATGGTTTAATTGCTAGAGTTAAATTTATATATACCGTATTGATATGTGATGCAGTCCGCAATTAAAAAGCAAAAAAGATAGTAGTGAGCTATGATTTCTATTCCTGGAAGCATACCAATTAAGATTTATCCATTTTTTTGGTTATTAATTTTAATGTTAGGGTGGCTTAGCACCTCTTCGGTTATCGGTACGATTATTTGGGCTTTAGTGGCACTTTTTTCAGTTTTATTGCATGAATATGGTCATGCCATTAGCGCACGCATGTTTGGCCAGCGTTCTGAGATTCACCTGGTGGCTTTAGGCGGTGTTACCCAACGCTATGGTAAAAATTTATCCCCTTGGAAAGAATTTATTATTGTCTTAAACGGACCGTTAGTTGGTTTTATTGTTTTTTTCATTGCACAATATCTACAGAGTGCCATTGGCTCAACTAAACATCCACTTTTATGGTATGCATTATTGATTGCCAGCAATGTGAATCTGTTTTGGTCTATTATCAATCTTTTTCCAGTGCTGCCATTAGATGGTGGTCATTTATTGAAAATCATGCTCACCGGTTTATTTGGACAGAAGGGGATAAAGATTGCTTTGATTGTGGGCGTTTTAATAGCCGCAGCAATTGGTGTATTGAGCTTGGTGATTCAACAACTATGGATGGGAGTCTTGTTTTTAATGATGGCCTTTGAAAATTATCGAACTTTTAGTGAAATTAAAAACAATGATGTAGAAATAGATGATAATCAAAACTATCAAAAGCTTCATGAATTGATGTTGCAAGCCGTAAAAGAAGCACAAGATGGTTTACTAGATGATGCATTGCAAAAGCTCAATTATATTCGAGAACAGACTTTGAAGGGTAATTTGTATGTTAGTGCTACACAATATGGAGCCCATATTTTGACGCAACAGGGACGTTATCAAAAAGCTTATGAATGGCTAATTCCTATAAGAAAACGACTCGGTGATGAATACTTGTATTTATTACAACAATTGGCTTATCGCGTGCAACAATGGGAAGAGTCGGTAGAAATAGGGCAAGAAGTTTATCAAAAGCAACCTTCCTGCGATAGCGCCCTGCTTAATGCTTTTTCATATGCTATTATGGGAAAAAAAACGCCCGCCTTAGGATGGTTGCAATGTGCAGTCCAACATGGGCTGCCTGACGTAATACAAGTTATCCAAAAACGGGAGTTTGATATTGTTAGAGATTCAACTGAATTTCAAACATGGTTAAAAAAGTTGCAAAACTCAGGTTAATAGGCTTCACTTCAAAGAAGTCTATTGCTCATGATTACTTTTGCAACAACTTCTCAAAGCACTGCAGGCAAATAATTGAAAAATAGCTGATAGCCCTACTGCAATATAAATGCTTTTGATAAGTGTTGGCATTTGCCCAAAAATTGTTTCTACTAAATTAACATTAAATAAGCCAATTGATCCCCAATTGAGACCGCCAACAATTAATATAATGGCAGTAAGAATATTTAAAAATTTCATATACACATCCTCATGTTTTTTACGATATTCACTAGCTTAAAAAAAAATTCTCACAGATAATAACCCTAAGCTTAATAGCAAACATTCAGGTTAATATCTTAATTTAATGTTTTTTGATTTTATTGCAATGGTGAAATTTATGACAAATTGTTCCCTAAACAAAGCATATTATAAACTACATAGTTTATCTAAAGCAGCTAGCATATTAGGTTCCGTTCAAGCGCTGCTAGATTGGGATCAAGAAACTTATATGCCTAAAGAAAGTATCGATATTCGCTCACAGCAAATTGAAATGATAGCTAGTTTAGTACATCGGGATAAGACCAGTAAAACTTTTGCTAAAGCTTTGGCTAAATTAATTGATTTGCCCAGTGGCACGATACTAGATCCACTTTTAAGTGATAGTCAAGTTTCAGCGGTGCAAAACTGGCGACGCGATTATTTACAATCCATTAAATTGAGTAATTCTTTTGTTAAGAAATTTGCTCAGACAACTGCTAGGGCTGTGCATGCTTGGCAAGCGGCCAAAGAATGTAATGATTTTGCCTTATTTTCCCCACACCTGGAAAAAGTAATTTTATTGAGTCGCAAAAAAGCCGATGCTTTAGGTTTTAAAGATCATCCCTATGATGCGCTAATGGATATTTATGAACCTGAAATGAGCTCTGCTATTCTCATTCCTATTTTCGCACAATTGAAAACGGCATTAACGGCCCTTTTAAAGAAAATCACACTAAAAAAACCATTTAACGATGAATTTCTTTACCAAAATTGCACCAAAGATAAGCAACTAAATTTTGCAAATAAAATATTGCATAGTATGGGATTTGAGCCTCATGTTTGGCGACTAGACATCTCCAATCATCCCTTTTGTGCTACAGTGCATCCTAGAGATACCCGTATGACTACATTGGTACATCCAGAAAATATCATGTTCAGTATTGGATCGGTCATGCATGAGGGTGGGCATGGGTTATATAACATGAATTTGCCTGGTGCACATTACGGATCACCTCTGTGCGAACAAATCTCATTGGGTATTGATGAAAGTCAATCACGCTGGTGGGAGACTCTAATTGGTCAAAGTTTTCCATTTTGGCAACATTTTTATCCTCTTTTGCAAGTAGAATTTCCCCATCAATTTGGTAATATATCGCTTGCAGTTTTTTATCAGGCTGTCAATGCCGTTAAACCTGGTTTTATCCGTATAGAGGCTGATGAAGTTTCTTACAATCTACACGTTATTATTCGCTTTGAGCTTGAAAAAGCTTTGATTGATGGTACTTTGAAAGTAAAAGAATTGCCAGAGGCTTGGAATAGTAAAATGCACTCTTATCTAGGTATAACACCCCCTTCAAACCAGCAAGGATGCTTGCAAGATATACACTGGGCATGTGGTTATATTGGATATTTTCCTACCTATACCCTTGGTAATCTATATTCAGTACAATTTTTTAAAGCTTTTGAAAAAGCACATCCACGTTGGCAGGAACAAGTAGCACAAGGGTCGTTAGATTTTATCAGTCAGTGGTTAAAAGAAAATATACATCAGTATGGCCGTCAGTACAACTCTTTGCAATTATGCCAAAAGGTGACAGGTGAGGGATTGAAGCAAGATTCATATATGAATTATCTAACCACAAAATATAGTAAACTTTACGACTGTTAATTAAATCAAAGGTAATATTATGTTAATTCAATCAGTTTTTAAAGAGCAGCAGCCTATCCCTATTGTTTATACTTGCAAGGGAAAGAACATAGCCCCTCCATTGCAATTCTATGATATTCCGCCCCATACCCAAAGTTTAGTTCTAATCATGGATGATCCTGATGCTCCCAAAGGGACTTTTGATCACTGGATTGTATGGAATATTCCACCGCAATTAACTAATCTTTCCGAAGGAGCTATGGAGCTGCAAAAGATATCTCCAGCACCTAAATTTGGGGCAAATAGTTATGGTAAGCTGAATTATCAAGGTCCTTGCCCACCACCAGGCAAAGTGCATCACTATCACTTTAAACTCTATGCTCTTGATAGCCTACTTGATTTACAAGAAGGTGCTAAAAAAAGTGATGTCGAGCAGATGATGCGCTCGCACATAATTGAGCAGGCAGAATTGATTGGCATATTTAGCTCAGAAATGGTATAGTTTTCAAGAGTGATAAATCATCATATACTTTTGAAAACAAGAGCAGTTTAATGGCTTCAGCGCAACGAGTAATCTTGAAAAAAGGCAAAGAAAAGCCTATTTTACAACGCCACCCATGGATTTTTTCCGGCGCTATTCACCACTTTCCCGCCTGTTCTAATGGCGAGCTTTTGCCTGTATACTCAGCTAATGATCAATTGCTAGGAACAGGCTATTTTAATCATGGCATGAGTTTGGCAGGGAGAATGATTGCTTTTGGCGATGCTGATCCTCTGCAACGCTTAAATGAGCTTTTAAGTTTTGCTTTACAGATGCGTCAATATTTATTTTCTTTTAAAGAGACTAATGCTTATCGCCTTGTCAATGGTGAGGGTGATGGAATACCAGGTTTAATCATTGACGTTTATGATCAAGTGGTAGTATTGCAATCGTGTACGCATGGGGTCGATCGTCTTAAATCACAGATTGTGGAATGGTTAAAAACTAACCTTCAACCCCGTACAATTTACGAAAAATCATGCTCTAGTGCTCGGCGAGCTGAAAAATTAGCTGACCAGCAGGGCTTACTTTATGGCGATATGCAAGATGAGGTAACGTTTAAGGAAAATGGCTTGCGTTTTACTATTTCATTGAGCAATTCACAAAAAACTGGATTTTTTTTAGATCAGCGTGAAATGCGTTTGTGGGTGCAACATTTAGCACGTGGTAAAAAAATACTCAATGCTTTTTCCTATACCGGTGCTTTTTCAATATATGCCTTAGCCGGTAAGGCTGCATCGGTTGATTCAGTCGATATTTCGCAAGAAGCGTTAACGCAGGCCCAACAACATGTACAACAAAATGAATTAAGCTCTACAAATTGCAATTTTTTTTGTGAAGATGTTTTTACATTTTTGCGTACACGTCCTTTGGAGTATGATATAGTGATTTTAGATCCACCTGCATTTGCTAAAAAAGCCAAAGATGTAATTGCTGCTTGTCGTGGCTATAAGGAAATCAACCGCCTGGCCATGCAAAAAATGCCCTCAAAATCATTGCTTTTGACAACATCATGTTCATATTATGTTGACGAGGCATTATTTCAAAAAGTGCTTTTTCAGTCAGCCCTTGAGGCAAATAGACAAGTGCGTATTATAGGAAAACATCGTTATGCTCCGGATCACCCCATAAACCTATTTCATCCGGAAAGTCAATATATCAAAAGTTTTTTATTATTCATTGAATAACTGCGCTAGCTGTTAATGTGAGTGCAAAATTAGGAAATAAACAGATGAAATACGACCATCGTAAGATAGAAGCCAAATGGCAAAAATATTGGGAAAACAAGCAAACGTTTAAGACATCAAATACTTCTGATAAGCCAAAATATTATGTTTTGGATATGTTTCCTTATCCATCCGGTTCAGGCTTGCATGTTGGTCATGTGGAAGGTTACACGGCTACTGATATTCTAGCACGCTACAAAAGAGCTAAAGGCTTTAATGTTCTCCATCCGATGGGGTGGGATAGTTTTGGTCTGCCAGCTGAACAGTATGCCATTCGCACAGGTACTCATCCGGCTATTGCTACCTATAAAAATATCGAAACTTTTCGCAAGCAACTACGTTCATTAGGATTTAGTTATGATTGGGATCGTGAAATAGCTACTAGTGATCCCACTTATTATAAGTGGACGCAATGGATTTTTACTAAATTATATGAAAAGGGATTGGCATACGAAGCTGAAATCGCAGTTAATTTTTGCCCAGCTCTAGGCACTGTACTTGCAAATGAAGAGGTTGAAAATGGACGTTCCAAAGAGGGTGGACACCCAATCGAGCGACGACCTTTGCGGCAATGGATACTAAAAATTACAGCATATGCTGAACGGTTGATTGAAGATTTAGATTTATTAGACTGGCCCGATAGTTTAAAAAAATTGCAAACGAACTGGATTGGCAAAAGTGAAGGGGCTTATGTTGATTTTGTAGAAGCGAGCACACAAAAAACAATAACAGTTTTTACAACTCGCCCAGACACTCTTTTTGGGGCCACCTATATGGTATTAGCACCCGAACACCCCCTTATCGCAAGTATTGTGACACAGCCACAGAAAGAATCTGTCTCTGCTTATCAGAAAAATACACTCAGTAAGAGTGATTTTGATCGTACTGAATTAAATTTAGCAAAAAGTGGTGTTTTTACAGGTGCTTATGCCATAAATCCAGTGAATGGTGAACGGATACCAATCTGGATTGCCGATTATGTGCTTATGCATTATGGTAGTGGAGCTATTATGGCAGTACCAGCGCATGATGAGCGCGATTTTGCCTTTGCTAAAACTTACGGTATTCCAATTAAAGCTGTCTATGATCCCATCGAAGAGAGCACAGAGGTGCGAGCACAAGTTATAAATGGTACTCAATGTTGGACTGGTGATGGTTTGCTCATCAATAGTGTGCATAAAGATTTATCTTGGGATAATTTGTCATGTAGCGCTGCTAAGAAAAGTAGTGTTGCCTGGTTAGAAAAAAGTGGCAAGGGTAAAGGGGCCGTGACTTACAAGTTGCGCGATTGGTTGTTCTCAAGACAACGTTATTGGGGCGAACCATTTCCTTTGCTGAAGTTTGCTGACAATACCATTCGCTGTTTAGATGAATCAGAGCTACCTTTATGCCCGCCGCAATTGGAAAATTATAAACCGACAGTAGATGGACAGAGTCCCTTAGCACAAGCGCACGATTGGGTAAATATTATTGATGAAAAAACGGGTCAAGCCGCTCAACGCGAAACTCATATTATGCCACAATGGGCAGGTTCATGTTGGTATTATTTACGCTTTTGCGACCCACACAATGAAGATAAGGCCTGGGGTGCTGATGCAGAACGCTATTGGCTACCTGTCGATATGTACATTGGCGGCGTAGAACATGCAGTCCTTCATTTACTCTATGCGCGCTTCTGGCATAAAGTCTTGTATGATTGTGGTGAGGTGCATACTCTTGAACCTTTTAAAACATTGCGCAATCAAGGAATTATTGTAGCACGTTCATATCAGAAAGCTAATCGCGCTTACGTTGCCCCTGAGTATGTGATTGAAAAAGAGGGGAAATACTACGAAGTTCATACCGGCGAAGAGTTGACAAGTCAGATCGAAAAAATGTCCAAATCAAAACTGAACGGCGTTACCCCTGATGAGATCATTGCTGAATATGGCGCGGACTCATTACGCCTTTATGAGATGTTTATGGGGCCTCTTGAAAAAGAGAAAATTTGGAATACCGATGCTGTTTCTGGCTGTAGACGCTTTTTAAATCGCTTTTATGAGCTTGTCTTCTCAGAGCGTGTAAATGATACACTTTCTGAAGAAGCACTCAAATTAGGTCATCGCCTTGTATACGGGGTGGCTAAGGACATTGAAGCAATGCAATTTAATACGGCTATTGCAAAAATGATGGAGTTTATTAATGCATTTGTACAGCTACCAACTTACCCACGTTCTGTCCTTAAAATGGCAGTACAAGCCCTAGCCCCTTTTGCTCCCCATTTAGCTGAGGAATTATGGGAGCAGTTGGGTGCGACAGAAATACTAAGCTTTACTCCGTTCCCTGAAGCGGAAAAAAAATATTTACATGATGATATGTTGACTTATGTCATACAGATTAATGGAAAATTACGTGCTCGCATAGAATTGCCGCAAAATCAATCACAAGAGATTACTTTGCGCCACGCTCTTGAAAATGAGCGTATCGCCATTTTGATTGGTGATAAAAAGATTGCTAAGGTAATTTTTGTTCCTAATAAATTACTTAATATCGTAATCACCTGAAATTTGATTTTTTTGACCTTTGGGACAGCTTTTAAATAGACTTCTTTCCGAAAGAAGTCTTTAATTTTTATCGCTTACAAGCAGCAATGGCCATAAACATCGGAATTTCCTCGCGACTGCGATTTTCCATTTTGGCAGCCCCACCTTCGCTAGTTTTATCAGAGCACCACTCTTCAATCAGATTAATAACAAAGCCAGCTTCGTGCAACCAACGGCTATAATCCATCAGAGGATGATGGAACGACCAGGTTTGAGGTGAATTTTGACCTTGACTAGGATGAGTCTGAATGGGAATTTTCATATTAGACATATAGCGATTAATGCGTCTAAATTGCATTTTATTGGCCTGATCTACTTGCCAAGAGGATTGTCGCGGTATTCGGAAGCAGGGGTGATTAATGACAACTACAAAAGTTCCTTTGGATTGCAAATATTTAAAAGCGTTTTCAAATACTTTTAAAGGAAATTCAATGTTTTGAGCGGCTAAAATTAAAGTGGCGTGTGAGAATGATTCTGGCGGTAAGGCTAGTGGCTTAATAACGTCGGCATGTACAAATTTACAAGGACGCTTGTGTTGATAACTTTGTGCTGCTTTGATTAATTGTGCGGCAGCATCAACACCTACATAAGAGGCGGCGGCTGGCAAATGACGACTAAGAACGCCTTGACCACAGGCTAAATCCAATAAATTTACTGTTTTACCTTCAACTAAGTTAAGTAATTTCAGGACACCAGGTATGACAATGCTCTGGTGGTAATGGTGCCCATGTGTGCCCACAATTTGATTATACCATTTACCTACGTTTTCCCAGTCTGTCGAATTTTTATGCATTACTAATTCCTAATCAGTGCTTATAATAAATTATTAACAAATGTTTGCGCATCAAAGGCTTCTAGATCTTGCAACCCTTCGCCTGTACCAATAAACTTAATAGGAATTTTCAATTCTTTTTGAATCGCTATGGCGATGCCCCCTTTCGCTGTACCATCCAATTTGGTAAGAATAATGCCTGAAAGCGGTGTGAATTTATGAAATTGGCGTGCTTGTTCGATAGCGTTTTGACCAGTGGTTGCATCTAGTACTAAAAATGTTTCATCTGGCATATGCCCTGCGGCTTTTTGAGAGGAGCGTTTTATCTTTTCAAGTTCTTGCATTAGTGGAATTTTAGTATGTAATCTACCAGCGGTATCTATTAGAACATAATCGATTTGCCTAGCTTTGGCCGCGCAAATGGCATCAAAGGCCACTGCCGCAGGGTCACTTTTTAGATTACCTCTTACAATATCGACATTAATTTTTTGGGCCCATATTTCTAACTGTTCACAAGCAGCAGCACGAAAAGTATCGGCGGCAGCTAATAGTACTTTTTTACCACTCATTTGCAATAAATTAGCTAGTTTTGCCACTGAGGTTGTTTTACCATTACCGTTAACACCCACCATCATAATGATAGTAGGGACGTTTGGCGCAGCTACGGCGCTTTTATTTATCACAGATGCTTCTGCTGAGGTAGTCAATATTTCCAATAACTCTGCACGTATCGCCTTAAGATAATCATTTGTGTTCCAAGATGGATTTAGACGATGTAGATGGCGCATTTTATCGGCTAAGTCCGCGGCTGTACGTGCTCCAAAATCGGCTTCATAAAACAATTGTTCTAATTTATCTAATGTCTGTGCGTTTATGCCACCATGTAATAGGGTGTGAATTTGATCGCCTAAGTAAGTGCGCGCCTTGGTTAAGGCACTCTTTACTTTCGCAAAACTAGATTTAATTAACTGTAATACCATAATTAACTCATTTTAAAATAATTGTGCCGTTATGGAACAAAAATGAATAAACATATTTGCGAACCGGACTTTGATTAGCAAAATAGACAATTTTTAAATAGACAAATGAAATTGTCCAAAGATGGATAACGCTAAATATGCAATATTTTTTGTTTTAATTCCATCATTTTTTTTTGTTAAATTTTAACACTCTTTAATAAATACTTCTTTTAATTTAAATTTAAAGACATTATAAAAATAATTTGACTTTATAATAAAAATGAAATAAATTTAATTTAAGAGTATGTATTATTATTGTAGATAGGTGAATTAGATCTATTAATTACATTAATGTGAGGTTTGTATGTCATTACAAATTTTTACTCGCGATCCAGGTTTTATCGGCGATTTGCCTAAAGATACAGCCGAAGAAGAAGTATTAATGAGTGAAGAAGGACTCACTGTAGCGCAAGAAGCCATCAAAGGTGGACTAAAAAACCACGAAGTAGGGGAAAAGGTATTAGGATTGCAAGAGCTTAATCAAGATGTGCTTTCTAAACTTTACAGGCAAGCGCAAGCTTTAAAGTCTTCTGTTTCAGAACAATTTGAAAGATTGTCAAATGGGGCACTAAAATTAGCTCGGGAATTGCAATTAGCTACTACTAAACCTGAGTTAGATAAATTTAAGGAAGAGTTTGAAGATGACATGGAAACAGTATTCAATGAGTTGAGTTGGCGTTTAGATGAAGTATCGGATGATTTAATTTATTTTGCCAATCGGCCTGAGATAAAAAAATTAAAAATTTTGGTTAGTAGAATCCTTTCAAAATTATTAGATGGTTTAAATGAAATTGGCAATGATTTGAGAAAAAGTGAAGGAGTGCAAAAATTAGAAGAATTGCACGGACAAATCAATAATATGGTTGAGACATGTCTTGAGCCATTAAGTGAAATTATGGAAGAAATCTCTGCTGATCTGGAAGAGATTGCAGATAGCCCTGAGGCTAAATTTTTGGTAAACACTATT
The DNA here is from genome assembly GCA_013285965.1 of Chlamydiota bacterium. Classification (GTDB taxonomy): domain Bacteria; phylum Chlamydiota; class Chlamydiia; order Chlamydiales; family Parachlamydiaceae; genus JABDGQ01. Next base: position 84,019 of record JABDGQ010000002.1, read on the forward strand.
GACCAAATGTTTGAGTTAATCTCAAACCGCATGGTCAAAATAGAAGCTCATTTGCGTCAGATCGATGTATTGGAAAAAATGTCTCAACTACGAATCGGCATTGAAAAGATGTTGACACCACTTTCTAAAGGTTTAGAAAAATTAGCTAATGAATTGCATAAAGCTAGTTCTGGAGCAGAAATAGCAAAATTACAAGCCCTTGGTGCACAAATAATTGAAAATCTTAATGGTGGGATTCATAAACTGGAAGATAATTTGCGAGAAAGCGGTATATTGCATAAAATTGAATCTCTTAAAACCAGTATTGAAGAATTGATTGCCCCCATTTTAAAAGATCTGCATAAAATGGCTGCAAAGATGCATCAAGCCTTGCCAGATACTGAAAAATTGCAGGCTGCGGCAGATAAAATGCTCAAAAAATTATCAAAAGAAATGAATAAACTGGAAAGCTCTCTAAGAGAAGGTGGGGCAGAAGTCAAAATAAAAGAATTGCAAACTGGCATTGGAAAAATGCTAGAGCCATTGACTAATAGTTTGCAAAAATTAGGACAAGAATTACAGCACGCCGCGGCCAGGCCAGAGGTGCAAAAATTGCAAACCGATGCCCATAAAATGATGCAAGTTCTTTCTAAAGGTTTGCGCAAATTTGAAAATGATTTGCGACAAACTGAAGTAATACAAAAAATGGAAATTGGCTTTGCCGCTATTGAAATAATTTTTGAAGATATTTCTGTAGCTTTGCAGAAACTAATTAGAGATTTAGAGTCGGCTTTACATCGACCTGACGTACAACGATTAAAGACAGTAGTTAGCAAACTTCCTGCGATGATGGTAAAAAAATTTAACAAGCTTGAGGATGATCTTCGTAGCATTGATATAGGGGAAAAAATTGAAGCTGTAATGACTAGAGTTCAAGAAATTCTCGATCCACTAGTTGAGAATCTGAAAAAGTTAGCCGATGATATACAAACTGTAGCGGAACCAGAAATTGCCAAATTAAAAACACACATTGCCAAAATGGCTAGAACGGCTATTAAAGAGTTTGGTAAATTAAAAAATGAGATGCTTGAAATTGATGTTATGGAAAAATTACACGATGGTATTCAACAAATGCTTTCACCCCTTGCCAGTGGATTGGAAAATTTAATAGATAAATTGCTCGAGCTCACTGCGGAAAATGAATAGATTTGTTTGTAAAGAAATCTAATCACAAAATTATAGCTTTAAGCATTGAGGTAAGTATGAGTTATGATGCAGGGAATACTAGTGCAAGTAGACCTATCTGGGGTAGCTTCGATAGCCCAATTGAGGTTGATTCGCCAGAAGGGGGAGGAGAGGTTAGTGAAGTTGCACGAGAAAATTTAGCAAAAACTAATACTGGAGCGCAAAGAGAATTAGGGGAAGCTCGAGCATCGTTAATAATTCCCGAAGAAGGTCTTGAAGAGGTTCATCTAGAACCCGAAGAAGGTCTTAAAGAGGTTCAAAGTGTAGCTGCTACAGCTGATGCTGTAGCGGCACAAGCCAATATAAGGGTTGAATCTCCTGAATACATTCAATTCAAAAATAGCATGCAAGAACAATTAAATTCTTTAAAATCTCTAGCTGAAGAAGCGCATGTTAAATTGACAAATGCCTTAAAAAGTTTAGCAAACGTCGGAGATAATATACAAAAAATGGCTGATGATTTTTTTACAAAATTTTTACAAAACTTAGACGAATTAGCTACTAAACTTGCCACTAAATCTCCTAAGATAGTGCAATTTTCAACTGCTATAGTTAAAATGATTAATAGTGTTGATGATTTTATGAAAGATATGTCTTATGATATAGAAGAATGGGTGGATGATATCAAAAACAAAGTTATATCTGATGATATAGAAGATTGGGTGGATGATATCAAAAACGCAGAGACTCTTTATCAAAAATTTCAAGCAATATTTGGACCTCTATTAGGTAAATTGGAGAGTATAGTAGAGAAATTCCAACCAGTAACTGGGTAAAGATGAATTATTTAATGTTAGGAGTGCCAATGTCTTCTTCACCACTTTTACTTTTTTCTTTGACTTCATTAGCTAATTGCTCGTAAGACTGGTGTATTTCTTCTAATTCTTCATCGGATAATTCTTCTACTTTTAAAAGTCGATTGTGAGCGCCATAAATAGAGCGTATAATCTCATCTAATTTTAAGTGGATGGCAATGGTATCTCTGTTTTGAGTATTTTGTAATAGAAAGACCATTAAAAAGATGATTATGGTGCTGGCGGTGTTTATAAAAAGTTGCCAAGATTCGCTAAAATCAAAAACAGGTCCTAATAAACCCCATATTATTACTATTAAAAAGGCTATTAAAAAGGCGCGTGGATTGCCTAATCTAGCCGAGATCCATTTAGCGAATTTGGAGAAAATCACATTTATTCCTTAACTTGCCTTCCTATTCAATAAATATCAATTTTTCCAAAAAAGCCAGTTTCCAAATGAGTGTAATCGACAAAGGTAAAAAAACTCAAACTTTAGTTAATACTACTATGTTTTCTACATGCAGGGTATGGGGAAATTGATCGACTGGTTGCACTGTTTTTAGTTTGTAACCGTTCTCGATTATAGGTATTAAATTGGCGGCCTGTGTATTTGGATTGCAGGAAACATAGACTAGCGTTTTAGCTTTTAATGCCAGAATGTTGCTAATCGCTTTTAGATCTAATCCCGCGCGTGGGGGATCTACCAGAACAATGTCAGGTGGCGATTCTTGTAGTGTATTTAAAACCGCCCCCACATCTCCTTGATAAATAACTATATTCTCTCTTTGATTGTGTTTAATATTTTCTTTGGCATCAAGTACTGATTCAGGGACCAATTCAATGCCAATTACTTTTTTCACCCGATGTGCTAAACACAAGCCGAGAGTCCCTGTGCCACAATAAAGATCAAAAAGAACTTTATTTTCAATATCATCACAGCTGAGTGCTTGTAAAATGTGACTGTATAATTTTTCGGCTTGGCGCGTATTTGGTTGTAAAAATGCAGTTGGACTGACTTGTAAATATATTTTTTGCTGATCTATATTCAATTCTTCTAGAATATGATCTTTACCATATAAAATCATCTCATAAAACTGTGTGGGTTGCTTTTTAGCAACTTGTTGTATGCGCAAGACAATAGATAGTTGATAAAGACCTCCTTCTTCAAGATTTTGGCGCATCATGGCCACAAAAGTTTGCAATTGCTGCTTTGTCAAAGCATAGTCGGCATTGCCTGAGACGGTTAGGATAACCATACGATCACCTGTCCGCTCACCACAACGCACTGTTAGTGTACGCAATGCACCAGTATCATGCATAGGATGATAGGCCTCCAAATCCATATCGACCCACCATTTGGTGGTGGCATTGAGCGCTTCTACCATCCAGGGATGTCCTAAATGACATTCTGTGAGCTGAAATACATGACCGCGCGTATTAAAGAGTATTAATCCTAAATAACGCTTACCGGCTTTATCACTGGAGAAGGAGAATTCTAGTTTATTGCGATAATGCCAAGGTGGATCGCAGGCAATGATAGGGTGAAATACTGTTTCTTTGTTAAAATGTGCTTGTAAAAGAGCTTTTACTAAACGCTCTTTTTGTTGCAATTGCTCTTGGTAGGGGATATGTTGCCAACGGCAACCACCACACTTTCCAAAGTGCACGCAACGTGGAGTGCTACGTGCCTTTGAAAGACTCAGCCAGGTAATTTCATTGCTACGATATTTGTTGATTTTGCGCTTGCGTAACTGTACCAATACTCGATCACCAGGGCAAGCAAAGGGGATTTGGACGGCAATCGATTGGCCTTGTCCATTTTGTGCAATACCTAATCCATCGCCATCTGTCGCAAAATCAGTGATTTCTATTTCAGTGTCAGGAGTGTTGCTATTAGTCATAAATAAATGTCTGCAGTTGTCAGATTTGTAACCTTTAAATGATAATCAGGGCAAATACAAAAGCAAACAATGCAAACGACTCGATAATACCAATGGCGGCAAAGCACTTTCCATATACACTGGGTTGTTTTAAGCTTGCCTGAATACCTGTAGCGCACACTTTGCCCTGATAAATAGAAGAAAATAACAATGCTGTGCCTGAAAACAGGCCAATTGCAATGGCAGAAACAGGCGATAAAGTGCCGCCTAAAATAGCTTTTTGCATTTGCAACATTAATAAAAATCCATAAATAACTTGCGATGAAGGGGCTGCAGCCATACCGATAAACTTACCATGTCCTTCTTCGGTGCGGCTCATGGCAGCATGAGAAGCAGATCCTGCAATCCAACAGCCAATACTACATCCAATACAACTCAATCCTAAGGCAATGGCCGGACCCACCATGTTAAAATCCATACAACTTCTCCTGTTGTGTTATCATTAGACTTCTTTGTAAAATTCTATCAGATGCTCAAATACTAATTTCATCAATCAAGCTTCCCTCAAACTACATAAAACTAACTAAATGAAGAAATAACAGCTATTGCATAATCAATTTATCGAAAATCTGTTTCTTTATTTGCTCTTTGGGGTAGGGTGAGCTTTTAATAACTTAAGGGGGCGGAATGGTTTACCACCGCCTTCAAATGAATAATGGTACCACTCTAAAAAATTAAGACGCAAACCGTGTATTACAGCACTCATGGTACACAAAACCATATTTACAAAATGAGCAATTACTACTAGTAATATTCCTAAAAGTAGCGGCATAGCACTTGCAAATTCATTGATAGTCGCTCCAACCAACGCTCCTGATAAGCCCAGCGCATAGAGGCGTAGATATGACAATGTATCTGCAAAAACTTGAATCACTACTGTAATCTCAAAAATACCAGTCCAGCCATGTTGAATTATTCCCATTATCCACGCAATTGCTAAGCCACTTAAGAGTAGTTGTAGGCCTACTTGGCCACCTTTAGCTAAATTAATATCAAAAACATAATTCAGTAAGCTTGGTACTTCTAAATAATAAGGAAAATAAAGGTAAGCACCGATCAAAAACAACATCCACCCCACTGAAGACCAAATGCGCAGAGCATAACGACTCATGGAAAGCAATAAATGGACCACTCCCACAAACAAAGCTAATTCAAACATAATGTTGTCAGTTAGGGCATTAAGTATTTCATAATTTCCAGTGGCGTCCCCAGAAGGTGTAAAGCTAACCAAGGCGTATGGATTAGTGGCGTTTTCTAATTCGGGATAATCTTTGAGCCACGACTGATAGGTGCTATCTTTAGTGTGCATATGATAGGCTGCTTTTTTTTCAGCTAACCAATGCAACAAAGAAACTTTACGAAGTGGGTTGTTAGGAGCAATTTGCATGCCAAAAAATGAGGTCATCAACGTACCCCAAATCACACAACCTGTAAACAAAATAGTGCATAAATTTAAAATGCGTTTTTTCAAACCAGCCATTTTAGGATATTTATAGCGCAAAAATAGGGCTATTACTAAATAAATTAGCCCATAGCCGGCATCGCCAATAATAAAAGAAAAAAACAATGTAAAACCAAACAACACCCACACTGATGGATCGTTATCAGTTGCCGAAGGGGTATCATAAATATGTACTAAGTCTTCTCCTAAGCGTGCAACGCCATGATTTTGTAAACAAGTTACCGGTACATCAGACTTGTCAAGAGCGATTTCTTCATGGTAAACATCTAAATTTTCAAGCATATCATCGATGGCATGTATTTTATTGGCTGGGACCCAACCTTCTACGGCAAAAAGGGCACCATCCATTGTTTGCGTAACGTAGTTGTGTACGGTATTTAAATTAGCTTTATTCATTTTATCGATTAAAACGCGATGCAACATGTCGTTGTATTTTGCATATTCTTTCAATACTGCGCCAAATTGCCGTAATTGGGTATGCACCTGCATTTCTTGCTTTGCAAGCGTGTTTAGAGAGCTCTCAAAATGCATTTCTGTAAGTTGTGGATGGCTAAAAGGTGCATGATTTATGCCAATATAATAATCTAGGCCATGTGCTGTGCTAACAAAAAGTATTTCATTTGGTACAGGTGTGTCATGGAAAGCAGTTTGACGGGCTGAAAAAAATTGAAAATAACATTGTCCTTGTTGCTCAATATTGGAAATATCTTCTAAAGAAAAATCGCCAAAAGGGGCGATGCGAGAAATCTCGATATTTAATATGCGCTGTTCTTCTTGTAGATTTTGGATTTTGAGCTGGTCCTCTAAAATATTAGTAATGATCTTATCAAGTGAGTATTCACTTTCATCACCTTCTAATTGCTCCTGTACAGGTAAAGAGCGTAGGATTTTAATCGCCTTTAAAACTCGCTCTATCTCTTCAGGTATGATTTGTGGGGAATTTGCTTGCGGATCAATAAAATGAATCAAGCCATGGCTTTGCGATTTTTTAAAAAAGGCATTTTTATCTTCTGCTACGCCGATAAATAGAATTTTTTTTACATCCTCACGCATCCTCAAGCCCTTTTGTACTTTACTGATTTATGAAGATCAATTTTCTTTTTAGCCACTTTAGCTCGTGCTACAGCGGCTAATTGTTGATCGGCTAAAGAAACTTTAATAACGCGAATGTACTCAGTAGCTCTTGGTATTAATATTTTTTCAAACAAATTTACCCGAATTGAAACTTCACGCAATTCTTTTTCAAGCGCCTGTAGTTGTTCTTGTCCAATCATTACCCGTTGATGCATAGTGACAAGCTCTCGTAAACCAACAATCGCTCCATCCACCCATGCAGGAGTTTCAAAGAGGTTATATTTGAAATCGGCAAAAGTAATACCTTCAAAGAATGGAATCTCCGTCCCTGCGATGTTATCATAGCGCTTGCTCACTTTTTCGATCACCACCGCCTTTAGCGGATCTATACTAGTCTGTGTGGCTAGTAGACCACTAAAACCTTGCACATATTGATGTTGTTTATTTTCTTGTTCTTGCAATTGGGCTATTTCGGTGCGTACATCATGCACTTGTAATTGCAGCATAGCTTTTTTTAATTGCAGGGTTGGCAAATATTTTTCTAATTGCATCAATTGATTTTGCTGATTGCGCAATTCGTTTTTTGTCAGTTTAACTTCAGCCATATTTAAGCCGCCACTTGTCCATTTTTTGGCCAAAATTTGGTTACAATGTTTTGTTTGATGCCAACTTCTGTTGCTAAAAAACAATTAGCTAAAATTTCCCAGCCTAAATCAAGTGCTTCTTCTAAAGAATAGTTAACCTCAAGACTCATCATCCGCTTTTCAAAGAGCTGGGCATAAGCGATCAACTTTTCATCCCATTTTGATAGTTTAAAGCCCATTGCTTGTCTTTCGTTTGCTTTTTTAGACTCGGCATAGAGGCGAATCATAGCATTGGCTAAGTCTCCATGATCCTCACGTGTTACCTTGCCGATTACCAATTGCTTTAAACGAGATAATGATCCAAATGGATCAATTTGTCTGCCATGTAAATAAAATTGACCTTCGGTAATGTAACCAGTGTTATCAGGCACCGGATGGGTTACATCATCACCAGGCATAGTTGTAACACCAATAATAGTAATCGAGCCGCTACCTTCAATCATCACGGCTTTTTCATAGCGTGCAGCTAAATCAGAATACAATGAACCTGGGTAACCTCGATTAGAGGGGACTTGATCCATTGTGATGGCAATTTCTTTAATAGCATCGGCAAAAGCTGTCATATCGGTTAATAAAACCAATACATTTTTGCCATCCGTTGCAAAGCGCTCAGCACAAGCTAAGGCCATATCTGGAACTAGCAAACACTCTACAGCTGGATCGGTAGCGCGATGCACAAACATTACCGTTTTGCTCATCGAGCCGGCTGTTTCTGTATTATCGATAAAAGCTTGATACTCTTTGAAGGTCAAACCCATACCTCCAATAATAACTACGTCAGCATTCGTCTGATTAGCTATTCGCATGAGCAGGGCATTGTAAGGTTCACCAGCTACAGAAAATATTGGTATTTTTTGCGATTTCACTAAGCAATTAAATACATCAATCATCGGAATATTTGTCCGTACCATTTCGCGCGGGATTATTCGTTTTACGGGATTAAAAGAGGTGCTGCCAATAGCTACATTTTCGCCGATTACTTGCGGGCCGTTATCGATTGGTACACCAGCACCATTTAAACGTCTGCCTAGCAACGTTTCTCCGTAAACAGCTTGCATAGGGCGTTTTAAAAAAGTTACTTGGTCATCAGTTGAAATGCCACGCGTATTTTGGAATACTTGCAGTGTGACCTGATCGCCTTCAATACGCAATACCGAAGCAAATACTTTTCGACCGTTTTTGAGGGTAATGATGGCTAATTCGCCCAATCCAACATCTTGTGCTGTGACGGTAATAAGATTACCACGCATGCTATTGATTTTACTATAAACAATCTTCATTGCCCCTCGCCGAGTCTTTAAGTTAATTTTTTCTTCTCAAGTATCTATACAGCAGATCTAATAAGAGGTTTGAGTGCCACTACTAACGTTTGGCCTCTTTAATTAAATTTTCAATATGGTGAAAGATTTCTTTGTAACTTTTAGATTCAAATGTCATGCAATTCATATTCTTGATTTGATTCTGTAAATTCAAAAAAAACTCTCTGGCATCATCGATTTTATGAAAGCGAAAAGAGGTGTCAAAAATATGATTAATTAACTTAAATAACGGAATTTGCCGTTGTAATGGACAATAAGTATCTTCTGGATCAAAGGCATTTTGCTGGAGATAACTGGCATCGTAGAGTTGTGCTTTTAAATAAATAAGCATGTCTTCTAAGGCGATTCCTTCTTCTCCCACAACTTCCATCCGTTTGCCAATTTCATTACCTTGAAATAAGTATAACGAAGCTTTGTGTACCATACTTTGCCAATCATCATCATGAGCGCTGAATTCTTTTGAAACAGCGTCAATATATTTAGACCAAGATAACAATGGGTCGATAGCAGGATAACGGCGCGAATCAGAGCGGGCGCGCGATAAACCTAAAAAGGCTCCCACTACTGATAAAGTCGCTTGTGTAACTGGTTCTTCAAAATTACCACCCGCAGGCGAAACGGCTCCACCAATAGTAATTGAGCCGCTCTTGCCTCCTGGCAAAGAAATCACCCCGGAGCGTTCATAAAATTCAGCAATGCGCGAAGATAAATAAGCCGGAAAAGCTTCTTCGCCCGGTATTTCTTCTAAGCGGCCTGACATTTCACGCAAAGCCTGAGCCCAGCGGGAGGTGGAGTCAGCCAACACTAACACGTCCAGCCCCATTTGACGATAATATTCGGCAATGGTAATGCCCATATAAATTGATGATTCGCGTGCAGCCACAGGCATTGAAGAGGTATTGCAAATAATAACGGTGCGCTTCATCAAGGTTTCAGAAGTATGGGGGTCGATCAAATGAGGGAATTCACGCAACACTTCCACTACTTCGCCAGCGCGCTCTCCGCAGGCAATAAATACTACGATGTCTACTGATGCGTATTTTGAGAGATGATGTTGCAATACAGTTTTGCCAGCCCCAAATGGACCAGGTGTACAAAAACTTCCGCCTTTCATTAACGGGAATTGTGTATCGATAATGCGCTCGCCAGTATCCATCATTTTGGTAGGCTTAATTTTATCGCCTTGTATTAAAGAGTTTTTAACTGGCCATTTTTGTACCATGGTCAGGGAATGTTCTACTCCGCTTTCATCGCGTACTCTGGCTACTACCGTATCGATGGTGTAAGAGCCAGGTGTAATCATCCAACTAATGGTATAATCGCCATAAAATGAAAAAGGGAGCATGATATAGTGGTGAAAACGACCTTCTAATGTTTTCCCTAGATGGTCACCACGCTGTACCACCTCACCAACTTTAGCTAGTGGTTCAAAATCCCAATGACGTATATGATCAAGTGGCGCTAAATAAAGTCCACGCGGTAAGAAATATCCAGCTACATCAGCGATATTAACAAGTGGATTTTGTAGCCCATCAAAAATCGAAGAAAGTAAACCAGGGCCTAGTTCTGCTTCCAGCAAATCTCCTAAAAAGGTGACCGTACTATCTAATTTAATGCCGCGTGTATCTTCAAATACCTGTATTTTTGCTTCTTCTCCATTGATTTCTATTACTTCGGCTTTTAATTGTGTATCATCGACTTGGACTAATGCTAGTTCACCTTGCCGAATCATCCCATCAAAGCGAACATGTAAAAGATTACCAAAAGCTTTTACCACTTTACCATGTGCATATTTGTCTTTTTGCGTTGCATTTGTCTCTTTCATGATCCTTCCTTCACGATGGTTTCAATGATCTGTAATCCCTTTTGACGATTTAATGTCACCCACTTCTCAATTACAATTAACTTTATGAGATAAGCTAAAATGCGTTCAATGGAAAAGGTGTCGGATATACTTGCAAAACTGTCAATTTTTTCTAATCGATACTCATCGATTGCTCTTTGCAAATGCAATGGATCACCGTTATACTTACTAAAAATAATTTTTAATTCTCGATATTCTTCTGGAGGCTCATACTCAGGAGCATCTTTTTGTGCTAGCAATTGCGCGATAAATTCTTCTTCTGGATTTTCGTATTGCAATTCTAAAATTAAATCAGCTTGTAATTTTTGGGCCCGAAAAGCGGTTAATATTAAACGCACTTCGCGCTCAAACTTCAAATAGGCTTTTAGAAAGGGATCGCTTAAGTTATTGCTACGAAAAAAATGGGCTAATAAAGATGGGAAATGGCGCAGTCGATCGGCATTTTTATCATATTGTTCAAGAAAATCGTGTACATAGCGTGGTAAGCCATGTCCAATAAAGGCTGCTTCTTCAATTTCATCAGCGCTTAAAGTTCCAAATAGATCAAAAGAATCACTTAACCACAATGCACGTAAATTAATAAGATCATAATAACGACGGATTATAGCGGTTTTAGCGTAATCGTGCTTTGATAAGTTTTCATGCAGCAGCTCATCTAATTCAGCAAAGGTAATTTCGGGTGTTTCATCAAAGGAAAGTGGAGGCAGCAAAGTAACTAAAAAATAATATTTAGACATTAAACCCCTAACCGAAGATCAATGTACGAAAATCTTTGCGCAGATAACGAGCTAACAATTCTTTGATGGCCTGGTCACTTAGATCTAAAACCATTTTTTTACCATGTAGTTTTAATTGCGCACCTCCCTGAAAATTACCTATTTCTAAAGGATGGTCTTGTAATTTTTTACGTATATTTTCAAGTAGTAAAGCATTTACCTGCTCAGAGGAAATTAGGTTTGGAATTACAGCGCTAAAATCTGTGCCAATACCATCTTTTTCAATGGCTGCAATTAATCCCGCAATTAAATCGGCAATAACTTTAGGATTTACTAGAATGCTTTCCAGTGAGTGTTGAAGTTCTTTAGAGAATAATTGCTGTTCGATTTGTTGCCGTAAGCCCTCTAAAGCTTGTTTTGCAGCTTGTTGTAAAGATATATGAAATACATTGCGTTCTTGTTCAATCTCTGAGCGGACCTGCTGCAATAATTTTTCTCTATCTTGCTGGGCACTATTTTGTATCTCATCAGCAAGTTTATGGGCTTTTTCAATGATTTCGGCAGCTTCTTTTTGGGCTGGCTCTAATGTCTTGTGGCGCAGTTGATCGCAAATCGTTTTTATTTTATCTTGACCCCTTTCTAATGATCGCATGTTTGACACCCAAAAGAATTGTAAAAAATGTTTTGTTTGGCACTCCATTTGGCAAATAACTCTATTGCGGAACATAACATGGTATTAGCTTAGATTCAAGTATTTTTCTTATTTCAAGTACTTTTTTTATTGCAAATACTTAATTGTTGAAATTCTTTTTATCTAGAGTGATAAAAAAGAAGTCTAATTACGTATGTCCCAAAAACAGTCTATTCAAGGAGTATTTATCTTGTTTTTGATAGGAATAAATCTTTTTTTTTGTTAATAAAGATTGTCTTTACTAGTGCCGCTATACAATTCCTACTTTGGATGAGTTTGATATTTATATGATAAAACAACTTTTACCACTAGCCTTGAGTCCGTTTTTATTATGTCACGCTCCTATTTTTTCGCAAAACACAAAGGCCGCAGAAACCAAAGCACCTTGTCAGAATAGTACTTCGCTTAAAGAAGAAATCTCTTTTGTAATGTTTACTCCTCCTAGTGGTTGGAGTATGGTGGATTTAAAATCATTACCGCTAAAATTAGAGCGTGTAAAGGTGATGGTAGTGGGCTCTGGATCAGTCAATTATGCGCCCAGATTAACTTTAAGTGTTGAGCCATATGCAAAATCACTTAAAGATTATCTGAAAATGATTAAGAAAAAAAATGCCCACTTAGGTGCTGATTGGAAAGATTTAGGGGTTCTCAAAACAGCTCTTGGAAATGCAAGTTTGTCTCAGCTAGATAGCAAAGCGCAGTGGGGTGAATTGCGTCGTATGGATGTAATTTTATTACATAATGAACAGATTTACGTTTTGACAGCAACAGCATTAAAAGATGAGTTTCATCAATTTTATCAAGAGTTTTTTAGTGCTATGCGTTCTTTAAGATTGGCAAATAATGTTTATGATGCAATTTTAGATAATCAGCTGCGTCAGCAACTTGAACTACAAGTTAAAGAATTAAAACAACAGTGGGCAGCCATAATTGCACAACAAAATAAGCCTGCAAATTTAGAGCATAAAAAGGTCCTTTTTGAAAACACTGCTTTTCAAAATCAATCGTGGAAGCCTTTTGTTGATATGCTCAACCAAAAATTCAGCCAATTTGGTTTAGAATGGCAAATGTTTTTTTTAGAAGAATTAAAAAATCAACTTATTGACGAATCTAGTGATTGTCAAACACATACAACTTTGGAGAATACAAAATGATGTTTAAAAGAATGTTGGTTATGGCAACAATAGCTGCAATGGCCTCATTATCTACTCAAAGCCTTGAAGCTGTTACGTATGTCACCGATACTGGCGGCTATGCTTATGACGAATCGCGTGCTGCTACCAATTTGGCACCTGCCATTGGTTTGGCTACTGTGGCAATTGTTGGTATTATTGCTATTGCCGTACAAAATTCACATGGCAGCAGTAGTTCTTCATCGCACTATGGTTACTGTCCACGCTCAAGTTATTCATGTTATGATTATTCAGATTGTTGCAGCTCTTATAGCAGTAGCCGTGGTTGTTATTCCTATAGTAATAGATTTAGCTCATATAGTCGTAGCTGTGATAGACATAATTCTGGACATCGCAGTTCAAGACATTGCGATTGTCGCTAAAGTGATTAGACTTCTTTTGAAAAAAGGTAAAAATGTAGTTTCGAAAGAAGTCTATTGAATAGCTCAGGTCTTACATTAGCCTTTTTTGTTTTTTCTTCCAGGTTATTATGAAAAAGCCTCTAGTGTTGCATTTGCAATTTTTATTTTCATTAGTGGCTATAGGAGTAGCTATCTGCAGCTGCTCTAAGACAACTGTTTCGCAATGGCAGTTAGAATCCATCATTACACGCAGACCATGTTTTAACAGTGGGCGCATATTATTTGCTCCGCAGACTGATGTTCCTCATATTGAGCTTGAGATTGTGCGTAGTCAGTCTGGGATGCGCTTTTATATTAATTTGATTTTACTCTCTGCCAAGCCCTGTGATAATCACCCTGCCGTAGATTACAATGTAAATTATAAGACAGATGATTGCAAATATGCCCACGTTAATATTGTTTTTGCAAATGAGGAAAAATGGGACGTTTATCCGCGATTATTAGCTGGTTGGCAGCGTTTGTTATTAGCAGATGAGGTATCGGAAGCATTGATTAGCCGTTTATGTGCGGGGGATTCTTTTAACATATATGTCAATGATTATCAAATAGCGATTGTGGCAGAAGATTTTGTGCAAAGCTATGAGGCCCTCTTGGCCATTCCTATTTAAATTACTCACCTTTCAAATTCTGCGTAAGGTGAGTATTTAATTAAGTCAAGAAAATGGTTGAATTATTTTTAGTGAATACCACATAAGGAAGTCTAATCATTAAGATACACCAAAGGGGAGCTAAATGCGTGTGATGTTAACAAGACCAGTACATTTCTTTTTAATTATGACTATGACATGTACATTAGTAAATGGTAAAATTCAAGCTCAAGAAGGAGTGTCATGCTGTAGCGAAATGGCATGTGCAAATCAAGAAGAATGTGGCGATGCATATGCTGAGAATGGTCGCACTGCTCATTGGTCAGCTTACATTCCAATTACATTGATGATCGCGGCAGCCATTTTCTTTGGCTTTGCCGATAAGAAGCACGATAAATGTAGTAGTAGTGGTGATGGAAGTAAAGTTCCTTCGCGCATTTCAAATGGTTCAAGCCGATCTTGTAGCAAAGAGCGCTCTAGTGGCCATCGTTCAAGTCGTAGCTTCTGCGGTAATCAGCGTACTCATCATCAACGTGCTCATTCTCGCTAAAAATAGATAGGCAAGTCTTATAAAAAACTTGCCTGTCTAGCACGTTTTATATGTTGTAGAATGTGAAAGCAGCTTCGCGTTGCGCAAATATATTCAATGAGTCTTTTGTAGCAGCCTTATACATGCCTGCAGCTAGTCCATCCAATTTGCTGTTAACGTTAAAGAAGCGTTCCACGAGCAGCATTGGTAGTAAGTTTTTCAATACATAGGAAATGCGCAACATGCGCTTTTCATTATTGCTATAGTCTTCTATCTTTACTTCCTTGCCTTCAAATTCGTTGTTTTTTAATATGTTAGTATGTTCTGCAAAGCACTTTGCAGATTCTATCAGGCCAATATGGATGATACGCGCGGTTAGCGAACTTAAAGCGCTTCTGGCAGCTACATGCAATATTTCTTTGTTGTTGGTGATGATGGCTATAGCTGCACCCACCAACCAACCTGAAGCTGCATCAGTCAAAAGATTTTGCAATGATTGTAATAGCACATTTTGTGAAATAGAGTCTTTAATATTTTCAGGTAAGTTAGCGCGCAATATTTGCATTACTTGGTGAACAGCTAGGTCAACGAATTGGGCACAGTGACTATAAAATATATAATTATTACCATAATTACTGGCTGCTTTAAGTATAATTACATGCGATAAAATTTCACTAGCACCTGATATATAATTTTTATTCTCTTCAAAAACTTGGCGCGAATAGGGTGATATTAATAACTCAAAAGCATCCATAGCAAGCTGTTGAACAACTTTTTGTAAGTGCGGTATCGCTGTCGCCAATAAGCTTAGATCTTGATTGTGATTCATGCGAACATGTGATTGATAAGTTATAATTGTATCTAATAATAGCATTATTGACTCCTTTTATTAAATAATAAGTAGATTATAATTCTATAGTTTTATTTATGTTTTTGTCAATCTATATTATTATTCACTTATTTTAAAATTTTTGAGTGGTGTCCTTTTCTATATCTGTGCTATATTAGACCGTACTTCTGAGCAGGTCTTTTATGTCATATTTTACTTTATCGTCAATCTTTTTTTTATATGCATGGTTCTTCCTTATGCCAATTACAATCACCGCCTTTAATGAGCCGTTAATTGACAAAAAAACAATTCCTTACCGCACTATTATTAAGGCTTGGCGTCACGGAGAATCAGGGGCTAACAAGGCAAAAAAACTATCTGGTGGTGGCTATGATTGCCCCTTAACGGAGTTAAATGAAAATGGCCAAAAACAAGCCCAAGCTTTAGGAGAGCGACTAGTCAGTCAGGGGAAGCTTGATATTATCTATTCATCTGATTTAAGTCGCGCTGCTCATACAGCTTTAGCCGTAGTAAATGCTTATGCTAATAAAGGTGAAATAGTTAAAATAAATTATTCCAAACAATTGCGCGAAATTTTGCACGGTGAATTTGACTTTACTGATGTGAGAGCACGCACTGAATCAGGCATAGCTCGTTTTTATGCGGCCTTAGCTAATGATGAAAAACAACTAACTGCAAATGATGAATTGTACGACAAATATCGCTTTTGGAAAATACATCCACAAGCGCTCAATGATAGTATAGTTCCTGAGCTAATTGTAGATGTGGAAGATTATATTAAAAGAGGTGAAAAACGTCCGGAAACTTCATATCAGTTATGGCATAGAATATATAAGGAGTTTATCGGCATTGCGCAAGAAAATCTAGGAAAAAACGTTGGCATATCGATGCATGGCGCTGGATTAACAACCCTTATAGAAGGATTGAAGAAAAATTCAGAGGGTCTATATTTGCCACCTCATTTTATTACGCAAGAGATTAAAATAAACGATCAGTTAATTATGCCCGCCGCCTTTAGAGTGAATAATTGCGATGTTGTTTATTTTATTTATGACTCAAGAGGAGATGGCACTCTGGAACTATATAATCAGCAAACCATCGATTAAAAAATGACTATTCAAGCTATCTTTTGGGATTACGACAATACAATTTTGGCTACTGCTGAGGCGCACTGGCAAAAACATCAAAGTGTTTTAGCTCGTCAAGGTATTAAATTGCATGATAACTATCGCCACAGAGTTTACGAAAATAATGGTCAGCAAAATTGGCAATGGCTCAAAGAAGAATTGGGTTTAGTTTTTACAGAAAAAGAGTATCTGCAAGCTATTGATTTAGAATTTGGGCAATTTTTGCAAAATTTGCAAATGCGCCCCGGCGTGGAGAAGCTTTTAAATCTTGCTGATCAGAAGAGTATACCTCAGGCTATTGTCACAAATGCGCGCAAAGCATCAGCAAAACCGGTGCTTGATGCCAAAAACATTACAACACGCATGCAATTTATCCTTTATAAGGAAGATTATCAAGGACGCAAGCCCAATCCTTTGCCCTATCTAAGTGCTCTTGCCAAAATGGCTACCTTTTTAAAACAGCCGCTTGATCCTAAGAGATGCTTAATTATTGAAGATGATCCTAAAGGAGTTGAGTCTGCTCATAAAGCAGGTGCTATTGTAATTCAGCGCAAAATAAGTGAAAGTGCGCAGGAGAGCCCTTATGCAAACTATTGCTGCTATCATGAAGCAGATTTTATAAAAACAGTTGAGAATTTATTGAATTGTTAGAAAAACTTAAAGTTCAGATTAATAATAGGAATAGTAAATGCTGCCATATTTAGCGATGCGCACTTGTATGGAGAGTGGCGCTCAACTTTTTATCACAGGCGATTTGGCAGTGAGTATGAGCTGTGCCATGCTAAGCAATTTAAATATAGCTATTCATAATTTAGCGTTGCATCTCTTAAAAGAATATTTAAGCGATACTAATTTTAATAATAATATCGTTTATATTAATTACAGCTGTGTACTGGCCACAAACTCTATCGTTCTACTCAGCGCAGATTATTTTTGTGGCAAACATGCAGTTTTTCAAGCACGTGCCCGATTATTTGTGACAATTAGTCATCTAGCTTTTGAAACTCTGAAATATATTTTTGATAAATTAAATTTATGTGAAAATCCCATTACCAACCCATTCTTACTGTCTTTAGCTAAGGATGCTGCTGTGGGTTGGCTAGCTGGCGCCACTATTGCCCTTATGATTGATAATGGTAATGTGATACTGCAAAAAGCTAATTACAGTGCCTTAACAGCGCTATTTGCGCGTCTATGTTTTCGTGGGGCCGTGGAGGGTGGGAAATATTTAAATGAATATGTAATTTTGAAAATAGATCAGTCTAACATACGATTGTATGCCCGCCGTTTGCTATGTTTGCTGTGTGAATTCTTGCCAGTGATGGTAGTGGGCAAAATAAGTGATTATCAAACTGGTACGTTGTCAGGAGGATTATCTAAACCGATAGGAACTTGTACATCGTGCTGTTCGCAAGCGGCCAATGGCCCTCTTAATGTTAATTCCTTTCAATGTGAAGATAATTGGCCTGATTATTTTTGACTCACCTTACCGCAGAGTTTGAAGAATGCTTTTAGTATCTATTTAAAACCTATTAACCTGAGCCTACTAATCTGAACTTTGCATGCAATGCATCTTTTTAGCAAAGCCTATTTCTTTTTTTTAATAGAAAAAAAGTTTTTATAATTGGTTGTTGTTTTTTTTATTTATTATAAGTTATAACGTAGTAATAATTGTAAATTTTGGTTTAAATAAGCAATTCTATGCACAATTTCAATAAGTGATTTTTGTAACATAGTCTAATAGATAAGATGGGTGCTAAAAGCATTAGACTTCTTTCGAAATTACATTTATTTGTTAAAAGGAGCTTAATAGATGTCATCCTATTTTGGTGTTTCTTCTGAAAATTTAGCCACCAGCTTTAATAGCGCCGTTCAAAATTGTTCTCTTTATAATCTTTCTAATATGCACTATGCGCTGCAATTAGATGGACAACAATCCTATGGTATTAGCTTTATTGCGTCTGAACGCATTGCTATATTATGTAATCAAGTAGCTTCTATTAGCCCAGCATGGATTTCTACTGTTGCCAAAATCGTCAGCTTAGGGGGTGTTTTTTGTGCCATTGGTAGGTTTGTGTTATTTGAGCTGAAGGGTGGAGTTAATGAGGCTGACTCGAAACTAAGGGATGTGGCATGGAATGACGTATCAGATGATTTTAATGAAGTAACTAGTGGTTTATGGTGGGCAGAAAAAGTTGAAAATGCCTTAATCATAGTGGAGCAAGGTTTTCAAAACTCTGACAAACTAATAAATGTAGCTTCTTTAGTTTCTTATGTAGCCTTATGTGTCCTTGGGCATCCGATTGAGGGTGTGTCAGGTTTAATAGGTTTGGGACTTGTCACTTTAAAAAGACATGCACAATTACCTGCTACTATAGATCGCTATTTACAACCGATAGTTAATTTGGCTAAAGTAATCTACGGCTTTACTCAATCTACCTTCATCTTATTTAGAATTGTTGCCGTATTTAATGGTTTAGAGCGTGTTTATAGCTTATTGCCCTCATCGGAATTGGGTAGGAGCATTTTGCCTGCAAAAATTATCAATCCATTGCATGGTTTACATTGCTACGAACGTCTCACGCAATCTTACCAAGAGCTAATCGTTGCGCAACGTCGTAAATGGATTGCTGATAGTGGACTTGGTGCTGAACGTTTTTCTATTATACCAACTTATGTACATGCTGATCGTGTTAATGAGGTTTTACCACCTGATTATCTTTCACAAATGGATGATGTTGATATCAATCAAATATTTAATGATTTAGATGCTGCCATTGAACGGCTTAAAACCGATACTCAGGAATGGCGAAAAGATACAGAGACATGCCAGTGGCAAACATGGGCGCAAGTTTGGGAAACGGCACAAACGTCACCTAGTGAAGGTGGAGGTGTTGTCTATAAGAGTGGTTATGAAATGCTCAAAATTGCCGCCACCTCTGGTAAGGTGGCTGATGTATTACCACCTGATGTAGGTCTTTTTCAAAAAGTGATCAAGGCATTGGCACACTCAATACTGCATGATGAAGAAAATTTAAAAGCTAAGCTAATAGATTTTGAGCGCATTGGTAAACAATGTGCCGAGCGTTGGACTAGCGAGGTGCAATTCTTATTGAGTCCCAATACCAAAGATTTGGGCTGGGCTGTGCATAATGAATTGGCCAAGTTACGTGGTTCTATCTTGCAAGGAGTCATACATGATTTTGGTCAAGGAAAGATAACTACGGGCGATTATTACATAGATGCACAGCTTAGTAATCCAGATGATAAAACATTGAAATTTCTAGGTGCGCTAAAGCCCTTGATGGCCTTAACAGGTGGTGTTAATGGAACACATGTTTTAAATTCTTTCCACGATGCTTTTAGACCAATTTTTCGCACCTATGAAGGTGAGGTCAATGCACAATTACACCCTTACAATTTATTGGGTTCATTGTTTCAAAGATTTTTTGCGCTTAATGAGTATATTCCAAAGGCTATTGATTTTCTTAAGGATCCAGAAAAAGATCCAGGTGGATATATACTATCGTATTTTTATGCCACTATTATTGGAATGCAGGCAGCCTCATCACACCCCGCTTCTGCGCAATTATCTATATTGCCTTTTGCTATTTATCCAGCTTTACAAGCTCACTTTGATGAACCTGAAAGATTGGTAGAGCATATTTACGATGCTATTTATCCGCAGTTAGTATTCGATGAGAAGAGTGGCAAATTTGAAGAACGGCGAAAAATTCAGTGGGAAAGTGTGCAAACATGGATGAACAACTTTGTCACTAATTTGTCCGCTTCTGAAGATGAGAATTTAGATCCTGCCGTTGATTTTCATGATCACTATTTTGAAGACATAGAACTAGGTGGAAATGTTGAGATTAAGGGTAGCGGCAAAATTGTTCCTACTTTAACTCTCGAAGGTGTCCGTTTGATGCTCTGGGATATGGGTATTTTAAAGCGCCACCCCAAAGATCAATCGTTAGAGTACTTATATATTACAAATGGTCGCCCGCAAGCACGTTAATAAAATCACTGAATTAATCAGTCTAATAAACAAGCCTATGATTTTTAAAATCATTGGCTTGTTTTTTCGTTAGACTTTTTTCAAAACTGTAATAGCTGCCCCTGTTAGCCCTTTCACGATTAATTTTTTCGCTGAGAAATTTACTACTCGTACTATTAGTTCTCAACCATTAACATTTTTGCTTATCCTCTAAATAAATATATTGCATTTTATGTGTTCTTAAATTATAATTCTGGTATTTACTTATAATATTATCTAATAATAGGTTTAATTTATGTCATCGTATGTTGGTATATCTTCTGAAAATTTAATTGTCAGCTTCAATAGCATTGTTCAAAATTGCTCTCTTTACAGCCTTTCTAATACGCAGTATGCGCTGCAATTAGATGGACAGCAGACCTATGGCATTAGCTTTATTGCAGCCGAACGTATTGTTATACTCTGTCAGCAACTCTCACCCATTGCACCAGCGTGGATTTCTACCGCCGGAGCAATCGTCGCTTTAGCGGGAACTTTTTCGCTTGTTAGTCAAATCATAGTATCCCAAATGGAAGGTCTTTGTAATGAAATAAAAAGATCTCCTGAAGGAATTAGCTTTCGAGGTTGGACTAAGCATGATTTAGCTGATTATATATGGTGGTTTGATAAAGTTAAGGATCTTAGTCGTCTAATAGTGCAAGGTTTTCAAAATTCAGATAGACTCATTAATGTCGCTTCTTTAGTTTCTTACGCTGCTCTTTGTGCTCTAGGTCATCCCATTGAGGGTGTGTCAGGTTTTGTTGGCATGGGGCTTGTGACTTTAAAGAGAAATGCACAATTACCTGCACTTGTAGATCACTATTTACAGCCGGTGGTTAATATGGCACGCATCATTTATGGTTTTACACAATCGACGTTCTTTGTGTTTAGAATCGGTAGTATCCTCTCTGGATTGTCACAAGTGTACAGTATATTATCTACATCATGGCTTGCTAAAAGTATTTTACCTGCAAAGATTCTCAATCCGTTGCTTGGTTTGCATTGCTACGAACGTCTCACGCAATCTTACCAAGAGCTAATCGTTAAGCAACGTAAATGGCTTACTGATAGTGGACTTGGTGCTGAACGTTTTTCTATTATACCAACTTATGTACATGCTGATCGTGTTAACGAGGTTTTACCACCTGATTATCTTTCACAAATTAATGATATTGATGTCAACCAAATATTTAATGATTTAGATGCTGCCATTGAGAAGCTTAAAACCGATAGTCGGGAATGGCGAAAAGATACAGTGACAGACAAGTGGCAAACATGGGCGCAAGCTTGGGAAGAGGCACAATCCGCTCCAAGTGAAGGGGGCGATGTAGCCTATATGAGTGGATATGAGATGATCAAAATCGCTGCCACCACTGGTAGAGTGGCTGATGTATTGCCACCAGATGTTGGTCTTTTTCAGTTAGTTATCAAAGCATTAGCCCACTCTATGTTGCACGATAAGGATGAAGATAATCTAAAAACGAAGTTAATAGATTTTCAGCGCATTGGTAAACAATGTGCAGAACGATGGACTAGCGAGGTGCAATTCCTTTTAAACCCCAATACCAAAGATTTAGGTTGGGCCGTGCATAATGAATTAGCCAAGATGCGAGGGGCTCTTCTGCAAGGAATAATGACTAGTATCATAGCAGGAATTAAAAACGCAAATGATATTAATAACCCTGAACTTTCTGCTAATATAAAAACGTTGTTGGATATTACGGGTGGAGCTAATGGAACACACGTATTAAACTCCTTTCACGATGCTTTTAGATCAATTGTGCGTACTTATGAGGGAGAGGTGCGTGCTCAATTACATCCTTATAGTTTATGGGGTTCATTGTTTCAAATGTATTTTGGTTTAAATGAATATGTCTCTGGGGGAATTAGTTTTCCTGACCAGAGTACACCGACAAGTGAATTATTAAATATTTTTGGGCGCGGATGGTTAATTGGAACATCGGCAGCTATCTCTCATCCGGCTTCAGGTCAGCTTACACTTTTGCCCTATATTATTTATCCAGCTTTCCAGCAACATTTTGATAAACCTGAAAGCTTAGTTTCGTGCATTTACGACGCTATTTATCCGCAGTTAGTATTCGATGAGAAGAGTCGCAAATTTGAAGAACGGCGAAAAATTCAGTGGGAAAGTGTGCAAACATGGATGAACAACTTTGTCACTAATTTGCCCGATTCTGAAGATGAGAATTTAGATCCCGCCGTTGATTTTCAGGCTCACTATTTTGAAAACATAGAACTAGGTGGAAATGTTGATATTAAGGGTAGCGGCAAAACTGTTCCTACTTTAACTCGCGAAGGTGTCCGTTTGATGCTCTGGGATATGGGTATTTTAAAGCGCCATCCTAAAGAAAATTACGATTATATTTATAAAGAAAGTGGTCGTCCGCTAGAGCGTCTAGTAAAATGAGCCAATGATGAGTAGACTTCTTTTGAAATGGGCTTTTTTCGAAAGAAGTCTACTAGTTTTGTGCTATACGACGTGCCTGGTTTAATTCCCAAAAAGTTTGGTCGCTACCAGACCATATTTTTAGAGCTGTTAAAGCATATTCTTTAGCGGCTACTGCGTTTGACAATCCTTCCATGGCTAACGCCAATCCAAGGTATGCTTTGGCTTGATTAGGTAAGCGCTCTAACTGTTTTTTAAAACTACGGACCGCTTGTTCCCATTGTTTATCTTGCAATAAAAGAAAGCCATATAACTCAAATGCGGATTGCACTGGTACGGGAATACCATTGTGTGGCAAGAAAGTCTTTGACTCTATTTCAGCAGCTAATTGGGCATGCGCCAGGGCTGCGGTCGCATTACCATGACTTTGTTCTTCAATGGCTAGTAGCTCTTGAATGGAGATGCTGAGGATATTAATGCGAAATTCATTGTCTTTATCTACTAAGTTATCAACATAGGGCAACTCTCTTTTTAAATTAGTCCTTAACATTTCTAAAAAGTCTATTACGGCAGAACCGTTGACATAGTCTTTATTGCGCATGGCGCAATAGCCTTGGGCATAAATAAAACTATAGGTTTGCGGCTCATCGCTAACGGGACAGCGCAATATATTTTGCAAGAGTGGCATGGAAAATGGGACTATACAATCACCAGTAGCTACCATGTATCTTGCCACCATCAAAGCCCAATAACCACCTAGCTGACAAATGGGGTGATTTTTATAAAGCTCGGCTATATGGGCAACATTTTGGCGTGCTTCTGTGTACCGGCCTAGTTGTAAATTGGCGTAGAGCAGCCAATATAAGGCATGAAAGCCACGGTCATTGATATCGTTACTTCTTTGGTCTACCCAGCGCACTGAAGCATCGTAGGAGAGTTGATTGGAGGTTCTTACATCATCCCATAAGCCTAATTGTAAGTAGATATGCGAGGGCATGTGTAAAGCGTGCTCTGAATCTGGGGCCACATTTGCATATAAACGGGCACTTTTAAGTGCTAAAATGGCATGTAAAGGATTATCTAACGCATGAATATAATAATGTAATATGCCAGGGTGCTTCAACATCTCTTGCGAAGGATTAAACCCCAGTGCTGTGTCTAATACTCCTGCAGCCATGATATTTTTGTGTAAATTTTGTTCATAAGGGAGCACTGTCCCTAGTATTGAGAGAGCGTACAGACTTATTATTTCAAGATTATTTGGGTATTTAGTATAAAGTTTAGCCATATAATTAGAATAGGCATCATCGCGCTCTATTTTGCCACCTTGTCCATACAAAAAATCTAAGCTATGGAGTAAATCTTTTTCCAAAGGATATTTTGCTTTGTTTATGCGTTCTTTGGCAATTGGATCAAGCTTATTTAAGGCAGCTCGGGCCGCTTCCAAATCTTGCTGCCGCCAAAAAGCTTGGTTATAGGCCATAGCCTCTCCCCAATATGCCAAAGCAAAAGTAGGATCAATTTCTTGGGCTTTTTTAAAATCAATGATGGCTTCTTTATATTCAAAAGAATGCAAAGCGGCTAAGCCTTGCAAAAAAGAGGGTTGTGCTGATGGTGCGCCACTATTTTCAAGCTTAACTTTTCCAAAATTAAAATGAGTTTCAACACTTGTGCAAGGTGCGCAAAAATGGCAAAAAATGAGCACTAATAAAAATAAACACTTCATGACGTACTTGCTTGCGCTCCTAAAACACGATACACTGCTTTTTATCAACAGTGTATCGCTTGTCAAAACGAGTATTTGAATGAACTGGTTTATTTAGTAAAATACCAAACGTTGTTAGTTAGTTGTAGATTTAAATCAAGATCTTGTGCTGCTTTAGTCACACCCATTTCAACACTACTATCATTCCAATTGTTTCCAGCAATCGTACCTGCATTATTTAAGTGTGGGTACCACGCTAAAATATCTTTATAAACATCTTGAGAGCTATTTACATAGATAAAATCTGCTTTGATATTTAATGCTGAGGCTGCCTCAAGTGGACTCATGCGAATTGGAACAATTAGACTACTAGTGTTTTCTTGGACAACATTGGATAAAAAATTTTGAAATGGATGTTTATTTGATTGGTCTGCACTCCAGTCGCTGATAGAATAAATTTTGTTCAAAGAAGGTAAGCTTGAGGCTTGTTGGGCAATATATCGTGCAAATCCACCATCAGCCGATCCGACATCAACTACTGTAGCAGCATCTTGAGTAGTGATGAGGTTTAATAAAGCATAGCCATCTTCTACATAGTAGGGTGTAGGAAGGAGATTGCGTACCGATAGATATGGTTCAGGATTATCGGCAAAAATTGTTATGTTTGTTAAGAGCATTCCGGCAGTAAGCAAATTTTTTAAATATTTCATGAAACAGGCTCCCTTGGTTTGGGGATTATGATACAAATTGAATGTAAATATTTAATTTAATTCAGTCAAGCTCACACTGTCTAATGTGGTATATCACTAATAATCGCTGGTTGCCATATGGTTCGCAAAGCATTCAAAATAGCTAATACATCAATTATTTCTTGGCAAATAGCGCCAGCAACAGGTGGTAAATACCCAAAGGCTGCGATTAGCATTCCAATCAATGAAAGAGTCATGCCACCAATAGCACTTTGCAGTGCAATGCGCCGCATTCGTTGACTAATATGCAAAAATTCATCTACTTTTTGTAATGAGCTTTCCATGATCACAGCACCAGCAGCTTCAGCTGTAATATCGCTATGTCTACCAAAAGCAATACCAACAGTGGCACAAAGCAAAGCTGGCGCATCGTTAATTCCATCACCTAAATAAGCTGTTTTAGCTTTTTGTGTTTCCTCAGAGACAATCTCTACTTTTTCTTCCGGACTCTTGCTAGCATAAACTTCTTTTATACCGACAAAATTGGCTAGATAGTAAACTTCTTCTGGGCGATCGCCAGAAACGATCATAATTTTTTTTATTCCATGTTGTGGAAGTAAATGGTGTATGAACTGTTCACTATCGCGACGAGGTTCATCGCGAAAGCGATAATGTGCGGCTAATTGCTGGTCAATGACGATAAAACATTCTAAGCCGGTCCCTTGCGATAAATCTTGCTTTGTCCATTTTAAATCAAATTTAGCTAAATGTTTGCGACTGGTGATAAGGATTTCATATCCACTAACTGTCCCTTGTAAGCCTATCCCTTTTGTTTCATGTATTTTTTTAGCTTGCAGCAAATCGATTTTTTCAGCCATCGCCTTTTCTAGAATAGCACTAGCCAAGGGGTGTTTTGAATATCTTTCTATACTTGCCACCAGCCTTAGAATTTCTTGCGCGGAATGTTGATGATAAACAGTTTGTTCAGTGAGTATTGGTTTGCCATAAGTGAGGGTGCCCGTTTTATCAAAAATCATGGTTTGGCATTGGTCAATTTGTTCAAGGACGATGGGGTCTTTAATCAAAATGCCGCGCCGTGCACATAGTGAAATGGAGCCAATGATAGCTACAGGTATGGCTATTAAAAGAGGACAGGGGGTAGCAATTACAAGGACAGCTAAAAAACGGATGGCCTGAGCACTGCAGAGCCAGGCCAACAGCGCAATCATAATAGCAAAGGGGGTGTACCACATCCCTAACTGATCAGCTAAACGGCGCATAGAAGGGCGTTTTTGAGCGGATTCAGAAACAACTTGCATAATTTTGGCATAACGTGAGTGTTGTGCCAATTTAGTTGCTTTAATCGTCAATAAGGCATCGCCATTAATTGCACCTGAAAGTACATTTGAGCCAGGGGCTTTGGAGATTAGAAATGGTTCGCCAGTCAAATATGACTCATCCATTACACCATGCCCTTCAATTACCTCACCATCAATTGGGCAGATTTCGTGTGGGAAAACTAAAATTATATCACCAATAGCAATTGTCTCCACTGCGATATCCAAAATATTTTCGTTCTGAATTTGGCTATTTTTGCGATGCGCAATAGTGGGCGCCCGTTTGGCAAGGGCTGCCAGCATCCGCGAAGCACTACCAATAGCATAACTTTCTAAACTGGCTCCACTTGAAAGCATTAAAATAACCAGACAGCCGGCTAAATATTCTCCCAGAATGATTGCAGTGATAATGGACAATCCTGCCAGCAAATCGGCCCCAAATTCCCTGACTAATAATTTGCGTGATAGATCAAAAATAATAATCGTTCCACCGATAAGCAAAGTTACATAGAGTGGTAAGGTGGCAAAATTTTGAAAATTAGTGATTAAATAGTTAAATATTAAATATATAACAATGCAAATAGCCGCTAAAATAGCTATATAAACTTCTGTCCCGAAGGCCGTTGCTGATTTTTTGTTATCGTTTAATAGCATAAGTTCTAAATTAAAACATTTTTTTAATAAATGGCATGATATTTGCATCAAGTGCACTGATTAAATGGGAGGTCATTTATGGAACACTCTACCAACATGAACCAGACTGAGATAAACTTTGATCATTTTCAATTACATGCTTGTTTGCCTTTTGTAGAATTAGCGGATCAAGCACGTGTTCAGTTAGGGCCAGTTTTATTTTGGCCCGCTTCTAAATCACATGAATTTTTAAATGAGCGCGAAAATGCCACTTTTAAAGAATACATGGAGGCGATTAGAGAAATCCGCGCTAATGGCACTGATTCTAGTATTGCAACTGGTACTCTTAATTTGCAACAAACCACCTGTATTTCTATTGACAAGAGTATCCCAGTGCAATCGCGTGAATTCGTCCTGATTGATGCCCTTTATCTTCTCTATTTTGCATGTAGTTTTCGCAATCTTTATTATGGAAATGAAGTACCTTCTTTTCACTCTTTTCGCAAGTTAATTCCAGCTTCTGTAGATTTTATTGAAGATAAAACGCAATGGCATAGCTTACACATTAATGAGGTCGATCGGGAACAAACCATATGCATTCATTTAATTGATCAGGAGCTATGCAATGCATTAGGAGAGGCACTACATTCTTCTTATCTATTAGTCGAACAAACAGCACAAGTACAATATTATAAACGGCTTGTTAGGGCCATTCGCTATGTAGTTGATCGTTTTTTCCAACGTTTCACGAATCTTTTTGTCCAAGGCTTGCATTTTTCTGATCAAATTTTTAAACCAGAAGATTTTATATTTTTAGCCTCAGCCTTTGAAACCTTGTTTAATATTAATGAAAAGCAGGCAGCATCTGACTTTAAATATAAATTGCGCCAACTACTGCAATTAAAATATGATAAACAGTTAGAACTTTTTTGGAAATGGGTCGATGATTTCTATGCGGTCAAGCAAAAATTAACTTGTGGCGATACCTTTATTGATCCCATATTTAGATTTAATCCTAATTTTGAAATTTCGCACATTTTGTTAGGAATTAAAGTTTTCATTTATTCTGTTTGCACCAGCTTAGCCAAACATCATTTAATTGTACCGATTCATGAAGATGCCTACACACCGCCAGATTTCCGTTGGATTCACCCTGATGAATTATTACTATTCTTTTGGTCAGAAACAAATATTCTGCACAAACTCAATCTTTTTATTAAGCAATTGATTAACGAGGATTATCAAGAGGAACTTGATGCGGATGTACATTTTTTAACTCATTTATTTGTCTACATTTATGATAATTACTATCCTAATTACGAGGTACGTGGCATTCGCTTTATTCCAGCATCGCAAGCTGATTTTGCTGCTGATGGTCGGCATATCATTGAAAGATGTCGCCAACAGCAACAGCTTGATCCAGACTGTAAATTACTTAAAATCATACACCCCTCATTTCTTGAGGTATTGGAAAAACGTTTGAATACCACCCATTGACTTGAAATAATTGGTCCATATTATAAATACCAGTATCTATTTTTATGAATGGATGCTGGTATTTATTTAAACAAAAAATAGGTAAGCATATGAAAAAGCAGATCACACATATTTCTATTCATCAAACTAGTAAAATCATCGCCGCCGCGCATGCCATTTTAACGGTGTTGTTTTTCGTTTTACCAGCGGCATTAGGATTTTTATTCCAGGGTCATATTATTAGCGCGCTGAGCATGCTAGTGCTCTCTCCTTTCATAATCTGGCTGCTTTTTTATGTTGGTTATGTGGTGGTGTTTTGGTTATACAATTTACTAATACCATACACGGGCGGAATTGAATTGACACTAGAGTCCACGCAGATAGAGCATGAATAGTCGTTGACTTGGCAAAGAGCTCTATGAGAGAATGTATGTATCGACCCAAAATTCAGGTTAGTAAATCCAGATTTTAAAACTCTTAGGAATGAAAAGTTATGTCAGTTCGCGTTCGCATTGCACCATCTCCAACTGGTGATCCACATGTTGGTACGGCTTATATGGCACTGTTTAATTTAGTATTTGCACGCCACTATCAGGGTAAGTTTATTTTACGCATTGAGGACACCGATCAAACTCGTAGCCGCAGCGAATATGAAAACAATATTTATGAGGCTTTGCATTGGTGCAATATTCAGTGGGATGAGGGTCCTGATATTGGCGGACCCTACGGGCCGTATCGCCAATCAGAGCGCTTTCACATTTATAAAGAATATGCCGATATGTTGGTGCATAAGGAAAAAGCATATGAGTGCTTTTGTACTGCCCACGAACTTGACCAGATGCGCGAAAGCGCATCTAAAACTGGTAAGCAAGGTTATGATGGGAGATGTCGTCATTTAACTGCGCATGCTGTAGAGGAGCGCAAAAAACTTGGCATGCCATATGTTGTGCGTCTTAAAGTCCCCACAGAAGGTGAATGTGTTTACGATGATGCTATTAAAGGTAGAATAACCTTCCCCTGGGCCGATATTGATGATCAGGTATTATTGAAATCAGATGGCTTTCCCACCTATCACTTAGCAAATGTCGTCGATGATCATTTGATGAAAATTACCCATGTTATTCGTGGCGATGAGTGGATGAGCTCGACCCCTAAACATGTTTTACTCTACGAATCTTTTGGTTGGGAGCAACCTATTTTTATGCATATGCCATTGTTATTAGGGCGTGATGGTAAAAAACTCTCTAAACGGAGAAACCCGACTTCGATCTTTTTTTATCGCGACAGCGGTTACTTACCACAAGCTTTTTTAAATTTTTTAAGTTTAATGGGCTACAGTATGCCGCAAGATAGAGAGATTTATAGCATAGATGAGCTAATCAAAGAGTTTGATTATAAACGCATTGGTGTTTCAGGAGCGGTGTTTGATGTACAAAAATTGGATTGGATTAATCAACAATATTTAATTAAAAACATTCCGGCCAATATGCTTTGGACGCGCATTAAAGAATGGAGCTTTAATGATGCTTTCATGGAAAAGCTAATGCCTTTATGCCACCCGCGCATTAAAACTTTTGGCGATTTTATGGATTTGTTTGATTTTCTTTTTATCAACCATATTCGTTACAGTTCGTCCCTTTTTGAGATCAAAGAACTTAACAATGAAAGTGCCAGTTGTTTGTTGCAAGCCATTATTTGGCGTTTAGATGAGTTGGAGAATTGGGGTGGTACAGCGCTCTATGAAGCTTCGCTCAATGTTGCGCAAAAATGTGGCATGCATCATAAAAAACAACTAATGCCGCTACTTTTTGCAAGTATTATGGGAAAAACACAAGGGCCTCCTTTATTTGATTCTGTCGATCTGCTTGGCAAAGATCGCCTAAGGGCACGCTTTTTAAAGACTATCGAATTTTTAGGTGGTATTAGCAACAAGCGCATGCGTGAGCTGAAAAAAGGGTGGGACGAGGGCAAAGATATACCATTGCTGCATGGTTAATGTGGAAGAGCTGCTAACCTATATTTGCCAACATGCTGAGTATGCCCATTATTTTATTTTTGGGCTGCTCATATTATCTGGTTTAAATATACCGATTAGTGAAGATATTCTTATAATCGGTGGTGGGCTTATTGCCAGTACCTGCATTCCTGACCATGCCATCCGTTTATATTTGTGGTTATTTGCAGCTGTATTTATTGCCGATTCTGAAAGTTATTGGATAGGTCGCATACTTGGCCCAAAATTATTTAATTTTAAATTCTTTCGAGATGTCTTAACACCAAAAAGGATGCAACTATTGCGCCGTTATTATGCTAAATATGGCGTTTTTACTTTTATAGTTGGTCGCTTTTTCCCTGGCGGTGTCCGCTTTGCTTTATTCACTTCAGCGGGACTCTCTAAAATGGCCTACCCTCTTTTTTTGTTGCGTGATTTTTGTGCTGCTCTTATTTCTACTTTTTCTTTTTTTATGCTGGGTTATCATTTTGGCAAAAATTTTGATAATATTGCACACTATGTGCATCTATATAAAGAATGGTTGTTGGTGATTATTAGTATAGTTTCGACTATCATTTTATATTATTTTTGGTCTGGACGCTGTGCTAAAAATAAACACTAAGATAAATATGTGGTGATTAAAATGCGTGCGCGTTAAAATAATTGATGAAAATTTAAAATACAATTAGCGACTCAGTTGAGTCCTAAATTAGTTTTTCAATCTCTTTTTTTGTTATTTCCATGTTTTTCACTTTTTCCAATCTACTTTCGTTTATTCGTGGACCGCTGGCATTGCTTTTCCTAATTGATAATATATATTATCGCTTATTGGCTATAGTGCTTGCCATGGCGACAGATTGTTTGGATGGTTATTTGGCTCGGCGCTATCATAAAACCAGCTCATTAGGGGTTGTTTTAGATCCACTAATGGATAAATTTTTTGTTTGTTTTGCTGTTACTATTTTAGTTTATGAACATAAAATGGTGCTTTGGGAGATGTTAGCGTTGCTTTCGCGTGATTTTGCTATATTATTATTTGGTTTTTATTTATTAGTGCGCGGGGCCTGGTCTAGCTTTAAGTTTCGTTCTATTTGGTGTGGTAAAGTAACTACAACTTTGCAATTTTGTGTGTTAATTGCGGCTATTTTTCATTTGCACATACCAGCATCAATCTACGGGTGCTTTGTGGTTTTAGGGATCTTAGCGTTGGGAGAGCTCTGTTTGATTGAGCGGCAATTGGTGCGCTGAGATTATGTCTCTTATGTGTCACAATTTTAATCAAAAATTAATTAAATATTAATTACACTCTAATATTATTTATAATACATCAATTGTTTTGACAAACAAATAAATTGTTTGCTACTATTTCAAATCATATCGTGTTTATAAAAATAATAATAAATAAATTTTAGAAAATTTTGAGGTAATTTTTATGTCGTTAACACCATTGTCCTCTGCCAGCGAATGTGCAAAATACATTCACGATAATTATAATGCCGGCAATTGTATCACTGCCCGTATTGCCACGTTAGTCATTCCATATTTTGAGTTAAAATCAGCTGTTAGTGATACTTCAGAGGTGATTTTTAAAGGTTCATTATCTCTTTTAAATCTCTCTTTTTCACTGTTTGCGGAAGCTTCTTATCCACCCGTTTCAGACGATTTTAAAGAATTGGCCGATCTTTTTCCGAGTTTTGGCAGAACTGTTTATCTTATTTGTGAGATTGCCGTTAACATTTTATTTACATTCTCCGGAGTGCTATTAGCCAATATTGATCCTTCTATTTTGTATAACGTTCACACTTATTTAGATGAAATAAAAACTAGTTTTTATAAAAACGAAGAGGATGCTAGTGTAGTATCGAAAACAAGCGAGCTATTGCGCGGTAATTTAGATGATGTGATCGGCTTAGACGATATTAAAGAATCTTTTAAGTTGATTGTAGAGCAATATATGCCTGAGAATCAAGAACTTGTAAAAAAACTTGGTGTTTGCTTGCCCAATGGTATTTTGTTACATGGAAGTCCTGGTTGCGGAAAAACATTTATAATAGAAAAATTTGTCGCTGAGATTCAGGGTAGAATAGGAAAGCCAGTTTTTTTTAAAAGGTATGTTGCCGAAGATGGTAGTGCTTATCTACATCAAACGGCACAAGGGGTGGCTAAATTATTTAAGGATGCTGCAGAGGCTGCTTTACAAAACAACGCACCTTCCATTATTTTTATCGACGAGATTGATACTATTTTGCCAAAAAGAGATGGATTGGGTAATCAAGCCCAGGATAGCGCTCGGAAAGAGGATTTAGGTACCTTTTTGCGGCTACTAAATAACGCCGGGCAAAAAAATATCTTAGTTGTTGCGGCTACTAACGATTTTGAAAGTTTAGATGAGGCATTAGTGCGTCCAGGTCGTATGGATAGAGTTTTCCATATTAGAACGCCTTCTAAGCAAACATTGATGAATCAATTTGAAGCTCAATTTAAAAAACTAACACAAAATATTGCAAAAGCACAAAATTTGTCATTTAATAAACTTTGCGTAGCATTGAATGAAAAAAATGCCACCATGAGCGCTGTTCCAGCGTTAGTGTCTATAATAGCGGATAAAATGTTTGCCCTACAATTGAAAAATCGTGAGCAAACGATTATTTTGACGCAAAGTATATTAGATAATATTCAATTCTAAAAACTAAAAACGGATCTTTTTAAAGACAATTGAATGTGTTGGTTAAAATAAATTCTGTTTGTAAGTAGGAAAAAGCCGCCGCCAAATGCTGGATAACATCACTGGCCATTAAACCATATGATGTTCCGCGCTCAAGGGCGGCATATTCACCAGCTAAGCCATGCAAATACACTCCCGTAGTAGCAGCCTTATGCGCATTTAATTTCTGTGCCAATAAAGCTGCTAATACGCCCGTTAATACGTCTCCACAACCAGCTGTGGCCATGCCTGGATCACCACGGGAGCTTACCAAAATAGGTTTATCGGCTGCAAAAATAAAAGTGGGGGCACCTTTTAATATAAGCACAATTTTTTGCGCTTGTGCATATTCTTGGCAGGTTTGCAACATATATGCATCTAAAGAAAATGTATTTGTTTGCAACAAGTTTTGCATCTCACCATGGTGTGGGGTGAAAATGGTTTGCGCTGGCAAATGGAAGGGCTGCTTGGAAAAAATGGCCAGGGCATCGGCATCGATCACACACGGTTTTTCCAATTGTGGCATTATTTGTTGCAGCATATTAGACAACTCATTTGTTTTGCTCAAGCCTGGCCCAATAAAAGTAGCGGCCGCTTTATTTAGACAAGTAGTGAGTGTTTCTAGCGCATCACTTTGATATGATACTTTTATTAATTCGTAGGGGCTAGCTGCTAATTGCGCTTCCATCCCTTGTGGGTGAAGCAATTTAACAAGGCCACTGCCAGAGCG
This sequence comes from Chlamydiota bacterium, assembly GCA_013285965.1. GTDB lineage: Bacteria > Chlamydiota > Chlamydiia > Chlamydiales > Parachlamydiaceae > JABDGQ01. The sequence continues at coordinate 118,144 of JABDGQ010000002.1, forward strand.
AAAAGCAGCAAGTGCAGCTAAAAGGGCCGCGCCAGGCATTTGTGGTGAGCCGGCCCAACCTGTTACCATGCCGGCTTGATATTTATGACGATTGCGTACCATGGGAGGTAAATATGAGGCTGCCAGGTGAGTGTCAATAAGTTCGATCTGCATCTTGCTATGCGTTATCAATGTTTCTGGCAAGCCAAATTTTACTTGGCGTAGTTGTCCGGTAACGTTCCAGCCATTTTGCAAAAAGCAACCTAATTTGGGAAGCTCCAAAAATAAAGTTTCCGTGGCTTGAATACATACTGAGGATTGCTCGCCACTTGTCCCATTTAAACCTGATGCAATATCGATAGCTAAAATGGGCAAACCACTCTTGTTGGCCATTGAAACTAATTGTGCATAGGATGGATTTAACTCCCCATGAAAACCGGTACCAAATAGACCATCGATGATTATCCCTTCACTATTTTCAAAATCAGCGACAGATTGTATTTTGCCACCATTCTCTAAAAATAGCTGTGCATTGCGCTGACAAAGAGGCGAACAAAGCTTGATTTCTTCAATTAGGATGGCGCGTACCTGACAATCTTTTGCCAATAAATGCCGACCAGCCACAAAAGCATCGCCTCCATTATTTCCTTTGCCACATAAAAGCCATACTGTGCGTGCTAAATTATGGCTTGTGATAAAATTAACTGCAGCCACTGCAATGCCATGACCAGCATTTTCCATAAAATTTACTTCGCAACAGCCAAGCTTATAAGCTTCTTTTTCAATAGCGGCCATCTCTGTAGCTGAGACAATTTTTGTCATAAATGTTCTTCCTTAATGGTGCGACGCATTAAAGTTTGGACAGCATCGATAGGGCGCATATTGTGATATATAATCTGGTATACTGCATCGGCAATGGGCATATCAACACTATATTTCTTGCTCAATTCTACTGCCGAAACGCATGAATAGACCCCTTCTACCACCATACCGATCAATTTCTGGGCCTCCTGCGCGGCTAAACCTTGCGCAAGCAGAGTGCCAAAACGAAAATTACGACTCAATGGTGAACTGCAGGTAACACATAAATCACCCATACCTGATAAGCCATTGATGGTAGCGGCTTGTGCTCCACAAGCTACTGCTAATTTGCGTATTTCATGCAATCCACGCGTCATCAATGCTGCTTTTGAACTACTGCCCAGTGCTAATCCATCTGATATAGCGCAGGCGATGGCCACTATGTTTTTTAGGGCGCCACCAAATGCCACTCCTAAAACGTCCATATTTGGATAAATGCGAAAATTTGGTGTTAAAAAAACCGAACGGATCTTTTGAATAATATCAGAGTTATAACCAGACACTACCACAGATGTGGGTAAGTTTCCAATCACATCAGCGGCAAAGCTGGGGCCGCTCAGGCAGCCAATTAGTGGCCCGAACTCTGCTCCTAATACATCTAAAATTACTGTTGGAATAATTTCACCAGAGCCCTGTTCAATTCCTTTTGATGTTATGACAATCGGAATTTTAGGAATACGCAAAGCTTGTAATTGTTCAAAAACCGGCCGTATACCCATACACGTGACAGACTCAACTATTAGATCGGCACCTCTTAGCGCCTCTTCTAGGTTAGTAGTAAAATGCATGTGCGGGTGAGCGCGATGGCCAGGAAAGAGGGGGTGAGTGCCCGTATTATTTAATTGCTCTGCCAAATCAGCTTTGGTAGTCCAGCATGTCACCTGATAGTTCTTTGCGGCAAGTAGCATAGCAAGGCAATAACCCCAGGCTCCCATACCCAAATAAGCAATTTTCTTCATATCATCATCATCCCCACCATTTTAGAATTAACCTTAGCAGATGGGAATGATTATTAAAAGATAATTTACTCACCTTAAGCATAATTTGAAGAGTGCTTTTAAAGCTTGAGTTTTGGGTTTTTGATAAATTTGCAAAAACTTATAGTTTGTTTAGTCGCATTAATTAGCGCCCTTCTCTTAACTTTGCAGGTCTACCAGGTCTAATAGCTCACCTTTAGGTCTTCTTGAATTTTTTGGAAATGTGCAGCTGGCTTTGGCCTTAAAATTTCCAAAAATGCTCGATTATTTTTGTCAAAATAGCGATTTTCAATATTTAGACTAAATAATATAATTCATTTATGTCTTAATTTCTTAAAATAAATTATTTTATAATCTATTGTAAAACTGGGAGAATTTTATGATTGATAATTTAACAAAGGTACCTGTTGGTTATTGTTACCATACGTGGAGTTATGGAGATAGAAAAGTGAGTTTAATTAGAGAGGATGCTGTATTGGCATGGAGTATTGACGATGGAAAAAGTACTCCAATAATTATATCTTTTGTCAAATCGATTGTTCCGGCAGCAACTTGTGATAGACATGTGATTGCTTTAATTAAACAAATAAGAGAAAATGCTTTTAATAATAGCACTGAAATTAAATTTTTAATTAATAACTTTAAAATAAGCGGTATTTTTGATAATGCTACATATATTAAAGAATTGACAAGCGATCTTGGAGTTCAACAAACGCTAAATGAAAGTGACAATAAAAATTACACAGCGGCGCGCTTAAAAAGCAATCTTTTTTCTTGTGGGGCCATCTTAGGGAGCTTTGGTATGGTTGCCGTAGGAGTAATAAGTATGAATTTTAATACATCGTTGACTGGCTGTGCGCTAATGTTGCTGTTCAATCGTATCATTGACCCTTGTGCAATTAATCCATGGCTTCAAAAAAAGTGCAAAATCTTTAAAACTAGTTCGGAAGTTACCAGAAAAGCACAACTAACGCTTACAGAAATTAAGAGAAATAGTGTTCCTTTTTTTATAGAGGTAGAGCCGCTTAGTGTACCAAGCAAATTAGATGAAAATGTAGTGGTTAGCAAATTTAATTGGGCAGTAACCTGTCAAGTGAAAATGAATAAATGTGGTCAAACTTGCGATCAAGCGATCTTTTTCATTGAAGGGCTTAATAATGGTGCAATTGATTATCAAACGTCTGGCGCAGCGGAACAGAAAAATATAAAAGAGAATGAGAGTTTTATATTCACAGTGCACTTCCCCTCGCTGGAAGGTGGCCTTTGCCAAAGCCCAGATCCAGCTCCTGAATTCAAAAAACTATCACTCTGGTTGATTACAGCTGAAAAGGCTACCAATTTGCTCAAAGATTTTATCTGTGAGATAGACAACAAAAATAGTTATTGGACAAAGTGCGATAGTTGGCTTAAAAGCAAATTTGATATAGCTGGCATCGATCCAGAAATTACTTAAGTTTAAGTAATTTCTGGTTACTCAGGCTATAAGTATCAGCAAAAATCAAAAATATATTTGCTCTAAGCTTCTTTAATAGTGAATTTAGATAATAACTCATTAACATAATTAGGGTTTATGCTTTGTAAAAAATTAGCGAAATTTTCAAATTCGTTAATCATTATTATGGATTTTTTTTGATCTGCATTTCCAAATAATCCTTTAAAATCAACCAAAGCTGCTTCTAAAGTATCAAAAGTTGATTTTTGATAAAGCAAAAATGTTGAAAAGCACATGACAATTTCCATAAAGCCTTGTTCCCATTTATTTTGAAAAAGATCTTCAAACATAACATATGTGACAAGCAAAGCTAAGAGATTGGTTGCGGTAGCGGCTATTTTAGAAGCGACCAATATTTTTCTATCATATAATTGCATGGTTATATTTTTAGCTTTGTCATTTTCATAGTGCAATAGATGTTCAGTTGACTCTACCATCGATTTTAACATGATATGTGAGGTTGAAGCAACCGACAATAAAGCAAGAATTCCTGCAAGTAAATCATTGGGCACGATCTCTTCTTGAGTTTGTCTCCAGGTAGATAATCCAAACCCGACTTCATAAAAGAAAGTAAGAATGATGCTCAGCATTATAGTATTAGACATTGATGTTGAGCTATCTTTTGAATTTATATCGATTGGTTGAGAACTTATTTTTGAAATGTATTTCTTAATTTTTGCTTCGCCGTCTACCTCAGCACGTATATCTTCTAAATCTTTTATAAAAGTTGTTTTATCTGTTGTGGGCATTCTTATAAATTCATCTCTTTTAGACAAAATCAAATTTACACAGTTTTGTTGTTTTTGAAAAAGTGTCGGATCGATTTTATCGGCTGCCTTCTGATGTAGCAATTCTTCAACAGATAGCTGAAGAGATCTCATTGGAAAAATGGCTCCGCCGATACCAACAGAGGCAGCCAAAGGGATAACAAACGAGCCAGAATTGTATTTAATTGCTGAATAAACATATGGAAGCTGAGATATAAGGCCTAGAGCAAAAAGAGTTGTATTGATAGCCTTTTTTTGCCAGCTTTTAAGTTGCTTAGTTGTGACTATTACTTCTTCAGGTGATTGGTAAGTTAAAATCTCATCTAAAATAGAATTTCCTGACCATAGCATTAATACTGTCATGATAGTTAAATTAGAGGCAGCGCAGACATTTGCCAAATATTCATTAATCGATAACGTATAATTGAGTGGGATAAACGATGAATTTCCAACGATTGATATTCCTAAGATTCCAATCTTTAATAAATTTCGAGCATATTCATAAATTTTGCTATCGGTGCTTGTATTGTTAGCTCTATTTACGCGAGCAAGTAAGCAGCAATATAAATGATTGCTATTTACTGACAATAGGGGTGTTGTTTCTTGAAGCATTTGTCCATTCCTTTTCAAAAAATTGTTTATTTTCAAAATAAAGAAGTGATTTTAAAAAAGCATTTAATAAATTTCAATATTTATTTGAATGCAGATAATTTTACACATAAAATTTTTATAAAACCTTAAAAATAAATTTTTAAATTTAATTAAAAAACATCTATCAGACTCGCAGACTATTTGAGCAACAATTTATAGATGTCTATAAGTAAATATTAATATTTTTAGCATTCAGTAAGAAACCTTTTTATGGTAAAAAAAATCCTTGGTATTAAATTTATTTAATAAACTTTGTAATCAAAAAAAATCTTGTGAAAATTTTTATTTTTATATTATAGTGCATAATTAACTTTAAAAATGAACTTTTTTCAATAGTCCAATGGCTATAAAAATTCATTTTAATAGACAAATAAGATTTTGAATGAAGTCGAATATAGGAAAAAAAATGGTAAAAATTACTTGTACTAGAAAAATTCATTTTTGTGCGGGCCATAGAGTATTTAATCATGAAGGAAAATGTGCGAATGCTCATGGACATAATTATTATGCACACATTACAGCAGAATCTGAAAACTTAGACACTATAGGCCGAGTAATCGATTTTTCTGTGTTAAAAGAAAAGATCGGTTCTTGGATTGATTTACATTGGGATCATGCATTTTTAGTTTTTGAACAAGATTTAGAAATGATTCGTGCCCTCAATTCTGTGCCAACTCCAAAACCATTATTTATCTGTCCCTTTAATCCCACTGCAGAAAATATGGCTAATTATCTATTAAAAGTTGTAGGACCTACTGAATTAAAAAAAACCAATGTAGAAATTACAAAAGTTGTCATTTACGAAACAGACAATTGCTATGCAGAAGCAAAATTAGATTAAAATAAGGTGTTTTATGATTCATACAGACAAAACTAATATTGAGAGAGAATTAGGAGAATTAAAAATTAATTTAAAAGATGGAGCCGATATAGCAATTATTGATTCAATCACAGATTATCCCTATATTGAAAACGACTTTTCTGATGAAAAAAAAATTGAAATGATTACCTTTCATTTTGAAAATATATTAAAAATTTTGGGTTTAAACTTAAAAGATGATTCTATCAATAAAACCCCCTATCGTTATGCTAAGATGTTTGTTAAAGAATTGTTTAGCGGTCTAAAGCACGAAAATTTTCCTAAAATTACCACCCAGAAGAATAAGTTCAAATATGATCAAATGCTAGTGGAAGCTAATATAAAAATTCAAAGTGTGTGTGAACATCATTTTGTTCCGATTTTAGGATATTGTCATATTGCTTATTTTCCTGGAGATAAAGTTATAGGTTTGTCAAAACTCAATAGAATTGGACAATATTTTGCAAGGCGCCCCCAAGTGCAAGAAAGAATGACCAGACAAATTAAGGAATGTCTGGTGGAAATTCTTGATTGCGAAGACGTTGCTGTAGTAATCGACGCTTTGCACTTATGTGTGCGAATGAGGGGGATTCAGGATTCAAACGCTCTCACTAGAACTTCAGATTTTGGTGGCAGATTCTTACAAAATGATATTCGAAACGAATTTTTATCAACAATTCCCAATTTAAAAGATCTTAAAATATAGTCATTACTTATGGCAAAAGAAATAAGATATAGGCCAGGCGAATTAAATATCATTTGGGATATTTTTCCACATGAATTTGATTCAAATGGCCATTTGGAACAATTTATTCAAATAGTTAAACAAGAAAATTTTGATTGGCTTTTAAATGAAGAATTGAAAAGAGTGGCTCCATTTTTAGAAAAATGGGGAGAATTATTACAAGAAATTAGCCCTATTAATTCAGAAACATTAAAGGAATGGTTTTTAAAGACACCAAAACTTAGTGGAGTAATTTATTTTTCTCATAGCACTGTGATATCGGAATTGTTTTTTTCTAAAAATAATATACATCTAATTAGTCATCCTACAGATCGCATCATTTGCCAGGAAGCTATCAATTCTCTTCCATCTGCAAAAGATTTAACTTTTTCTTTTCCAAGAAAATACAGTTTTGATGGTTTTTATAATAGTTGGGGGTTTATTCGTATCGAACGTCAAGATGAAAATCTCAATGGGGCTGGAATTGTCCTTAGCGTAGTCACGTTAGATAGTGAAATTATGGATTTAATGCGTAAACATGATTTTAAGCATCTGGCCTATCTTTACAATAAATCTTGGGATTATTCTGTTCATGACTATATTCATCATTTAGCTTTGTATACCAATCCTTCATTTGGCATTGGGAAACTTTCCCCAATGTCAATCTACGGTCAGCATCATGCAATTGATCAGTGGGGAGAAGACATGGTGAACACCTTTAATTATGAATATTGGGCTCATAGAACTCATAGGTTGATCACTGAAAAATTAACGTACCCACATGATAGTCAAATTTTATTGAATGCACAGGATTATTTTTTAGAAATTAAGCATTTTCAAGAATGTTTAATAAGTCATGGATATCAGATTGAATATATTCAAAAAGTCGGACAGTACCTGGGATGCATTTTTTTATGGCCTTTGCATATTTTAAAACATCCACATGCTTCTTTAATGCATTCAGTGAGAGATTTTGCTGAAGGACTTTATCTTCCAGAAAAGCAAGATCGAATCAAAGATACTATTAGTTTACTACAAGAGATAAATTATCCTTCTGAAATCTATGAAAGGGCTTATTACTTTCTTAAACTCTTAGATCATTTGAATTGGGAGCAAGAAAATCCTCTTTTAAAAAAATTTAATTTGCTGTTTGAAAAATATGTGCAAAAATCTATTTCAAATGATTTCCTTTTTGATTTTTTGCAAAAAACGGCATTGAAAGAGAATCCTTTGGATCTTACTCAAGATGAGCTATCAAAACTTCTAGATATTAATCAAATCATATTGAGCGATTTTGATGGAGATGAAAAATGGTTGCGCAATTTGCAAATTGCTTACCTTGACATTCTTTCTAAACAGGTAGAAACTCCTTTACAAAAAGGAATATCAATAGCCCTTAAGGCTTTGAAAATTGATTTAAAAATGGATCAGCAAAGCCGATCTCTTAGTAAATATGAATGGCTTTGTCTTAAGACAGAGATTACTGTTCAAAGAGGTATGTATAATTGTTGGGAACATGAGCATGCTGTAATTTATCAACAAAAACCGACATCAGTTTTAAAAATTTTTCAACATTTTTTTGAGCTATTAGAGCAAACATATAATATTTCTGAGCACCATTTATCTAAAAAAAATAATTACAAACTATCAGGGATTATTCCTCATGCTTTCAACAACAATACCTAATATAATTGGCCTTTTTGGAGTTTTTTGTGTTTTAAGTGCTTATATTTTTTTGCAAATTTGCTATTGGTCATCAAAAGATTTAATTTTTTCATTTACTAATCTTTTAGGATCTATTTGCATTTTATTTTCTTTATTGTTCAATTGGAATCTTTCTTCAGTTGTTATAGAATTGGCTTGGTTGTTAATTAGCATTTATGGAGTTATTAGTGGATTAAAATCAACATTTCTAATTAAAAGGAAAAAATCATCTCATCCATTTAGTCAGAAAAGTTTAAAACAAGACCGAGAACAGAATTTTATTCCTTTGAGTTTGGAAGAAATTCAAATTCATTTGCACGAGCTTGGCTTTGAGTGGAAAGTTATCAATGGAAAATATCTTCAGAAAGATTGGATTTTTGACTCTTATCAAAAAAGCATTGACTTTGTCAATGAAGTTTCAAAAATAGCTGAGTATGAAAATCATCATCCTGATTTTGTCTTAGGATATAAAAAAGCAACACTTACGATTACAACGCACAATATTAATGCACTTACAAAAGCTGACTATATTTTGGCTGCAAAAATTTCTGAAATCCTCGTTTAGTTATGCATAGAAAGACAGCGGCAGTGATTGTTCATGTTTTGGGTGATCGGCTTGGAAAACTGAGTATGGTTTTAAATGATTTAGGATTTGTAGTTTGTTACTATACTGCTGGTATTGATCCACTTCATACCGTTTTTTATGCAGATCTATTGATTCTTATGGGTGGTCCCATAAGTGCTAATGATGAATTATTGCACCCTTTTCTGCGAGAAGAATTGAGGTTGATTGAACAGAGATTAAAAGCCAGTCGCCCTGTTTTTGGAATTTGTTTGGGTGCTCAGCTGATAGCTAAAGCTGCAGGTGCTAAAATCTATAATAATTCTGTGAAAGAACAGGGGTGGGCTCCTTTACATATGACATTTAAAGGTTTAGATTCATGTTTAACGTTTTTAAATGATGTTAATGTTTTTCACTGGCATAGCGAAACTTTTACACTACCTCATAAAGCCGAATTATTAGCTTTTACAGATGATTGTGCTATTCAAGCATTTCAAATTGATTCTTTTGGTCTGGCTGTACAATTTCATATTGAAATCGAATCAAAATCTTTACGAAGTATAGTTGGTTTAGGCCCTGATCAATTGTTATCGGATCATCTAAGGCAAGGAATGATAAATTGGGAACAACAATTTAAAAATCATGCTCTTTTTTGTTTTAAAAATTGGATCGAATCAATTCTTTTAAATTAATATACTTTTTTCGAAATTGGCTTTTTTTGGAAAAATTGATGTTTTTTGAGCAGATTTGATTCCAAATTTTAAGAGCATATTGGCAACTATGCCCGAAAAATTTAGGATTAAAGATGCCAAAAAAGGCAATTTTAACAAATAAATGTAATTTCGAAAGAAGTCTAATTTAAGACAAGTGGTGTAAAACAAAAGGTATTGCCATCAAATAAACCACGATCACCTAATTTTAGAGAAGGAATAACTAGCAGGGCCATAAACGATAAAGTCATAAATGGGGCTTCCAGTGTACTTCCTAACTGCTTTGCTTTTTGATCAAGAACCAAGTATTTATTAGCTACGCTGTAGCCATCTTGATTGCTCATTATGCCTGCTATTGGTAGTGGCAAGATTTGAGTGTTACCAGCGTTAGTCACCGCAATGCCTCCTTTATTTTGGATAATGGCATTTGCAGCATGACACATATCTTCATCATTAGTCCCAACGACAATAATATTATGTGAATCATGTGCCACACTTGAGGCCAAAGCCCCTTTCTTTAAGCCAAAGCCATTAATAAAGGCGATTGCGATAGGTGTATTAGTATAACGATTAATTACCGCTAATTTCAGAATATCGTGCTCAATGTCACTTATGATTTGACCTGCCATAATTTTGGCTTTGACCACAATTTTTTTAGTAATTAGTTCACCCTCAATAGCTTGAAGTACTTGTATGTGCGAGTTAATATTCTTATGTGGTAAAGCAAAATCAGTTACATTTTTTATTGAGACATTAAAATTGTTTATAATGTCAGATTTGGTTGAACTAATTAACGTTTTCCCATTTTTGGCAACTAATTTTCCTTTGATATAGGTTTGTAGAACTGTGAAATCGTGCAAATTATCGACAACAATAAAATCAGCACTTTGTCCTTTCTGTAAATAGCCTACCTCAAGATTATAATGTTTTATAGGATTGTAGCAGGCACAACGGAGCACATCCATGCTATCATAGCCATGTTTTACAATAGAACGCTTCACTATTTCATTAATATGTCCTGCCACTAGATCGTGAGGATGTTTATCATCGCTGCAAAACATTACATAATCAGGATGCGAGTCTATTAAGGGGTGAAGAGCATCATAGTTTTTGGCTGCTGAGCCTTGGCGTATAATAATTTTCATCCCATAGTGGATTTTATCTAAAGCTTCTTTAAGTTTATAACACTCATGGTCACTTGTGATACCTGCAGCGATATATTGCGCCACTTCGGCCCCTTCTAATCCGGGGGCGTGTCCATCAATAGGTAAACCAAAATTTTTAGCCATTTGTATTTTTTGCATTACCCCTGGATCCCTTGCCAAAACATCTGGATAGTTCATAACTTCGCTAAGATATTTCAATTTATCCACCTCAAATAAAGAAGCAATATCAGCACTTGTAATTATGGAACCACTAGTTTCAAAAGCGGTGGCCGGGACACATGAAGGAGCGCCAAAGTAATAATGAAAAGGGATTTGCTTACTGTTCTGTAGCATATAGCGCACACCTTCCACTCCTAAGACATTGCCTATTTCGTGCGGATCAGAGACGGTGGCCACTGTACCATGGACAACAGCGAGTCGTGCAAATTCAGAAGGGGTAAGCATAGAACTTTCCACGTGAACGTGAGCATCGATAAATCCAGGCAAAATAAACTTTTGTGAGAAATGATCTACAGAATCTCTTATTGACGCTATGATACCATTGCGTATTAAAACAGTTCCCGGAAAAATTTTCCGCTCTACCAAATCGACGATATTTCCAGAGATTGTGAATTCTTCCATATCAACCTGAATTCTGAGTTTTTTCTCTTTTAGACTGCATTTAAGCTCTTCAAACAACATGTCCTTAATAATTGAATTATTTGCAATATTTATTTAAATTTTTAATCGATCGCCTCTATTTATTTGCACTTGCATTTGTTTCCACAAACATGTTAATTAAAAATTAATATATGATACGTTTTGTTCTTAGTGCGAGGTTGAGAGTTATAGTGATTTCTTATGCCCTGAAAATGTTAATTGGCAATCGTGCCTCTTGTATTGGTGTTATTTTTGGCATTTTCTTAGCTACCTTACTGATTTCACAACAATCAGCCATTTTTTTAGGTCTATTGTCGCGCTCTTATCGTATTGTAACAGATATTTCTGAGCCGACCATTTGGGTAATGGATCCAGCGACTGAAAGTGAAGATAAACTCAGAAGTTTGCCTTTAGGCTATTTAGATGTTGTGAGAGGAAGCAAGGGGGTGCAATGGGCAGTTCCTTTGAATTCGGCTTTGTTGCCCATCATTACCCCGGCGGGAAAGTTTGATATCTGCCAGCTTTATGGTATTGATGATGCTACTTTAATTGGTGCTCCCAGTAAAATGATTGAGGGTTCGGTACATGATTTGCGTAGAGAGGGAGGGGTAATTGTTGATCAATATTCAGCCAAGGGGATTTTAGCAGTAATTGGTAAAAATGACACTGTGCGACCACTTAAGGTGGGTGATAGCCTTGAAATAAATGGAAAGAGAAGCGTTGTAGTGGGTATTTGTGAAGCCACGCAAGGTTTTTACCCACAACCAATTATTTACAGCTCTTTTTCGCAGTTTCAAACTTTTGTCCCAGGCATGTTCAATAAAATGAATTTTGTGCTGGCCAAAGAAAATCAATGGGCAAATGTCAATGAGGTTTGCGATAATATAAATTTATATCAAGGTTTGCATGCATTAACTAAAGAACAATTTCAAGATCGCATTATGCAATTCTTCCTTGGAACGGGTATATTAATAAATTTTGGTCTCTCAGTAGCGTTGGGAATAGTAATAGGTTTTTCCATAGCTGGTCAGATATTTTATATAATGACTTTAGAAAACATCGCCTATTACGCCTTAATAAAAGCGATTGGGGGGACTGAGAAGATGATTTTCAAAATGATTGTTTGTCAAGCGATCTTGGTAGGAGTAGTGGGCTATATAATTGGAACTGGCATAACTGTGCTGTGGGGAATGGCTATAAAGAATACCACTTTGGCTTTTGTTTTTCCATGGCAACTTTTATTGTTTACTTTTTCAATAGTTTTTGTAATTTGTGTTTTTACTGCCGCCTTAAGTATTCAAAAAGTGTTTCGTACTGATCCTAAAATGTTGATGGGGAGCTGATTGTGAGTAAAATCTCAGTGAGCTGTAAAGATATAAAAAAAAGCTATGGAACTGGTGAAAATAAAGTAGAAGCGTTAAAAAAAACGAACTTAGAGATAAATTCAGGGGAGTTGACCTTGCTCGTGGGACCATCAGGTTCTGGTAAAACAACCCTAGTATCTATCATTGCTACCATTTTGATGCCTGATGATGGTGAACTTGTATTGCTAGATCGTTCCATGAACACTCTTTCAAGTGATGATAAAGCGATTTTTCGCTGTAAATATATCGGTTTTGTTTTTCAATCTCTTTTTTTAATACCTACTTTGACTATTGCCGAAAATGTAGCGCTCCCTTTGGTAATTGGGGGGATGGAAGAAAAAACAGCCCAAATTAAAGCACTTGATATGCTGGAAAAAGTACATCTAGCCCATCGCGCAAACGAAACGACAAGCAATCTTTCAAAAGGTCAGCAACAGAGGGTAGCCATTATTAGAGCTATGATTAATGATGCACAAATTATTATTTGTGATGAGCCAACTAGTTCGTTAGATCATGCCTCGGGATTTGAGATTATGGAATTTTTGCGTGCCATTGCTGCAAATTCAACAAGAACGGTGCTGGTAGTAACGCATGATCAACGCATTTTCTCATACGCTGATCGTATTATTTCGATAAGCGATGGAGAGATTACAACGCAAGGGGTAAATGATGAAAAGAAATTACTTTAGATGGATTGTTCTGCTAGTCGGTCTATCTATTTTGCTTGTAGCAAGCTTTATGTGGAGTGAGAAAGTTAATCGCGATTTGCCAACCCCAAAACCAATTACTAACCGACCTATATCGCCTTATAAATCATATATTTCAGCAGTGGGTATTGTCGAGGCTAAAAGCGATAATATCTTTGTAGGAGCGCCGGTCAATCGAGTGGTTGATAAAGTAGCAGTGCAGGTGGGTGATAAGGTGAAAGTGGGAGAGATCCTTTTTAAACTAGAATCAGATGATTTGATTGCCGATTTGACTGCACGCTCTATTGCCTATGACAATGCAGTTGCCAATCTTGCAAAACTAGAAGCTTTGCCCAGAGTTGAAGATTTAAACGCTTCGGCGGCCTCTTTGAAAAGCACACAAATCGATTTGGCATATGCTCAAAAACTGTACGAAGGTGTGGAGGGGCTGCAAAGTAGTGGTGCCATGAGTATGGAAGAGATTAATCGTCGTCGTAATGTCTTTGAGCAAGCTCGAGCGAAAATGGAGCAAGCGCGCGCCGAATTTGATAAGATCAAAGCGGGCGCTTGGCCTCCTGATATTGAAATAGCTCGCTTGCAAGTCGATCAAGCCAAAGCTAATTTGCAGTTAGCTAAAATAAACATTGAGCGTACCATCATTAAATCGCCAATTGATGCCACAGTGCTGCAAATTAAGATTCACGAAGGTGAATATCCCTCTTTGGATTCGCTGCGCTCCCCAGCCATGATTATAGGAAATATAAATGAAATGCATTTAAGGGTAAGTATAAATCAATTCGATGCTTCTTACTATCTTCCAGATGCTTCAGCTGTAGCTTTTTTGCAGGGCAATGCTAAAGTTGAATTTCCTCTAAATTTTGTAGAAATCGAACCTTATTTTGTAGCAAAACAAAATCTAACCAATGAAATCACCGAAAAAGTTGATACACGAGTATTGCAAGTAATTTATTCTTTTAAAGGTGCCAAAGAAGGCATTTATGTGGGTCAGCAAATGGACGTTTTCATTCAAACACCGCAAACAGAATAGTAATGAAAAATCAGCTAGCAGTTGCTACTATTTTAGTATCTATACTTTCAGGGTGCGCTTTGGGTCCTATTTACAATCCGCCTCAAGATCAGACTCCACCGCATTGGCATAGTGCTATTTCAACTACTATGAATAGTTGTGAAGTAGATAACTTTATATGGTGGGAGAGGTTGCAAGATCCATATCTTAATCAGCTCATAGAAATAGCTAGTTTGCAAAATCTAGATCTGCAAATTGCGGCTACGCGTGTTTTTCAAGCACGCATAGAAGCTAACGGTAAAAAAGCCGATTTATATCCACGCATTGATGGAACAGTTAATGCCGGAGATGTTTTTTTTAGTAAAGAAGCGTTAACGCATGGCTTATGGGGAGCACCTAAGGCATCTAATTGCCAACATTTCAGGCGCAATGTTAATTATTTTGAATTTGGTTTTGATGCGCAGTGGGAGATCGATTTTTTTGGGATGACTAAACATAATGTAGCGGCATTAAAGGCAACGGAAGAAGCTGCCCAAGAAAGTCTTTGCGCTGTTTGGGTGACGCTGAGCGCTGAAATTGCTAAAAATTATATTGAGTTGCGTAGCTTGCAAGCACGCTTAGGACTAATAGCACGTCAAATAGAACTTAAAGATGCGATTATTACTTTGACGCAAGAGCTCCTAGCTAGAGGTGTTATCAATGAAATGGAGCTTTATAACGCTCAAGCACAACGTAGCACTTTGCAGGCTGAATCGCCCATCTTGGAATTAGAGATCAAACGGGCTATCCATCGCCTGTCCGTATTGCTTGGACTAGCTCCTGGCGAATTGTTTGAGTGTCTGGAAATAGCTTTAGCATTGCCTAAATTGCCTGAGCAGATGCCTATTGGAATACCTTCAGATTTGTTGCGCCGACGCCCCGATATTCGCAAAGCCGAAAGAGAGTTAGCTGCTGCTACTGCACGTGTGGGTAGTGCTATTGCCGCGTTGTTTCCTCGCTTTTCCCTAAATGGATTTTTAGGGCAGATTAGTACTAATGTGGGTTCGTTGTTTAAACCTAGTAGTACTGCTTTTTTAGCCGGTCCACAATTAAGCATTCCGATATTTAATAGCAGCTTGCTTTTACAAAGTGTCGATTATAATAAAATGGCGACGCGAGAATCACTATTTAATTATCAAAAAGTAGTTTTAGAAGCCTTGGAAGAATCAGAAAATGCTATTTGCACATATTGGCATGATTGTGAGCGTTTTAAAAATCTTAGTGTGGCTTATGATAAATATCAACAAACCAATCTTTTAGCGCATCAACTCTATCAAAAAGGGGTGCTTGATAATTTCAAAGTCATCGAGGCCACTGCCAATCTACTAAAATCAGAGGATACTTTATTACAGAGTCAAACCAATCTTCTTATAGATTATATTACCCTCTATAAAGTATTGGGTGGAACATGGCAATAGTGACTACTATTAGACTTCTTTCGAAACTACATTTATTTGTTAAAATTGCCTTTTTTGGCATCTTTAATCCTAAATTTTTCGACCATATTGCCAAAATATGTTCTTAAAATTTGGAATCAAATCTGCTCAAAAAACATCAATTTTTCCAAAAAAAGCCAGTTCCGAAAGAAGTCTATTAGACTTCTTTCAAAAGAACTCTATTATATATAAATTGAGCAAGTAGTACTTTAAATGGAGGAGTTATGTCGATATATCAACAACCTGGTACTTTTTATTTAGGAAAGCTATACGACTCTGCGACTGCTAAAACGACTGATAAACCACTTTTATATCGCTCTAAGGACCTGACTACGCATGCTGTCTGTGTGGGTATGACAGGAAGTGGTAAAACTGGTTTTGGCATTACTCTTTTAGAAGAGGCGGCATTAAACTCTATTCCTTCTATTATCATCGACCCCAAAGGCGATATGGGAAACATCTTGTTGGCTTTTCCCAATCTAACTGCCGAAGAATTTAAGCCATGGATTGATCAAGGTGAGGCTGAGCGAAAAGGAGAGTCATTGGCCAATTACGCTTCTGAAGTTGCCAAAACTTGGAAAGAAGGATTAGCGGCCTGGGGTGAAACCGCAAAGCAAGTGCAAAATTTTAAAGATGCCGTTAGCATGGCAATCTACACACCTGCAAGTCAAGCCGGCATTCCACTTTCAATTTTAAATTCTTTTGAAGCACCACCTAAAGAATTTGCTTTGGATATTGATGCCATGCGCAATAGGGTGTTATCCACTACTTCAAGTATTCTTGGGTTGCTTGGTATTGCCGCTGACCCTATTAAAAGCCGCGAACATATTCTCATCTCCACTATTATTGATCGCACTTGGAAAGATGGGAAAAACATTGATTTAGCCATATTAATTCAACAAATTCAAAAGCCCCAATTTGATAAAATCGGCGTGCTTGACATTGACACTTTCTTCCCTCCAAAAGAGCGTACGGCTCTTTCTATTAATTTAAATAATTTACTGGCAGCGCCAGGCTTTCAGACTTGGATGGAAGGGGCGCCCTTGGATATACAAAAATTGTTATATACATCAGATAACAAGCCTAAGATCTCAGTATTATCAATCGCTCATCTAAACGATTCTGAGCGGATGTTTTTTGTAACATTGTTTTTAAATCAACTGATTGCCTGGACTCGCAAGCAGGCTGGTACTTCGAGCTTACGTGCTATATTTTATATGGATGAGATCTTTGGCTACTTCCCTCCGACAGCCACGCCACCTTCCAAAGAGCCTATGCTCACTCTTTTAAAACAAGCACGTGCTTTTGGTTTGGGGATAGTTTTATGTACTCAAAATCCAGTAGATCTTGATTATAAAGGGCTATCTAACTGTGGAACGTGGTTTATCGGACGCTTGCAAACAGCACGCGATAAGATGCGCATTACCGAAGGCTTAGCCGTTGCCTCTAATGGTGATATCGATGCCAAAGCTATTGATAAATTAATGAGTGCTATGAGTAATCGCGTGTTTATCATGCGCAGTATTTATGAAAAAGAGCCCATTTTATTTCAAACGCGTTGGTCGCTTTCTTATTTACGAGGTCCCTTAACTTTAGCGCAAATCCAAATTCTCACTCTAAATGAACAGAAAAAATTCAACAACGTTCATTTAGCCATTAATAGTGCTAATAATAGCAATATTGGTGCAAAACCAGTTGTTCCTGGCAACTTGCCTGAATATTTTGTACCACCCGCTGCACAAATTTCAAATGTGGTCAACTATCGTCCATATATTGCTGGCTTTTCAAAATTGCATTTTGTCGATAAAAAATACAATTTGGATGAGTGGTTGAATTCTTGTTTGACTTTAGAGTTGCAAGAGGAAAAAATATTACCCTGGGAAAATGGGCAAAATCAGCCCGATTTAAAGCAGCGGCTGACCAACAGCCCCGTTCCAAACGCTACATATCAAGAATTGCCTGCAACAATCCTGAGCGAAAAAAAGATCAATGGTATCAAACAAGATTTAGCCACTTATTTATACCAAAACAACACTCTTAAGATACTTGAATTTAAAGATTTGAAAATGATTTCAAAGCCAGCTGAAACAGAAGAAGATTTTAGGTCCAGAGTGGCTATTGCAATTAAGGAGCGCAATGCTGTGCAAATAGGTACCTTGCGCGAGGAGTATGGGAAAAAAATAGAACTTCTTAAAGATAAAATCCGCAAATGTGAGGAAAAGAAAAGTGCCCAACAAAAACAATCATTTTATCAAAAGTTTGAGGCTTTTTTAGCTTTTATTACCACTGTTATTGGTGGCATTTTAGGTAAGAAGTTGAACAAAACTACCATCAATCAAGCCGGCACTACATTTAGAAAAATGGGTAGGATTGAAAAAGAAAGTCAAGATGTCAATGATGTACAAGATAATCTACAAGCTTTGCAAAGGCAACTACAAGAAACAAGTGATCAGCAAGAAATACAAATAGCTAAACTTGCAGCAGTAGATGTAAGTAGTTTAAAATTTGATCAAGTAGAGATTAGACCACGTAAGTCAGACATTAATGTTGATGAAGTAGCTTTATTATGGTGGCCATCCGCAGCAAGTTAGTTGACTACGGTATCCAATAGACTTCTTCCGAAACTACATTTATTTGTTAAAATCGTCTTTTTTGGCATCTTTAATTTCAAATTTACTAAAAAATATCAGTTTTTCCAAAAAAAGCCAGTTTCAAAAGAGGTCTAATGTTTGGAGAAAGGATTTAATGGCCTTTTGAGCTAACCCATCGGCTTGTTCATTTTCTATGTGTCCATCATGACCCTTAATCCATTCCCAGGTTACATTGTGTTTGCAAACCAATGTATCAAGCTGTTTCCATAGATCAATGTTTTTTACAAGTGATTTTTCTTTGGTGCGCCAGCCGTTTTTTTTCCAACCTTCTATCCATTGAGTTATGCCATCTTTAAGATAGGTGGAATCGGTAGTAATAACTACTGTACATTGCTGTTTAAGCTGAGCTAAACCCTGAATAGCAGCAGTCATTTCCATTCGATTATTGGTTGTATAGGCTTCACTGCCAAAAAAAGATTTCTCAAGATTGTTATAGCGCAACACCACGCCCCAGCCACCAGGTCCCGGATTACCCCAGCAACCACCATCGGTAAATATTTGAACTATTTTCTCAGACATAAGTAAAATTTTATACCAAAAATATCAATTTTTCCAAAAAAAGCCACCTTTCAAAGAAGTCTAATATTTATTTAAAAAAAGAGGTTAGGCATCCTATAAAAATAATTCAATGGACAATAATAAAAAAGGTGTTTATGCAAGTATCTGATATTGTTTGCGTTAGGAAGTGGGGTGGTTCGACAGCCGATGCTATTTTAGATCCTGCCAGCCAAACTTTTCGCACTCCTGAAGTGGATGGTTTGGTTGGCTTTAGAGTGGAAAATAGCTGTGCAATTGTATTTGGTGACCCAGTTTGTCCGCTTGAACACATTAAAGAGCTTATTGTGGCTTTTCATAAATATTGTCTGCAAAAAAATCTAAGAGTAATTTATCTGATCGTCTCTGAAAATTTTGCCCGTTGGTTAATTGAAAATAAATATTGTCAAAGCATGATTGAGTATGGGAAAGAATTAGTTTTAGATCCGCACGATGATCCTCGAAAAAAAGAGGGAATTTATGCCAGCTTAGTTAGACGCAAGGCGCGCCAAGCTTCGCGTAATGGGGTAGTTGTACATGAGTATATACCTCATAATGATCAAGTTGAAGAAGGCATTAAGCAAGTTGGCGAAAAATGGCTGGGAGCGCGCAAAGGTCCGCAAATTCATATCTCACATATACATACCTTTGCCAACCGTCATGGCAAACGCTGGCTTTACGCCAAACAAAATGAACATATTGTAGGTGTGGTAACCTTGAATCAACTTGAAAATCAAAAAGGGTGGCTAATGAATCATTTAATGTACACACCAGAGGCTTCAAATGGAGTGGCTGAATTATTAGTAGTCTCAACACTTGAACTACTAGCAGCAGAAGATTGTAAGTTTGTTACTTTTGGAGCCGTGCCAGCTAGTCAACTTGGTGAAATGGTGGGTTTTGGAAAATTGACCAGTCAAGTTATGAAAGGTCTTTATAGTGTAGCTAATAAAATTTATCATTTAGATGGAAAAAAGAAGTTTTGGGAAAAATTCCTACCTGGCACTAAAAGAGCTTTTATCGTCTTTAAATCGGCCCGTCTTGGTTACAAAGAATTATTAGCATTAAAGCGGGCTTTGAATGCTACATTTAGATAGGCTCCTCAAAACAGCGAGTTGCTTTGAGGAGTTTATCAAGTTAATAGATTAGGGAATGGAGACAGGTGTTATTCCAGTGAAAGATGTTCCATATGGAGGGGGTACGTTAAAAGCTCTCGCTTCATTAGTAAATGTTGTAAATACAAAGGCTGCCCAAGTAATTACGATTCTGCCGTCGTTAGCAATTTTAACTTGATGATTTCCCAAGACATATTCATTAGCACCATCTGATACTTGTGTTGTCACCCAACTAGTTCCATTAAATATACTACCATAAACAGCTTGATTAGAAGAAATAGGATCGGTAGCTAGCCAGATTACTACGCTTTGGCCAGAGGTGTTGATTCCAGTTTGCGCAAGCATTGGAAAAGTAGCGGGATTGGCTACGCCGACAGATGGTACCCATACCCCTCCGGATTGGGTGGCAACAAAAATATTATTACCTGGACCCACATAATTTTCCCAAGCCGTTACACTATCCCCTGATGTGGTATTCATAGAGGTATTAACGTTCAAATCACCAAATACAGCTTGAGCATATAAGAATGCGCAAAACAAAGATGCAAATTTTAGTTTTTTCATAAAACATCCTTTAGTTAATTTTTAAGATACTCAAATAGGCCAATTGAAACGGTATTGTTAAAGCAGGATCTGTCAGCGTAGATCCAAGGGAAACAGGATTTAGATAGTAACTACATAGGTAAATAGTTGATGTAGCTGCTGTTACACTGTAAACAAATGTAATGGGCGAGAAAGAACGATTCACCTGCCCGTTTAGTCGCGATCCACTAATAGCATTTAATTCGGCAAGCGCTAGAGAGGAGATGTTAGTTGTAAAAGCAAAATCGGTTTGGTTGGTGTTAGATAAACCATAGGTGATCAAATAATTTCCAGTAGGTAGGGTAATGGTATTATTCTTCGCTGGACTGTAAATTGCGCCTGAACTTGTCGTGGCCCCAATTGTTATCCCAGAACCAGCTGAAATATAAGTTCCTGTAAACTGCACAGTACAGTCGGAGGGTGCAGGTGGTGTTCCTGTCTGATTTATCCCCATGATTGTGTAACTTTGGCCTAATGGACTTTGTGTAGCACTGCTGATTTGAAAGAGAGCTCCAAGACTGCCGCCACTTCCAGCAGCTCCAGTAGCTCCTGTTGTACCAGTAGCTCCTGTTGTACCTGTAAATCCAGTCGCACCAGTAAAGCCGGTAGGTCCAGTGAAACCACTAGGGCCTGTTGCTCCTGTAAAGCCTGTAGCTCCAGTGAAGCCAGTTGCACCTGTGAATCCTGTTGGTCCTGTATGACCTGTAGCTCCGGTGAAGCCAGTTGCGCCAGTGAAACCTGTAGGTCCGGTAAAGCCGGTCGCTCCTGTAAATCCTGTTGCACCAGTAAATCCTGTAGGTCCTGTAAATCCAGTCGCACCAGTAAAGCCAGTTGCACCAGTGAAGCCTGTAGCTCCGGTAAAGCCTGTAGCTCCGGTAAAGCCGGTTGCACCAGTGAAGCCAGTAGGTCCTGTAAATCCTGTTGCACCAGTGAAGCCTGTAGCTCCGGTGAATCCTGTAGCTCCAGTAAATCCAGTCGCACCAGTGAAGCCAGTTGGTCCTGTAAATCCTGTAGCTCCGGTGAATCCTGTAGCTCCAGTAAATCCAGTCGCACCTGTAAATCCTGTTGCTCCGGTAAAGCCAGTAGGTCCGGTGAAGCCGGTTGCACCAGTGAATCCTGTAGCGCCAGTGAAGCCT
Source organism: Chlamydiota bacterium (assembly GCA_013285965.1). Classification (GTDB taxonomy): domain Bacteria; phylum Chlamydiota; class Chlamydiia; order Chlamydiales; family Parachlamydiaceae; genus JABDGQ01. The sequence goes on from JABDGQ010000002.1 coordinate 139,802, forward strand.
GTAGGTCCTGTAAATCCAGTCGCACCAGTGAAGCCAGTTGCCCCAGTGAAGCCTGTAGCTCCGGTAAAGCCTGTTGCTCCAGTAAAGCCAGTTGCTCCAGTAAAGCCAGTTGCTCCAGTAAATCCTGTAGGTCCTGTAAATCCAGTCGCACCAGTAAAGCCTGTAGCTCCGGTAAAGCCGGTTGCACCAGTGAAGCCAGTAGGTCCTGTAAATCCTGTTGCACCAGTGAAGCCTGTAGCTCCGGTGAATCCTGTAGCTCCAGTAAATCCAGTCGCACCAGTGAAGCCAGTTGGTCCTGTAAATCCTGTAGCTCCGGTGAATCCTGTAGCTCCAGTAAATCCAGTCGCACCTGTAAATCCTGTTGCTCCGGTAAAGCCAGTAGGTCCGGTGAAGCCGGTTGCACCAGTGAATCCTGTAGCGCCAGTGAAGCCTGTAGGTCCTGTAAATCCAGTCGCACCAGTGAAGCCAGTTGCCCCAGTGAAGCCTGTAGCTCCGGTAAAGCCTGTTGCTCCAGTAAAGCCAGTTGCTCCAGTAAA
>JABDGQ010000002.1:140437-151453 GCA_013285965.1 Chlamydiota bacterium
GTAAATCCAGTCGCACCAGTGAAGCCAGTTGCCCCAGTGAAGCCTGTAGCTCCGGTAAAGCCTGTTGCTCCAGTAAAGCCAGTTGCTCCAGTAAATCCTGTAGGTCCTGTAAATCCAGTCGCACCAGTAAAGCCAGTAGCTCCGGTAAAGCCTGTAGCTCCTGTGAATCCGGTTGCACCAGTGAAGCCAGTAGGTCCTGTAAACCCTGTTGCTCCAGTAAAGCCTGTAGCTCCTGTGAATCCGGTTGCACCAGTGAAGCCAGTAGGTCCTGTAAACCCTGTTGCTCCAGTAAAGCCTGTTGCTCCTGTAAATCCTGTAGCTCCAGTAAAGCCAGTTGCACCAGTGAATCCGGTCGCTCCGGTAAAGCCAGTAGGTCCTGTAAACCCTGTTGCTCCTGTAAATCCTGTAGCTCCGGTAAAGCCGGTTGCACCAGTGAAGCCAGTAGCTCCGGTGAATCCTGTAGCTCCGGTAAAGCCAGTTGCACCAGTAAATCCTGTAGGTCCAGTAAATCCAGTCGCACCAGTAAAGCCTGTAGGTCCAGTAAATCCAGTCGCACCAGTAAAGCCAGTTGCACCTGTAAAGCCTGTTGCCCCAGTAAAGCCAGTTGCACCTGTAAAGCCAGTTGCACCAGTAAAGCCAGTTGCACCAGTAAAGCCAGTAGGTCCGGTGAAGCCGGTTGCACCTGTAAATCCTGTTGCTCCTGTGAATCCGGTTGCTCCTGTGAATCCGGTTGCGCCAGTAAAGCCGGTTGCTCCAGTGAATCCGGTTGCACCAGTGAAGCCAGTTGCACCTGTAAAGCCAGTTGCACCTGTAAAGCCAGTTGCACCAGTGAAGCCGGTTGCACCAGTGAAGCCGGTTGCACCAGTGAAGCCAGTAGGTCCGGTGAATCCGGTTGCTCCAGTAAAGCCTGTTGCACCTGTAAAGCCAGTTGCTCCAGTAAATCCTGTAGCTCCGATGAATCCGGTAGCTCCGGTAAAGCCGGTGGCTCCTGTAAATCCTGTAGGTCCTGTAAATCCAGTCGCACCAGTAAAGCCAGTTGCTCCGGTGAAGCCAGTAGGTCCTGTAAATCCAGTCGCACCAGTGAATCCGGTTGCACCAGTAAAGCCAGTTGCACCAGTAAAGCCAGTTGCACCAGTAAAGCCAGTTGCTCCGGTGAAGCCAGTAGGTCCGGTGAATCCGGTTGCTCCAGTAAAGCCTGTTGCACCTGTAAAGCCAGTAGGTCCTGTAAATCCTGTTGCCCCAGTAAAGCCCGTTGCGCCAGTGAATCCTGTTGCTCCGGTAAAGCCAGTAGGTCCGGTGAAGCCGGTTGCACCTGTGAAGCCGGTCGCTCCTGTAAATCCTGTAGCTCCGGTGAAGCCAGTTGCACCTGTAAATCCTGTAGCTCCGGTAAAGCCAGTAGGTCCGGTGAAGCCGGTTGCACCTGTGAAGCCGGTCGCTCCTGTAAATCCTGTAGCTCCGGTAAAGCCAGTTGCGCCAGTGAAACCTGTAGGTCCGGTAAAGCCAGTAGGTCCTGTAAATCCAGTCGCACCAGTAAAGCCAGTTGCTCCGGTGAAGCCGGTCGCTCCTGTAAATCCTGTAGCTCCTGTAAATCCTGTAGGTCCTGTGAATCCAGTCGCACCAGTAAAGCCAGTTGCTCCTGTAAAGCCAGTTGCTCCTGTAAAGCCTGTAGCTCCGGTGAAGCCTGTTGCGCCTGTGAATCCAGTTGCGCCAGTAAAACCTGTTGCACCCGTAAAGCCAGGATCGCCAGTAGCACCTGTTGGACCTATAGCTCCGTCAGCACCAGTAAAGCCAGTTGGACCCATAATGCCGGCAGCTCCTACAGCACCTGTTGCGCCTGTGAATCCAGTTGCGCCAGTAAAACCTGTTGCACCCGTAAAGCCAGGATCGCCAGTAGCACCTGTTGGACCTATAGCCCCGTCAGCACCAGTAAAGCCAGTTGGACCCATAATGCCGGCAGCTCCTACAGCACCTGTTGCGCCTGTAAATCCAGTTGCGCCAGTAAAACCTGTTGCACCAGTAAAGCCAGGATCGCCAGTAGCACCTGTTGGACCTATAGCTCCGTCAGCACCAGTAAAGCCAGTTGGACCTATAATGCCGGCAGCTCCTACAGCACCCGTTGCGCCTGTGAATCCAGTTGCACCAGTAAAACCCGGGTCACCAGTAGCACCGGTAGGTCCGGTGGCTCCGGTCGCATCGGCCGATCCAGCGGGACCTGTTGCACCTGTAAATCCTATCGCACCAATTGGCCCGGTGGGGCCAGTAAAGCCGGTTGAACCTATCCCAGGATCTCCTGTTGCACCAGCGGGACCGGTAAAACCTGTTGGGCCAGTCGCACCTGTAGCACTCGCAGTTCCTGGAAGCCCCATTGGTCCTGTATATCCCGTAGGCCCTGTATATCCAGTTGGCCCTGTATATCCAGTTGGGCCTGTATAACCATGTTTATGTCTGTGGCTATGATGGCATTGATTATGCAATAAATTAATATCACATAAATTTATCTTAGATTCTTCCAGTTTTCCATTATCACAACTGGCTGATAAGCTTAAAGATCCAAGTAAAAATATAAAGGCTGTGACTTGTGGTATGATATTCATAATCTCCTTCGCTAACAAAGTTATCTTTTTAATTAAATTAATTTCTTTATAGATGTTGATTTCATTAAAATCAAAGAAAACAAAAACCTAACGGTGCAGTTTGAATTGCACCGTTAGGTTTTTAAATTAAATAAAGCTTGTAGCAACGGAACTTACGGACAAAGCTTAATTGCAAATGCAGTTAGTGTTTCTATTGTGCTGTTTTTTTCAGTGCCGCAATCAATCCTGGATTTAGATCATGGATAACAACTTCGGCATGAGGAAATAAAAGAAGCATGATAGCCTCAGCTATCGCAAAATGAATTGTACTATTTTGTAAACATAAAAAAATGGACGCCTTATTCTATGAAATATCAAAACCTTGATTAATAGCTGAAAACATTTGATAAAACCCTGATAACACCACTATTTCAATTAGCCCTCTGATGCTATAAACTTTAATTATATTTGTTTGAACATCTCCTGGAATATTTTTCCATTTTAAAGTGTACGATAATAACTCTACTACCAATTTATAAGGAGCGCCAAACGCGGCTGTCACCAATCCATCATTATTTAATTTATCTATAATTTCTTTTGGTACCCCTGCCTCTTGTGCATGTTGGATATGATCAGTCCATTCAAAGCTACATTGTGTTTCTTTAGCCACCGCTAGTACTACAAATTGATAGATATTTCGCGGTAAGTGTCCAGTAAACTTAAGATAAAAGCCCAAGGCTTCTATTTTTTGGCAAAGCTCTGGATGATTCATCAACACTTGATAGGGTGCGCCAAAAGGTGCTCCCTGTTTCTTTCTTTTGGCGATCATTTCCTCATAAACAGTTTTTTCTGAAATATTAAGTAAATCTGGATCAAAAATTAATTTAACCATAATTGCTTACACTCTCTCAATTTTTGCAATAAGTAGTCTATTCATGATAAGACCAATTGGCACTAGCTTGTGACCACTCTTTTACAGGTGTATTAAAGTGTTTATCACATTTTACATCAATAACAGTAGGTCCTGGATTGTTTAAAGCTTTCTTAAAAGCATTTGAAAGCTCATCAGGATGCATAACAGTAATTCCATCACAGCCTAAAGATTTGGCAAAATCTTTCCAATTAATGTCTGGCAGAATTGTTAAAGCATCCGGTAAGGGTCCTAATTTATGAGCTCGTAGCCAGACATTGCCTAAAGCAGCATTATTAATTATTACATAAACGATAGGCAAGTGATACCTTGCGGCTGTGGCTATCTCTATCCCTTGCATATGCATGCAACCATCACCTGTAATGACAGCCACTTTTTTGTCTGGTTGTGCACATTGTATACCGATGGCAGCTGGAATTGCCCAACCCATCGGACCTAAATTAGTTGCTGAAATATAGGTAAGAGGTTCATAAGATTCCCAGTAATGTCCAGCAAATGCCCTATGAGCGCCAGAATCTATCACGATAATTCCATCACGAGGAAAAACAGCTCTAAATTCGGATACCACTCTAGCAGGGTGAATAGGGATGGCAGTGCTATGACAGTTTTGGGGATCTTGCCAGCGTGGGCTTTTTTTTATCTCCAAAACCCAAGATTTGCGAGCATTAACCGTTAAATCTAAAGATTGTTGTAATTCTTTATTGCTAGAAAGCCATTCTAAATAGGCACCTACATCACCTACTACAAAATTAGATTCCAAACACGGCTCCATAGCCTTAATATTTGAATTAACACAAATAGTTTTTTTTTGATTTATCTTAAGAGTCCAATGCATAGTATCTCTTTCATTTAAACCGCTGCCCAATACTATTAACAGATCAAGTGGCTCATCTAGAATTGCTTTTTTTGATTGTAGTGTACCTGCATAGCCAAATACACCTAGTGAAAGAAGATGGTCTTCTGGAAATACTCCCTTAGCACGCAAAGTGGTAGCCACTGGTATATGCCACTTTTGGGCAAATTCAAGTAGTGTTTTGCTGCTGTCTGAATGCTCAATTCCTGCCCCGACTAAAATGACAATACGCATTGGCTCACTATCTACAAAGCATGACAAAGTTTTTTGCGCATTTTCTATAGAAAGAAATTTAGTATCTCTAAGGCTGCTATTGATTGGGACGTAATCTGCATCAATTGTCGCAACCTGGCAATCCTGTGGAATAGAAAGATGCACCGGTCCATGTGGTATAGCCATTAAGTGGAGGATGGCTTTATAAAATAAATGGGAAAGGTTTTTTGGATTATCAATGGAGCTTGAATAATTTGTTAACCCTTTTAAAATATCTACATCATTTAATGTTTGGCAGCTTGCATCTTGAAACATGCCTCGACCTTCCATATAAGTGGCCGCTTCGCCACTTAACAATAAAACTGGTGAGCCATCTGTTAGTGCAGTTGCAATAGCCGTAACAGTATTTGTTAATCCGGGACCTCCTATGCAGAGTACGACACCAAACAATTGACTAGCGCGTGCATAGCCATCGGCCATATAGGCGGCTCCTCCTTCTTGTGCAGCCACAATCGGCTTAATGTTTTTTTCTCTGCTTAGAGCTTGTAAAAATGGATCGATGAGTCCACCAGGGACCATAAAAATATGATCGATTCTCTCTTTTATCAAGCTACTTAAAAGATAATCTGTCCCTAGCATGAAAAGCCTATGATCATTTTGAATAATGCAATTTATTAGAGACAAAAACTGTAGCCAATACCAGCGCCAAAGTTCCAACCACCAAAATCCATTGAATTACGATAAATTTTGCGGTGATTTTCATTATTCTTAAATTTGAAGATATCTATCCGCAACCATCTCTATAAAGGAGACACATTTTGGCAAAGAGCTTAGGCTATTTACTGCAATGTGTCTCCTTACATATAGCTCTAGGCTATGTCAAAAAACGCTTGTTCAAATTATGCGTGAGGTGAGCTAATTAGCCAAAAATTAAAAAATTTAAACGCTCTTAAATAATTCTACCTCTACCCAATAACCAATATAATGCAATTTATTATCAGCATCTGGCGCATGATTTTTTAGATATGTTTCCACGATTTCTTCTAGAAATTCTTTATGCAAGTATTCAGGTATATATTTTAATTGTGAGAGCCAACCACTTATCCAAGCAGCAAAAGCTTCTTTAGTTGGAAAGGTCTCGTCCACTGTAATATGTTCTATGCGCTTTGGAACAAGGCCGGCTGCTTGCGCATACGTTGTAAATTGATTGGAAGTGTTGAGAAAACAAGGGTTTGAATAATTACAAAAATATTGACACCATTTTGGTGCATTAATTACCGCGTTTAAGGCATGATCAAGGCGATCTTTACCATGATCAATTGCAAAATATAAAAAAACTTTTCCATCAGGCTTTAACGCTCTCTCTATACTTTGCAAAGCAGAAAAATGATCAGAAATCCAATGAAAACAACTAAATGATACTACGTAATCAAATTCGTTCTTAAAGCTAAGCTGCGTAGCGTCTCCCTTTGTAAAATCCAAATTAATAATTTGATTTTTATCTTTTAAATCTAAAGCAACCTGTAACATTGATTCAGATGGGTCTATACCAATAACTAAACCATTTGGTAGGCACTGTGCTATTGCAGCTGTTATGCGTCCATCGCCGCAACCAATGTCTAATATTTTTTCATCTCCTTTTAAATTTAATTTTTTAATGTAGGAAGTAGCCCATTGATATTGTAATTCTGAATTATTTAAATATTTTTCACCATTCCACATATCATTTATAACTTCCTGGTTTGCATAAATTGAGAAGTAAGTGCATAAATACAATATTGATAAGCCTAACACTTTTTTAGAAAGTAGCATTTTAAATTCCTTCGTTATAGTGATTTTTACTAAAGACTTTGCAAGGGAGTGGTTTTTAGAAATACTAATTAATAACTTGAACTATTAAAAAGAAAATCTTCGTTAAATTGTTTGGCAAGTTTATTTACTACTTGTTTATTTCTAAGTATAATACCAACTTCGCGATTAAATGTGATAGAGTTGGGGCTTAAGGATATCGAGCCAATATAGCCATATTTGTTATCTGCTATAGCTGTGCGGGCATGCATATATGGGGTTTGCATTGTTTCTGGTGGCAGTGTGACGTGTACATGCACTCCAGCGGCTTTTAACTTGTTTAATGAAGATATTTGTAATTGCTGCTCACTTAAGTCGGCATCATTGACAATCTGCGGGGCGATTAAGCGAACATATACTCCTCTATTGACAGCCGCGAAAAGTTCACTTTCTAAAGTAGGATTACCTAGAAGCTCTGAGGTCACCTCTAAAGTACAATGTGCTTTTTGAATGAATAAAACAAACTTGTTACTTGAATTTATGGGGCTGATCAAAAGATGACAGGCAGTTGTTTTTGGAGTGGGATTAAAAGTGGGGAATGGCATATTTGGCGCAGCTGAATAGTTCCAATCATTTTCAAATAATTTAGACAATTCAGTAATGTTATTTTTTGAATTGCTGACATACACATAGTCCCTGTATTGGGCAAAGGTAAGACTGTCTAAACAGGCCGAACCAATCAACACATATCGATTGTCAATAAGGACAACTTTGGGAAAGCTTCTAGGAAAAATTGGATTGCTCAAATGCACCTCTCCACCATTTGCAGTAAGATATTTTTGGAGATTTATTTGCTCAGAAATAGTTGTCTCATATTTATTTTTATCTACAATGACTCTCACATGCACACCGCGCTCTAAGGCTAGTTGGATGTGTTCTAAAATGAGCTGGTCTTCCAACACACAAATTTCAATGCGAATTTCTTTTTTAGCTTTGGCAAAAGCCTCAAAATAAACTTGTCGTCCATCTTGCGGTAAAATAACTAGTGATCCGGGATAGAAAAATAGAGGATTTAAAATTGTTTGAGCGCAAAGATTTGCGCAAGTACATAAAAAAAAGATGAAGATATATTTTAATATTCTTTGCATACCCCATTGAATACTCTAATTTTATTTATTGTGCAATAACTTGCAAATCAGAATTAGACATATTTCAAAGCTCCATTTGGTCGAAAAAAGATGTCCAAAAGAACGATTTTAGCGACCAAATGGAGTTTTGAAATATGTCTATTACCATAAATTTTGATAATTCTGTTAGTATTTCACAAGAGTTTCAATAATAGACTTCTTTCGAAATTACATTTATTTGTTAAAATTGCCTTTTTTGGCATCTTTAATCCTAAATTTTTCCGGCCTAGTTGCCAATATGCTCTTAAAATTTGGAATCAAATCTGCTCAAAAAACATCAATTTTTCCAAAAAAAGCCAGTTTGCAAAGAAGTCTAATTTACAAAAGTAAGAGGAAGCGATTTGAATAACAAGATTATTTTACCTGAACTTGATGAAGAATTGCTAGCTCAATGCAAAGTTAGTGCTTTTCGTGCTAGTGGTAGTGGTGGGCAGCATGTTAATGTGACTGATAGCGCCGTCCGTCTTCTGCATATTCCAACAGGCATTGTTGTTACCAGTCAAAAAGAGAGAAGTCAATTATTAAATAAAAAAGATTGTATTGCCAAACTACGCAAAATTATTGCTAAGCTAAATTACTGTCCTATTAAAAGGATACCAACGAAAATTTCCAAAACTGTTAAAAACAAAAATTTAGCTAAAAAAGCAAAACATTCAGCGAAAAAAAAGCTCAGATCTATTTTGCCGCACGATACAAATTAACAACTCACCTTACGCATAATTTGAAGAGTGCCTTTAGTATCTATCCGCAGCCATCTATAAAGGAGACACATTTTGCAAAGAGCTTAGGCTATTTGCTGCAATAGAAGTCTATTTACAAAACACCAAAAAAATTAGTTGGATTTAGACTTCTGGCCAAATTTCGATTTTTCCGTCGTTCTGGGGCGTGAAGCATTTTGCCTACGCGGAGAGAAATGAGTTTGTGGTTTGCGCGCTACCTCTTTTCCTTGTTTGGCAGAGTGTGTGTTTCTCCCATTTTGAATTGGTTGTGCGGCAATACTCTGATCAACTTCAAAACCTGTTTCTATTTTTTTTGTTATTTTTTGTTTAAGTAGTTTTTCAATATTATCAAGAAGTTTAAGTTCATCTACGCATACTAGCGAGCATGCCCATCCTTCGTTTCCAGAACGACCAGTACGCCCAATGCGATGAACATAATCTTCTGGAACGTTTGGCAGTTCAAAATTTACTACATGAGGCAATTGTTCAATATCAAGACCACGTGCAGCAATGTCGGTAGCAACGAGTGCTTGAAGTGCCCCTGATTTAAAATCAGCAAGCGCTTTTGTCCTAGCCGATTGACTTTTGTTACCGTGAATTGCTTCAGCGATAATTCCATCCATATTCAGTTGCTTTGCCAGCTTGTTGGCACCGTGTTTGGTACGGGTAAAAACTAAAACTTGTTCCCACTTATTTGTAGTGATTAAAAATGAAAGCAGTTCTTTTTTACGTTTATTGTCTACTGGATAAATAGTATGCGTTACAAGTTCTGTGGGCGCGTTTTGTTTTGAAACTGCAATTATTTGTGGGTTTTTTAGGATACCAGAGGCTAGTTTCTTGATTTCTTCTGAAAATGTAGCTGAAAAAAGCAAATTCTGCCTTTTGGATGGCATTAATTTAAGGATTTTTTTTATGTCGTGAATGAAGCCCATATCTAGCATTCGATCGGCTTCATCAAGGACCAAAATTTCTACATGAGATAGATCGATGATTTGCTGTGATACAAGATCCAAAAGCCTTCCAGGCGTTGCGATGAGAATATCAGCGCCACTTTGCAATTTTCGTATCTGACTATTAATATTAACCCCGCCAAAAACCACCTGCGTTTTAAAAGGAAGATGTCTTCCATAAGATTTAACATTCTCGCCAACTTGAGAGGCAAGTTCGCGCGTCGGGGTGAGAATAAGTGCACGTACGGTATGATTTAGTCCATTTTTCTTGGTATTCATCAACACTTGCAAAAGAGGTAGTGTAAAACCAGCTGTTTTCCCAGTACCAGTCTGTGCACTTGCTAAAATATCGTGTCTATCAATAATAAGGGGGATTGCTTGGATTTGAATAGGGGTAGCTTCTTGGTAACCTTTTTCGGTGATAGCTTTTACAATTTCTTCTTGAAGGCCTAGATTTTTAAAAGACATTAGTTCCTTAGATGTAATTTTTTTTGTCAGTAGATATCTTTGAAAACTTGCTTTGATAGGAAAATAGGTGATTTCTTAAAAAGAACTATTTTAACAAGCAAATAAAATTTCCAAAGCGATCGAGTGTTCTATGATGACTTATATTTTTATTTAAATACAAGTTATAAGAATATTAATTATTTGTTCTTCGTTAAATCTACTTTTTATGCTGCTTCCTTTTTGTTAAAAAGGATAGCATATTTATATTTCAGAATGGACCTATTTTTTGGGGAAATGTCACTCTACCAAATCCATATTTTAGTCAGATGTAGACATAAGGCAAAACAAGATTTGGTCTACCCAATCAGGGCTTGAAAGAACCTCTTTAATTTTACTGCTCTGCAAAAGATATTTTTTTTCCAACAGGATTGATTCAGGGTGAATGCGATCTGAGACATATTGCGGGATACAACGCATCATAAGTGCGAAACGACAATAATAATCATCACTTCCATTGAGAATATTCCAAATGCAATCCATTCTCTTATTAATTTTTACAAGTTCCTGATAATCTCTTACATAATCAAGAGAATTTTGTGTGCTATATAAATCCTCTCTCTCCTGAAACAACTCAGAATTATGCCTACCAAAACCGAGCAATATGCCAAGTAATGTTTGATTTGCTTTTAGTAAAGTATATAAATCAGAGTCTGAATGTTCAAGCTCATGAAAAAAAAACTCTGAGGAAAATTCAGTTCCAAGTATAGATTGAAAAAGATCGAGATGTTTTGCTATTTGATCCCTTACAGCCAGCTTGTTGATAAGAAATAACGTTGAGCCTTTTCTAAGAAAGAGAAATCGTTCTTTGTTAAAGAATTGACAATATTTATTAAATGTTTCCCAAGACTTCTTAAATTCATAACAATGTCGACGTTGATCTAATAATATTGTTTCTACAAAAATTTCAACTCCATACAATTGCCGTTTGCAGGCTAGCGTTGAAATTTTAAGAATTTCAGACCCACCAAATAGGCATTGTCCACTTTGTGTCCTTCCTATAAAAACTTCAAATTCTGAGTTGATTATTGGAATTAAAGGTTCAGTCATATCGCTTAAAGTCGTAAAGGAAATAGGCTTGTCACCAAATAAAGTATACGCGAATGGGTCGGTTTTAAAACATAAATCACAAATCAATTGAATGTCATTTCGATCGTTTACATCAATACCATTATAGTGAGTTTCCGTCTTACAAGAAGATATATCTTTGAAATTAAGATGCGAAACGGTGAGATCTGTACATCTAACATCTGGAATGCTAAATATTAAATTTACGATCCCCAATATAAATGATAGAT
>JABDGQ010000003.1:0-67 GCA_013285965.1 Chlamydiota bacterium
AGATCCTACTCATGGCGCTAAAAGTTCAGGTTCTACAAGTAATGGTTATGATGACAATACCAAAAAC
>JABDGQ010000003.1:77-12663 GCA_013285965.1 Chlamydiota bacterium
GTATAACTGCAAAAGCCAATACAGGAATACCTGAATGGTTTTTCAAAAAGATAATTTTGCCGCGATTTCACATCTATTTAGCTGGCCAAAACTTAGTTAGTAATAATGAATATCTTGCTAATATAAATGAATATGTAAAAATGCGTTTATCTATACTGAGTGGCTTAATTAATCTATTAACTACTCCGACGCTCAAATTTCGTTTTGCTCAGATTGATCCAGAGAGATTGTTGAATGATTCCAAATACGAGGGCTCGGCCTACAAAACGGCGTACAAAATAGAAATGTGGCGCATTGGCTTTCTAGGAACATTGCTTACCGGAATCAATCTGGATTGGTTCAGTCGAGCGGCTAACAATCCTTATAAAATCATGACCGGTATCGCACAGTTAACTTGTGCAGTGGCTCTAGCTATTTTAGGTACCTCAGTTTTGCTTGCTAATCCATATCTAGCAATCGCTGGGGCATTACTTGCCCATTAACTCATCTTACGCTATCTAAAAACATAATCTGAACATTGGTGACGAGCCTAAATTTTAACTGATTTAACCTTTTATCGACCTGCACTTATTATCGATATATATAGCTCTAGGCTATGTCAAAAATCACTTATTCAAATTATGCGTAAGATGAGTAAGTTAAATAATTTTTTTGCAAAATAATCATTATTTATGCTAAATAAATCGCTTCGCGCGTGCACTATTTGAACGACGCTTTTTTACTAAAACAAAAATATCTATATGCAAAGCCTGTATTTACCAAATTTTTTAATATGCAGTCTTACAATAAGAGATAATTTATCTTCATTTATAGAAGATTTTTCTAACTTAATAGTTTGTGGTTTATACACTGCCAATTATAAGGAAGAATTTATTGATGATGGTTGGTGTGCTACGGCTGAAAAAATCGCAAACATTTTTAAAGAGCCAATTCGGTGGTTCAGCCTATCTTTGCCTGAATATAAATGGCCCCCAAAACTTACATGCTTCAGCATAGACATGAAATTTATTTAGATCATAAAGATACTCAATATAATAACTGCTTAAAATTTTCAATCAAAAGAAATTCTTATCCTAATAAAGATAAAGATGTGCAGAGAGAAGAGCAAAAAATAACTGAGCTAGTACTTGGTTACTTAGGCTTGATATTCGTCACGCCATTAATTATTCCCTTAATGGCTATTGCTTACCTTAACCCCGAAATCCGATTTAAATACCTTTCGCTTGCCAATAAGGTGGCCTTACCAGAACATTTTTATGTGAGCGAAAAAGAAAGCGCTTTAGCGCAATTAGTGCATGCGCGCATATATAACAAAAATAATTGCCCAATCTGTGTTCCCAGTAAGACTTCTACAGAGACAAATTAAATTAGACTTCTTCACAAAAAAAGTCTATTAGACTTCTTCACAAAAGAAGTCTATTTATCTTACGCAGATTTTAACCACTGCAAAACTTAGTTTAAAAGGCTGGCTCTGAAGCTATTACTTTAATTATGTATTCATCGACGAGATGACCGCGGTCGGTAATGGTTTTAAAAGTCTGTTGCTCTTTATTCAACGTTACGGCAATAAAATGACGGATGGACATAAATTTAGCAAGGTAGGGGCGTGGCGTTTTAAAAAGGGGGTGGCGTGGATGTTCCACTCCCCAGGCACCATCTCCAAAGTAGACTATCCCTTGCGGATCAATTTGATTGCGCAAAAGTGGGTAAGAGCGTTTAAAAGCATGATCATGGTGCTCAAAGACTGCTTGTATTTTTCCATTTTCAAAAAGTGGCACCCAATGTTCTCGAATGGCTTGGCTATGGCGATTATAAAAGCCGCGGATGGACGGATAGGCCGGGACATGATAGACGGCAAAGCGATGCAAGAAATGGCTTTTAGTGGATAAAGTTTGTGCCAGCCACGCAGTTTGTCTGCCACTAATAGGGTTGGCATGACCGGAATCTAATAAAATAAACGTTAAGTAATTTTTAAAATCAAGGGCGTTGTAAATTTGGGCACCCGGCATTGGGAAAAGAGCGCTAAAGACGGCCGCTTGCCGTGGACTTTGGTTGTATTGTCCAATCAAATCATGATTGCCAATAGCGGCAATCACCGGTATCAAGCAGCCTGCTGGCGTAATCATATTAGCATGCCATGTTTTCACCCATTCTAACCAACGACTGTTATTCTCAAAAAAAGACCAGTAAGCTCCACCTACTGCATAGGCTATATCACCACCAATAATGGCAAATGAAGGATTCGTTAAAGCCGCTTGGCAGCAAGTTTGGGCCATAAACGAGATATCATCATGATACATATCACCGCCTGTTACAAAACACAGTGGTTTTGACAAGTCAGCAGGGGCTGTGCGAAAAGCAAAGCTTTCGGGCTCGCCTTTAATTTGAAAATTATATTCAGTGTCAGCTTGCAAATTTACAAGCTCAACAGAATGAATGCAAAGACGACGTGAATGTGGAAAATTAATTGCTTTGCCGCTGGCAAATTGCCACTGATCAGTCACCTGTTGTTTAACGCGATAAAATATGTCGCTATGTTTTTGACTAGTAGGCGTAATCCATTGAATCGTCATAGTAGTGGAAGGATCGCGTTGCCATGTCAAGTAGACAGTATCAGTAGCCAAGCTGGCATAACAGGTATGAGAAAAGGTGTAGCCAATGAAGAGAAAAATAAATAATTTAATTAAAAAACGGGCCATTGCTCTTGATGTGTAAAAAATTAAAAAAATTGAGAGCTACCATGCCTTAAGCATGTTACTCTCTATAATCGGACAAAATGATAACTTTAATTAATCTTGCGCAAAAGTATTGTGCTACTTTTGCGCAAGGTTAGTTTTAATTCTCTTTAACAATCTCAGTTGCTAAAGATTCTAAAAGGCGCATGCTGCGATTAACAAAGTCATTAAGTGCATGTGGATCCATTTCTCTTTGCGATAAAAGGGCTAGATCATAAACCTCATGGATTAATTCTTTGGCCAATGTCGGTTTGTTATGATCTAATTTGCGAATAGCTTCAATCAAATGGTTATTGGTATTAACGACAAAGGTCCGTTTACCAAACATCATTGGCTCAGCCCCTCTCTCGTCGGGTGCGAGGCTCATTAGATAATCGCGCATGCGTCGTTGTTTTTCATCCATCATCACAAAACCAGGTATCTCGTTTGTGGCTAGACTTTTAGCTTCAACTTCAATTTGATCATCGGGCAATTTACTGCGTACAAATTCGGCTAGTTTGACAGCGTCAGTCTTTCCTTCAGCATCAAGGAGGGTCTTTTCACGTGTTTTATCGATGATATGCTCATGTATTTCGGCATCAATGCGCTGGAAAATTACCGGCGAAAGCTTTTTTTCTAAAAATTGCATCACGTAAGGATCAAGTGGGCTATTGGCACACAAAACTTCAATATTCTTAGCACGATAGATTTGCATCACCTCACGACCATGTTTTTCATCGATAGTATAAAATACTTTATCTTGCGTTTTTTCTCGATTCCGCTCCAAGTACTCAGTTACTGTAGTCCATTTCTGATCGATATCTTTCCAAATTACAAAATCTTTGGATCTTTCGTAGAATTTATCATCCTCTAAAAGTCCTAACTTCACTACTAAAGAAACATCAGGCCACACTTTTAAAAATTTCTCATTATCATTCTTATACAAGCTAGCGAGACTGTCGGTAACTTTTTTTGAAATGTGGCTAGCTAGTTGGCGCACATTGCGATCGATCTGCAGATAGCTGCGTGATACGTTTAAGGGGATATCAGGACTGTCGATAATTCCTTTGAGGACCATCAAATAATTAGGAATGATATCTTTACAGTTATCGGATACAAATACCCGATTTGAATAAAGACTAACACTGCTTTTATTGGGGTCAAAGTCACGACGCACTTTTGGAAAATAGAGAATTCCTTTTAAATTAAAAGGGTAGTCGACATTTAGATGTATCCAGAATAATGGATCTTCATCTGTTGGGTATAGATAGCGATAAAACTTTAAGTATTCATCATCAGTACACTCTGATGGCGTTTTTATCCATAATGGGGCGTGGTCGTTGATTCGCTTGTCGTTTAAATAAATCGGATAGGGGAGAAATGAGCAGTACTGCCGTAGGATTTTTTCAATGTAGGCTGCATCCAAACATTCATCGTGCTCTTTGCCAATAAACAAAGAAATCTCTGTACCGCGCGTGGTGCGTGTACCTTCTTCTATTTCGTATTCAGAAGAACCGTCGCAGCGCCACAACACAGGTTGATCCTCTGATCGATAGGAGCGTGTGTTGATTTCCACAAGATCGGCCACCATGTAAGCTGAATAGAAACCTAAACCAAAATGGCCGATAATTTGATCTTTTTCATCATTGGATTTATACTTACTTAAAAATTCTTCGGCGCCAGAGAAAGCTATTTGAGCAATATATTTTTTTACTTCGGCCGCATTCATCCCAATACCATTGTCGATAAATTTCAATATGCGGGCGGTAGCGTCAATTTTAACATCAATGCGAAAATCTTCATCATTGACTTGTACTTCGTTTTCATCGCGTAAAATTCGCGTTTTGCGAATAGCATCGCAAGCATTGGCTACTAATTCGCGTACGAAAATGTCACGATCCGAATAGAGCCATTTCTTAATAATGGGGAGAATATTTTCACTGTGAATTTCTAAAGCACCTTTTTCCATGTAACACCTTTTTTTTAGTATCTAATAGATTTCTAAATAAGTCTAATATCCAAAGATGTTTAATATATCGGAATTAGACTTCTTTGGAAACTACATTTATTTGTTAAAGTTGTCTTTTAAGGTGAGTTAAGAATTCAGCCGCTGCACAATAGCCTCAGCTAAATATTGTGCATTGCTGATTTCATCATTATGATGTTCAGGTACCCCAATAAATAGCTTATTACTTTTATCGCAAAGAGGATCGCTTAATAAATCATAAGCCAGTGTAGTTTCTCTAGGAATTACATCATCGGATGGTAGGATTTTTTGAATATCGTTTAATACTTGATATTCGTTGACATAAGCGGTTTGTATAATAATTTCAGGCACCTTTAAATTCCTTGAAGAATTCTTAGAACCCATATTCCAGCCAAATTTATCAGCCAATATCCCAACTGGGGTGGCAAACAAATATGAAATGATAGTTTTTAAGTCAGAAAAAGTTCCTCTTTTGACAAAAACATATTTAATCCAAGTTTTGAGATCGTAATTTTCTAATGCATAACCCTGCACAACACCGCCAATAGAATTCCCATAGCCAATAATTTCTTTAGCCGCAATATACTCTAAAAATGCCAGCATGGCAAGGTATACTTTGGCCAGAGTTTCTTGATGGGCTGATCCCTCACTTTTACTCACTCCGGGATAATTGAAAACAATTCCACTGCCATGAACTTTATCTATAATTTGTTTAAAATCATGATTTTTTTTTCTAAGTAAAAGTTCGTAAAATTCGCCATTACCGTTAGATGCTAACACCCAACGGCCATTTCCAAAATTTTCACGTTTACCTAAGATGATGGTATCGATTTTAAAATCATCAACCTCAATGGTGACCCGTTTATATAGCCAAGCGTTATCTTCAGGAATCTGATTACGCTGTAAGTCTAAAAATTTTTTAGTTATCCCAATGATATTAGGGCTAGAAGAGCGGAGAATAAATTTTCCGATTAGAAAATGGAAAAATTCATAAACTAGATGCATGATTTTGTGTATTTGGCTGATTAAATCTGAATCAAACTGAGGGACTTTGCTTTTACTATTATATTTATAGACAGTAGGTTGCAATTTATCTGAAGAAAATTCCTTTTTCATTGCTATTTGATAGTCTTCTTTATTGTAAAAGGCATCACTACCGATTAAAATATTAGCGATTGATGTCATAGAAATCGTTTTTTTAATTTAAATGCAAATTTAACATTTATAATTTTTTGTTTGCAATCGTTTTTAAATAGTTTTACTTTCAGCTTTGTGCCAGCTCTTATCTTTTGTTTTAAGTCTATAATAGATCGCTACAAATAAGGCCAAAGCGGCTGCTATAGCTAAGATGAGTTTAGGAGATAATATAAGTAATGCACCCCCAAATAAACAAATCAGCGCATCGCCAAAAACTCTTAAAGATAATTGCACACCCATAACTTCTCCCTGTATACTGTCAGGGGCTGAATTTGATATTTTTACGGTCAATAATGTGCCGGTAAGCCCTATTACAAAACCGCTGAGTGCAAATAATGCCATCATCATATAGGTAGAATGAATTAGCAACATAAACACTAATAGGATTGAAAAAGTAGTTATTGAAAATAGGATGATACTGCGATTGTTGAAAATGGTAGTAACGTGTGTAGGCAGCCAACCATAACCAATGGCCAATGTCAGACATAGTACTCCGTTATAAACAATCATTTGGGAGGGGGCTAGATTCCATTTAATTATCAAGAAGACTGGCCCAAATTCGTAAAAGACGTCGACTGCCAAAGTAAAGCAGGTGGAAACGATCATTAAAAATTGTAGTCGTTTGTTGGCAAACAGCACTAGTAGACGATTGAATAGATTAAGGCGCTGCCACAGCGTGATAGTGTAATTTTTTAAACCCTTAGCATCGGATTTTAGCAAGGCGCTAGAAAAAAAACTTAGTGCCAAAAAAAGGAGACAAGTCAAATAAAAAGGGGTAGAAATGCTCAAGCCTTTATATATATTTTTATCAGTCAATAAACCGCCAAAAAATGGTCCTATTAAATAAGCAATCGAAGAAGAGGCGTTGATTCTACCAAAAGTCTTGTGTTTTGAGAGTGCTGTTAATTCAGAGGCCATGGCACGAGCAATCGCGATGTTTCCTTCCATTAAACCTGCGATAAATCTACTTACAATAAGCAAGCTCAATTGCTGGCTAGCGATGGCAACCCCAGAGAACAAATAGCATAAAGCGGCAATTAGCAAGCTTCCAGCTAATAGTTTTTTACGCCCATAGTCATCAGAAAGTGATCCGAGGATGGGTGATCCGATAAATTGTCCTAACGGATAAGCCGCCAATGTAATTCCAAGAAAAATAGCGCGGCTGGAATCATTCCAATCACTTGCTAAAATTGAATATTCAGGATTTAGAAAAAGGGCTGGAAAAATAAGATAAGGAATAGAAATTCCTAAAAAGCCTACAAAAACTATTGTCAATATAACTAAAAATTGTCTTTGTTGCGTTTTTTTCTCATCCATAGTCATACTCCCGTGTTCCCATAATAGATGATTGAGCGATTTTGCTGAAAATAAATCACTTTTACGTTAATTTTAATTAGGCCATTACGAATTTTACGACACGCCTTAAATTAATCAGAAAGGACATTTTAGTATGCAGGACAGCACAAAAGACAATATTAATGAAACTGAAAAGCCACTTGCTCGAGACTTTATTCGTCGTATTATCGACGAGGATCTATCGCGTCACTATAATAATGGCAAAGTTGTGACCCGCTTCCCACCTGAACCAAATGGATTTCTGCATGTGGGTCATGCAAAGTCAATCTGTTTAAATTTTGGTATTGCGCAAGAATATAAAGGCAAGTGTCATCTCCGCTTTGACGATACCGACCCAACTAAAGAAAATGTAGAATATGAGCACTCCATACAGGAGGACGTACGTTGGCTAGGTTTTAATTGGGATGAACATCTTTTTCATGCTTCCAGCTATTTTGAGCAGATGTACGACTTTGCCGTTGGATTGATAAAAGCTAAAAAAGCCTATGTATGTGCTCTTAGTGAAGAACAAATCAGAGAATATCGCGGTACAGTGACAACACCTGGGCGTTTAAGTCCTTATGCTCAACGCTCAATTGAGGAAAACTTAGATTTATTTGCTAAGATGAAAGAGGGCGAGTTTGGGGATGGCACCTATATTTTGCGTGCACGCATTGACATGAGCTCGCCGAATATGAAAATGCGCGACCCACTACTTTACAGGATTAGGCATGCTCATCACTATAAAACAGGTGATCAATGGTGCATTTATCCCATGTACGATTATGCACATCCTATCTCTGATGCTATTGAGGGTATTACCCATTCCATTTGTACTTTGGAATTTGAGAATAATCGAGAGTTATATGATTGGGTTCTAGATAACATTAATGCCAAATTCCCATCAAGACCACACCAATATGAATTTGCTCGGCTTGATTTGCAGTATACGGTCATGAGTAAGCGTAAATTATTGCAATTAGTTGAAAACAAACTAGTTAGTGGTTGGGATGATCCACGTCTACCCACTATTGCCGGCTTGCGTCGGCGCGGTTGTACCCCTGAGTCGATTAGGAAGTTTTGCGAGTTAGTGGGAATCGCTAAAGCTAATAGTTCAGTAGAAATGGAGCAGTTTGAATTTTGCGTACGCGATGATCTTAATAGTAGAGCACCACGAGTAATGGCTGTTTTAAGACCATTAAAAGTGATTATCGATAACTATCCAGAGGATAAAGTTGAAGAATTAGAAGCCTCTTATTGGCCTCATGATATACCAAAAACAGGTTCGCGTATTGTGCCGTTTACTAAAGAGTTGTACATTGAAAGAGATGATTTTCTTGAAAATCCACCTAAAGATTTTTTCAGACTAGCCCCTGGTAATGAAGTGCGTTTGCGTTATGGCTACTGTATAACCTGCACCCATGTAGAGAAAAATGAAAAGACCGGGGAAATTGTAGCTGTGCACTGTAAATATGACCCGCAAACTAAAAGTGGGGGAGCGCCATTGGGTCGCAAAGTGAAAGGGACTATTCACTGGGTTTCGGCAAATGCCTTGGTAGGCGAAGTACGGCTTTATGAGCGCCTATTGTCTAAAGCTAGTCTTGAATATGGCGATGATTTCTTGGAATGTGTCAATCCACAATCATTAGAAATTTTAAAAGATTGCCGCTTGGAGTCTTCTCTAGCAAGTGCAGAGCCAGGCGAGCGCTTTCAGTTTGAGCGTCAGGGTTACTTTTTTGTTGATCCAATTGATTCAAAACCAGGAAAATTAATTTTCAATCGCATTGTCACACTAAAAGATTCTTGGGCAAAAAAACAAGTTAAGGCTTAAATATTAACCACATCAATTTTTCATACATAAGATTCTTGTTAAAATTTCTTTTTTTGGTATCTTAAATCTCAAATTTTTTGACCATATTACCAAAATGGTCTTCTTAAAATTTGGGATTAAATTTACTCAAAAAACATTAATTTTTTTCAAAGAAAAGCCATTTTCCAAGGAAGTCTCTAGAGTGTCTATGTCTTCGAAGTGGCCAATGCAAGACCTACTTGTGCAGCACTAATACCTGCTTCCATATTACCACATTGAAGATGTGCCTCAAAAAGCACTTTATATAAATAAATTGCCGACTTTTTCTCCGGATTCAGAGCTAGGCCCATTTTTGCCGCATTGATGACAGGTACGAAAAGTTTTTGCTGGTATTGTATTTTTGCTAATTCTTTATAGAGACGTACTTGTACTTGATCATTATTAGCTAGTCTTTTAGCAATGGCAAGAGCTGCTAGTGCTTCTCTAGCAGCGTCCACTAAATAATCAAGTTTGTGATAGATCTTAGTGAGCTTCAATCGAAGTTTAACTATCGTTAGATTAATAGGCAATGTGTCACTAAGGGTTAATCCATCTTGTGCTGCTTTTAATGATTTTTTAAAATCACCTAATTTATATTGCGCTGCGGCAAGCTTTAGGTAAAGCTCAGCTCGAGTTTGATTAGAAGGGAGCGGTTCGCTCAGAGCAAGGCCTGTTTGTGCGGCAACAATGGCAGCTAAAAAATTACTTTGATGGTATTGCGCTTCGGCAAGTTCCCTGTAAAAAACAGCATTAACTTGATTATGTAAATCTTTTTGACAACCACTAGATAAGATAGCTTGCGTAGTGGCACTGACAGCTGCCCAATTACATTGTTGACGCTGGACATAAATTAGTTCTCTATAAAATACGGCTTGCATTATTGAGTCAGGCATGAGATTAAGACCTTTTTGAGCTGCCTCTGCCGCTTCTGCGCAGTGGTTTTGCCGGCGCAGTCCTTCTGCTAACTCTCTATAAAGAATAATGCCGATGCTCTTTTTAGGCATGGGGCTGAGACCAGCTAATGCTGCAATGACAGCATCTTTCCAATGTCCTTGTTTGCGTTGCGCTTGAGCAAGTTTTGTGTAAAGAAGGGCTCTTTGCATTGTTTTTAAATCAACCAAAGATTGTAAGCCTATTTGTGCTAGTGATGCTACGGCACTCCAATTGCCTGCTATAGATTCGGCCTCTGTAAGTTCTATATATAACGCTAATTTTCTCTGTTTAGCAGAAACTGTCACACTTTCAAAAGCTTGTTCTTGTACTTGCCTTGCTGCTAAATATTTCTTAGTGGCTATTTTCGTAATAGCTAAATTATCACTTTTCCTTTTACTCCTAGCAACTGGATTAGTTGCATTACTATTATGGGCCAATGAATTATACGTTAGTTGTTGGGCCGCTGTGCTGTGCATATTATTAATTTTCTTATAAATTTTATATTTTTTAGACAATAATACAGTTAAAATGGATTTAATAACCATATTAAAATTAAAAAATTTAAATCATAATTATAACTAGTTTTTAAAATATGACATAAAAAATTGTGACTTTGCATCAAACAAAAATTTAATTTAACTTGGATGAATCATTTATTGGATTAATCATTTGTTGGATGAATCATTTGATTGAAATAGTGTAAAGCTGGCACAATGATAAAAAATATTTGTGGGGAGAAAGCTATCAATTTTAGTTAAATCTATAGTTGGTCAAATAAAAAAATAGCCCCTATCAACCATTGATAGCAGCAGAAAGTGATTTAATAACTTAGCAACCGGTGCCATATGAAATCTATATTATGTTTTTTGACCATCGTTCCATTTTTGCTTTCTGGTAATGGAATAGAAGATGCCAAAATATACCACGCTAATTCGGCACTGCAATGGCATATAGCGATGGACACTATAAGTTTAATTACTTTGTTAGACTCCGACCACATTTTGGATATTGGCTGTGGTGATGGTAAAATAACAGCCTATCTTGCTAAAAACACTCCCAATGGTTCAGTCCTAGGTATTGATATTTCTAAAGCTATGATCGATTTTGCCACAGCACACTATCCTAAAACGGTCTATAGCAACCTTACCTTTACTCAAGAAGATGCTGCGGAAATTGCTTTTGAAAATCAGTTTGACAAAATACTCTCTTTTTCCACACTGCACTGGGTAATGGATCAAGAAAAAGCCTTAAAAGCCATTTACAGAGCTCTTGTTCCTGGGGGTAAAATTTGCCTGCAAACTTATGGCAAAGGCAACATGCATGTGACTGAACTAGCCGATCGTCTTGTCCAAACGGCAAAATGGAAACCTTATTTTCCCGCTTATTCTATGCAACGGGTCTTCTTTAGTGAGCAAGAATATCAAGCATTGTGTGAAAAGGCTGGCTTTATGGATATTAAGATTAATGGCGCATGGACTATAACACCGTTTGCTAATCAACAAGCATTGAGCGATTTTGTAACTCCGCTGCTCAATTTTATTAAGCATCTTGTTGAAGAAATGCAGCAGGAGTTTATCAAAGAACTTGTTGACCAAATTGTGGCTATTGCTACTAAAGGTCAAGATGGAACCATTTATTATCAAACCTATAATCTTTCTGTGACAGCTACCAAATAAAAGTAGAGCTAAATACAGCCAATTAAATACATAAATGTAGTTTTATTTGAGAGCTTTTTAGTCAGGTTTTGAGTCTTTTAAACTAGCTAAATTTTTAGTAGCTTTTTTACCATCTGGATAACCAACTTCATTATAGACATCACACCAGGCCTTAACTTGAGCAAATTTTTCGTCTGTGTCAATGCCATGTTTTTCTGCTCCGATTTCCCTAATAAATTTATTTTTTAATATTAAATTGAAATTTCTATCGTCTAAATTTCCAGTTTTTTGTATATCAAATGCAATTTGTGAGAGTTGTGCGTCACTAAACAAATCTTTTTTAATATTATACTGATTTCTAACAGCTTCTGCTGCTTTTTTGCCCGCTTCGGAGAGCTCACGCTCAACAAAGGTTGTGGCCACAGGTTTGGCTACTGTTGTTTCTGGCATAGCTACTTTTGGCATATCAGGTAGTTGAGCGGCTTCACTTTTTGTTTTGTTTTCAGGAGGTTTTGAGGCTTGTGCCAATTCAGGTTTAGGTATGATTTCACTTGTACTGGCAGTATAATTGCTCGTTTTGGGCTGCGCTACACTTTCGGGTGTCTGTGACAAGGGCTTATTATTTTGTGGGATTGGTCTTGAATCTTTAAATTTGGCTAAATCATCAGTTGCTTTACTGGGGGCGGAACCGAGTAAATCAGAATATGTTTCTCCCCATAATTTGGCAGCTTTTTTTTGATTTTCAGTGGTAATTCCATAATTTCCATTTTCCACACCAGACTTAAAATTACGCATTTTTGTAGGATCAATTTCACCATTAGCCTTTTTAGCTTTTGTTATATCATCAGCAATGTGGGCCAGCTGTCCATCGCTAAATTGTTCCAGTTTAAGAGGTTCATGTTTTTGTCTAACATTA
>JABDGQ010000003.1:12763-33593 GCA_013285965.1 Chlamydiota bacterium
CCTTTTTAGCTTTTGTTATATCATCAGCAATGTGGGCCAGCTGTCCATCGCTAAATTGTTCCAGTTTAAGAGGTTCATGTTTTTGTCTAACATTAGCGGCGGCAATTTTTCCATCATCCGATAGAGGATGATCAACAAATGGTTTAGCCACAGGTTTGGCTGCCGCTGTTTTTGGTATAGCTGTTTTTGGCATATTAGTGAGTTTATTGGCTTCCACACTTTTTGTTGGTTGACTCTCAAGAGGTTTTGATGCCGGTACCAATTCAGGTTTAGGCATGATTTCACTTGCACTGGCAGTATAATTGCTCGTTTTGGGCTGCACTACACTTTTGGGTGCCTCTGGCAAGAGCATATTATTTTCTATTATTGGTCTTGAATCTTTAAATTTGGCTAAATCATCAGTTGTTTTAATGCTAGCGGAAACAGGTGTTGATTGTGCTAGCTTGCTTGTGTGTGGAGCTGTTGCTTGGACAATTTTTGCTTCTGTTTTTTTTTCTGCTGATATAGATTCTGCTGGAATACTAGAGGCTACGGAGGGGGTAGGTTTTATTCCGGTTATAACAATTTGAGATTCAATCTTTCCACTTTGCGATGGAATATCATTGAGAATATTATCAATTTTTGTGGTATTGCACGTTCTTAGATTGGCAAAATAGTAGTATTTATCTAAACCAAACTGATTAGCAAACCAAACAGACCACGAGGCATTGTGTTTTTCAGCTTTTTCTTTAATGCGCATAAGATTGCATTTTAAATTTGCTAATTTTTCAGCAGCATCGTCTTTAATATTGTGTGACTGGCACAACGTTTTAAAAGTTTTTTTTGCTAGATTATCGATAATATCTGCAATAGGAGCATTTTTTGAATTTTCGATAATTATTTGGTCATCATTAAGGCCAAAATATTCCGTACCTTGAATTTGTTTATCAAAAATATTATTCATAGTGACACCTAATCTTTATAATTATCAATATTTAGTCTTTAGCATTAAATTTATTGTAAAACAAAATGTCTTTTTATTCAAATAACATGATTTAATTTTTTTTATATAAAATTTTATAAATAATTCCATAATAGACTTCTTTCAAAAAAGACAATTTTAACAAATAAATGTAATTTCGAAAGAAGTCTAATATTAAATGGAACCATTTATTATCAAACCTATAATCTTTTTGTGACAGCTACCAAATAAAAGTAAAGCTAAATACAGCCAAGGAGATAAATGTAGTTTTGTTTGAGAGCTTTTTAGTCAGGTTTTGAGTCTTTTAAACGAGCTAAATCTTTAGTAGCTATTTTACCATCTGGAAAACCAGCTTCATTATAGACATCACACCAGGCCTTAACTTTAGCAAATTTTTCGTCTGTGTCAATGCCATGTTTTTCTGCTCTGATTTCCCTAATAAATTTATTTTTTAATATTAAATTGAAATTTCTATCGTCTAAATTTCCAGTTCTTTGTATATCAAATGCAATTTGTGAGAGTTGTGCGTCACTAAACAAATCTTTTTTAATATTATACTGATTTCTAACAGCTTCTGCTGCTTTTTTTCCCGCTTCGGAAAGCTCACGCTCAACAAAAACTGTGGCCACAGGTTTGGCTGCTGCTGTTTCTGGCATAGCTGTTTTTGGCATATTAGGTGGTTGACCAGCTTCGCTTTTTGGTTTGTTTTCGGGAGGTTCTGATGCCGGTACCAATTCAGGTTTAGGCATGATTTCACTTGTACTGGCAGTATAATTGCTCGTTTTGGGCTGTGATGCACTTTCGGGTGCCTGTGACAAGGGCTTATTATTTTCTGGGATTGGTCTTGAATCTTTAAATCTGGCTAAATCATCAGTTGCTTCACTGGGGGCGGAACCGGGTAAAGCAAAATATGTTTCTCCCCATAATTTGGCAGCTTCTTTTTGATTTTCAGTGGTAATTCCATAATTTCCATTTTCCACACCAGACTTAAAATTACGCATTTTTGTAGGATCAATTTCACCATTATCCTTTTTAGCTTTTGTTATATCATCAGCAATGTGGGCCAGCTGTCCATCGCTAAATTGTTCCAGTTTAAGAGGTTCATGTTTTTGTCTAACATTAGCGGCGGCAATTTTTCCATCATCCGATAGAGGATGATCAACAAATGGTTTAGCCACAGGTTTGGCTGCCGCTGTTTTTGGTATAGCTGTTTTTGGCATATTAGGTGGTTGAGCCGCTTCCGCACTTTTTGTTGTTTGACTCTCAAGAGGTTTTGATGCTGGTACCAATTCAGGTTTAGGCATGATTTCACTTGCACTGGCAGTATAATTGCTCGTTTTGGGCTGTGATGCACTTTCGGGTGCCTCTGGCAAGGGCTTATTATTTTCTATGATTGGTTTTGAATGTCTGCCTAAATCATAAGTTTCTTCACTGGCGGAAACAGATGTTGGTTGTGCTAGCTGGCTTGTATTGGTAGCCGCTGTTTGGACAGTTTCTGGTTCTGTATTTGTTGGCATAGAATAAGATGAGGGATCATCCAATCGAAAAGTTTTTGTAGCTAGTCTAATATCTAGATGTTGCTGTTCTGGTATTGTCTCAGCAGCACCGGGACTATCAATACCGTGTGGATGCGGAAAATTATCGTCTCCTGAAGATTCTGTAACCTTATTGCTATATCCGGAATACCAATTATCCAATGCGTTTTTAAAACTGCTGTCATTAGAATAAATAGGCAACGCTGATAAAAATTTAAATATTAAAAGAGCCAGGTCAGAGATAAGACTATCGAGGGTGCCCATTGAATTTTCATTAACAGTGCTAAATGCATGCCCATTTACTTGGCTACTTTGTTGTATTTGAGTTCTTGTTCCTTGTAATGGGGGTGTATCATGAGGTTCGCCTAATCCACTTGCTGCGTGAGTCATAGCATTGCTCCAGGATTATTAATTGTTAATATCACCTAATTATAAGTACAATTACTATATTTTAATTGTAACAATTAAAGTAATTTATTTAAATTTTAATATGTGCTTTTTATGGATTATAGAATTTAAATGTGTAGCCGATTTTGCTTTTTTATTTAAAATCGGGGAAGAACTCAAATAATTCCACTATAATAGTATCGGCACTACCTTTATGTGCAACTAATTCTACTCTCCAATGATATTTTTGGGCTAATTCTTTCATTTTGGTCACATCGCCATGTGTCGAAGAATAACCTAAATAAAGCCGGCCATTAGGTTTCAGGAAGTTGCCAGCTTCCGCCAAATAGCGCTCTAAAAATGTGAATTGCGGATCAAAAACCATCAAATCACTCACTTCTAAATCGTTTTTAGCGCTTGGTGTAAATGGTATATTCCAGTAGATAACATCGAATTCATACTTTCCACCATTAATATCAGGGAGGGCACTGAAGATATCACTATTAATCTCTGTTATTTTAGATTCCATACCATGGAAATAAGCATTGTGCTTAATGTTTTGAGTTGCTAGTGGATTAATATCAACGGCTACAACATGGCTGGCACCCTGTAGAACTGCAAACACAGCAAAAAAACCTGTACCAGCTCCAATTTCTAAGACATAATCACCACTTTTGATGGGTAGATTTTGTACAAAAAAACCTTTTTCACCACAGATCTTTGGTGAGAAAACGGTAGGATAACCATAAAACTCTCTTCCCAAAATACTAAAGCTGTATATCTCTTTTATTAACTTATTTTTGGCAAGCAATTCATGCTGAGCTTTAATGTATTTATTATCAACACTATATGAAATTGAATCATTTTCACTAAAAGCCTTTGGGTTATTGACTATTAAAAATAGACCAGCCAAAAGTATAAAAAAACCTCTAAATTTAAATGATAAAAACATAAGCTACTCCAAAATAAAATTTATTTTCAGAGCATAAGCTTTTTGTTTTTTTTAGTCACTTAAGGAGTTATTTAATAACTCCTTAAGTGACTGACTCATTTTGAAAGATCTTTAACGTAGAAATGGTTTAGATTTTAGTAGCACTCATCATTTTTGCAACATCTGGATAGCCGCTAAATACATGCATATTCTCTCTAAATAATTTGATCAACCCATCTGGTATATTCCCAAATTCATTGTCCAAGAACGTATCCATACTAAAATTCAATAATGAAAAAGTGACAAAAAGTTGCAGGTTCGCATCCGAAGCTAACGTATTGCCATCAGGTGCAAAATTGCCATTAGCATCCAGAGCCTGATTGCGCGTACCAAATGAAGCGGAAAGTATATCGGTCAAATACTGTCGCGAATGTTCGATCCAGTGTCTAAGTGTAGTGAGTAAAACGGTGCGAGCGGTGAATACTGCCAAATTGTGAAAATCTTCTGATTGTGGGTCAAAACGGCGGCTTGTAATACAAGGAGACTCTGGCAAATGTTGATTAATGGCTTCTGAGAAGCGGTAGAATTCTTCCCAGTGCGTTGCCAAGAGCTTCTGGTGACCGTTTATAAAGTCACTGTAATATTTTAACAAAAGGTTATAGTAAGCATTAATGCTATGATTAAAATAATCTTGTTTGCTTAAAGGTTGGGGTAACGGTTTGCTCCAATCAGCTTCACTACGTATCCCCTGAGCAATAAGATCGACTAAACTTTTTCGGTTTTCATGTGAACGAGTTGTTTGCGAATCAAGGGAAGTAACTACAGGCGATCCTGACAAGCTACTGTGTGGTCCAGATATAACTCCAAATTTTTTATTGGCGCCAGCCCAATTTATCATGAATAATTGATCTAAAGCAAAAGCCATTTGTTGGAAAATAGGGTTATCTTCCTTAATGTATTTAAAAAAAGGTATGGCGATGTTGTAGGGTAGCAGATGTGTTACACCTAGATGCTGTTCGGCTTCACCCTTTAGAGCAAAAGCGGTGTAGGCAAGATAAATAGCTCTTTTAATTTTGCTATCATCTTCGGCAGAAATTGTTTCGACCTCTTTCCCTCGGAATTTAAGAATGATTGAATCAAGCACATATATTTTTTGCCCACCCTCCAAGATTGGTTTGGCGTTTACGATTATGTTAGGAAAAGAATCTTCACGACCATCTTTAAATTGAAAACCATCCCAATCAGCTTTCCAGACAGCCAAATCACCTTCCATAGTGAAACCGACATTTCCAATTTTATTGAGAAGAAAATCTATTAAACAAGAACCAGTTAATTGCAATTTAGGATGTTTTGGACCAAAAGAATCATAAATTTGTTGCGCTTGTCGACCCGATAAACATTTTTGGAAAATAGAGACAAAAATAGCTTTGGGAAGTTCCCAACGTATCGCCCGAAAAAGTGCAAAGAAGTAGGGTCCCGATTGCCATTGTGTGGTTGGTGGTGGATTGGCATCGGTTATGATGGCTGGGTGCAGCAAATAACGTGATTGTAAATTTATTTCTACTGCGCAGGCAGACTTTGGGACAATTAAATTATATATTTGTGTAACGGTCTCGCTGTGGTCAATACCACTAAACAACGTCTGAGCGGCAAACGGACGCCGTTTCTCCTTAAATTTAATTTGAAGAGCTGTATTTGCACTTGTACAAACTTCTTTAGGCAGATCATATTCAATTCTGAACTCCCCATTAACATCAGTGGTGACTTCACAAATCAGAGTTTTTCTAAAAAACCAAGAAACCCAATCTGCGCGGTGCAATTCAATTTTCTGACCAATATTGGGCATACGCCGATTGTATTCTCGATCAAAGTCATCAAATTCAATGCGTCCATTTATGATTACTCTTTGCGCAATTTCCCCTTCCCTAGTTTGGGTAATGATATTAACGTGCTCTACTTTATCTTTAGCTGGACCATAGCCATTATAAACTGAACGTAAACCATCTAATATAATTAACAAAATAGACCTCCACAAAAAGATTACATATTTATAAACCTGAATTTTGAGTTTTTTTTAAGCTTTATGCTGCAAAGCTTAAAAAAATGTCCATTATTTAGGGGGCCGTGTCGCCAAACATAAGCGCCTGTTGCACAATTGCTAAATTAGGAGTTTCGTTTGGCGAAAAACTTACCGACCATACTTGATCAAAAACATCGCCTTGCCATTTAGGAGTATCAGTAGTTACCCCTAGCGCCTTTGCAAAAAGATGAATATTTTTATGTTCCCAGCACACCAAAACCATCTTACCATCATATTTAGGCTCATTAAGAATTTCGTGCGCAGCTAAAGCATATTCGGTCATTATATAATCAGCCTTAATCGGTACTTTAAGGGCTAATGAAAGGGGTGTGATAGTTTCTTGTGTGCGATAGCTTTTGTCATCAGCATCAATTTTTGTCGCATAAATAGCCACAGCTGTCCCATATTGTAACCATGCGTCTGTCTCCATAAAATAGGGGGCTAATGCTGCAGCGCGCTCTTTCCCTTTAACTGTTAAGTGCTCGCCTGTAGGTGGTTTTTCGCCGTGTCTAATCAGTAAAACTTGTGCAGGTGTGGCTGCCACTTCTACAGCAAAAAAAGTAATACAAAAAGCTAATAAATAATCACCGATTTTCATGAAAGTCCTCCATCTTAGTTTTTTCATTATTTTAGGTTATTATAACTAAAGATTTAATTTGCGCAATTTTGTGCACAAGTTTTGTCAGATTATACTCTTTAGAATGTTTTGCCGCTGTGTTTTGATGGAGAATGAGAATTGAGAGTAGTATGGTTTATAGAGTTATAAGTTATGTGTTAAATAAATATTTTTAATGGTATAATCATATTAGAGCAAAGTTTAGAGACAAATTATAAAAGATTGAATTAAACACGATTAAATTTTTGGGGTGAGTATGGTAGAAATCGAAAACATTAATAGTCTTCCCAATCCAAATGCGGTGAATTTAAATGCAGAATCAAAAAGATTAGCGCCTACATCAACTACAAAACCATTTCCAGGCACTCCTAGCACAGCTAATGCTACTAATAAGGCTCCTTCTCCTATAGCGGTAGCGGCCAGTCAAGCCTCACAGAATAAAGAGAGTAAAGAGGAAAATAAAAAAATGGTGGCTACTAATGCAAATTTATCGGTGGAAGAAGCTCAAGAAATCGCTGAATTGCGCTCCCAAAATGGCGATCTTGCGCCAATGATTAATTTGCAGTTATTTGTCTACGATAACATTGGAAAGGCTGTTAAAGAAAATATTTCTATCTCATCGGTGGGAGCACAAGCTATGCCGCTACTATCTGCTTTAAAGACACGAGTTGAGGGGGCACTAGTAGGCTCTGACAAAGAGGTCACTTTAAAAAACATCAAAGAGCTACAATATGCTCTTGAAAGTGGCAAAGAAGACAAGGTTCTATCAAAATTAAAGGAAATATACACCAACTTAATCGGAACTGTGCAGTCACGCCAAATACCACCAGGAAACTTCACACCTGCACACATTATTGTACAGCAAATGCGCGATGATCCTTTTATCAAAATGGCTACTGAAGGGAAAAATATGATTAATGGTTGGCGGGTGATCATGGCAGAAGAGCCTTCTGTTTCATCTGCTTCTACTGAATCTACACCGTCATCTCAAGATGTGCTTTATAAAGCTTCTTCAATGGCCTCTACAGCTTCTGTGGCCCCATCTATGGTCTCTATGGCTACTTCTTCAAAAATTACTCCTTCAAAGACTCCTGCCATAGCTCCTGTTTCAGGTTCATCAACAAATTCTCAGTATGCATTTTCAGCTTCAACCTCTGGTCCGGCTGGAGGATTGGGAGAGGAGCTTAAAAAAACCGGTCACGGTCAAATTACCGTCTCAACTTTAAATGTGCGTACTGGAGATGTCGGTAATAACGAACCAAACAAGCAACATGGGTGGGATTATCGAAAAGAGGGCATAATGAAGTTAATTAACGGAAATGCACCGCTGGTAGGCGATATTAATAATAAAAATGGACCTTTTGGTGGACCCAGCGATTTATTATACATTCAAGAGCTTGACAACAAAAAAATATTTGCTGATGGGCTGACACAAGCACAATATGTTGTTAAGCATTTGAGCCCAAATCTAGGAACTATTCCGAAGCTTGATAAGAATTTTAAAGCTGGTGATAAAAAATTTGAACAAGCTTTGGGTAAGCTGATCGTTTATAATAAAGCCAATTTAACTGCCACTGGAAACATGTCCATTAGAGATCTTGGTAAGGATCCCGAAAGGTTTAATAAGGATGGAACAGTAAAAGATGGTCAATGGGTGCGTCAAATAATCGAGCAGAATTTTAGAATTAATGGGACTACTGGAGAACTTTTAGGAGGTTCTGCACATGGTCCTCATGAAAACGATGCTATTGTTAAAAAATGTCTTGAGCAATCAGAAAAAGAAGCGGGCAATAAGCCAGTAATTATTGGTGGCGATTTTAATTTAACACCTATCGATAATGTAAAAAATATGACTCCACTTACCATTTTGCCAGGCCTGGCTGGAGTACCGACAAAAATTGGCGATTGGAATGATAAGGATGGCGACGATTTTAAAGAAAAGAAATCCACAGATATTATTTACGCAGGTAAAAATGGTGTCAATTTAGATCCTAACGTTTCTAAAGGCGTAGTCTACGATAATTATAGACTAGATAATAATAATAATAAAGTAGGTTTGAGTGATCATAGATTTGTACAGACTGTTATAGAGCTAGATTTGCCACAACTAAAAGTTTAATTACAGCATCCCGTTTCGTTGGCTTTTACTCCTGAATGAGGTTCAGCTTGGCATCTTTCAACGATTTTTAATCCATTGATATGTCAATTGCTATGAAAGATTTTCTAAGGAAGAAATTTGGTTTATTTTTTAGTGGTATCTATTAGACTTCTTTCGAAATTACATTTATTTGTTAAAATTGCCTTTTTTGACATCTTTAATCCTAAATTTTTCGGGTCTAGTTGCCAATATGCTCTTAAAATTTGGAATCAAATCTGCTCAAAAAACATCAATTTTTCCAAAAAAAGCCAATTTCGAAAGAAGTCTATTACTTTTTTAGCTGTCTTTAAATTACTCGCCGAAAAAAAGAGCCATATGGCCTGCCCTTTGACAACCTAGTGATTCATATAGCTTTTGAGCGGGTTTATTTTCCTCTTCTCCTATAAATATAATGAGTTTGCTTAGGTCCTGTTTATTTTTGCAATCAAAAATGAGTTGCTTCATCAATACCGCCTTTTGCCACTTTCCAAAAGGGCTCATAAATCATAGCGCCATCGGCGATATTGACGTTGACGATATGCATTTTGTCGATATTCAGATTTTGCATAAATCCAAGAACAAAGACGGTATTGGACCCTTCGACAGAAGCATAATCGCCTCCCCCGAAGTCGGCATCAGTTTTTCCCGGCAAGCTGTGAACAACAGGCACGAGATCATTGATAGAGAATTGATTTTTTCCACCTATCATTACATGTATTCCATATCCAAAAACACTTCCGACTCCTATGACTATTGTGGTGGGATGGCTTATTTTGTCTTTTAGATCTTTGTCGATTTTCTCGGATAAACGGCTCGCATAGTTTACAGCATGAGCAATATCTTCAGCTGACATCGGATTAGGAGTTGCGATTTCTTTTATATTTCGATGTTGAATATTTTCTATGATGAAATCTTTGAATGCACCGACACCTTTCTCTTGGCCAGCAACTAAATAAGTCCCATCAGGCATTATGCTGATAAATTGCATACTCCCTCCGCCAATATCCCATACCACGAGATTTTCTGCATCGACATCCAGTTTTGAAAGTGCAGCTTGAAAAGCCAATTTTCCTTCCAAATTTTGATCTACGATGTGTACCTGAATACCTGTTTTATTCCGAATCTCATCAGCGAATTGATCTCCATTGGCTGCCGCGCGAAAAGAGGCTGTTGCTATCGCTACAATTCCGTTTGCCCCAAAGGAATTAGCTTTATCCACGGCATCCTTGAATGACTGAAGTCCCTGCGCCATAATTTCAGGACTAAACTGGTTATTCCCATTTTGAGCAATCCCGTCGTAGAAATTAACGAAATATCTCTGCGTATGCAGCATCTTCACAATTTTATTAGTTTGGGGATTCACCTCTGCTACTTGCAATTTAGGGCCTCCCATTCCTATGTCTATTGCTGCACGTACGACGTTAGGGCTTTCTGTCGCAGCCGTTAGATGAAAACATATACATAAATGGAAGAAAAATCCTAATAATTGATCGCGCATCATTTTACAAGTCCTTGATTCTGTTTTAATATTGCTCGATATTCTCTAGAGGCTATCTCGGGATCAAAGGGACGTTCAATGCTTTTAGTATAGTGGAATCCGATAAATGCAATTTCCAGTTTTTGGAGTTGGGTCTCCATCTGTTCCAAATGATGCTTTGCGTCGTCAATGAAGATAATTTTCCCGGGCTTCTTGTCTGATTTTTCAATGAATTGACAAAACAGGGTTCCCTTGGGATTCATCATGGAAGCAAAAAGCACCCCATTTTCCAAATGAGTTGGATGGAAAGTTTCAAGGAAAACTCTCTGAGGTGCATGATGGGAAAAATCAATCTTTAACTGCTCTAGTTGGCGTAAAGTGAGCTTTGCAAGAGGCGGATGACGAGCTGTTAGAGCTAATGAAGCTTCGCATTTTTGTTGTATCACCTTGACCAGATCAGCAGTTTTCGCTTCAGGAGTTTGTATAGGACAAATTTCCATAAAGGCCTCCCATTTAGGGAAAAGAAGTCTATCAGCTGTGTGCCGATCTATTCCCTCCGCCAACATAAGCTGCTTTACTTCATAATCAAACCACTCTGTTCTTCCTGCATGGACAGCCGATTCTATGAGAGTATTGTCAATATCAAAAAGAACCCATGTAGTTTCATCGATATGAGGCAAGACCTCTTCTAGGCTATTTGTTTGAATGATCTCAGCATTAAGAGAAAAAGCAATGAAAAGAATGAGAAATTTCATTTTGTACGTTCTATTCCCCCCGCTCTAGTAATGAGGCTGTCGAGAAAGCTGAGCATATTGTCGCTTTTGCACCTCGCTCCATTGCTTCGTGTAAAAATGATTTTTGCACTTTGGGCAGTGCCGTGTATCAGGGTCATTTCCGCTTAAAGAAATCGAACCATAACAAGTCGAACAGTAGGGTCCTTTTTTAACGCCATTCTCGATCCTCCATAAAATGTTACCATCTTCCTGAGGATGCATTTTTTCTTTTAGAGTGAGTTGAAGACGGAATTCTTGGTTTTGACTGATAAGCTCATTGGTCTTGTCGCGCGCTTCTAGCAACCGCTCTTCCATTTCAATCAGTTGTTCACGGACATCAAGAAGAGCAATTTTCTGATCAGTTTTTTTGATAGTCTTTATTATACACGATATCCACTTAGCACAGGCCATCGCTGATTGAATGGCCGCTAGCCCTGAAACTATATCCATATTCCCTCTCTTAATCTGTTCCCACAGATTTGATTATCGAGGAGCTATCCGCCACACAATGGATTTTTCTGACATTGCTTGGGCGCGATATTTGTCGTAAGCACCTGATAAAAAAGAATCTGAGTGAGAGGATTCGAACCTCCGACCTCTTGCACCCCATGCAAGCGCGCTAGCCAAGCTGCGCTACACCCAGATAATAATTTAAATATGAGTGTGTGCTACTAACCCCTCAAATTGCAATTTTGATTCAGACATACGGGCAGCGATGCGGCCACATTCGGCAATAATTTTTTCTAAAGCATCACTTAAATCGACATTTGCTTCGTCAATTGAGACGGAGATAGAAGAGCTGATTGTAGCCCCTCCTTTAATTCCTTTCACTCTAAAATTAGCATAATAGCCATCTTTTTTTTTACTAATGCTTATAAAACGAACTAAATGATTATCGGCCATGTTCATAACAACTCCTAATGAATAAATAAGCACTTCTAATTTTGCAAAAGAAGTGCAATGATAGTTGTCTGATTGATTCTAGTCAATATGCAAAAATTTATAGCATTTGGCTGTTTAAGATACGTCTAAACATTGAAAAAGTGCTTGTAATGTTGACTCATCTTTGCGACCAACCACCGCTAATTGCCCTTGCCCTGAGGCTGTAGGACCCGGAATAGTGATATGATTGCAATTCGTTAAGCCTAAGCGAATAAGAGCCGCTTTAGCGATTACTACTCCTGCTATTTCAGTCTGCGTTAAGTGTGCTAAGCGCTGTTCGATGGTACCGCGGATATCACAAAATTGCAAATCGGAGCGCATTTGCCTTACATTTTCTTCACGCCTTTGTGAAGAGGTAGCGATACAAGCTCCTTGTGGAAGTGTTTGTAAAGTTAGACCTGGTTGCATTACAAGAACATCCGAAGAATCAATCCCAGCTGTCAAACAAAACAAGGCCAAACCGCTGCATAATTCTTGCGGTAAATCTTTGGCTGAATGTACCCCTACTCGTCCATTACCCTGCAACACCCACTGATCGATATCGCGCGTGAAAAAATCTGTGCGCTCTAATGTGCGCAATGATTTTTTCTGATCGCGATCACCAATGGTGTCCATATAATAACGCTCTACCTGAATGTGCGGATGATAATGTTTTAGAGCATTGAACACCTCTTCTAGCTGCACTTTAGAGAGTCTAGAATCTCGCGCTCCAATGTGTACAGTGCCCGCAAAATAATTAATATTATTTGAATAATGCATCTAAGGCCTCTTCGACAAATTCAACACCGTTAATAGCGATTTTTGATTTGATATTTTCATCGATTCCTTTGCAATTGCGTTGCGGAATAATGCACCGTTTAAATCCCATATGAATAGCCTCTTTAAGGCGACTTTCAATGCGTGTTACGCTGCGCACCTCGCCACCCAAACCAACTTCGCCAATAGCAATAGTTTCAGGATCTATCACGCAATTATGTAGAGAAGAGGCTGAGGCCAACAAAATACCCAAATCCACAGCCGGCTCAGATATTCGCAAACCGCCAGCCACTGATACAAAAACATCGCATTTGTGTAAGTGGTAGCCAACTCTTTTTTCCATGACTGCAAGCAATAGGGCTAAGCGATTTTGATCAAGGCCGGCGCTGCGTCGCGATGGTGTACTAAAAATTGTATCCGTTACCAGAGCCTGTATTTCTACTAAGATCGGTCGTGTTCCTTCAAGTGTAGGTATTATCACCGAACCAATAATTTCTTTACGCCGCTCCTCAAGGAAAATTTCCGAAGGGTTTGGTACTTCAATTAAGCCGGTTTGTTTCATTTGAAAAACAGCTATTTCATCGGTTGGCCCAAAGCGATTTTTTACTACTCTGATCATCCGATAGTGATGTTGTTTATCGCCTTCAAAATAAAGTACAGTATCCACTAAATGTTCCAAAACACGCGGACCAGCTATTTCACCAGATTTTGTGACATGTCCAATTAAAAAAGTGGTAATTCCTTTTCCTTTGGCAATGTGCATAAACTCAGTAGTAGTTTCACGTACTTGTGAAACTGAGCCAGGAGCGGAACTTAATTCACTTTTGTAAACAATCTGAATGGAATCAATTATTAATACTTGTGGATTAATGTAATCAATCTGCGTTTTGATCAAGGCAAAATTAGTTTCACACAACAAAAATAGATTGTCCGTTTTAATGCCCAGCCTTTGGGCACGTAAAGAAGTTTGCTGTACAGACTCCTCACCACATACATACAGTACTGTTAATCCTTGTAATGCTAGAGCGTGCGAGAGCTGCAGTGTCAGTGTCGATTTACCAATGCCCGGATCGCCACCCACTAAAATTAATGAACCAGGTACGATCCCTCCACCCAATAAGCGATCACATTCTGGCATACGAGTAAGTAGGCGGGGAGTATCCTGTAAATTAACCTCTTTTAATTGAACAGGGCGACTGGCTGTAATAGTTTGTGCTTCGAATCGGCGCGGTAAATGTGACGTGTCAATTTCTTCCTGCAAAGTATTCCATTGATGGCATGAAATACACTGTCCAGCCCATTTTTGTTGCTTGTGTCCACATTCGGAACAATACCAAATAGTTTTTTGTTTACTCATATGGCCTAAAAATTATGGGCATTGTTGATTTTAAAGAGTCATAGTGGTTTTTTGCAAAAAAGCTAAAGCACTGGCAGCGGCAGCTTGTTGAGCTTCTTTTTTAGAAGGACCTTCACCACGTCCCAATTCTTTTTGCTCTAAGAGAGCGGCGATTTCAAACAATTTGCTATGTTCAGGACCTGATTGCCTAATGACATGATAAAGGGGGATTTGTTGGTAGTTTTTTTGACAAAAATCTTGCAACTGCGCTTTAAAATTTTGCGAAGGAGTGTTTAGAATTTTTTTTACCTCTGACGTAAAATGTAGCCAAAAAAAACTGCAGGCCGCCTCTAATCCGCCATCAAGATAGATAGCACCGATAATGGCCTCAAATAAATCTGCTAAGATAGAATCGCGTCCTCGGCCATCATTGAGTCTTTCCCCTTTGCCTAGCAATAAAAAAGACTCTAATTGCAGCTTTTGCAAATAATAGACGCATGAACTAGCCTCTACTAAACGTGAACGCCATAAAGAAAGCTCGCCTTCTGCTTTAGTTGGCATCTCTTGATAAAGAAAATCTGAAATTAAGGCATTTAAGATAGCATCCCCTAAAAATTCTAATCGTTCGTTATGTTCAAGCACCGAGCGATTTTCATTTATAAAAGAGCGATGCACAAAGGCTAGGGTCAAAAGTGATTGATCTTTAAAACTATACCCTAGTTTATGTTCGATAATGCTAAGATTGTGCACAAGAGATTCTAAATAATACATATTAAGATAGTATCTAACAATTACTTTTTATGCTATAATTTTGGCTAAAATTTACTCTAATCACATACCTTAATGGAAATTGCATATTTATGAAGTTCGCTCTCGATAAAGCACATCGCGATTTTTTTAAAAAAGAAGGATGGATTGAGTTTACTGCTTGTATCCCTAAGAATAAGATTGTGCAACTTAGTCAAAGCATCCAAAGCTTGGATCAAAGTGACAAAACACGCTCACATCCATCACCAAACGAACTTTTTTTCAAGGGACGAGATTTATGGCGATCGCATCCCTCTATCCGTAAATTTGTTATGCAACCATATTTGGCTGAAATTGCTGCTGAATTGGTCGAAAAAAGGCCATTGCGCTTAGGATACGATCAGTTATTGCCAGTGGTAAAGCCTTCAAATTTTAATTTCGATGCTTATACTAATTGGCTCGATCGAGAAGCAAGCTTGGAGAGTGTTAGTTGTCTGCGCGAAATAGCTTGTGGCATAATATTAAATTTGAATGCAAGCGAGCTTGCCAACACAAATATAGCCTCATCAGCAGATATTGATTTTTTTTCTAAAGCACTAGGAAATGCTACTTTTGTACACCCAAAGCTACCTATCAAGTGGCGGAATTTATATAAACAAGTTGCTGGCAGTTCTTTTTATTTAATCGTTTATACAGGCTATAGCGCTCAATATTACCTGCAACCAGATGATCCGCATACTTATGCACTAAAAAGGATTGGCTATGGCGTAAACGACACTTTAAATGATAGATTAAATCCAATAGTTTTGCGCTAGGCATTAAATTGGTGAAAATGAGATTCGAAATAATTAATTCTGGTTGCCTATCAGTACAAGAGGCTATGTTAAAAGATGAGGCGCTATTGCGGCAATTAAGGCCAGATTCAGCTGTGATCTTGCATCTTTATATTATATCCAAAGATGGCATTACGCATGGATATTTTAATCAACCGCATCTTCATCTTAACATAGAGAATTTATTAAGGCATGGTATGCAGTTAGCTCGTCGTCCGACGGGGGGTGGCATTATTTTCCACTTTACTGATTTTGCATTCTCTTTATTGATACCTGGTAAGCATCCAGTTCTATCAACGCAAACGTTGAATAATTATGCATGGATCAATCGCTGGGTAGCGCACGTGCTTACTCTTTTTAAAAACGATTTAGCTTATCCAATTTGTTATGCTCAAGATTTGCAAAATCATTCTGATGTTGGTTTTTGTATGGCACAACCCACTGTTTATGATCTGCTAATTGCAGGCAAAAAAGTAGCGGGTGCTGCGCAGCGCCGTACGCACAATGGATTGTTGCATCAGGGTAGTATTTCTTTGACATTGCCATCTCCCAAAATTATGAAAGATATTTTATTAAATCAGGAGATCTTTTCTGCTATGCAAGAGAGTAGTCATTGTTTACTAAACGATGGCGCAATGGGTGAGACATTGCAAAGCGCGCGCATCCGTTTACAACAACTATTAAGTAGTGCTCTTAATCATCCCTTATTGACAGGTGTAGTGTGAGTGATTGGCGCATCTATTTTTATCCACTAGGTTTTCTGGCTGCTTTTGCTTTTGGTTTGCGCTTTTTGGTGCAATGGATAGCTAGTGAAAAAGCGGGAAGAAGTGTAGTCTCGTCCCTTTTTTGGCAAGTGTCTTTGGCTGGTAATATGCTATTGCTCATCCATAGTTTTATTCAAATGCAGTATCCCATGTCTTGCATACAATGCTTTAATGCAGTTATAGCTTGGCGCAATCTAGACTTAATGCAAACACAACGCGAGCCACGCACACTTGCTTATGTAGTAAAATTATTAATCTTTAATCTAATCATTTTATCGCTGTTGTTTGCTTGGCAATGGTGGTTTGTAGGTGATCAAGCTTGGTATCGTATACCAATAGCGCCATGGCAAGATTCGCAGCATGCAAACGATACGTCATTATTATGGCATATCTGCGGCATTGGTGGTTGGTTATTATTTTCCAGTCGCTTTTGGATGCAATGGTGGTGGGTTGAAAAAGATCATGTAAGCGAATTACCTAGTTGCTTTTGGTGGTTGAGTTTAGCGGGTGCTTTATGTTCAATTGCTTATGCTATAAAAATTTCTGATAGTGTAAATTTGATTGGTCCAGCGTTTGGATTGATTGTTTATATTCGCAACCTTATGTTGATTTACAAAACATCTGCTTTAACACATACAAGCTATGACTAATTATTTTTTATTAGCTGGCGAGGCCAGCGGCGATCGCCATGGCAGTCATTTGATGGCCGCTTTAAGAAAGCACAGTGCTGGAGATATACATATTACTGGTGTAGGTGGGGCACACATGCGCGCAGCTGGTTTGGAAAGCTTCCCTATTCAAACAGAGGAGCTGCAGGTGATGGGTTTTGCTAGCGTTATGATGGCTTTACCACGTTTGTGGAAGCTGTTTTATCGCGTCTGCGATTTGATTATACAATCAAAACCGGATTGTGTGATTTTAATTGATTATCCTGGTTTTAACTTGCGCTTAGCCAAAGCTCTGCGTGCAAAAAAGTTTAGTGGCAAAATAGTGCAGTATATTTGTCCTTCGGTGTGGGCGCACGGCAAGGGTCGCATTAAGAGCATTGTGCAAAATTACGATTTACTTTTAACTATTTATCCTTTTGAAAATCAGTATTTTGCACACACTAATTTGCTTGTAAAGTATATAGGCAATCCAGTGGCTGCTACGATCTTGCAGCATCACTATCAAAACACTTGGAAAGAAGCATTAGGAATTAACACAAATGAACCACTGATTGCACTGTTTCCTGGGAGTCGTCTCCGTGAGCTTCAGCGCCATTTACCGGCCCAATTAGCGGCAGTGCAAGCCTTACAAGAAAGTTTTCCAAATTTACAATTTGCCGTTTCATGTGCCCATGCGAAATTTGCACATATATTAACTGCTATAATTGAAAAAAGCGGTTTGCAAAATATTAAAATTGTACCACCACAATATACTTACGAGCTGATGCAATCTTCGCATACGGCTCTTGTAAAATCTGGCACGGTAACACTTGAGCTGGCATTACACAGCGTGCCTGCTGTGGTTCATTACGATTTATGTTTACTTGATTATTGCATAGCAAAGTATATTTTACGTTTGCGTTTACCTCACTATTGCATTGTTAATATTTTACGTGGCAAAGAAATTTATCCAGAATTAATTGATCATCGCATCTCTTTGAGAGCATTTATTGCCCAAATCATACAAGTCTATCAGGCGGGGGAGCGACGTGAGGGCATAATTAAAGAATGTTGCGCTTTAAAAGAGCATTTGGGTGCACTCCAAACACATAATAATGCAGCGCAAGCAATAGTGGAGTTAAATTGTGTTTAAATACTGCAGAAAGTTAATGCGGGCCGCTTTAAACACAACCATTATGGCCAAAATTATAAAAGGGCTCTTAAACGGATTATTGCGTACCTGTCGCTTACAAGTCAGTGGGGTAGATAATTTTATCAATTGTGCGCAACTGCAACCTTGTGTGCTGGCGTTATGGCATAACCGTTTAGCCATTATGCCTTTTATCTTGGCTAATAATACACCAGCCTTTGTCTACACAGCGTTGGTGAGTGCTAGTCGAG
Source organism: Chlamydiota bacterium (assembly GCA_013285965.1). Classification (GTDB taxonomy): domain Bacteria; phylum Chlamydiota; class Chlamydiia; order Chlamydiales; family Parachlamydiaceae; genus JABDGQ01. The sequence continues at coordinate 31,087 of JABDGQ010000003.1, forward strand.
ATGCTGATTTTTTACATACTTTTATACATACTTACAAAAATGGACGTACGATTCGTGTTGGGCACCTCACACGGCATGAAGGGCTACGGGCCGCCGTAAGAACAATCGAGGCCTATAGGTCTATTTTAGTGATTACACCGGATGGCCCGCGCGGTCCTCGCTATCAGGCCAAACCAGGCTTAGCATTAGCTGCCATACAGACTGGTGCGATGATATTCCCAGTTAACTGGGAGGCTGATCGCTGCTGGGAATTAAACAGCTGGGATGGTCTGCGTATTCCAAAGCCGTTTGCTAAAATTAAGGTGCAGTTTGAGGCACCACTCCAATTTGATAAGAGCAAAGCCTACACGCGCTTACAAGTACAAGAAATTTTGCAAGATAAGCTATCGGCACGCTAAACGGCATTTAAATATTAGACTTCTTTCGAAATTACATTTATTTGTTAAAATTGCCTTTTTTGGCATCTTTAATCCTAAATTTTTCGGGCATATTTGCCAATATGCTCTTAAAATTTGGAATCAAATCTGCTCAAAAAACATCAATTTTTCCAAAAAAAGCCAATTTCGAAAGAAGTCTATTTTTTGATAAACTAAGTATGTTATCAGTCCTTTAATTTTTAGCAGTAGTATTTAACTACTTACAAGTATTTTTATAATAAAATATAACAAAATTATTTTATTGAATAAAAAACATACTCTATTTTACAATAAACTCAATGAGTAAAACTAAATAGACTTCTTTCGAAATTGGCTTTTTTTGGAAAAATTGATGTTTTTTGAGCAGATTTGATTCCAAATTTTAAGAGCATATTGGCAATATGGTCGAAAAATTTAGGATTAAAGATGCCAAAAAAGGCAATTTTAACAAATAAATGTAATTTCGAAAGAAGTCTAATAATTAATAACTATATAGGTGTAACTATGAATAGTATTTTTGATAAACCAATTCAAAGTGCGGAATATTTTGGTCTTAATGATGGCCAGATAATTATCGAAAATTCAAAAAATGTTCCTATTGCGGATATTATCGATGGTCTAGCAGAAAAAAGCTTTAAAAAGTTGTGTAAAGGGTACTATAAAAATGAGAATAAACAAGCTGATGCTGCTGGAAAATTAGCAAATTTAAAAAGCAATCTTGTGCACATTAAGGAAAAAGCTGAAAAACACAACGCCACTTGGTCTGTTTGGTTTGTTAATCAGTTTGGTTTAGATAAGTACTCATATTTTGCCAAGTTGAGAACTTGTAATATCTCAAAAATTGAGAATATTCTCAGTGATATGGAAGTAATAGACAGTTTAGAATCAGAAGGATTCGGAAATCTTATAAATAAAATAATAAAGTTTAAAAATGATCCAAAAGCATCTAGCTTATTTTTAGGTGGTTTAAATTTAGATAGACTCCCAAGTATTATTTTTTCTAACTCTACCATTTGCAATAAAATTATAAATTTAAATCTTTCTAAAAATAATTTCACATCGATACCAGAAGAAATAGGCCAACTTAAGAAATTGCTAGATTTAGATCTCTCTGAAAACAAATTATCTTCTTTGCCTGAGTGGATCGAAAATCTTGTAATATTAGAACGTTTATATTTATCAAAAAATGAATTCGAAGAAGTGCCAACGCAATTAATAGGTTTAATGTTTAAGAAGTTAAAGTATATAGATCTCGATGGAAATAAAATAGACAAAAAAAAAGAAGATCATGCATTAGGCGTTGCGCCGATGGCACAGGCCAGTATTAATTTGGGGTATGACGATTATGATGAGGAATAAATCATTAACACACCTTACATAATTTAAAGAGTGCCTTTAGTACCTATCCGCGGCTATCTATAAAGGAGACACATTTTGCAAAGAGCTTAGGCTATTTGCTGCAATGTGTCTCCTTTATGCTCTTAGAACCTGTTCAAAATCTTTTTAAAAGAGTATAAAGTTTATGTTCAACAATCCATTGGAGATAACCTTGACTAATTCCTATCATGAGAAGGGTTGTGATGCGGGGAAAAAAATATCAGTAATTAAGCGTCACATAGCTGTCGACACGCAAGGGTTAGCGCATGCAATCCATATAACGACTGCGAATATCACGGATCGAGGTGGATCTTTGGAAATGTTTGCATTGCATAAAGACATTTTATCGGATGTGGAAAACGTTCTTGTAGGCTGTTCTGCTTATGAAAAAATAAAAACTACCACAGAGCCCACAGAGCCCACAGAGGGGGTGGGTATGAATTATTCAGCCAATCTTAATGTATAAGAAGAGATAGATAGACATGAAACTGGATCATTTAACGGGTAATATTATAGGAGCTGCTATCGAGGATTACTTATCAATTTCAATGTAAAACATTTGGTAGAAGGCAGATATAACCCCTCTCTGTGGACTCTGTGGACTCTGTGGTAGTTTTTATTTTTGGAATTTATTTTTTTATACAAGAAGAATTTCAAGAGAAATGATACATCAAAAAGATTCTGAACAGGTTCTTAAAATTTGGAATCAAATCT
>JABDGQ010000003.1:33693-136331 GCA_013285965.1 Chlamydiota bacterium
TTTTTGGAATTTATTTTTTTATACAAGAAGAATTTCAAGAGAAATGATACATCAAAAAGATTCTGAACAGGTTCTTAAAATTTGGAATCAAATCTATTCAAAAAACATCAATTTTTCTAAAAAAGTCAGTTTCGAAAGAAGTCTAATCATCTATATATTTAGATACGACTTAAGGTTATTTAAATACTTAAGGCATATCTTCTCTATGCCTCTGTCTCGACTTTAGGCTTTCTATGAAATTTTTGGTTATTTTTAGCAAAAAAAAAGGCAAACCTTTATAAAGTAACTTTTTTTCCATCACGAACCAAGGTTACTTTATGTTCGATTTGCCAGCTCCAATGTTATCTGTTCTTTCTATCTTTTTGCCACTGTTTTTTTCGCAACCTTCCTATATTAATTTCCTTGAGCTATTTCAAGGGCATATTTTATGCAAAACACATACGACATTTTCAGATGTTTTAGCATATATTTAGCTAATATACTGAGGAAAAAGTATATTTTTTGGTTCGATAAAAATAACGAAATACAGGATCCAGCCATCAAAGAAATGATCGAATTGCTGACAGCTGCTGCTTAAATCTTGGTTTAGAATTGCAAAATAGCTTGCTTGTTTTCAATGGAAGCCTAAAGTCGAGACAGAGCCCACAGAGGAGGTGGGTATGAATTATTCAGCCAATCTTAATGTATCAGAAGAGATAGATAGATGTGAAACTGGATCATTTAACGGGTAATATTATAAGAGCTGCTATCGAGGATTACTTATCAATTTCAATGTAAAACATTTGGTAGAAGGCAGATATAACCCCTCTCTGTGTGCTCTGTGGGCTCTGTGGTAGTTTTTGTTTTTGGAATTTATTTTTTTATACAAGAAGAATTTCAAGAGAAATGATACATCAAAAAGATTCTGAACAGGTTCTTAAAATTTGGAATCAAATCTATTCAAAAAACATCAATTTTTCTAAAAAAGTCAGTTTCGAAAGAAGTCTAATCATCTATATATTTAGATACGACTTAAGGTTATTTAAATACTTAAGGCATATCTTCTCTATGCCTCTGTGCTTTCTGTTTTACCCACTCACAATTTAATTTAAAATTTTAGTTGAATAATTAAATAATTACCTGATAGTCTCATCGCGTCAAAAATGTCCGCCACAACAACGTAGATAAATAAATGTTGACAGCTGTTAATCATTTAATTATTGCTTTAATTTGTCTATTCACCTGCGTATGCTTGTGCGCTGGTGAATATCATGTCAACAATAAGATGCAAAACGTATTGCAAACAATACCAAAAAGTGATCAGTTAGAAATACAAAACTTATTTCGAGAATTGTTTAAGGAAGACAACTTTGCCTATTCATTATATGGTGATAAACCAATGAGTATGAGCGATTACACTTTAAATAGATTGCCTATCTCAGAGCTCTTTGAAATATTTCCATCAATCGAAAAATTTTGCAAAGAATTGTTAGAAATTTATATTGAGCCGCGGGGTTTCAAAATAAATAGATGGGTGATTTGGAAAAAGTATCGCGATCGCTTTCCCATGAATAAATATACTATTTTAGAAAAAGAAATTGGCGATCAAAGTCGCATATTTCTGATAAATAATGACGCTTTCAGAAATGTCGTTAATCAAAACATCGATCTATTTAAAGCAATTATCGGCACTGAAATATCGGCGGAGCTTTTGTTATCCCAGTTTAAATTAGCAAACAATAATGTATTTGACATTTTACACAATAATGTGGCTTTGTTGGGCATATTATTGGGTTTTGGCAGGCATAACGCCATATTATTTCAAAAAAGAGAAGCTTTGTTAAATCACTTTGAAATGACCAAAGGATTATATAATGCCACTTTGATCGAAAAAAAGATAAAAGCTAGTAATGATTCACTTCAAACTTTGCGAGAGTATGATTTTTTTGGTTGGCCATTGATCATTAATAGAGTCTGTTTTGCTGCCGAAGCAAAACATGCCGAAACATTACAACTGAGAGCTAAATATGATCAATTAAATGTCTATATTAACAACATATATTTTAAAGAAGATTGGTTTGAACAAACATTAGACTTCTTTCGAAATTACATTTATTTGTTAAAATTGCCTTTTTTGGCATCTTTAATCCTAAATTTTTCGGGCCTAGTTGCCAATATGCTCTTAAAATTTGTAATCAAATCTGCTCAAAAAAAATCAATTTTTCCAAAAAAAGCCAATTTCGAAAGAAGTCTATTATTAAAACTGACTTCTGGTTAATGCAATGACAGCGCAGCAGGAGAGGTGGAGATGATCAAAATATATAGCCTACTAACACGAAGGGTGAAAAACTCAATTCATGTTATTGGAAAAATTGATAACCGAAACCACAAATTTTTCCCAATTAAAGCAACTTTTGTGAGAGGTTCATTTTTTTGCTTGTAGACAAATAAATAATTTACACATTATGTTCATAAAATAAGCAACAAATATTTTATCTGTTGCATAGACCACCGCTAATTACTTTTTTAGGAGGATCTATGAGAAAAGGAAAAGAGCTAAGGACAAAAGTTTTGGCTGCCATCGCTTTAATGGCTGCCGCTGCCCCAACATTAGCTAATGCCGCAACGTTTGATAATGTTAGTGGCACTGTACTATCAGCCCAATTTGTATGTGGTGGTGATAGTGGTGCTGGCGGCCGAGCAGATTCCGATAGAGGTTATGATCGTGGATACGATCGTGGTTATGATAGAGATGATCGTGGTAGTGATCGTGGTTATGATAGAGATGACCGTGGTAGTGATCGTGACATGTCATCAAGAGCTGTTAGCGACAATTATGGTACGCCAGCCAGTGTAACAAATCGCACAGCACCACCACCACCACGTTACAATCCTAATGCCAATCCAAATAGACCACAGCGAGACAGCAGTTCTTATCAAGGAACCACGACTAGCTCAGGTCCAAATGGTGGCTATCCCTCGACACCTAGAGGTACATATCAATCAGAGGCATGGCGCTAAATCAACCCAAGTTTATAGGATAAATAAATGGATAAAAAACACACTTTAGGCAAAATTGCTATTGCCTCTTTAATGATGGTTTCAACAGCACATGCTGCAAATCATGTAAATACAGATTGTTTTACTGACAACACCTTTTTGCCCACATATGGTTGCGCTAGTTGCCATGGCCATGGTGGATCTGCCAATTATGAAATAGCCGACAATACTACATATGATCAACAAGCTACTGCAGCAGCACCAAACAAAGTTATGACTGAAGCACAATTACTTGGGGCTTTAAGTCCACAAGGGCGGTCACTTTATCTAAATCTAGATGCTAAAGGCAAGGCATTAGCTCTGCAATTAGCTAGCCAAGATGTCTATAAAGACAAAAACTTAGCCATCAAAGAAGCTGTTCGAAGAATGCAAGAACTAAACAGCAGCGCTGATAACATGTACACTCGTCCAGGTGAACGTACAGTCGAGCGCACAGTAGAACGTTCTGTTGAACGTTCAGGTGATGTTCGACGTTAATATCTGATTGATGAAAAATCAAATACAAGTCATCATCAGATGGCTTGTATTTTTTAATAAGGAGTTAGAGAGGAATTAATTGATGCAGCCACAAAAATTGCCTAATTTGGGCATTGGAATCGGTTTACGTCCCCCACACTATGATGATATTTTGCGTTTGAAACCGACTATTGACTGGTTTGAAATTATCAGTGAAAATTTCATGATTGATGGTGGCAAACCTCTTGAAACGTTGGAACAAATTTTAGAGCATTATCCTGTTGTGCAACATGGTGTATCTTTAGCTATTGGAAGTCCAGCCCCTTTAGACTTTGACTATTTAAAAAAATTAAAAGCGCTGACCCGTAAAACCAAAACTCCCTGGGTCTCTGACCACCTCTGCTGGGGACATTTACCTGGAGCACATTATCATGATTTATTACCCCTCCCTTATACAAAAGAGGTCATAGATTATGTAGCTCAAAGAGCACATCAAGTGCAAGATTATTTAGAATTACCTTTTGCCCTTGAAAATCTTTCTTCTTATGTAACTTTCCGGCAAGATGAAATGACTGAATGGGACTTTTATAGCGCCGTTGTGGAAAAAGCCAATATCTACATGATGCTTGATGTAAATAATATCTATGTTTCCAGCCGCAATCATGGTTTTGATCCCAAAACTTATTATCAAAATCTACCACTTGAGCGTGTAGTGCAATTTCATTTGGCAGGTCATCGCGATTGTGTTGATTATCTTTTAGATACTCACGATCAACCCGTCTGTGACGAGGTATGGAATTTATATGCACAAATCTATCCACTCACTGGAGGGGCATCAACCTTACTTGAATGGGATGATAATTTTCTTAGTTTTGCAGAAACTTGGGCCGAAGCCCTAAAAGCTAAGCAGTTTCAGCAATCTATCCATAAAGAGCATAGCTTACCAACGCTTGTATCAGTAGCCTGAAAAGATTGATTAATTTGCAAAAAATCTTATATGAGATCTCATGCCGGAGCAAATAACAGCACCATCTGAAAATAAAGAAAATGGACTAGCCGATATTCAAAAATGGTTTGCCAATGTAATCACGCAACCTTTGGGAAAAAATGACACTATTTCTAAATGTGCCCCTAGTGGCTCTTCCATAGCAGATGAAGCAGATATTTATATCGCTCCAGGGCCGACTTTGCGTCCTCATCAAAGGATGGAAATATACAATCAACAATATTGGTGGCGACTGCTAAATCATTTACATACCAATTTTCCCTTATTAATCCGCTTATTAGGCTACCGTACATTTAATGCGTTGATTGGCGTTCCTTTTTTGACTGATTGTCCACCAAAACATTGGTCGTTGGTTACTTTAGGGGAGCAGCTAGCGCAGTGGATTTTAAAATCTTATAAGCGTTCTGATAAATTATTGATGCATGAGGGGGCCGCGCTAGATTATGCTTTTACAGCAAGTTTTGTGGCAACATCAATACCTGCACCTGATTTTGTAGCATTAGCTGCTATTGATGGGGGGAATCACTTATTGCAGTCGACATTATTTTTACAGCCCCACATTCATTTATTTAGCTGGAAGTACGACCTTCTGGCATTTCGGGATGCAATCTTAAAGCAACCAGTCGAATATTGGCAAAAGCATCGTTTACCACGTCTACCATTGGGTAAGTTGCAACGATTTGTCATTTATCGCAATTTCCAAAATCAAATTGCATGGCGCCATATTAGCGAAGCAGAATTTTTTCTACTAAAACTGCTAAAAAATGGAACGACATTGCAAGATGGGTGTGATTGTATTGAAAATGAGCGCAGCGATCTATACGCCGATACTGCCGAAAATCTACCAACATGGATCCAAAATTGGGCCAGTGCTAAATGGCTTTTTCTTGACAGGGCTCAGCAGAGTGCGTTATGATCGCGACTACTTAAAGCACATGTTACATTAAATTTGGCAAAGAAGATTTAAGAAGGAATATTATGAAGTATAGACATTATTTATCGCTAACGGCTGCATTAATCTGCTACAACGCTTTATTAAGCGCCCAGACTGAAGAGCCCATAGGAGCGGCTCCAGAACAAAGTTTTTGGCAAACGTTAGTAATGATTGGTATTGTATTTGTTTTTTTCTATATCATTTTATGGCGCCCTGAGCAAAAAAAACGAAAAGCATTGGATGAGCAACGCAATAGCTTAAAGAAAGGGGATTGTGTAGCCGCCATGGGAATCCTTGGCACTGTAGTAAAAGTGGGCGATCAAACCGTCATTTTGCGTATGTATGATGGTGCTAAAATAGAATTTTATAAAGCCGCCATTACAGAAATTCTTCCAGAAGAAACTAATAAAGATAATAAAGACAAAAAAGTTGAAACTATAGAATAGAATTCTTTCAAACAAACGAATTTCTAAGACTTTTGGCCTCTACTTTGCTTTTTATAGCCTTTTCAAGTTATTTCAAGGCATAAAAATGCAAAGTACAGGTTAATATTTTCATATATTTTAAAGCAGCGTTCCATGCAATACTGCCATAGCAATTAGAAAATAAATTATCAAGCCAGTTACATCTGAGAGAGTGGCTACAAAAGGGGCCGAAGAAACAGCCGGATCAGTTCCTAGCCGTTTTAAAATCAATGGCAGAATAGCTCCAGATAATGTGCCCCACATGACAACACCCACTAATGATAAAGCAATGGTGGTGGCCACTAAAAGCCAGTGTTCGCCATAAATATTGGAAAAAGCACTCCATAAAGAAACGCGCATAAATCCAATCGTGCCCAATACGATACCTAAAAATAAACCAGATAAAACTTCCCTTTTAACAACCCTCCACCAATCTGAAATAGTGATTTCATCCAAAGCCATAGCGCGCACCACTAAAGTAGAAGCTTGCGAACCGGCATTACCTCCACTTGAGATGATCAGGGGAAGAAATAAAGCTAAGACAACGGCTTGAGAAATCTCATCTTCAAAATAACCTAGTACAGTGGCGGTGAGCATTTCACCGATAAATAAAATTACTAGCCAACGCGCCCGTTTATTCATCAATGTCAAAAAGGGAGCCTGCATATATGGTTCATCTAATTCTTCTGTACCACCCATCTTTTGAATATCTTTAGTCGCTTCTTCATTTGATAGGCGCAAAATATCATCAATAGTAACAATACCCAGTAATATGCCTTCAGTATCAATAACTGGTAAGGCCAGACGATTGTAATTTGCGAAAAGATTAATAGCGGCTTCTTCGCTGGAACGGGCCATTAAGGCCACAAATTTTTGATCGGAAATTTGTTGCACCCTGGTGTATCTGTCTACGAAAAGAAATTGTTTTAGTTTTATATCATCCAATAATTTTCCGGCATCATCGATGACATAAATCATATCAATAGTTTCACTGTCATGTCCGTAAGCGCGAATATGCTCTAAAACTTTCTCCACGGTCCAATCTAGTTTAACAGCAATATAATCGGGGGTCATTAGCCGACCCACACTTCCTTCTGGATAGCCTAAAAGTGAGAGGGTCAATATTTGTTCTTCGCGTGGCAACAACTTAACTAATTCATCAATCGTTTCGCGGGGTAATTCCTCTAAAAATTGAGTTCGATCATCTGGAGAAAGGGTATTTAACAGAGAAGCAGCTTGTTCCTTTGATAAGGCTTGCAACAATTGTTTTTGAATATGTAGAGGTAGAAAATCAAATGTTTCTGCCGCTTGTGTTGGATTAAGTGCTTTAAATAATTGCAATTGTTGCTGAAATGATTTAGAAGAAATAAGATTTGATAGGGCAAAAGGAGATAAATTAGCTAAGGCATCTGTCAATAATTTAAGATTGCCTAGCTTTAGAAGTTTATTAATGGCGTGATTGTTATTTTTTAGCATTAAGTTAGCCGTTTTTATGTTAGCTTTTTCTTTTTAGACTAAGCAGTACAACCGAACGCTCATCCGATAGGCGACTTAAGCTGACTTTGGCTTTTCTGAGTATAGTCTCCACTTGTTTTTGTGGAGATGAATCTAATGGAATTTCCATAAGCGTTTTTTCTAAATTTTCTTGTGAAAAAATTGATTGGTCTACTTCAGCTAACGTACCTAAAGAAGCATAAAAAAGCAAAGTTTCCCCAACATTCCAAGCCTCTTCAATCTGCGTATAAGTGCTATGAGTTTGCATACCCAAGGCACTATTTTCTGAAATAATTGGTATCAAGGTGGCACTATTAGCTTTTATTCGCCATAGACGGCCACACATGCAAGAAATAAAACGAAATACATTATTGGGACAGTCCAAGACTAAATAGCTAAAAGAAAAACTTTGCTTCATCACATCTTCAAGCAATAGTTCATTTAGTACTGTTGCCATTTCTTGAGGTTGTGTTGTCAGCTGGCTGAGAGCACGTACCATACCTCGTAAAACTGAAGCATAGACAATGCCAGGAGGGCCTTTGATGGATGGCTCTCCAATAATTATCCCATAGGTATCAGTGGGCAAACGGAAAAAATCATGATATAAACTAGCAATACCGAGACTTTTATAAGTGGCCATCCCAATTTCTATTTGTGGCCAAACTGGCGGAGTGTGTGGTACTAAACAGAGTTGTGCTTCGCGCAAACTTTCTGAAAGATCGCTTAATGGATCTAATTCTTTATTTTCTTTTAAGAGTGCAGGGGAGTGTAAATAAGTAGATACATCGGTCATAAAATCAACAACATCTTGGTAGCGATTTTCCGGTTGCTTTTGCAATGTTTTAGTCAGAATTTTTTGTAATCCTTTAGGCATTATTGAAAGATGAATCTGTCCATGGCTCAGTTTACCAAGAGCTAGTTCATAGGTAATAATACCTAATGAATAAATATCAGAGGGGTACGAGGTGGATTCAGGATTTTCTTTTTGCTCGGGACTCATGTAGATAGGTGTACCGATTAAACGTCTTTTGGAACCCTCCTCAGATTCGCCATCATCGGCCAATAGTTGTGAAATCCCAAAATCGATTACCTTAACTCCGCCCGATTCCGTAATTAAAATATTTTCAGGTTTTAAATCGCGGTGAATGACACCATGGGCATGTAAATGACATAGCGCCATAGAAATTTCCATCACCAATTCAAGTGCATGTTTAAGTGAAATAAGATTGCGCAACAGATATTGGCGCAAAGATATGCCTTGAATAAATTCCATGGCAATATATAAACCGCCAGACCATTCCCCCTGACCATACAATTTTACAATATTTGGATGATCAGCTAAAGCAATGATGGCCGCTTCTCTTAAAAAACGTTGCACCATTTCTGGATTTGATAAAAATTCAGGGAAAAGCGCTTTAATAGCGATAGGATCTTTAGTGGTCGGATGGATAGCTAAATAAAGAAAGCTCATTCCACCTTTTTCCAATAAAGCTTCAACTTTATAAGGACCAATACTTTCTGGAACAGGATAGTCGCGATTTATTTTGTGGGCTGTAGTAGGAATAGTGATTTGTTTATCAAAATCTGATGTATTCATTGGTTTACATTTTATGCAGTGGCGTTAATAAGATGTTTGTGTTTACTGTCGCTCTAATACCTAAAATTTGCCTTTTTTGGATGCAATTCCAAAGACGAAAAAACGCAAAATAGAACATACCTTGTGATTAATAAAAAAGGCAGATTAATTTGATAGAGATTTATTGCTGTTTTGTTTACTCTGCAGATGCACTATTGCCCTATTTCTAAAATACGTACCCCTAGTGCCTCACCAACGCGAATGAGTTCGCCTCGTCCAATTAAGCAGCCATTAACAGTTAAGTTTACGCCATCTTTAGGATGATGATTCAGTGTTAGTAAATTTCCAGCCTCTAGTTTGATAATTTGTTCCATGGGCATTTGAATTTGACATAATTCTACGACAATTTTCATGGGAATTTTAGCTACTGATGCTATTTGAGTTTCAGGTTGTGTACTTTGTACAGCAATACTAGATTGATCTTGCAAATCGGGAGTATGATTTTGTGTTAGATCTAAAGCTACCTCTTGCGTAAGATTTTGTGAAATTGAGCTATCTCCTGTCGTGGATTCATTTAATTCTTCAGATAGCTCACCCAAATCTTCTTCATTAACAGAAAAATCAAGCCCGCTAAAGCTATCTTCATTGTCATGATCATCGTTTTGATCACTCTCTTGCGAAATATTGTTAACCATAGCTTTTTCTACCTCATGCAATGCTAATGAATCTGTAATTTTAAGCTCATTATTATTCAAAACTGCTTTAAAACAATGCTTACCATCATTGATAGTTCCAAAAACTTGCCCACCAAAAGTGTACGCATCTAAAGAGCAGTCGTCTAATAATAAAATATCCCCCTCATTAATTTTATTCCATTCTTGAACGGCTAAATAGGTATGACCAAGTTCAATATGTACATTTAAGGCAATCGTTTGCATTAAGACTTGTTCACTATGTGACGGAGTGGTGAGTTTTGCAAAATGTATAACCCAAGATCTTTGTAATTCTGGCGAGATCATCAAGCGGCTCCAAACCGACTGTTGGCCGTAACTTAAAGCAATCTCAATACATAAGGCAGCTTCTGATGTAAAAGAGGTTTGATGGGATACTATGGGCATCAGAGCGCGATCGGCAAGTAATTCGGTAAATTGATAAATCACTTCTAGCGCAATAAAATGCAAAAAACTGTCATTAAGAAGCGGATCTTGAAAATAAATGGGATCGGCTTGTTTAGTCAACAAAAGAGCCGCAAGTACTGCATTTTCTTGTTCAGCAATGATCCAACTTACTTGACCATGCAAGGCGGGCATTGCACATACAACTTGGAAATAGTGTTCTCCCATCCCTTCATAAAATTCAGTTGTGGTGCGCCATTTGATTTCTTTGGCTTCAATTTTAAGACCTTGGCATTCAAAAATTCCTGCCATACGTTCTGAAAGCTCTTCCCATGAAAAAGGAGGCGAACGGCCGGTGAGTGGAATGGCATCCATTTTTTGCAATTGCGGGTCTACCTCAGGTGCCCATTGGAAATTATTAAAATCCGGCGACATAGACATAATTAAACTCTTTACATTTTAGACTGCTTATAACCTGAGCTATGAGTTTTTTGCACCTTTGGGCTAACGTAAAACATTTGGCAATCAAAAATCTATAGCGGGACAATACCAGCTCATATGCCCCTTTATACAAATTTTCGATGCCTAAATCTTTGAAGCAACTCAAAGGTCTAAAAAACCTAAAATTCAGGCTTATACACTTTTTCATCGTCTTTCTTGCTGCTGTTGCTGTTGCTGCTGTTGTTGCTGCTGCTGCTGTTGTTGTTGTTGTTGTTGTTGACCTTTTTGCTGCCCTCTTTGTTGTTGTCTTTGTCCTGTTTCAGGATTATCACTGTCGGTGATAATGGCTTCACCATTTAATCTAATGGCCGCAATGATAATATCTTTACCTTGCAATTTATTTTCTAAAGAATCACTCAATGAAGACATATTGAGATTCATTAAGTTTTTAGCTTCAGGTGATAAGTTAGCAAAACTGATATTTAAATTATTTGGGGAGCTGGCATTAAAGGTTTGCGTGATTTCAATGGTGACTCCTCTAAAAAGTGGCGGTTCATTTAGTGTAACCTGTGTTGTGGTGGAGTCTGCCGCAGTTTGCACTTGAATTTTATCAACACCTAATTGTTTGACAATTTTATCTATATCATCTTGTGTCATACGTGGTCCCTGAACGGTTTGCGTAGCATCAGGTCCGGTCGCATTGATAGGGGCAGCCGTCGTTGCAAAAGCGCCACTCATGCTGGCGATAGCTTCTTCATCTTCCACCGAAGTACGGTCAGTTGCTTTATCTTTAGTTTTCACTTTAGTACTGAATTCGCCTTGTGAAAATGTCCCATCGCCCATATTTTCAGCTGTTCTTGATCTATTGTCAATTTGTGTACCATGCTCAGATTTACCGAGCATTTCTTTATCGGAGCGCTCAAAATCTTTGCCAGAAGCTTCTTTGCCTGCCATTATATTGGTGGCTGCATTTTTACCTGAAAGAATTTTCTCTTCTGTATCTTTTCCAGTAAAAGCTTGTTCAGTAGCGTGTTTACCGCTCAAAATTTTATCTGCTGAACCACTTAAGTCTTTATCATTGCCCTCACCAGAAAGAATTTTTTCAGAAGACTCTTTTCCGGTAAGTATTTTTTCTACTTTACCTTTACCAGTTAATATGTTTTTAGCAGCTTCTTTTCCATCTGCTATTTTGTTACTAGCCTCTTTACCCTTTGAGCTTTGCGCGATAGTTTCATCATCGCTGGCAATTTTTTTATCGCCTATTTCTTTTTGCATTGATTCTTTGGCAATATTACGGCTGTGGGCTTCTTTAGAAGTGTCTGTATTTTCTAAATTTTTATCATAACTTGATTGGTTAGTGCTATTAGGTGCGCTTTGATGAGTATGACTTTTAGAAACTAATGATGCGTTGTCCGCCTTAGAAGAAGCTGTTTCTGGCCGCTCAAATATTTTTGAGATATCATTGTCAGTATTTCTTGCCATCGGTTTTATATAATTAGTTGAACTATCAGTAGTTGTGGTAGATGCATTAGACTTTGCAACGTCAGGGCGATCAAAAGAAAAGCCTCCTTTAGAACCCATGGCTTGCATGCCACCACTTTGACTGCTTGTATCTTTTGCATTTTGGCTAGGATTAGCTGGCGCGGGCATATTAGGTTTAGATGCATCAGGGCGATCAAAAGAGAAGCCTCCTTTAGAACCCATGGCTTGCATGCCACCACCTTGACTGGCTGTGTCTTTTGCATTTTGGCTAGGATTAGCTGGTGCGGGCATATTAGATTTAGATGCATCAGGGCGATCAAAAGAAAAGCCTCCTTTAGAACCCATGGCTTGCATGCCGCTGCTTTGCGTGGCTGGACTATCTTTCACTATCTTTGCGCTGGGGGTAGGTGGTGCAGGGATATTAGGTTTAGCGGTATCTGTACGCTCAGCCATTTTTGAGAAGCCATCATTAGCCATCGGCTTTACTTGGCTGTCAGAGCTTTTTTTAACAATATTTTGGTTGGCAGACTCTTTAAATGACTCCTTACCTGTCAATTTTGAAGCGCCTGGAGATGCCATTCCTCTAATCATGCCACCTTTTTCATCTTTTCTTTCAGTAGGCGCGGCTGCATCTTTTAAGTTTTCTGTATCCCTGGCTAAATCAAAACGAGTTTTTCTTTCATTCAGCCCTAATTCTGATGGCTTCTTTGACGTACCACCAGGTATCGGAAGGGGAGGGACATTGGACGTATCTATTTTATCAGACATAACTCCTCCTATATAAAAAAATAAATAAGTAACTAACGTCTGTTTCGTGCCTGATGGATGGTTGATCCTAATTCATCTTGCTCTCTTCCTTCAATAATTGCCATCTTCTTGCGCATTTCTTTTTCCCAATCTTTTTTGTGATTAACCAATTTGTCTACTTCTTGTCGTTTGATTTTCAAGGTCGCTTGAGCTGCTTCGAGGTTTTTTTCTGCGGTACTTACTTGTAGTTTTTGATCATTAACTTTTTTTTCTTCTAATTTTAGTTTTTCATCAACTGTTTTCAAATATTCTTTTGTCTGTAAAATTTTTGGACTGGTCGACCCTTCATCTAACATTTGGCGTAGCTGCCGCAATTTGTCTTTTTGATGCTCTTTGACTTTATCGCGTGCTGCTTCAATCTCTTTTAGTTTATCTTGTTCTTTTTGCAAGGCCGTTTGTTTCTCTTTAACTACCTTTTCAGCTTCTTCAACACGCCTTTGCTTTACTTCAAGTATTTGCTTAAGTGGATATACTGTATTGGTGCTCATGGGAAGCCTTATCTAAATAATGCTTTAAGCAATTGTAATGTTTCTTGCAATGAACATCTTTCATCGACTGATTGTTTTAAAAAGCGCAAAACTTTGTCGATGTTATCAATAGCAAAATCGGCTGCTTTATCTGATCCTCGTTTATATTCGCCAATTTTAATAAGTAATTCGTTTTTAGCATAATTAGCCAATACCTCTTTGAGCTTTCCAATTAGTTGTAAATGCTCTTTGGTGGTAATAGAGCTAATTACGCGACTGGCTGATGAAAGAACATCAATAGCAGGATAGTGATATTGTCGCGCTAATTCACTTGAGAGGATAATGTGTCCATCGAGGATTGAGCGAACCTCATCAGCGACCGGTTCATTCATATCATCGCCGGCCACCAAAACGGTATAAAAAGCAGTGATACTACCTACATCTGAGTTGCCAGAGCGTTCTAGCAATTTTGGTAGTGTGGAGAACACTGAAGGGGTGTATCCAGCCCGTGCCGGTGGTTCTCCAGCAGCTAAGCCAACCTCACGCAAGGCTCGGGCAAAGCGGGTGACTGAGTCCATCATTAAAATGACAGACTTACCTTGGTCGCGAAAATATTCAGCGATGGCAGTACCCACATAGGCTGCATTTAAACGCAATTGCGAGGCTTGATCAGATGTAGAAACAATTAGAACTGAACGTTTTAAGCCTTCTGGACCGAGATCTTTTTCGATAAATTCGCGCAATTCACGGCCCCGCTCACCAATTAAACTAATGACGTTCACATCAGCGACAGCATTGCGAGCAATCATACCTAAAAGAGTAGACTTACCGCCACCGGCGGCGGCAAAAATGCCCACTCTTTGACCTAAACCTGTAGTTAAAACTCCATCAATAGCTCTTACACCAACAGAGATAGGCTTATTGACTGGCATCCGTTTGACAGGATCTGGAGGAGGTTGAATAACAGGGTAAGTTTCTTCTAAAATTAACGGTCCTTTAGTTTCCTCATCAAGCGGCTCACCCATACCATTGAGAATGCGACCTAATAAATTAGGACCAACCTTAATATGCAGTGGCAAATAAGTTGGTATCACTTCTGAAGATGGGCCAACCCCTTTCATTTCACCTAAAGGTGATAAGAGCACCTCTTCTTTGGTAAAACCAACTACCTCAGCTCGTAAAGGTGCACCTTCTCGTTTAATAAGGCATAGCTCGCCAATTTTGACATTCGGAATCACGGCTTTGATTAACATGCCAATGATTTCAGTGATCCGACCATTGACCGTAGTTAATTCCAGTTCTTCTAAATCTACTAAAAGTTTATCGATTTGATCATGTTGATCGTTAGAAAACATATGCCACTTCCATGCAACTTGTTATTATGAGGCGTATAAGAATAATGGAAAACGCTCAGCCTCAAACTAATGCTTGAGCTAGTTTAAATTTGTACTGCCAATATAGTTTTAGTTGCCTCCATCGCTTTGCTAACTAAGGTACTAAACAATTCGATTTGTCGTTGTGCGGCGCCGATTTTTATTTGAATGGCCATTAAATCGGCCATGTTCATATTGCCGCCTTGTAGTGGCAAAGAACTCGACAAGGAATATAAATCATTTTCGCTCTTTGAGAGCATGCCCATCAACTGCTTTAGTGAAGAAGATGGTGTCTGTGCGTTGCTAGTGGAAAGCGGTGCTTCTAATGGTCTTTCAACACCTGCTTTAGAAAGAGCTATTTTTAAATTATCATCGACATGCGATAAATGATTACGCAAGACGGTACGATAACTTGGTTTAATATCAGTGTTAGGAACGTTAAGTTTTTCCTTCACTTTAGCAATATCTTGCGCTACGGCTTGAGCTTGCTTTTGTAAATCTTTGGGTGAGATGGGAGCGTTTGAATTTCCAATTGCAGAAGGTGAAGAGCTACTATCGCTAGCAGATTCTACAGAGGCACCTTTCTTTTTACTGGAAACACCTTCTATCTCTTCAACTTCAGTTTCTTTTTCTCTTTTGTCTTGTTGTCTATCTTTATCAGTAGCTGATCCGCTATTTTGCGATGAAACACTTTCATCTTCAATGGCAAGCTTTTGCTCTTCATTAGATGGTGTTTGTGTTTCTATGGCTTGCGCGGCTAATGATTTTTGATCTATTCCTGGACCAAGCAGAGAATTGAAACGTTCAGCATTAGGGGCTAGGCGTTCCAGCTCTGTAACAGCTTCTACCGGTGCCTTTTCCGACACCTCTACTGTTTTTTTGACAGATTCAATTTTATCTAGTGACATAATTCACTCCTGTTTACTTAAACAGTGACAAAAATAGTACATTGCTTCATCAAAGCTCGACCAAGTAGATCTAATACACCACCAACAGGTCACTTAATCTGTTGGTGGCGTATTATATGACCAATAATGGCCATAAAGATAGAAGCAAACAATTATCTACTATATTTGCTTATAATCTCCTTAGAAGCGTTATGTTGTGCTGACATAATTTCGGACACAGTGCTAAGTAAACGTGTTAATGATTGCATTTGCATTTGAATATCTAATAATTCACCCATGCTCAACTCTTTACCAGAAGCATTTTTAACTTTAGTTTGCAAATCTGCCATCCGGCTGCTAATAGTCGCAACGGCATCTGTTACCGATATTATACCTGATGAATCAACGTTGCTTGCCATAGAAACCCCCAATTTTCAAATTCAAAGACAAAAAAAGCTCAGTCGAACACTCAACACACGGAAATTACACTTCCTGAAGTTTATCAAAACTTCGCATCATGAGGCCTACAACGCTTTAATTTCACAATACGTGCCTGCATATCTCTATCCATCACGTAACTTAATTCTAGCATTATTTAATAAATAAAGCAAGTTAAGTAAAAAACTACTTTTAATCAATGATAGCTTTTAGAGCTAGTTAGAAATTATCTCAAAAAAAACAAAAATATTTTTTTCAACAAACAAATTTAAAAATAGACTTCTTTCGAAATTGGCTTTTTTTGGAAAAATTGATGTTTTTTGAGCAGATTTGATTCCAAATTTTAAGAGCATATTGTCAATTATGCCCGAAAAATTTAGGATTAAAGATGCCAAAAAAGGCAATTTTAACAAATAAATGTAATTTCGAAAGAAGTCTAATAAGTCTAATTTATTAGTTGATCTGCCCATCTGTTTAATAACTCGAAGTTTGAATTTTATTGCTCTATATTAACGTGAGTGCAAAAAACTCGAAATTCGAGTTATTGAGTTAATCTACTGCAAATAAATTAAACTACTTGAAACTTAAGATGCGCTCTTGAATGCTAAATAGCTAGCTGCTGCTTTTTAACTGGATCTTTTTCGCACCATTTAATCAAAGAGGTACAAAATGTTTTTGTAGTTTCATCGACACTATTTTCATTTAATTTCACTAAATTTTTATGGGCGGTTTTTACATTGGTATTGTCAATTAATGAACACATTTGTAGAAAAACATTTGCTAATTCATTTTCAGGTTCAATTTTAAGTACTTTTTGGAAAATTTCACGAGCACCTTTGGTGTCGGTTTTGTGAATGGCAATATAACCCATGCCTATTAGCGGTGCAACGCTTTTGAGATTCAATAATTGAGCAGCAGAAAAAAGGCGTAAGGCATTCATTTCATCGCTTTGTTTGATGGCGATAAAGCCTAATTCGATTAATAAAATAGCATCATCGCGATAATCTTTTACTAGTGCTTCAACTACCTTATCATCAGGAATTTTCTTTATAAAATCACTATTAGTTTTTTCAGACATACCCTACTCCTCGCTTGAGCATATAATTTATGATTAGGATTT
The DNA here is from genome assembly GCA_013285965.1 of Chlamydiota bacterium. Taxonomy (GTDB): domain Bacteria; phylum Chlamydiota; class Chlamydiia; order Chlamydiales; family Parachlamydiaceae; genus JABDGQ01. The sequence goes on from JABDGQ010000003.1 coordinate 50,793, forward strand.
ATTCTCAGCCACACGGACGGCTATGATCGAAGCTGATTGGTAGCCAAGTAGCAATATGTTTAAAATTTCGTAAAGATCTTGTTTTTCACCTTTGCGTTGTTCATTCTTTAAGCTTTGAATACGCTTTTCAAGCAAATCTTTTATTTTTTTAACTTCTTGACCGTTTTTCAATTTTTTTTCTAATTCATACGAAAAATCTTGCTTGGTGTTCTTGTCATCACCACTTAAGCCGTACATAGGCACCTCCAATTTTTATTCACTATTCAAAACTGTCATTTAATAGTCAATGTGATATTTTAATCCATCCTTTTCAAGCAACACTTGATTAGGGGTAATTTTTTCAATTTCATAAGCATTATCTAATATATCGCCCTCTGATAAAATACGTCCGTTGATCACTACAGCTCTTTTATTGTTGATGCGCGACTGTCCACTTACCTGATACTGAGTGGTTAAATCGTCGGAAATCTTTTCAATCGCTTGTGTGCGTATGGTATTTTGTATGGAGTGAATACCGGAAATATTTTTAATTTTAGCTAATGCTTCTTCAAAAGCTTTTTCCTGACCACGCGTGATTTTGCCATTAAGCGTTACCTCGCCATTAGCCACAGTGGCTGTAACATTAGTGATATGAGCTTCCTGTAAATAATTATAAATTTGATCCATGATATCTTCTTCCACCACTAATTGCTTGGTCAATAAATTCAAATAAGGAAATTGCAAGCTCAAATAAGTTGATAGTTGTTCGGCCTGTTTGCGCGTTTTTAAACGACCAGAAACGATAAATTCGCCTGGTTCCGGAGAGGAAACGGTAATCCCTTGCCATATATTATCTTTAGCCAAAATAGAGTTTATTTCTTTAGCAGCACCTTCATCAATCACAATTCCAGTGTCGTCAATATGCTTAATAAAATCTAAAGCTCCTAATTGATGACGCAATTCAGTCTTCTGCGATGCAGTGGATAAATGACCAATTAATAACAAATTGCCATTGTTTTTGTTAAAAGAATAATGAACACTTGGAAATGGTTTTATAGCCTCTTCGATCATTGGGATGGCGTTTTTTTCCACTTCAACGGTGACATTTTCTGTATTGAATAAAGAGATGAGACCCAAACTGCCAAACAGTAAAAAACTACCGGTAACAATAAAAAAGATCAGGCGATTAAATTTTCTATCAGCATTTGCGGGTGTATTAATTACCTCTTTTCCAGGTTCTACAGAAGGGTTAAGTGGATCGCCACTTGTTTCCTTACCAATATCAGATGACAAAGATTGACTAGCTGAGGGGAGAATAAGAGGCGAGACAATAGTTTGCATTTCTCCTTCGCGATCGTAGATGGCAAATGAAGTAGTGCCCACTGTGACAATACTCCCTTGAGAATAATTTTGTTGACTAATGACCGGTTGATTATTGACTAGCGTGCCGTTACGACTTTTTAAATCTTCGATCATTAATTGATCATCTTGCGTAACTGTAATTTTAGCATGTTGTCGCGATACGCTGGTATCATGAAAAACAATGTCACAAGTTTGTGGATCAGTACCAATGATATATTCGTGATTGGCTTGCATATAGAATTCGGCCCCATTGTTAGGACCACCGATTACTTTTAATAGCCATCTGCCACTTTCTAACAAACCAAAATTTATCTCAGCTAGTGCTGGGCCGGTGCTATCGCGTTCATCAAAAAAAATTGTATCGCTACTGGAATTGTCAGCGCTTTGATTAGGTGGTGTGGGAGCGGCCGAAAAAGGCGTTTGTGGTTCATCAAAAGTGTCAGATGCGTCTATTGGCTCAACTAAATTATCATCACCTACATCGACAATATGGGCCGAAGGATCAGTGTAGTAACGAAAAGTACCGCTACCAATCTTAATCGTATCACCATGATTTAAAATATGCGATTCTGTGCCAATTTCTTCCTCATTAATTGCCACAGGATTAGTCTGGCTAAGATTTTCTACAGCTATTCCTTGAGGTGTCAATCGCGCTAGAAGATGTTTGCGCGAAACCAAGGCATCGGGAATAACTAATTGACATTCATTTGGATCTCGACCGATGATCCATTCCACCCCTTCTTCAAATGATAAGACCAAGCCCTTGGCTTCTCCTTCTTCAGCGACCAATTTTGCAATCATATCCCATCCTTCGGTGTCTTTAAAATGTTAGCAAGCTGTGCTAGGCTAATTTTAAGACTCTTTTACGCCAAAAATCGATGACGCTAACAAAGTCTTCTAATTTTTCTTTAAATTCTTTCTCTGAGCAATTGTAGTCTAGCTCGCGGCAAAGCGTCAACATATTATCACTTTCTAGCCAGCCAATAGTTGCTGAGCGCGTGCCGCTACCAAATAGATTCGCCTCCATTATTTGTATAAAAATAGCTTCGCGATTTTTTTCCGGTGCTGCCGCAATATTCCCTTTTAGTAGTAAACTCTTTGATAACTCAAACGCTTCCACATCGATCTCATCAGCAAAAGCTAATGTATAATGGCCATTTTCATGGGCCGTTATATCATTTTCCATTTTCAGCTCACTGGCGAGCATTTTAACTAATCGACTTAACATCTGTTACCTATTAGTTCCCTCTCTTGTAATTTTAACCTCTTATTGATCCAGTGGTGGCCTTACTTAAAGAAACATCTTCGCTATAAACTTCAGATGTGGCTTGTGCAGAAGCGCTCATGCTACTGTTAGCTAATTGTTGTAGACGACTAATAATCTCTTTAATAGCGTTAGTTCTTTCTTGTTCACTTTTGGCAACACCCTGCAATACAATGTTCTTGGCAGTTTCAAACCCAATACCGGCATTAATGCCACTTCTTACCATATCAAAGAAGGCTTTACTTTCCGGTTGCATTCTAAGGACCTCCTTGCGGATCTCTTTATCTAGACTAGCTCGTATTTCTAGCTTCTCTTTTGCTAAAGGTGTTATTTGGTTGTTGAGATTATCAATTTGCCCTTGTTCTTGCGCGCTGAGTGCACCATTAGGACCAGTAGGATTAGCTTTAATTTGAGCAATTTGAGTATCCAAATCTCCTATCTGTGTGTCAAGCTCGCCAACTCGTTGCATTTTGACCGGATTTTTCTCCTCGATTGTACGTTTAGCTTCGGCTTCCATTTGCAAACCTTTGGCTATTTCCATGACTGATACAGTAGCATTGGCAATTTCTTTATAAGCTTGCATTTGTTGTTCTTCAGATCTTAAGCTATATTCTCTACTAACTGCTGCAACCATTAAATCACTGAGCTGCGAGGTCAACTCTGAGAACGAAAAAGAAAACTCTCTTTCTTGAACAGACATTGAAAGATATTGACGGGCTAATAGCCGCATGGCCAGCCGCATGGCGCTTTGATCCGAAGAAGCTTCTGGTTTGTAAGGTTCATAGGGAGGTATTTTAGGATTGGCAAGATCAATTATTAAATTGCTATTATCGGTATTATTAGCAGCAGCAGTCGAATCATTGTTTGGTTTATAAGTAGGATTGATAGGTTTTCCTGAAATTGGGTCAGTAGAAGTTATTGGATTTAGATTTCTTCCCCCAGATTCAAGAGGGGCTGTGCCTGTAGTCATAAAACCTCCTTAGCTTCTACATCTGTGCGATTAGATAGCTCATTTTTTAATTGCTCTATTTCCACTAAAACTCGCTCTCTTAGAGCTGCATGTTGCGGCATATCTTTAGATAAGGTGATGGCTGTTTCAAGTGACGCAAGGGCAATAGCTGGTAAATTAATGTGCATTAGACAATCGTGTAGGTGAAAATATGGAAGGGGATCTAATGGATTAATCATAATACTAGCAAAATAATAAGCGATAGCTTCTGGATATTGCTTTAGATGATGACAACAAGCCGCCATACAAAATGGATAGCGAGGATCGATTCGATCCAATTCTCGTAGGGTGCTAAATATTTTTATGGCGGCTTGATATTGACCAGCTTGAAATAATAAATAGCCTTTACCATAAAGATTACTTAGTGTCACTGCAGAATTGGCAATTTCTTCCTCATGAGATTGCTGAGGATTATTAATAAATTTCTGCATCTCTTTCTCCATCTCTTTTAGGCATTGTGGAGAAACGTGCTTTGCAAACTTTGTGCGAATTTCTTCTGCCACTAGGTTTAGGAGTGCGGGATCATTCATTTTGTCTGCTAACATAATACTCCTCCCATTAAAATTCTCTAAAGCTTTATGCATTTTTTATGCCATTAAGCACTTAAATTTACATTAGCTGAGCGTCCATAAGCAGCCATAAGTTCAGTAAATGTTCTATCAGCATCGCCCATCATCCCCGCTGAAGATTGCCTGCTTTTTTGCAGATCAGCCATTATATTTTCTAATATTTTAATTAAGGCTTCTTTATATTGTTGACTTTCGGCTATTTTTCCTGTTGCCTCTGTAATGTCGGCTAACTCAAAATAAACTTGAGCTTGCAGCGTACCTGCCACAACCTGCCCAATTTGCGGTGCTAATTGTACGACTTTAAATAATAATTGCACCTTATTAGCTTGCAATAACCTTGGAAAGTCCATTAATTTTTCTAACATTGATGAGGGCATATTTCTTAAATTGGTCGGTATATTTTTAATGACTGTTATAAATGACTCTAACCATTTTTTTGGATCAAAATTAGCCACTCTATCGGCTAGACTTTGTGCTACATCTTTACTTGAATCTTTCAGCGATACTTTGGCGACGATCATCATTAATGCTAACATCTGTATCACAGTGACAAATATTTCGATTATTTTTAAGGTTTCTTCATCCACATTGGCCATCTTTAGGTTGGCGGTTACCAATTCAGGTAAAGCTTTACTCTTCATCAAAGTTAACATTGCTGCTTGCATAGCCAATTGAGACATCACTTTTGAGAGAACTTGATTTAACATTGTAGCTCCGCTGCCTGGAGAATAAGAAGCTGCTAAAACAAAAGCCCCAACAACGACACTAGTGATAACCGCCTTAATAATGGCTTTCACTAACGTTTTAAGTTTATGATCGGCGATCTCCATTTTATCTAAAAGTTCATCCAAACCCTCTAACATAGTCGCGGTTAAGCCAAATTCATCGTCAAGTACTGTAAATGTTACTACAGCCGCAGTAGCGACTCCCATACCAATCAAAGTAGGTCCATTGACAGCCATAAAGGCTGCTACACCACCGCTGGTGGCACCAAAGGAGAAAATCATACTTCCAATACCAGCTATTAAACTAGCTCCAAATAAGCCAACGCCAACCCACTTCATAATTTCATTGGTGGAAGCAGCTTCTTCCTGAGCTGCTCGCTCTTCTTCAGCTTTAACTTTTTGTTCGGCAATTTGCTCTGTTAAGCGCTCTACCTGTGCTAATTTTATTTCTACTAGTTCGCGCGATAAAGCGGTGTCCTCTTTTTGCATATTGAATAGGGCTGTTTTTAATTCGCGAAAAGTACGGGTGATGGCCTCCAGATATGCACGATCACTTGGTGCAAAAGCACTAGCACCATCTTTTAAAGCTATATCGATACCAGCGGCACTGAGCTCTAAAGTATTGGCATAAAGATCGATAATGGCGGCATTATTCTTGGGATCTTGGATGGCATCGCGTAAGGGGCCTGCTAATGGTGAAGTGGTGTTTGTACCCGGCGCACTCAAAGTAGGGGAGGCAAATGAAGCCAAATAAGATCCATAAGCAAGGGTTTGGCTCGTCATTGTTTCATCTAGGGTGCTACTTAGTGTGCTTAGCATCCCACTTTCAGTTGTATTTATGTCTTTAACAGGGGATGCTTGATAAACTTCATCTCCTTGCGTGGGTGGAACTTTTACTCCCTCTGGCTCTATACTTCTTAAATCTGGCATATAGACCTCGCCTTGAATAAATCTTTCTTGCTAGCGTTTTGATGGCTGTAACTGTTCTTTTAAACTTTCAATCGCTAAAGCAGCACGTTCTTTGATAACCTGATAGGAGGGGAAATTAGTTGACTTTGCTACGACCATTTCTAAAGAAAGCAAGGCCGCTAAATTTTGCTTAGTTTGCATATAACAATCAGCCATATGATAATGGGGAACGGGTGATAGAGGATCAAGCGTTATGCAAGCCCCATAAATTTGGATGGCATTCTCATACTCGCCTAACATATGAAAGCAAGCGGCTAAACCTAAACTATATTTGATTTCCATGTTGTTAACTAATATCAAAGTGCGAAAGATGTGAGTAGCTTCTAGATATTTGCCTGAATTATAGAGGCGATAGCCTTCGGCGTAGAGTCGCTCTACTTGCTCATCGCTGAGATTTAACGCTCCTTTAAGTACGCCACCACTTTTGATAATTTTTTGTCCATACTCTTTGAGTGCGGCGTCTAATTCGGATGCCAATAAATCGTTAGCCTGTGTATCAGGAAGATTTTTAGTAATTTTTTTTTCCATGTACCCCTCAATTTTAAAGTCATGAAAGACCATTGCCTTTCTTTGTAGCTTGCTTGCAGTGCTTTTTATCTAAAATTAAGTAAATCTACTATATTTATCAAAAAGTTCTTTAACTGTTTGCATAGCTGAATTGAGTAAATCCTCTAATTCGGAAATTAGATCTTTAATCGATTGCATAGAGGTGGTCGATTCTTTTGTATAATTTTTTGCTTTATCAATCACCGTATCGAATTGTTTATAAACCTTCTCAAGTTCAAGGCTGGCTGATTTAATATCCGCATCACTAGCACCGGATCCTTTTTTTAATATCCCTAAGTCTACATCGCCTTTAAGCTTTGTTAGCCTTTCCTGGAGAGCAGTGCCCAAATTTACATCTGTTGTGTCTGAAATCATCAAACTGCGCAAAAGGGTAGTGAGATTGGCAAGCAATTGTAATAAATCTATAAGTGTACGCACTCTTATAGCTCCACCTTGATTATCGATATCATCGATTGAATTTCTTAAAGCATTGATATCGACTGCCTCAGGTGCATTGATTCGAGCTAGATTGGTGTTATCAGCCCCCTGAGTACCCAAACTACCATTGACTGAATACATATTTACCCCCTCTATCCACACTTTAAATTTATTAACCTCTACCTAGTTTTTGAGTAGTATTTTTATACATTTCATCAAACTTATCCATCATCGCTTTAATCAAGCCCAAGCGTTCGCTCAGATCTTTCATTGACATACTCAATGAGTCCTGTGCTTTTTTACTAAAATCAGTCACAGCTACCATGCTATCGCTCAATTGCGTAGCGAAGTCTTCGTCTAGAGCTAATTTTTTGGTGGCCGCATTCATTGCTTGTGGGTTATTTTTATCGACTCCAGCAAAAGCTTCATCAATGCGCGAGACTATTTTTTGTACACCATCAATAGTGCTCTGAACACTATTCATATCCTGCTCTAATGTCGTTATTTCATCTTGATCGGGATTAGCACTCTTAGTTAGCTGTTCTCGTTCATTTTGCAATCCAGCCATTTTATCTTGCAAAGTCTTAATTTCGGATTTCAAACCATCATTGTAGGATAAAATTTTTCCAGGAGTGTTCGCATCGATTCTGGCATCGAACTTAATGTCAATGCCACTAATTTTAGTTGGTTTAGGTGGAACTGGAGGTGGATTTGGATTGAAGCGCATTTTATTAGAAGTTTCTACATCGGGAATTACGCGTAAGGCTAAAGCGAGACCAGCGGGATTTCTACCATTATCAAAATCATCCCATGTACCTATATTAGTATTTGGTGCTACCGTTTTTAGCTCATCATACATTTCTTTATCAGTCATAGTTAAGGCAATCGTGTTATTACAATAATCTCTAATTTTTTTTAAAATGGCGCCCGAGTTTTCTGGTGTATAACTAAGCCCTTTTTTGATGGCATCTCGTAGAACAGAACCAAGTTTATTATGCTCATTTCTACTGAGAAGATTATCCAGTTCTCCTTTTGTAAAGAAGGTATTGTGCTCAATATAATCAGCCTTATTATCATTATAAGTCTTTAAATCCTTGTTATATTGTACTAAAGTGACATCATTATAATATTTTAATTGATCTTGATAATCGGCTTCCAAATCAGCATCGGTGGGTACATAGCGTTTGCCTAAAGTCACATCTTTAATTTCTTTTAATCCTTTAATAGAATTTTCAGAAGAAGTTATCCTATCAGCTAAATCTGACGTTTTAGCAGTGTTGGCCTTTTGAATTTTATTCGCGGCATCAGCCATAGTCATGGCAAATTCTTCTACCCCCATCACTACATACTTGGTCCCATCAAATGCAATGTAACCTAATTCACTGACACTATGATTGCGCTGTAGACGTTGCCATGTCTGTAACGATTCTAAAGTGACCCTATCCAATAGTCCCATTGATTCACGTTGTGCTTTAATATTACCAACCAAGGTACTATCAATATATCTTGCTGGGCCAAGAGCATCGACCTCTGTTAACAAGCGGTTCAATTCAGCGACATCTTCCTCGGTGGTGGGTTCTATGCGTGTTGATAAATACATTATTTCTTGTGAAAGTCTATTGTAAGCAAGCCATTCATCTGTTTGACGTTCGCTAATATCTTCTTGATTATCGCTTTTTACACTATCATTTCCTGCTGTTTTTTCTGCTTCACGTGCGTTATTGTAACTATCAGTTATACCCTCGCTATCACCTGAGCCGCTAGTTATTCTCATAGCGACCTCCTTATAATGAGACTAATAATTAATATGACCCTCTTTCTTATATTTTATATCCGAAGCTAAATAAATAACAATTTAATTTAAAAAAATAGTTTACGGCTGTTGTTTTTTTTCATAATCTTGAATATCTGGCTTTAGTAGTTTAGCATCATCGGTATAGCGCAATATATTTGGCATTGCCAAAAAAATCGCTTGCTCTAAAAATGAACCCGTTTTACAATCACTCGCATAGTAACTGGAACTACGGGTTTCTACAAAAGTGAATTGACTGCGGGTGTAGCTCAGTGGTAGAGCATCACGTTGCCAACGTGAGGGTCGTGAGTTCGAATCTCATCACCCGCTAAAGAGTTTAGGTTATTTAAATACTATTGTGTAGTGTTTGGCAATCTGTTAAATGTCAATTATTTTTAGCTTGTTAAGCGCTTAGCCATAAGCGATAGTACTTTAAGTAAATGAAGTTAGTTTAGATTAAAGAGGCTGAACAAAATGATCGTTTTGTTCAGCCTCCTTAATAACCTGAGCTTTGAGTTTTTTCACTGTTGGGACTTGCTTTAAAGCCAATCAAAGATTCACTATCATGATAGTATTGCTTCAATGCTATTCTAACATAGATCTTTGCCGTTTTTTGGCATCCATGGCAGTGTTAAAATGATAACACAAAACCTATGTTAATAATATCATAGTTATTAACGATTGACAAAGCCTCTTTCCCGAAGCTTATGTGAATATATGTAGAATATATAGACTATTAACACGGAAATAAATATGTCAAAACAGCGTAAGCCCAGCCCACAAGATAGGCCTAGCATTGAATGTTCTTTGACGCCATATGTAATCGAGGATACCGGACGTGGAGAACGTTCGATGGATATTTATTCCCGCCTGTTGAAAGATCGTATTATTTTCATTGGCACCGAAATCGTCGATCAAGTTGCTAATGCTGTAGTAGCACAGCTACTTTTTTTAAAAATGGACGATCCCAAAAAAGATATTCACATTTATATAAATTCCTTAGGCGGTTACATCACCTCAGGTTTAGCTATTTTCGATACCATGCAATATTTGGGTTGCACTATCAATACTTATTGCATTGGTCAAGCAGCTTCAATGGGAGCGCTTTTATTGGCAGCTGGTACAAAAGGAAAACGGTTTGCCCTTCCTCATAGTCGGATGATGATCCATCAACCTTATGGTAGGGTAGGCGGCACTTCAGCAGATGTCGATCTACAAGCGCGAGAGTTATTGACGCTCAAAGGCGAATTATTAAACATTATGGGTGATTTAACTGGTCAGCCACTTGCACGAGTGGCGGCTGATTCAGAACGCGATTTCTATATGAGTGCGCAAGAAGCCAAGGAATATGGTTTAATTGATGAAGTCATCATTCCAAAGAAAAAAATTATATTACCCAATAGTTTAGAAGGAGGGCAAACTAAATAATATTGCTGTTTTGGGAAATTCAAAACAAAATTTTATTTTGTTTAGCTCGTAAAGCTATATTTATTTTTTTAACAATCTAGTTGTTTTGCTGTGCGCAAATTTTTGCATAAAAATTACTGGTAAAGCAGTATTGTTTTTGCATTTTTTTGCAATTGGTACGCTATTGTTTGAATTAATCGCCATTAACATGTATCTGAAAGGTTGAAATTATGCCCACCTGTACAACTCATGAAGAAGCATGGACGCAGTTTTTACAATTTGCAAAAGCACATTGTTCCCCAGTCGCATTTGGCAATTGGTTGGCGCCCATTAATGTAGTAGAAAATGATAGCCAAGAGCTGGTATTAGAAATTCCAAATGTTTTCGTGCAAGACTATCTTCTTTCTAACTACAAACAAGATTTATGTGCCTTTTTGCCAGTCAATGGTTTAGGAGAACCTGCAATTCGTTTTGTGATCGCTGCACAAAAAAAGCAAGCCGTACAATCAATGCCCGTGGTAGCAAATGAAAGTGTATCGGAGGTGCCAGCGGCCGCCCCCGCACGCAATAATGCAGATGTTAAACTTAACTTGGGTTATCTTTTTGAAAATTTTATCGAAGGGCCTAGCAATCAATTTGTCAAATCGGCTGCTATGGGAGTTGCTCTTAAACCTGCTCATTCCTATAATCCTTTATTTATTCATGGTGGTGTAGGCTTAGGTAAAACACACTTACTGCATAGTATTGGCCATTTTATCCGCCAGCATCACAAAAAATTAAATATTCAGTGCATTACGGCAGAAGCTTTTATCAATGACTTAGTTGATAGCTTACGCAATAAATCGATTGATCGTATGAAAAGATTTTATCGTTCAGAAATCGATGTATTGCTTGTGGATGATATTCAATTTTTGCAAAATAGATTAAATTTTGAAGAAGAATTATCTTATACTTTTGAAGCGCTCAAAAATAAAGGTGCTCAAATTGTCATCACTAGCGACCAACCTCCTTCTTCACTCAAATTATCGCGTCGCACTATTAGCAAAATGGAGGGTGGTTTGGTTGCCCTAATGGGTGCACCGGAGCTTGAGACGCGCGTCGCTATCTTGCAAGCTAAAGCTGAGCAAAAAGGGTTACATATTCCATATCGCGTAGCGGTGTTCATTGCCGAACACATATGCGATAATGTGCGTCAATTAGAAGGTGCCATTAATCGCTTAAGTGCTCATTGTCGTTTAATGAACCTCAACGTCACCGAAGAGTTAGTTTCAAAAACATTGTGCGAAATGTTACAACATGCCCCGCGCGAAAAAATTTCCGTTGAGCAAATTCTAAAAAGCGTGGCCGATATTTTTGAACTGCGCGTAAGTGATTTAAAAAGTACAGCGCGAACTAAAGATATTGCCTTAGCCCGTCAAGTAGCCATGTATCTGGCTAAAGATTTGATTCATGAGTCGCTAATTATGTTGGGTGAAGCTTTTGGCAAAACGCATTCAACTATTTTGCATGCCTATAAAAATATCGAAAAACAATTAGCTTTAGATGTAAATTTACGCCGTCAAGTCGATGTAGCGCGTCGTAATGTCTGTCATAAGTAATGTTTAGATGTTTATAAGCATACATTATGCAATAAATTATTATCGACAATTCAAATTGTGTTATCTGCTTATACTTTTATTTTTTTGTACGGGCTGCAATCGTCCGTGTGGAACACATACATTCTATGGTGCTGATGAATTAGTAATTGATTCATATAAAATCCGCCAAGGTCAATCCGAAATTAACATGCGAGCTTGCATTGAGAAATTAGAAATTAATGACGAAGATTTGCATGAATATGATGATCAAATAGTTGATGGCGATATATTAAATATTAGCCTCTATTATCCACAACGTCGAGATCTTGTAGCTGATCTTGAAACAATCAATTTGCAAATCGGTTTTTGTGTATATGAGGGGGTTGTTTATTTACCTCTAGTAGGCTCTATTGAGGTAGGCGGTTTAGACCTTGAGGGGGCGCAAGCCAAAATTATTGAGGCTTGGAAAAAACATTTTATAGAGGGGCAACTTTTTGTCAGATATAAAGAGCGTTTACACAGAAAGGTGGAATTGATTGGTGCTATAGAGGAGTCGGTTGTGCCGGTGGATGGTAAAATGCGTTTGTACGAGTTATTGACAATTGCTAAGGTGAATACATCGGCTAATTTTTTTAAAAGCTATGTTATTAGAAATGGCCAGCAACTGGACGTTGATTTAAATAGACTGGTTCATGAAGGTGATTTATCTGCTAATATTGTCATGCGCGCTGGCGATCGCGTTTTCATTGCTTATCCCAATGAGCATGCTGTTTATATGATGGGAGAAATAAAGAAACCTGGCACTTTGAGTTTACCGCATGGCTTATTGCCATTAAGAGAGGCGTTAACAATAGCGGGAGGCGTTTCGCTTTCAGGTGATTTAGAAGCCATTCAAGTAATTCGTGGAGCCGCGGCTATCCCCAAAATATATGTGCTTTCTTGGCGTCATATAGCCCATTTATCTAATAATAGTTTATTGCTCATACCTGGCGATGCTGTCTATATTCCTGAAAAAGCAATCTCTAGTTGGAATCGTTTTGTTTGCCAATTATTGCCTCGAGCGTTTTGTTTTAATTGGGCATTAAATTAACGCATGTCATGCTGACTTTAGCTGTGACGCAAGTTCAAAAGTGGCGAAAAACTTATAGCGGCTAAAGCAGGGTCTGGCAAATATTTGTTGAAATTCCAAATTAACCCGATAAACAGAAATATGGTTAATCTGGAATTAGAAACTTACCTTACGCCCATAAATTGAAGAGTGCTTAAACTTTTTGACCACTGGCACGTAAACTACGTACTATTGAGTTTACACCTAATTTATCTAGTGTTCTCATACCCGCCGCTGACATTTTTATGCAAATAAAACGGCTTTCATCAGCAAACCAAATGCGCTTTTTAATGAGGTTTGGTAGAAAACGGCGTTTAGTTTTACCAGTAACCTTTAAACCAATACCCTTTTTCTTTTTGGCAATACCGCGAATGGCATATTTGTAACCACGAACTGGTCTTCTGCTCGTTATTTGACATACTTTTGACATAATGATCTCCAATTGCTATGCGTGTAAAATGGGTGTAATTTAGCATACGTAGATTTAAAATACAAATGTTTCTGCATCATAATTTTGAGGCTAATTACATTTTCCCCAACCTTCTATGGCATTATTTGATATATTAAGCACAAAGTTAGATTCCCAACAGCTTATTAAACAATTTATTCTAAACTGAATGCCATCCATCACGCGTATTTAATCTTTTTGTTTTGTGTTTTTTTATTTCCTGTGCAACTAACTGCTGATTGCTTGTTTCTTGATCGATGAGAGTATCAACTCTCTTTTTTAGCTCTTTTAATAAGAGCCAGTCGGCATAGATCAGATGCTCTTCAATTTCATTTAAGCGTGCCTCTTCTTCTGATGTCAGCGCTAATTTTTGATAAAAAAGTGGGTGCTCCTTTTTTAACATATCAATATCTTCTTGAAAATGAACAAAAGATTGCCGCATAGCACCCTTTAAAGGCGTGTTAGGGCTAACTTCTTCTAACTTTTGCCCATCTGCCACACTGGCCAAACGATAAAGGTTTTCAATAAAGGCTTTTTCGGTAGACGCGGATAACATTTTTTCAGCTTTAGAAAAATCTATTTTTGCCAACTTTTTACCCCCGTCTATACCGTTAACCTGAACTTTAGATTTTTTGTCCTTTTAAAAAAGGACGAAAAAATCCAAAACTCAGGCTATTAATCTGCTTTTTTTTGGAAATCTTGATCCAGTACCAATAATGCAGCACGATCGTCACCAATTAATTGGATCAGATCTAAATTATCCTGCGCATTTTTCTCCTCTTCTACCTGCTCAGTTATGAACCACTCTAAGAAAACTTTTGTAGCGTAATCTTTTTGTTCCATTGCCAACTCATACAATTGATGTATGGAGTGAGTGACTTTTTGTTCGTGTTTTAGAGCTAGTAAAAAGATTTCATGGATAGAGTTGAAAACGACTGTCGGTTTATCGATAGCTGGCAGATCAACATGCAGGTTGCGATCAATGATATAATCAAAAATTTTCATCCCATGTTCATTTTCTTCGCGACTTTGCTTGCGAAACCATTTACCCATACCATCTAGGGGGATATTTTCAAAATAAGAGGCCATCGATAGATACAAATATGAAGAATAGAATTCTAATTTGATTTGCTCATTAAGAGCTTTAAATATTTTGTCATCCATTTTATATAATCCTTTTGCTGGTTATTGTTTTAGCTAAATAATAGGTTAAGTTCAGATTATTTAAAAACGAAAAATCACTCACCAGCTTAGCCTCTTTCTTCTTTATCTAATTTTTTAATATCCTCAATAATCAATATTTGCGGATATTGAGCAGGTAAATAAAGAGGACCGGCAATCAATATTAATTCGCCACTCTTTTCAATTGTCAGTAAGCGACTTTTCATATCAAGGGTTAATTCATGCGCAGCCAGACTATAACGAGGAACGTAATTATAAGGATCGACGCGCAATGGACCAACTAGTAGAAAGCGTGTGTTGTTGCCATTGGCATCTAAATAAAAAGATTCTCCTTCATGGTAAACGGTTCCTTTAATGCGCATGCGCATATCAAGTAAAGTGGCCCCTGCATTAGCTAGTGCTCTGCGTATAGGTTCATAGCTATAGGGTCGCATGGGGTCCCAAGTCATGATGGCCACCCCGACTTTGCTGTCGATTTTAAGATTTGCTATTTCGGGTATTTCTTGTAAACTACTAGCTAATCGTGGAATGCAAGTATCTAAGCATATGAAGGGGTTCCACTTAATAATTATCTCTTCAATTTCCCCTTGCAACATACTTATTGTAAAGATTAGCATAAAAATTAGGCATTTGAATAATTTGTGCATGATTTTACCTCCTGCGCTGATTTTTTTTTATTCTTATTCAAGTGGCATTTAAAAACGAGAGGAGAATAGCGCAATGACTAAAACCAAAATAGTTTGTACCATCGGTCCTTCCGTTGATTCGCTGGAAAAAATTATCGAACTGCTGCAAAAAGGGATGAATGTTGCGCGCTTAAATTTTAGTCATGGCACTCATGAGTCTCATCAGAAAATTATCCAACAGCTAAAATTTGCTCGTCAACAATTACAATGCCCATTAGCAATCATGCTTGATACTAAAGGACCTGAGGTGCGTTTAGGTAAAATAGCCACACAACAGGTTAACTTGGAGCATGGGCAGATGTGGCATTTGTTACAAGAAGAAGGAGAGGGGAATGCCCAGCAAATTAGCATACATCCCGGTCAAATTTTAAAAAATCTGACTATCGGCACGCGTCTATTGTTTGATGATGGCAATATATCGGCAGAAGTTGTTGAAAAGACAAAGACCGGAGTAATGGTAATTATCGATCAAGGAGGTCCAATTAGTTCCGGCAAAGGGGTAAACATTCCTAATACGATACTTGATTTACCAGCAGTGACGGCAAAAGACATTGAAGATATACAGTTTGGAGCAGCGCAAGATGTCGATATGATAGCAGCTTCCTTTGTGCGTGGAGCGCAACATGTACGCGAGATCAAAGAAATATTGCAAGCTGCAAAAAAAAGCGAAATTTTAGTAATCGCCAAAATTGAAAATAAAGAAGGTATTGAGAATTTTGATGCTATTTTGCATGAATCTGATGGTATTATGATTGCGCGTGGAGATTTGGGGGTAGAGATGCCCTATGAGCAGTTGCCAGGATTACAAAAAATGATGATTCGCAAATGTTATTTTGCCGGCAAGCCCGTAATTACCTCGACTCAAATGTTAGAATCAATGATCAATCAATCACGCCCTTTGAGAGCAGAGGTTTCTGATGTTGCTAACGCTGTCTACGATGGCACTAGTGCTACTATGTTGTCAGGGGAAACTGCTGTGGGACATTATCCTATTCAAACCGTGGAAGCCATGCGTAGAATTATTGCAGCGGCTGAGCATGATTTTGATTTTGTTAATTTTTGGCAGCAACATCTGAGCATTCCGCAGACTATTTCGGCTTCATTAACTTTGGCAGCTTTGTTAACAGCATTTCAAATTGGGGCCAAAGCTATTTTTACGGGTTGTTATCAGGGGGCTCGTTTTTTAGCACGTTTACATCCAAGAATGCCCATTTTGGCTATTACAGCAAACCCTAAAATTTTTCATCAAATGTCTCTTCTTTGTGGAGTGATACCCATTTTACAATCCGATTTTACCTCATTAAATGATGGGATAAAAGAGATTAGTCATTTTGCACTGCAACGCGAATTATTAACCGATGGTGATTTTGTCTTAGTAGTTTTTAGTCAACACGGTGCAACCATTGATGCCATCAGTGTTGAGCAAGTTAATTCTGCTAGCTAAAAATTCCTGTAATTTCGAAATAAACTTAATACTAAAAATTTCGTAAAAACAAATAAAATATATCCGCAATATATTTATTTTAAAAAATTATATTATTGGTTTAATAAAACATATTGCTATAATTCTATTTATATTTTAAAATGATACTAAGCGAATTAATAATAATGGTGATAATTATGAATATATATGAAAATTTTAATAGATTAATATCGGCACTGAAAGAGGTAATAACCACAAAAGTTTATGTAGAATATAACAATCATACCTTTAGTGTAGTAGATTCTAAAGAAGCTAAACATACCAGTGTTGAGGTTAAAGAATTAGCTAATGTTATTGAGAGTGTTGTCGCAGATAAAATGGCCACTAAAAATGAAAGCGATTTAGATAATATTGAGAGTTTTCGGACATTGCTCAGTGGGTTAAAAACTTTGCAAGGATCGTTAGCTAATAAAATTTTTTTACGTTTGTTTTCTTTTGAATTTCGCGCGGCACGCTCGCAAATCGATCAGGCTATTGATAAAATTTCCCGTCGCCTTGAGGAACTTGAAAAAGCTGATCGCCTTGACAGAAGTGAAGGAGATATAAAACTCAACGATACGCCTCTGCCCAAAGGATTAAAAAAAAATTATAAGTATCCCAAAGGGACAGAAATACCAAAAAGCGCCCCTTCACAAAAACTTAAACCTAAAAACGAAGCAACTGATCTTGAGTTGGAAGAGATCAAAGCAAGAAAAAGTCAGATAGATGAAGAGCGTGAAAAAGGTCAAATAACAGCTAGTAAACGAGACGATAATAAAAAACAAGCCATCTTACGCTATGAGTATCGTCATCAATGGGATTCTGAAAAAGAACCTCCAACTGTAGAAGGTATTTCAGATAAACCAAAAAAAATATTGAAAGAACGCCCAAAAAAACTTGATAATTCTTAATCTTAAATAAACTTCTTGTAAGATTTATAATAGGTAATTTTACAAGAAGTTTTTTATTTGATTGTAACTTAATTTAATTATCAGGGTCATGTTCGCGGAATATTTGATATTTGACCTCTTCGTCATCATCGTCAAATTGACCTTGTTGCAGATAATAAATGTAAACGGCTAGTCCTGCTACGGTGGCAGCTACGCCGCTGATAATCATCCAAAACATAAATTGACTCTTATAATCTGCATATTGATTTTTACAATAGACTTCTTTTGTTGCGTACGATTTTGATGCAATCCAAAGGGGCAAAAAAATCAAAATTCGGTTATATGCTATCAATAGCCATTATTCTGGTCATCTGATCAATAGGTGCTAAAAATGGTAGCTCTTCTTGTGTAGTGGCCCCTAAATCTTTAAATTTACGTGCAGCGATCAAAACGCGACTTTCTAAAGAGCCCACAGTCTTGTTATAAGCGGTCACACTTTTTTCTAAACCTTTGCGCATTTCTTCAAAATGTTCAACTAGAGTATACAGGCGCTCATATAGTGTGTGTCCAAGGGCACTAATTTTTTGTGCATTTTCGGCCATTGATTCTTGTCGCCAACCATAGGCCACTGCTCTTAAAAGTGCAATCAAAGTAGTCGGTGTAGCTAAAATTATTTGCTGCTGCACGCCAAATTCTATTAACTCAGGATCTTGCTCAAGGGCCGCACTAAAAAAAGTTTCACTTGGTAAAAACAAGACGACAAATTCAGGCGTTGGCTGGAATTGTTCCCAATAATTTTTACTTGCCAATTGTGTAATATGAGTACGCACATGTTTAGCATGCTCTTTTAATTTTAACACGCGTACCGTTTCTTCGGATTCCAGAGCTTCTAAATATGCATGTAAAGGGGTTTTGGCATCAACAACCACATGTTTAGTATTTGGCAATTTAATGATTAAATCAGGGCGCAATTTACGCTCCTGATTATTTGTCGTCAATTGACAAGAAAAATCGCAATGCTCAAGCATACCAGCCATCTCAACGACGCGCCGCAATTGAATTTCTCCCCAACGTCCGCGCACATGGGGCATCCGCAATGCTTTTACTAAGTTGCCAGTCTCAGATTGTAATTGAATTTGCACTTTGGCCAAACTATGCACCTGTTCAGTTAAACTTGAATAGGCCGAAAGCCTAGCCAATTCTAGTTCGGCCATTTTTTTGTTAACGTTTTCCAAAGACATTTTTAAAGGATTCACTAAAGTGTCAATGGCTTGCTGACGCACATGCAATTCATTTTTGGCCCCTTCATGCAATTTTTCAAAACGTGCTGAAGCTAACTCCAAAAAAGAATTTATGTTTTGTTGTAAAGCATCGGCTGATAGCGCTTTAAAAGATTCGCTTAAACGTTTTTGAGCATCATGTAATAATGCAATTTTTTCTTGTTCGTAAAAGCTTTGCTGTTTTATTGATGATTCTTGCTGTGCTAAGCTAATTTTAACATTTGTATAGTCAGACAATAGTTGGTTATACGACTCTTCTTTAATTATAATTGCTTGTTCTAACGCTGTTATACGACTGGCTTTTTCTTCAGCACTGACACGGCGTTGACATTCTTGCATAAAATTGTGCTGCATTACATCGCGCTCATTGAGCAGATGTTGTTTATGCCGGTAGGTATGAATGGCAAAAATTAGTACTAAGAAGACAAATCCACAGCCTAGTGCGGATAATAATAAAAAATGATCCATAAAATTGTACCTAAATCCAATGCTAGTAGTCAAATGAGAGGATAATGCACTAAGGTGGACAAATCATGGAAGCATTATTTGCATAAATTGCGCACAGCTATTACAATGGACTTCTTGCGTAATGAGCTTTGTCTCAAAAAGCTGAATATTTTTAACATATTTAAGCGTTATATTTATTAAGATTCATTATTGGTATTATGTCAGAATATCAACCAAGCGCACGCCGCTTTCGTCCACAAATATTCTCTGAAGTATTTGGGCAAGAAGTAATTGTTACTACACTTAAAAATGCCATTAAAGGGCGCCGTTTGGCTAATGCCTATTTATTTTGTGGATCGCGTGGCACCGGTAAAACTACTTTAGCGCGTCTATTCGCCAAAGCATTAAATTGTCTGCGTATTACTAAGGAAGGCGAGCCCTGTAATGCATGTATATCCTGCAAAGAAATTACAGCAGGCTCCTCACTGGATGTGCTTGAAATTGATGGCGCATCACATCGAGGCATTGAAGATGTCCGTCAAATCAACGAAACAGCAGGTTACGCCGCCGCCGCCGGAGGTTATAAAATCTATTTAATTGATGAAGTACATATGTTGACTAAAGAGGCCTTCAACGCTCTTTTAAAAATTATTGAAGAGCCGCCAGCTAAAGTCAAATTTCTTTTTGCAACCACTGAACCACATAAAATTCCTGCTACCATACTTTCGCGCTGCCAACGTTTTAATCTCAGTCGCATCTCAATTGCCCAAACCATGGGAAAATTGCGTTATATAGCCACAGTATTAGAGGTAGATGTACAAGATGAAGCGCTACTACTATTAGCACAACGCTCTGAAGGTGGTTTACGAGATGCCGAATCATTATTTGATCAAATTTTAGCTTTTGGAGCCAAAACAATTAATAGTGAAGCCGTCTTAGCCATTTTAGGAATCACGGCCCATAGCATTTATTTTGAAATCGACCGCGCTGGACAGGCCGGTGATTTTATCAAAGCCTTCAAAATTGCAGAGGAGTTGTTCTCATTGGGGAAGGATCTGTTCTATTTTATGGAAGGGTTAGTTGCTCATCTACGCCAAATCTTATTGTGTCAATTGAGTGGCCTTGAGGCTTTAAATAATTTTTCCAACGAACAATATAAAGAGCATTACTTGCATTTTGCTAAAGTGTATTCCAAAGAGCAGTGTTTAGATTTAATTGAATATTTATTAGATAAACAACAACAAATGCGCCTCTCTACTTTTGGTAAATTTTTAATCGAAACAATTATTTTGCATGTGATGCGCAGTCATTTTAGTTTGCCTATCGAATATTTAGTGCGACGCTTAACCGATTTAGAGCAAGCTATACAAGAAATTTCATTAGAGCCTGCCTCTAATCCTCTTATCAGTACTAATACAGCCTTGACACCAATCAATAATCTCACCCCCATAGTTGAAAGATCTGAATTAACACTTTCTTCACCCCAGCCAATGCCTGCACCCATTCTAACATGCGTTACGCTTAGTGAAGATCCTACCCCTAATATAATTGATTTTGATCAAAAACCTAAAATGGTAGTTGCGATAGAAAATAAGGTAGAACAAGGTCGCTCATCGATGTCTTATGATACACTATTTCAATTCTCAGCAGTCGAGCTTGAAGGACGCTTGCAAAAACATCATTAGATTTTTTGCCAAACTTGCTTATTGGAAAAAGAGGTAAAAAAGAGTTTTTTTTAACAAGTGAATGAAATATCTATTAAATGAAGGAGTTTTTTTATGGGTACTGGTTTTGCGCGTAAAAAGAAAGAGGCTCGCCTCATGCAGCAGCAATTGGGTAAATTGCAAAATGATATGCAAAATTTGGAAGTCACTGGTCAAGCTGCCAATGGTTTAATCTCATTGACACTAACTGGCGATGGTGCCCTCAAATCAATTAAAATAAAGCCTGAAGTGGTCGATCGCGATGATGTGGAAGGATTAGAATTATTGATTAAAACAGCTTTTGCCGACGCATTTAAGCAGCTGCAAGAAGCGCATGCAGCTACACAGCAACCATATCTATAATACACTGATATGTGGCGCATTTTATATTTGGGGCTTGATCCAACCAATTATCTCGCTAATGGTACCATTACCCATTGGCCAATTATTAAAATAGCGCCTTGTGTTGTTTCTAAAATAATAGTTGATTGTTTACAAGCATTTGAGAGTTACTCGCATGTGATTGTTACTTCAAAGAGTACAGTACATATTTTGCGCGATTACTTGCAAAAATATCAGATCGATTTAGCCGTATGGCAAAAAAAAATCACCATCGCCATTGGTGCTGTGACGGCGCAACACTTAAAAATGTATGCTATTGACTCTCTGATCGCAGCTGAAGCGACAGCAGAGGGTGTCATACAGACTTTGGATACTTTATCTGCGCGCGGATCATTGTGTGGGGCACATATTTTTTGGCCACATTCGCTCAAAGCACGCCCCATTATAAAAGATTATTTGCGTAAGCGTCAAATTTGTCATAGCATATGTCCATTATACGAACCAATTGCTAACACACAGAGCACTTGTCCAAACTTGCACGAATTTGATGAAATTGTTTTTACAAGTCCATCCACTATAGATGCTTTTTTAAAAATTTTTGGCTCATTGCCTAAAGACGTTATTTTAACGCCCATAGGTCCAATTACGGCACAGTATTTGAGCAACACCAACAATCGGCTAGATGATCGTTAACTAAGCCTACTGCTTGCATGTAAGCATACATGATAGTAGAGCCAACAAATTTCATACCACGCTTCTTTAAATCCTTTGACAGGGCATCACTCTCTTTTGAGGAAGTAGGTACTTCAGAGAATAATTTTCTATTATTGACAATTGCTTTTCCATTTACAAAATTCCATAAATAACGATCAAATGAACCATGTTCTTTTTGAATTGCGAGAAAAACTTGCGCATTTTTACGAACTGCAAATATTTTTAAGCGATTGCGAATGATTTTCTCATTCAACAGTAAAGCCTCTAATTGTGCGTCGCTCATAGCGGCAATTTTATGTGGATCAAAATGGTAAAAGGCCGCTTGGTAGTCAGCACGTCGTTTTAGGATGGTTTCCCAACTTAAGCCTGCTTGTGCTCCCTCTAAAATAAGCATCTCAAATAAATGAAGATCATCGTGTGTCGGAATTCCCCACTCATTGTCATGATAGTCAGCATAAAATTTTTTACCCTCTTGTCCACCAAAGCAACGTCTTTTTCCATCTGCACATAACATTATTAATCCTCATTTTTTGGCAAAAACATTATTGTAACAAAATAAAGCCACAAAATAAAGCCAAAAATAACCCTACCTACAACCTTCTCCATCATAAAGCACTCTTAAATTAAGTTTGACTTACACTTATAATTATTAATTTAATAATTGCACTTTAAATTGTATTAAGTAATTATTAAGCGCGTATCTTAATTATAATTATTACTAAATGGAGGAACATGCCTTTATTAATTTTATTTTTCCTTACCCTTTTTCTCGGGCAATGTGAAGCAAAAGTAGCCCTTAATGATGTTGATGTCATTAATGTTATGACTTTTAATATTCGCGTATATGATGCAGGCGGAGATTCAGGCAATCGTCATTGGACTAAAAGAAGAGCCTATGTCGAGAATATTATTAATCAAAAAATCGATGAAGCTAAACTTAATGAATTGAATATGATCGATTTTTTAGGCTTACAAGAGGGCAATTGGCCTGAACTTAAAATCTTTAATCAAGTGGTAGCGGCTAATCATCATAACAACACCAAAGGCAATTTAGGCTATATTAACTTTGGCGAGTCGGTAAAATTGTATTATCGCTCTGATCGTTGGGCTTTAGATGATTTAGGTGTGCTGGAAGTTGGCTCTGATCAATGGGGTCGCCGTATTGTGGGTTGGGCCCATTTTTTGGATATGCATGGTGAAAATAGAGGCGTGTATGTTTTAAATTCACATTGGCCAGTACACGGTAAAATCAATGGTGAGCTAGTGACTGAATGGATTGCTAAGCGTGCTAACAAGCAACATCCAGTGATAATGATGGGTGATTTTAATAATGGCTCCGCTGATCATTCTTTTTTTCATAATGAGCAAAAAGATGTCGATCTGGTTAGCGTTTATAGTAAATTGCATGTTCCATCTTCCGTAAAGCCTGGAATGGTATTAGGTACACATAGTGGTTGGGGAAATGCTTGGGATAGCTCACGCATTGATCATATATTTGTGAGTAGCGAGAAAATGAAAAAAATCACTTGTCCTTTAAAAGTGGAACATGCTGAAATTATTCATTATCCATCAGAGAAAAGTGGCGATACTAAATTGTTTGCTTCTGATCACTTTCCGTTATTTACGCAATTGCGATTTGTCAAATAATAAACTCACATTGTGCAAAATTTGCCGGCAGTGGTGCCTCAAACAGACACTCTGCCTGTGAAACTGGATGTTTCATTTGTAATATTTTATGATGAAGGGCAATGGCATTCGTATAATAACGCTGCTGGCTGCCATACTTGACATCCCCCAAAACAGGATGACCAATGGCAGCCAGCTGCACTCGAATTTGATGATAACGTCCAGTAAACAACTGAATTTCTAGTAATGAGCGATTGTGTTGACTTTGTCGTGCCAGTGTCCGATAACGCAAGCGGGCCAATTTAGCTTGTGGCAGTGATGGTTGCACAATTCGAGCATAGAATTGATCATGAAATACAAAATGTTCTAATTCCGCCTCATCGGCTGTTACTAAACCTTCTACCCAGGCCCAATAAATTTTGCGAGTTTGCTTGTCTTGAATCAAGCGATTGAGTCGTGTTAGCGCTTTGCTATTTTTAGCAAAAACAACTATTCCGCTGACAGGTTTGTCAATTCTATGTATAGGGGTTAAAAAAACATTGCCTGGCTTGTTATATTTAATTTTTACCCATTGTTTAGCTTGCTCCTCCAAACTATCTTGCGTGGTGCCGCTAGCTTCAGTCAATAGGCCATTAGGTTTATTGCAAACGACAATATGATTGTCAAAAAATAGTGGGATGATAGCTTGATTCATTAGATTTTTTTTGAAATTGGCTTTTTTTGCAAATTCCTCTGGCGCCGTGCTTCATACAATAATAAAGTTGTGGCCATAGCCACATTTAGTGAATCAGCGACACCGTACATGGGGATACGTACTTGCAAATCTGCCCGTTTCATCCAACGCTCAGAGAGACCTAATTGCTCAGTACCCACGGCAATCACCAGCGGAATAGTAAGATCAACATCTGTATATTCTTTATCGGCATGTGGAGTGGCAGCTAAAATAGCGATATTTTTATTATCTAGCCAACTTTCAAGCTCTGCACTTGAGGCATCGGCGATTGGTACGGTGAATAAGGTACCCACGCTGGCCCTCACCACATTAGGATTATAAACATCTGTACAGCGATCACACACGATTAATCCGCTCACTCCCACGGCGTCAGAAGAGCGTAAGATAGTGCCCAAGTTGCCTGGTTTTTCAATAGACTGAGCCATCACAAAAAAAGGAGTTTGTTTTTTGTAGTGAATATCCAGCTGCTCGATTGCCAGTGAGCGTTGGTACGCGACAGCCAATAAGCCATCGGGGCGGTCACGATAAGATATTTTTTTAAAAACTGAATCAGTGCATGTATAGAGAGGTACTTTTTGAGCAGTTATTTTCTGAATTAATTGCGGTTCATTTGTTCCTAAGTAAAAATCGGGACAAATAAATAAGGAGTGTAACTGCCAGTTAGATTCTACTGCCCGCATAATTTCACGGTAACCTTCGATTAAAAAAAGTGTGCTATCTTTGCGTTCATTACTTTTACGTAAACAAACCACATCATTTATTTTAGGATTACTTAAGCTTGAGATAAAATTATTCATATTTAGTTAGATTTTCATAACCGTCAGTGGTGATTAAAATAGTGTCTTCAAGGCGGACACCCCCAATTTTTGGTAAATAAAGCCCCGGCTCAATTGTAATTACCATGCCTGCTGCTAATTTTAAGTTATGGAATTTGTTGTGTTCTCTAATGCTTGGCGGCTCATGTACCTCTAAACCAAGGCCATGTCCTAAGCTGTGGCAAAATTCATTGGCGTAGCCATTTGCAGTAAGGTAAGATCGTGCAATAGTGTCAAGTTCACCTATTAGCATACCAGGACGACAAGCAGCCAGGGCTCTATTTTTGGCCTCCTCTACTAGGGGATAGATGGTGGCAATTTCTTTTGGTGGTGTGCCAAAAAAATGGACGCGTGTCATATCTGAGCAGTAATCAGAGAGCATTACACCAATGTCAATTAGTACATGATCATTCATTTTCAGGGGCGTGTCACTACAGCGATAGTGGGGTTTTGAGCTGTTAGCGCCAAAAGCTATAATGGGCTCAAAAGCCATTTTACGTGCACCACGTTCTTTCCAAAAAAATTCAAGGGCGTTGGCTAACTCTATTTCAGTTACCCCAATGCGCAATTGTGATAAAACATGCTGATAACCTTGATATGCTAAGTGAGCTGCTTTTTTGAGTAAAATAATTTCATCGGCATCTTTTATCATGCGCAATTGCAAAATCGGATCGTTTATTGGTTTAAGTGTACAGAAAGGCAGTAGTTTTTCTAACTCTAAAAAACGTTGATACGAAATCTGTGCAGCATCAAACCCTAATAATTGCATCTGTCCGTCTTTTAACATATTAACTAGTGACTCATTTTCAAGCATACACACCGGATATAAAGCTTGACTCAAGCTATATTCAGAGTATCTACCATCAACAAATAAGCAACGATGGTGTCTCCCAACTATTAATTTGCCCGCTGATAGTGTCAAACCGGTCAAATATAGTAAATCGACTGGATTTTCAATTAATAAGGCATCACACTCATAATGATTAAGTTCTTTTTGCAAACGCTCTAAACGGAGATTGTAATGCATGCTAATAACCTATTTTAAATAAACTTTTTAAACCACTTGTTTATTTCTTGCGAGGAAAAATATAGGCAAGTTGGTTTGCCAAATGGGCATAGTGCAGGTAAGTTACACAGCAATAATTGTTTTACAAGCAATTGTCCTTCTTGCACTGATAAACGCTTACTAGGCCAAATTGTTAGATTACGACAGACACTTAAGGCAATTTTTTGTTGGCGTTGACTTTCCAATATCTGTTCATCATCAAGATCATCGTCGATTAATATTTGTATAATTTGATTTAAACTTTGTGCTAACTGCTCATCGTGCATAAAAGAGGGAAAAGTATCCAGTAGCATAGTATTGGCGTCAAATTCGCGTAATTCAAAACCCATTTGTTGTAACAAATTAGCATGGCGTCTGACTACACTTATTTCGTTTGGCGCAAGCGTCAGTGGTAAGGGGATAAGTAAAGATTGAGTTTCGACACTAGCTGTTTTAGTGCAAGCCGATTGCACTAATTTATCATAGTGAATGCGTGCATAAGCGGCCTGCTGATCGAGTATGGCAAAGCCATTTTCACCCATCTTACTCCCAGAACTGCTTAATTGCCATATATTTGATCCGTCTAGCAAGCAAAAGCCTGGTATCGTGGCCAAAACTAGTGGATGAGGTGTGGAAGCATGATAAAAATCACCCTGCCTCTCTTTTTCTACTTGTTCAACCTGTCCAATAAAATCAGATATGTTTAATTTTAGTGGCATGGCCTGATTTACTAACATCTCGCAAGCTAAGCTATTTTGTTTCACAGACCATGCTTGATTAGATGGGCCATTGGTTGATTGCAAGCCAAAGTTCTCAGCTCCCCAAAAAGGGGTGATGTTTTCTAAAATAGGCTGATCAATAACCGATAATGGTGTTGTAAATTGTTTTTGTCGTAAGGCATATTGTATGGCAGCTATAACAGAATTTTTTATTTGTTGTTCATTGCGCAAGCGAACTTCTTTTTTTTGTGGATGCACATTCACATCTACCATGGGTCCAGGCATACAGATATGGAGCATAAAAAGTGGAAAACGTTGTACAGGCAACATCGTAGCATACCCTTCGCGGACACTGTTAGCAATTAAAGATGAGGTGACAGGGCGTCGATTAATAAAAAGATGTTGACTGCGCTTATTTGGTTTGTGTGTAGCAGGCGATCCAATAAAACCATAAATTTGCAAATCATCTTTTTTAAATTCTACTGGCAATAAACTCTCTGTGTATTCTAGTCCAAAAATTGATTGCATGCGCAAAGTTAATGATTGTGCAAAAGAAGAATTAGAGGAAGGAGTGGTTGTTTTGATGATTGATTTCTGATCGCTCACTAATTCAAATTGAATGCTGGGATTGGCTAAAGCTAACAGACGAATCATTTGGGTAATTTCTGCTGCATCAAAATGAGGAGACTTTTGAAATTTGCGTCTGACTGGAACATTAAAAAACAGCGCTTGCACTTCGACAGTAGTTCCTTTTGAGCGATGGGCATTATGACAGGCTAAAATTTTACCACCCTCTACTCGTATTAAAGTGGCGGCTTCACTCTGAGCAGATGGGTTATTTTCTGGTGCGGTCAATAAGGTAAATTTTGAAATGGCCGCAATAGAGGGGAGAGCTTCTCCTCGAAAACCCATAGTATCTAATTCTTGCAAATCTTCAATAGCTTGTATTTTTGAGGTGGCGTGCCTTTCTAATGAAAGCAAGGCATCATCGCAAAGCATACCATGACCATTATCTGATACTCTAATTAAATGACGACCACCTTCTTTAATTTCGATCAAAATTTCACCGGCTTGAGCATCAATGGCATTGTCTACTAATTCTTTGACTACTGAAGATGGATCTTTAATAACTTCACCTGCGGCGACCAAATTAATGGTGTGATCGCTTAGTACTCGAATTCTGGCAGAGGGCATGCAACAAGTTTCCTTTAAATGAAAGTGGCTAAAAATTGTGGGCGCGCGTGATTATCCGTTATTTAAAGATTTAAGAACAGACTTTAAGTCTCTTAATTTTACAAATTTTGAAGCCACAAGACTATTAACATGAACTTTTAGTTTTTTCGATTTTTGGACTACGTTCAGGTTATTTGACTTCTTTCAAAGTTTCTTTCATGGAAAAGGATAAAAAGATACAATTAGAGGGTTGACTTCTGCAGCTAATTAATACCACAATTTTTTATAGTTATGACTCAAGCTCTAGTTCACGCTCGCTCCATTGTCTCTAAGTTAGTGCGTGCCGGTTTTACTGCCTATTTTGCTGGAGGATGGGTGCGTGATTATATCATGAATCATCCTTCTGAGGATATTGATATTGCCACTGATGCTACGGCTGCTCAAATCATGGATCTTTTCCCACACACATTGTTAGTAGGTTTAGCTTTTGGTGTGGTCATTGTGGTGATTAGTGAACATCAATTTGAGGTAGCTACCTTTCGCAAAGATTTACCCTATTTAGATGGCCGCCACCCTCAAGGGATCGAACAATCTACACCGCGCGAAGATGCCTTACGGCGTGATTTTACTATTAATGGAATGTTTTATGATCCACTGGAGGAAAAAATTTATGATTATGTCGATGGGCAGCAAGATATTGAGCGGGGCGTTATAAGGGCCATTGGTGATCCTAATCAACGTTTTTTTGAAGATCGTCTGCGCATGTTGCGTGCTTTTCGCTTTGCCGCCCGTTTTGGCTTTGCTATTGATTTAGCCACGCAGGAGGCGATTGTTGAAAATGCTAATTTGCTTTTGCCGTCTGTGGCAATGGAACGTATTTGGCAAGAATTTGAAAAAATGGCAAATTTTATCCGCTTTGACCAAGCCCTA
Source organism: Chlamydiota bacterium (assembly GCA_013285965.1). Lineage (GTDB taxonomy): Bacteria > Chlamydiota > Chlamydiia > Chlamydiales > Parachlamydiaceae > JABDGQ01. Next base: position 79,733 of record JABDGQ010000003.1, read on the forward strand.
ATCGATATGCACCGCCTGAGATTGCTAGCGGTAATTTTTCCTGAATTGCAACATTTACACCTACACGATTTACAAACAAAAATTTCGGCTTTTAAACACTTTCCATCAAATTGCCCAACTATTTTATATATTATGCAAATGTTTATTGATTTTCCTATTCCAACTAAACTTGCTATTGCTAAACGGTTAAAAGTTTCCAATAATGATATAAAATTATTGGAGTGGGTAGAGCGTTTACGTAAAGTCTTATTAAAAGCAAATAATGAACCATTTGAATGGGCCGTCATCTTTGCACATAAAGACGTTTGGTTAGGTCTATATGTGATAGCAGCATTGGCTCCGGATATTAAAAGATTACAAATTATAGAAGATGCGCAAGCACGCTATGAAAAATTAAAAGTTCATGTTGAACGTTTACAAAAGAATCAACCACTAGTAACGAGCGGCTTATTACATCAGTGCGGCATTTCAAGCGGCAAACAAATGGGTTTATTGCTTAAAGAAGCACAACGAATATCGGTCAATGCAGATTGGCATTCAGCCGAACAGGTCATCGCAAAATTGATGACTAATCCATTGTGGCAGCAACAATGAGAACAGTCCAGAAGATAGAGAGTTTACGACATCCCATGGTTTTGCATTGGGTAAAGTTACGTACCGATGTAAATTATCGCCTGCAGCAGCAAATGTTATTGTTGGAAGGTAGTAAGCCCATTTCCGAATTAACTATACCGATTGATAAGATCATCTATACAGCTGCCTATGAAACACAAGCTAATGCATTAAAAGCCAACCAAAAATACCAGATTAGCAATGCCATTGTGCAAAAAATTTCCGGTGCAAAGGAGCCAGAGGGGTTGTTGGTTGAAGTCAAAATGCCATCCTTTAGCACATTAAGCTCTCATCATAATCGCATATTAGCGCTTGATGGCATCAATGATCCAGGGAATTTAGGAACATTGTTGCGTACAGCCTTGGCATTTGGCTGGTCCACTATTTATTTTTTGCCAGGATGTTGTGATCTATTCAATGATAAAACATTGCGTGCAGCACGCGGCGCTCATTTTAAACTGAATTTGATTAAAGGTTCTTTTGCCCAGTTGCACTTGTGGACTACTGAACAAAACGTACAAGCACTAGTCGCTGATCTTGCCGGAATGAAATTAGAAGCTGTGCCGCTTGCTCAACGCCGTTTATTAGTTCTTGGCAACGAAGCACACGGCCCCCAAAAGGCGATAAGAGAATTTTGCACTCCTGTGACGATTGCCATTGACGCTAATGCCATGGAATCTTTAAACGTGGCGGTGGCCGGCGGTATTATGCTCCATTTTTTAGCACACTGAAAGGAAATAAAATGAAACCTGAAGATATTGAAGAGTGGAATTGTGGGCGCAAAGAAGAAAAAATGGAACGAAAGCGAGCCATTGCACAAGATCGCTCTAAGTATAAAAAATCAGATCACTCCAAATATTTATTGGGGCTTGATCGGGCATTAACAAGTAAATTGTCAAAACATGTTTGGCAAGAAGGGCGCGTGTTGTCAATTATACCACAAGGAATCGTTGTTCATTGCGGAGAAGAACAACTATGCTGTACTTTAAAGGGGTTGCTTAAAAAAAATAAAACGCGCGCTAAAAATTTAGTAGCTGTGGGCGATTTAGTTTTATTTGAAAAAATTGCCCCCAGTGAGGGAATTATTAGTCATGTATTACCTCGCCACACCATTCTATCGCGCGCTGATAATTTGTCGCGTCGCAATCAACAGATTTTAGCGGTAAATGTCGATCAGGTATTAATTACAGCTTCAGTCCTTAATCCGCCACTTAAGCCTGCTATTATTGATCGTTATATTATTGCAGCTTGCAAAGGAGCGATGCAGCCAGTAATAGTGATCAATAAAATTGATCTATTGGAAAGTGTTGAAGAATCTCTGTTACTTGATGAGCAAAAGCTATGTTATGAAGAACTACAAGAAGCGTACGCTGCTGTCAATATTCCTTTAATTGGAGTGAGTGCTATTGAAACTAATGGTATGGAAGCGCTTAAAGAAATTATGCGTGATAAAACATCTGTTTTTTCAGGACCTTCGGGAGTTGGTAAGTCATCTTTGATAAATGTATTAACAGGTTTGAATTTGCGGACAGGTGAGGTGGTTGAGAAAACTAAAAAAGGGAGTCACACGACCACTACTACACAATTACTCTCATTGCCTTTTGGTGGTTGGTGTGTGGACACTCCTGGTATTAAGAGCTTTGGGGTGTGGGATTTGCAACTTGAGGAAATAGAAAATTATTTTACCGAAATTCATGCGCTAGGAGCACAATGCAAGTTTGCTAATTGTTCACATTTACATGAAGAGGACTGTGCCGTCATTGCAGCAGTAGAGGTTGGTACATTATCCCCTTGGCGCTATGACTCTTATCAAGCGCTGCGACATAGTGTAGGACAGCAACATGTGCGACGATAAGCGCTCTGTTTTTATAAATTAGCTTAAAAGATTTTTTATCATTAATAAAGCATGCCACCATCTCCCTCATATTTAACTAATTTAACTAATTTAACTAAGCCACTTTCTTTGAGGGCCACTATTGCCATCCTCATTCTCTCTTTTAGCGTTGTGGCATTTGGTCAGCCGGCTTGGAGTTGGCCTTTAGGCATTGTAACAGCTGTTTGTGGCTATGCCTGCATGTGGCGCATTTTACTCACTATTCCAAAGTGGTGCAACCGCTTTTTGCTTGGCACAGTGTGGTTTATGGCCATTCAATGTGTTCAATTAAGCTGGTTTTTATCACATCCATATTTATATATTTATGCAGCTTATTTGCTTTGCACTCTTTTAATGGGATTGCAGTGGGGGTTGCTCAGCATTTTGATTCAGCCTGCTATCTTATCAAGATGGCTGGGAATATTTGCGCTAGCTGGCTTTTGGACTATATTAGAGTGGTCACGCTTATTTTGGTTTTCAGGTTTGCCATTTAATCCAGTTGGTTTGACTTTGACTGTCACAATTTATCCACTACAATTAGCTTCGCTAGCAGGGGTATACGGTCTTTCTTTTTGGGTTATTTTGACAAATTTATCTGTTCTAAAAATTTGGCTGACTTCTTCCACGCGGCGCTCGTTTGCAATTTTTATCAGTTTAGCACTCTTCCCATACTTATTTGGTATCCTTCATTTTTATTTGCACTCAGCAGCTTTGAAAGAGGATGCACGTCAAGTGCAGGTTGTTTTAGTGCAGCCAGGATTACTACCAGAAGAGAATTTGTCGTTTAAAAGTGCATATGAAGCACGTCAATTTGTTTTAGATGAATGGCATCAGATTCTACTGCCATTATCATCTTACAAGTATGCTAATCGTCAATATAACAATATTGATCCGGTAAGTTTAATAGTTTTTCCGGAATATTTAGTTCCATATGGCACGTTTTACCCTATTTTTCCAAAAGCAGTAGTGCAAAATTTATTTTTAGAACTATTTGGCGATGTAACGGCAGCCTTTCCACTTAAAAATGCCCTTTATGAACAAACTATTATGACTGATCGAGGACTTGATGATTTGGTATCCAATGCCTATTTCGCACAAACTATTGCTAACATATTTGAGAGTCATGTGGTGCTTGGCTTACAAGATACTGTTTACATTGATGAGGCGGCACGTCAATCAGCCTCTTATAGTGCAGCTTTTCATTTTATACCTAATAAAACGATAACTCACCGTTATGAGAAGCGCATATTAGTGCCATTAGGTGAATATATCCCTTTTGAATGGTGTAGGAAGTGGGCCGCTTTATATGGTGTCACAGGCACTTTTAATTGCGGTACAGAGGCTAAGGTGTTTGATGGCCCCGTACCATTTAGCACCTCTATTTGTTATGAAGAAATTTATGGGAACATCATGCGCCAAAGCCGTCAGAAGGGTGCACAGTTATTAGTTAATTTAACTAATGATGGCTGGTTTCCAAATTCGCGATTGCCGCAACAACATTTTGATCATGCCCGTTTACGTACGATAGAAAATGGTATTCCTTTGGTACGCGCGTGTAATACCGGTGTCACAGCTGCTGTGGACAGCTTTGGTCAGATTATTGCTACTTTAGGGAAGGATACTCTGAAACAACAAACACAAAATGGAGTCTTAGCAGCTAAAATACCTTTATATCATTATCATACGCTCTATTCGCAATTTGGCGATTATTTTATTTTAGCTATTGCTAGTTTATTTTTATTGTTATTTTTTATTAGGCTTCTTTGCAAACTGGCTTTTTTTGGAAAAAATTGATGTTTTTTGAGTAGATTTGATTCCAAATTTTAAGAGCATATTGGCAACAAGGGGCGAAAAATTTGGGATTAAAGATGCCAAAAAGACAATTTTAACAAATAAATGTAAGTTTCCAAAGAAGGCTATTCACTCAATATTTTGCAAAAGAGTGAATAGAAGTTAATTCGCGATATTAAATTTCTTTCGAAAGAAGTTTATTATTGTTTGTATTTGTTTGAGATCATCAAAAAGAAATTTCTAAAATATAACGGTATATTTAGTCTTAAGACAGACAAAGCCACCGTCCTAACATTATCTACTCTTCCAAGTTTTTCAGCTGCACAGATTTGTACCATATAAAGATTGGCTATAGTATGATTGAAAATTGATGACGAATAAGTATTGAGAGCTTTAGTTGCAATGTCGCGCGCCTCTTTATATCTAGATTGTTGATATTTGGACCAGGCTAGCCCTGCACAAAGTTCGCTTGCAATTTGTGTATTATAAGAGCTCTTAATATAATTTAATCCTTCATTAGCGAATGATTCTGCACTTTTAAAAAGATTTCGTTTTAGTAGTGACAGGGTCATTTCAACACATAATGCAGCTTTTTTTTGTTTATCACAAGTAAGGTCTAACCCAGCTTTGGCTGCTTTAATAGCTTCCGTATAAAGAGCCTTATGATAAAGGGCTTCAGATAGTAGAATAAATAACTCAGCCTTTATTTCTTTATTTTTTGTTATGTATAATCCTCTTGAGATTGCATGTGCTGCCACATCCCAGTTATTAGTATAAATAGCAATTGATCTATAAAATTTAGCGAATGAAACGTGATCGCTGAGACAGGCAGGGGCACTATTTGGTAAATACATAAAACTCTCTTATTTTTAATTTTTTTTAAATTTTATTAAACTTCTTTGCAAATTGCTTTTTTTGGAAAAATTGATATTTTTTGAGTAGATTTGATTCCAAATTTTAAGAGCATATTGGCAACAAGGGGCGAAAAATTTGGGATTAAAGATGTCAAAAAAGACAATTTTAACAAATAAATGTAGTTTCCAAAGAAGTCTATTCACTCAATATTTTGCAAAAGAGTGAATAGAAGTTAATTCGTGATATTAAACTTCTTTCGAAAGAAGTTTATTATTGTCTGTGTTTGTTTAATGTCATCAAAAAGAATTTTCTAAAATATAGCGGTACATTTAGTCTTAAGCCAGCCGAAGCTATCATCTTAGTAGTATCTATTCTTCCAAGTTTTTCATTTGCACAGATTTCCACCATATAAAGATTGGCTATAGTATGATTGAAAATTGATGACGAATAAGTATTCAGAGCTCTAATTGCAATGTCGCACGCCTCTTTATACCTAGATTGTTGATATTTGGACCAGGCTAGCGCTGCATAAAGTTCGCTTGCAATTTGTGGGTTATAAATGTCTTTAATACAACTTAGTCCTTCTTTAGCTAATGATTCTGCACTTTTAAAAAAACTTCGTTTTAGTAGTGGCATGGCCATTGCAAGACATAATGCAGCTCTTTTTTGTTTATCACAAGTAAGGGCTAACCCAGCTTTGGCTGCTTTAATGGCTTCCGTATAAAAAGCCTTATGATAAAACCCTTCAGATAGTAGAATAAATAACTCAGCCTTTATTTCTTTATTTTTTGCTATATGTAACCCTCTTGAGATTGCATTTAATGCTACATCCCAGTTGTTATTATAAATAGCAATTAATCTATAAAGTTTAGCGAATAAAACGTGATCAACTTCATCATTGAAATAGGCATGGACGTTATTTGGTAAATACATAAAACTCTCTTATTTTTAATTTTATTAAACTTCTTTGCAAACTGCCTTTTTTTGGAAAATTTGGAAAAATTGATATTTTTTTGGTAGATTTGAGATTAAAGATGCCAAAAAAGACAATTTTAACAAATAAATGTAGTTTCCAAAGAATTCTATTCACTCAATATTTTGCAAAAGAGTGAATAAAAGTTAATTTGTGGTATTAAATTTCTTTCGAAAGAATTCTATTGTTGTATGCATTTGTTTAAGGTGGTCAAAAAGAAATTTCTAAAGTATTGCGATGTAGTTAGTCTTAAGCCAGCCAAAGCTACATTAACAATAATATCTTTTCTTCCAAGTCCTATAGCTGCATGGATTTTCACCATATAAAGATTGGCTTTGGTATGATTGAAAAGTGACGACGAATAAGTATTCAGAGCTTTAGTTGCAATGTCGCACGCCTCTTTATACCTATATTGTTTATATTTGGACCAGGCTAGCCCTGCATAAAGTTCGCTGGCAATTTGTGGATTAAAAGTGTCCTTAATCCAATTTATTCCATTTTTAGCGCATGCTTCTGCAGTTCCAAAAAAACCTTGTTCTAGTAGTGGCATGGTCATTGCAAGGTATAATGTAGCTTTTTTTTGTTTATCACAAGTAAGGGATAACCCAATTTTGGCTACTTTAATGGCTTGCCCATAAGAACCTTTATGATAAAACGCTTCAGAGAGTAGAATAAATAAATGAGCCCTTATTTCTTTATTATTTTCTAGATACAACCCTTTTGAGATTGCACGTAGTGCCATATCCCAGTTAGAGTAGGTACTATTATAAATAGCAACTCTTCTATAATATTGAGCGAATGAAACGTGCCTATTATTAGGATAGGCAGAGGCGGCGAAATTTGATGGATACATAAAACTCCCTTATTTTTAATTTTTTTAAATTTTATTAGACTTTTCGAAAGAAGTCTATTGACAACAACTCTAATTATCAAGTGCATGCAGCCTATAGATAGTGATCAAAATTTCACTAAAAAATGTTTTTAATTTTTGTGATGGCTTTAGCTGTAAGCCAGCATTTGCAGCCACAATTGTTTCCGTTAATTTACCTTGTTGATAAGTAGCTGCAGCGTACACCTTATAAAGAAATGCTCTTGTCTCGTTGTCGGCTTTTGGATGTTTAATTTTAAGCCCAATCTTTGCAATCTCTTCAGATTTACTCCACAAACCACGCTTATATTTACACCATGCTAATTGAACATAAAGTTCAGTAGTGGTTTGGTGGTCGTTGCTTTGCTTACTGAAACGCAGACCAATTTCGGCTGCGACTTCAGCTGTCTTAAATAATTTTTTCTCATGTTTTATTAATGTCATCTCAAGCCAAAGTTTACCTTTTAATTGGTTGGAAGGATTGAGGGCTAATCCGATCTTCACCGCTTTAATTGCTTTTTGATAATCAGTTTTATGCAAATAGCTTTCAGCTAATAAAACATATAACCCCGCTTTGATTTGACGATTGTTGGTAAAAGTTAAACCTGTATTAGCTGTCTGTATTGCTTTGTTCCAATTACTGCGGCAGTTTTCAAGTAAAGCTAGTTTTTTGAAAAATTTTGCATTACCATCATTAACTGTGTTTGCATGACTATAAATTGGGCCACTTAAGTAAGGACTTGCAATGGACATGAACACTCCTTTTTATTAAAAATTATTAGTAGATAATATAGATTTTTAAATTAATTGCAACATGAAAAAATATTTTGATTTTTTAATTAATAATTAATGAGCTATAAGAATATGAAAAGTTGATAGCTTTTAAATATGTAAAATTATTTTGTAATTTTTAAATCACAATTAAAAAAACATTGCTCAAAATACCTCTTGTTGGATAAAATCGCTTTTTCAACCATTTTATTTTTTTAAGGATAATTCTGTAGTGAACTCTACTTTAGAAACAGTCTATCGCAAGCAGCGTACATTGCAAAACCTATCCAGTTTTTCAGGGATTGGTATACATACAGGGCAGCAAGTTAGCTTACGTTTTTGTCCAGCTAAAGAAGGTACCGGTGTGGTTTTTAAAAGAGTTGATCTAGCTAGCCAACCTATTATTCCAGCCACCATTGAGTATGTACAAGATACAGCACGCAGTACCACCATTGGCATTAATGATATTCGCATACATACTGTTGAACATGTATTATCGGCCATTAAGGCTTATAACATTGATAATGTATGTATTGAAATTACTAACATTGAGCCGCCGGTAGGAAATGGGAGTGCAGATGTCTTTGTAGAGATGATTGAACGGGTGGGCGTATGTGAGCAAAGCCAACTGACCCCTATTTTTAAATTAAAACAACCGGTATATTGGTCTTCACAGGATATTCAGTTAATTGCCTTGCCATACGATGGATATCGCATTAGTTATGTTTTAAATTACACTGAATCGCCATTGCTCAGTGGTCAATTTTTTTCAGTAATAGTGAATGAAGAAAATTTCAAAAAAGAGATTGCCTCTTGCCGCACTTTCTCTCTTTATAGTGAATTATCAACTTTAATCGATCGCGGTCTGATTAAAGGTGGTAGTTTAGACAATGCGGTAGTTATTAAAGACGATGCTATTTTAAGCAAGGGCGGTTTGTTTTTCCCTAATGAAATGGCACGTCATAAAATCCTTGATTTGATAGGAGATCTTTCGTTGATTGGACTTGATATGCACGCGCATATTATTGCCATTCGTTCTGGACATCCTTCTAATTTTGCCTTTGCCAAATGCTTGTTAAACCACATTACGATGGAGAATTAAATGTCTCAGGCAGCTGATATTCCTTTTTCAATGGATATTAAACAAATTATCGATATTTTACCTCATCGTTATCCATTCTTACTGGTTGATCGTGTTTTGGAAATTGATTTAGAACGGGGTTATTTATTGGCGCAAAAAAATGTTACTTTTAATGAAAGCTTTTTTCAAGGACACTTTCCTGATGCACCCATAATGCCAGGGGTTTTGATTTTGGAAGCACTGGCGCAAGCGGGGGGGATTTTAGTTCACTTAAAAGGGCCAAGATCTAAAATCGCTATTTTGTTAAATGTAAATAATGCAAAATTTCGCCATCCTGTAAAACCTGGTGATGTACTACATTTGCGTGCTGAGGGGATTCATTTTAGCAGTAAGGGTGGACGTATTAAAGCAGAAGCGCTTGTCAATCAAAAAGTAGCTGTGGAAGCTGAGATTGGATTTGTTTTTGTCGATAAAAGTCAAATTTAATAGATTAGTTAATTTTAAAACTGGTATTTCATGAGTCAATCACATTATATCCATCCCACTGCTATTATTGCACCAGGCGTTACACTTGGGCATGATGTTTACATTGAACCATATGCAGTAATTAATTCACCGCACGTAGTACTTGGTGATGGCGTAGTCATTAAATCACATGCTTATATCGACGGTTACACTAGTATAGGTGATGGAACCACCATTTATCCAGGCGCAATTGTGGGGACAAAGACGCAAGATTTAAAATACCGTGGTGAAAAAACTTTTGTAAAAATAGGTAAACATTGTGATATTCGCGAATGTGTCACCATAAACTCTTCCTGCCAAGAAAATACAGAAGTTGTTATAGGAGATCATTGCTTAATTATGGCCTATTGTCACGTTGCGCATAATTGCACTGTGGGTAATCATGTAATAATGAGTAATAATGCTACTTTAGCAGGACATGTAACAGTAGAAGATTATGCCATTGTAGGTGGTATGACACCAATTCATCAATTTGTGCGCATTGGGTGCTATGCTATGGTTGGTGGCATGAGTCGCGTTACCCACGATATACCTCCCTATAGTATTGGTGCTGGCATTCCATTTAAATTTGGTGGCTTAAATTTAATTGGCTTAAAACGGCATGGCTTTTCGTTAGATACACGACGCGAATTAAGTAAGGCTTTTAAATTAATTTATCGTTCATCGTTGCATATCAATCAAGCCCTTGCCCAGATTGAACAGCAGCTTAAACCATTGCCTGAAATTAAACATTTTATCCAATTCTGTCGACAAACTCGTCGTGGTTTAATGTGTTTAAGTGGCACCGAAGAAGAATTGTCAGAATTAGAAGATGAAGAAGAGCATGATGTTGCTCTTGGCAAGTGTTAGATTATGCGTATTGTTTTTTTTGGCACTCCCTTATTCTCAGCTGTCGTCTTAGAACATCTTTTTAAATCCGGTCTTAATATTGTCGCTGTTGTTTCAAAACCTGATAAACCGGCCGGGCGGGCACGCAAGTTGCAACCAACGGCTGTTAAAACTATGGCGCAAAACCTTAGTACTAATTTACCTGTTTATCAACCTCCAATTGTATCAACACCTGAATTTGAAACTATTCTAAAAAAATACGAGGCAGATTTATTTGTGGTAGTGGCTTATGGTGAAATTATCAAATCATTTTTGCTCCAAGTGCCTAAAATTGCATGCATTAATTTGCACACTAGTTTATTGCCTAAGTACCGCGGTGCAGCACCAATTCAAAGAGCTATTATGGGCGGTGAAAGTGAAACTGGCGTTACCATTATGCATATGGCAAAAAAAATGGACGCTGGTGATCTCATTAGACAGGTGAAAGTACCCATAGCTTGTAATGCTACTTTTGGTGAGATCGAGCAGGCACTATGCAGTGCGGGGAAAGAAGTGCTATTAGAGGTGATTAATGCTTTTGCCGAGCATCAATCTTTGCCTAGGTGTGAGCAAGAACATGCTCTAGCTACGATCGCTCCAAAAATTGAACTTGAAGAATGTGAAATTAATTGGCAATTACCTGCAGCGCAAATACATGATTTAGTGCGTGGCGTTAACCCCATTCCTGGCGCCTGGTGTTATATAACTGTAGATGGTGTAAAAAAACGGTTAAAAATTAATAAGACCTGCCTGACTAGTATTGAAACGGCTTTGGCTCCTGCAGCCATAATTAACCTAAACGAACATAAAGCTAATCTGGTTATTTCTACGGGCGCAGGCTCCTTGGAGCTGATAGAGGTGCAATTAGAAGGGCGCAAAGCTACTTCATCTGCTGAATTTGCTCGCGGTGTATCGCGTAATACATTATCTTTTATTTGGCATAAATCATGCGATTCGCTAACGTAGGGGGCGAATATTTTGCTTTTAGTTTTGTTGTTTTTTGATGCATGTGCGGCTGAAATGTGTTAAAAAATTGATTTATGGTTTTGAGAAAACCTTGCGCTACATTGTTATGTAAACATTGTGGTTATTTAAGTTGTTTTTATGTGAATTTTTGGTTTTCAAAAGGGAAATCATGAGTGTAAAAAATCGCCAATCGCTTAGAGATGCTTTAAAAAAAAAGTTGTCTGCCTATGTACTAATAACCTGTAGCGAGCCTTCTATTGATGGGCAAATGAATGTAGAGATGACTTATCAAGGAGATAAGGCCTTAGTTTCTTATCTTCTACAAGGCGCTGTGATGTCTATGCTGGAAGAAGAGCCTTGCCAAAAACCAGTTCTAATCGATACAATCCATAAATCTTGAACTAATATATCTTAAACATATTAAAACATTAGTTTTATTAACTCAGGTTAGTATTTTATGTGTTTGGAAAATAACCTTAAGTTATAGGATTCATATGCAATACATAACCTTTAGCAACGCTGCTCGTGTTTTACATTATTTATCTTCAAATAGCATCGATGTATTTAATGCTTATAGCGAGTCTATTTATTCTGTAGCCAAATCGATATTTATAGCGTTAGGTACTTTTTATTTATTGCGCAATCATCCTAATGTTTTTTTTAATGCCTTTTTCGTAGGCTTTTTTTTTGATCAGCAGATTGGTCGGATGATTGAAAATATGCAATGTTTAAAAAAAAGTTATTCCATAGCTTTGACAATTCTTTCAGTGGGACTTTTTCCCTTGCAAACAAGAATGTTTGTCACTTTTTGCTACTCTGCTTATCTAGGATCGCAATTATCTCAACGCCGGGGATGACAAGCATGAAAAGCGGCATTTAATTCATTAGTGGCTACATGTGTATAGAGATCAGTACTACTAATGTTGGCGTGTCCTAACATCTCTTGTATCAAGCGTAAATCAGCCCCATTGTTCAACAAATGGGTGGCAAAAGAGTGCCGAAAGGTGTGTGGAAAAATACATTTCTCAATATCAGCTTTTATAGCATAGTGTTTGATCAACTTCCACACTGTTATACGGTGTAATAAGCCCCCCTTTTTAGATAAGAATAAGTATTCAGAGCGTTTACATGAATTTTGATCGCGTAATGTTAGGTAATGATCTATTGCATTGAGAGCTTGTGATCCAAGTGGCACAATTCTTTCCTTACTACCTTTACCTTTTACGCGCACATAGCAATCATCAACATCTGCGATTTTTAAATGACACAACTCTGATACACGCAATCCGCAAGCGTATAACAGCTCAAAGATGGCTCGATCACGCGCTCCCTGCAATGTATTGACATCTGGTTGTGCTAATAAATGCAACATTTCTTGTGGTGAGAGTATAGTAGGGATTAATTGCCATACTTTTGGAGTATCAAGCAACTGTGCGATATTATGCTCAATGTAGTCTTCTTTTTTCAGAAACCGAAAAAACACTTTTAGAGCAATTAAAGCGCGTGCTAGTGACGCTGAGGCATAAAGTTGCTCTTTTTTTAGAGCGATAAAATTAATAATATGCTGTTGCGTTACCTGATTCCAGTTATTAATATTCTGTCTCTGCAGTAAGAGCTTAAAATGATATATATCGCGCTTGTAGGCCTCGATAGTGTGTGAGGACAACCCTTTTTCCGATAAAAGGTAAGAGATAAAATCTGTTAAAAAAAATTCCATAATGCGGGCCAAAATTGTCGATTTTTTCAATAGACTTCTTTCGAAAATGTAGTTTCGAAAGAAATCTAATAAAAACTTTTTTTATAAAAGGTGTTGTAAGTAAGCTGCAATTAACGGTGATACTTTTGTGTCTGCTTTATGCGAGCGCAAATCTTTGAAATAATCCAATATATTATTTGCTAATACTTTACCTAGTTGTACACCTTCTTGGTCAAAAGAATTAATATTCCAAATAAAGCCTTGAAAAGCGACCTTATGCTCAAAAATCGCTAATAGCGATCCCAAAGCGTATGGGGTCAATTGCTCGCCCAGTAATATACTATTAGGTCGATTCCCTGGAAAAAACTTATTGGGGTTATCGGCTTTTTGTCCACCAGCTAACGCTAAGCTCTGAGCAAAGAGGTTAGCTAGTAATTTTTCTTGTGAGCTAGTTCCACTAATCTGCACATCTTTAGCGAATTGATCTTTCTTAAAGCCAATAAAAGAGACTGGCACTACTGTAGTACCTTGGTGCAATAATTGGAAAAAGGAGTGTTGTGCGTTGGTACCTGGCTCTCCCCATATAATAGGGCCGGTTTGAAAATCGACTTTTTGGGCATGCTTATTGATTAACTTGCCATTTGATTCCATATCAAGTTGTTGCAAATGGGCAGCATAGCGATGAAGGCCCTGTGAGTAGGCTATAATCGCTAAAGTTTGATAGTCAAGAAAATTTCGATTCCAGATTCCTAATAATGCCATTAACAATGGAATGTTGCGCGTGATATCCTTTTCAAGGGCCAGTTTATCTATGGCATGTGCCCCTTTGAGGAACTCCCAGTAGGTAGAAAAGCCAAAAGCAAAGGCTAACAAAAGGCCACCACTCATGGCAGTGGTAGAAAAGCGTCCACCCACCCATTCCCAAAGATGAAAAACTTGGCGATAAAGTTTCTGATCGTCAAGTAAACTGCCAGGCAAAGTGATTGCTACAAAATGGGCCTGTGCATCAAGGCCGAGCTCTTTGAAACGGTTGCGTACGATTTGTTCATTTGTATTTGTTTCCAGCGTGGAACCAGATTTTGAGCTAATTACAACCAAAGTTCGTGATGCATTAATTTTTTGGAGCGCCGCATTTACCTCATCAGGATCAACATTAGAAATAAAGTGGACTTGTCGCTTTTTGCGCAATAGGTGTTCCAGGGCGTGAAAATGAGCCCGTGGACCCAAATCGGAGCCTCCAATACCAATCATCAATATTTCATCAATGGAATTCTCAACATCAAGTTGCTCGATAAAGCGGTGTAGTTTCTCTACCTCTTTGCGGGCAAGATCGGTGGCTGATTTGGCAGCGCTGCTGGTGCGTGGATCGTCAAAAAAATCACGTGTAGCGGTATGTAAAACAGCTCGATTTTCACATGGCACATTCTGAATAAAATTCATAATTTGGCCATTTTGCATATCGGCCATTTTCTCAAAAACTTGGGCCTCCACTGCTAGTTCTTGCAGCGCTTGTATTACTTCTGGTGTGACCCGCTCAGTACCATATAATAGTTTGTAATCGGAGGCTTCACTCACATAAGTTTTCAAACGCTCTGGAGTAAGTTGATTTGGTTGCGCTAGATTAATAGCGTTTTTTGCTAATGCTTGTAGAGTTTGTGCTGCCTTATATTTCATCATTTTTTTACCTGTAAAAGTTATATTAGACTTTTTGCCTACTCAAGCTAATTTGTTTGCAAATATTGATTAAACCATAGCTTGGCTTGTTTGGCAACTTCTTCTAAACAGCCTGCCTCCTCAAATAAGTGTGTGGCGTGTGGGATGATATTCATTTTTTTGGGACAATTTAATTTTTCATAAGCAGCCTGATTTAATTCAATTACCATGCCATCGTTTCCACCCACTATTAGAAGTGTGGGGGCAATTACTTTTTCTAAAATGTTCATGGCTAAATCGGGGCGTCCACCGCGTGAAACAACTGCTTTAATGCTGTCAGGCCATTTTGCCGCAACATGTAAAGCTGCGGCTGCACCTGTGCTAGCACCAAATAATCCAATAACAAGACTTTTAGTAAGTTTTTGTGTAGTTAGCCATTGCACAACCTTATTCAAGCGTTCAGCTAAGAGATTAATATCGAATCTAGTTTGATAAATTTCATCTTCTTTTTTTGATAAAAGATCGATTAAAAGTGAAGCTAAACCAACTTCATTTAAAATATTGGCAACAAAATTATTGCGCGGTGAAAAGCGACTACTGCCGCTGCCGTGTGCAAATAAGACCAAAGCGCTGGCATAAGGAGGTATTTTTAATAATCCTTCCATGGATCCGCTGTCATGGGGAACATTGATTAATTGTTCTAATATTTGATCATTGTTGTTCATTAAATATTTTTAGGTCTCTGTTTGTCAATCAGTTTGATTTTACCCGCGCTCTTTGCAGGCTTTAAAACCTGAATTTTTAGTTTTTTTCTAAAATGTGGATGACTTCCTGGTCTTCTACTTGTTTAAATTCGTCATAATAGGCACTTACGCTACCTAGAAATTGATTATTATCAACTTCAAATCCCACAAATTCATCACTGTATTTCATTAGCATTGCGACCGTGTTTTTTGGGGCAATCGGTACGGCTACTACGATTTTTTTTGGCTCTCTTTTTTTTAACTCTGCAATTCCCACAAGCATGGTCAAACCAGTAGCGATGCCATCATCGACTAATATTGCAATTTTATTATGTACAGGTTGATCAGCTTTATCTTTTAAGTATAACTTTCGTTTTCGCTTAATTTCCTCTATTTGATGCTCTTTTTCATCATTTAACCAATGTGCATCAATGAAAGGTTGTTCCCGCTCAGATTCAACCATACAGCCACTTTCAGATACTGCAGCAATGGCATACTCAACTTGCTGTGGATGACCGATCTTATGAGCAAAGAGCAAATCAAGGGGGGCGTGCAAAAAACTAGCAATTTCAGCAGCTAGCACCACACCACCACGCGGTAAAGCATAAACAACAACATCTTGATCTTGATACTTTTTTAGCTGTTGGCTAAGTCGCACTCCGGCATCATGGCGGTTTTTAAAATGCATTATTTAATTACAATAGTCTAGTATTAATAATATTTTCTAATAATTGTACAGGTGTTAGCGGCGGTTCTTGTGCTAGACCTTGATGAAAAATAACAGTAGAAGGTGTTAAACCCGGTAAAGTGTTGGCTTCGATTAAAATTAATTTATGTGAATGACAATTAAAAAAAACATCCAAACGAGCATAATTTTCAATCCCTAAATGTCGTGCCATATGGGCAACACCCTCTCTTATTTTATCATTTAATTGTGCCGAAAGGATGGTTCTGGGTGGGGGAGTTAAATTAACACCTGTGCCTCCCTGAAATTTCTCCTCTAAACTGAGGACTGAACCCTCGGCTACAGTAATACTAGGATGCAATGCCAAGTAATTACCTTGTTTTTCAAGCACTCCCACGGTTAACTCAATCCAACCATTTTTTGGTGTATGATGTAAACTATTTTCTTTAATGACAAGTAAGTCACTTTCAATAAATGGTTCTAATAAATAAGCATCTATATTTGAGGTAGGCATTTCAATGGGCATGCTTTGACCAACAAAAGTATTGGCAGGGATATGTGATACTTTTTGGCTTAAATAAGTAACATAAACTTTCAGATCAGCGGCGTTTTGCAATAGGGCAATACCAGCTGAACAACCATCATTACACGGTTTAATGATTAAGTGCTCTGATGATAGTTTTAGAGAAGCCTTTTCCCATAACTGTGCACATGGCAAACTATTCACAGCTTTTAACAGGACCTCTAGAGAGATTTTAAACTTTGGTAACGATGTCATCCATGAGCTATTTAACTGATTAATTTTTTCACCTGTGGCATACTTATCCATACACAAGGCTGAAACTTCTCCTCCCGAACCGTTAAATGGAATTTTATGCTCCTCCAATTGCCTTTGCCATACCCCATTTTCGCCATCGCCACCATGTAGGGCTAGAAATACGAAAGCTTTGTTTTGCTGTGCATGTTGTAAAAAATCAGCCACTGAAATACTAAATGGATCGATAGATTTTTTTTGATCGATGCCAAGTTCCTGATTAATTGTGTCAATTAGCATTGCATCGGGATGACTTTTTACCGCTATGCAGTTTGTGTATATTTCCTCAACAGTATGATGTAGGCAATAACCATAGGGAAGTTGCCAAAGATCATTGTTCTGATCGATAAAATAGGGGATAGGTGTAAATGAATGTGATTGCAATAATTTTAACCATACATTAGTACCACTCATTAGCGATACTTGTCTTTCAGCGTTAGCTCCACCAAATACTACGTATACTGGTTTTTTACTCGCCGATTTTTGGGTAGCTTTTACTGGAAAAGTTAAATTATAACGTTGACAGGCGTTTTGTAAAATATAGGCAAGCGCGGTATGGTGTGTCATACCTAAGCTAGCAGCTTGTTGAAATAAAAAACTGTTTTGTTCAAGACCGCTGATGGGATTAAAATCGGTAAAGCATATTTCATTGTTTGTTGTAACCCAGCCATCAATTCGTACAAAATCGCGCATAGCAAATATCTTAAAGATCTCTGTGGCTTGTCTACGAATTTGTTTGATGATAGCTCTATCAAAGCGTGGCGGCGTATGATAAATGGCTTGATGCGAAGGTAAATATTTTTTGCGAAAATCAAATAGCTGATGATTGTCATAGCTAAGTTCGATTTCAGTTGGTATTAACGCCACTGGCTCACCAAGATGATTCTCAAAGATAACAATAGTGAATTCACGCCCTTGGCAAAAAGATTCAATAATTGCACGCGTGGCTAAGCCATTATTAAAAATAAAGCAAGTTTGTTGCATAGCTTCTGAAGGGGTGCTAACAGAAGCTACACCAATAGAAGAACCGCCATAAGCAGGCTTTACCACGGCACGCTTCAAGCTATGCGAGGTAAAAAAACTTTCAATGAGGGTTGTTTGTTTATTTTGGCTATAATTAATAACCAATTGCGGAAGGGTGGGAAAGCCATTTTGTTGTAATATGGCGGCAGCCCAATCTTTATTAAACATATTTCTGCAACACTCTGCACTATTGCCAATAAACGGAATGGCATGCTCTTCTAGGAACGACTGCAGTTCACCATCCTCACCAAAACTTCCATGAATAAGTGGGAAAACTAAATCGACTGCCCGCAAAACTTCAAGCAATGCAGAAGCTGAAAGAAGTTCGGCTGTTTGTTGTAATTTAAAATCAAAATCAGCTGGGGTATTTGAATATAATTGTCCAGTCGATAAGAGATAAAATTGCCGAACATAATCAACATAGAGGGGAATAATAGTAATGTTATCGTTTGATAAATGATCCATTACTGAGCGCGCCGAATTAAGCGAAATTCCTCTCTCAGGTGATGGCCCACCACAGATTAAAGCGATTTTAAAGGTGCTGTTTTGCATATGACTTGTGTCTAAAACTTTTAGATATTTCCAATAGAACCGTTTTCATATCCTATAATTACACGCTTTGCCACATTAAAGAATAAACCTGTTTCTACTACCCCAAGAACGTTTTTTAAACGAATATGTTCTTTTATTGGATCGGCAATAAGCTTAGGGAAGGTAATATCGAATATATAATTGCCATTGTCAGTGAGATAAAAACGACCTTCTTTAGTACGGCGCATGTCTCCGTGATAACCATCTTTTCTCAGACGCGCTAAAGTGCTTTGATAGAGAAAGGGAACTACCTCTAAGGGCAATGGAAAATGGCCTAATTGTGGCACCAATTTGCTTTCATCGATGATAATAACTAACTGATCGCTGGCATAGGCTAAAATTTTTTCTCGTAACAGTGCTCCACCCCCACCTTTAATCATATTTTTCTGGTGGTCAATTTCATCAGCACCATCTACAGTAATACTTACAGAGGTGCTGTTTTCGTACGAGCACAGGGGGATGCCTAAACTCTTAGCTAGTCGCTGTGAAGCTTTGGAGGTGGGAATGGCGGTGATTTGCAAACCAGCTCTACATCTAGCAGCCAATGCTTTAATAAAATAAGCTGCCGTTGTCCCACTACCTAAACCAACTTGCATGCCATTTTCGATTAGGCTGGCGGCATGTTCTCCTGCTACTTTTTTGGCAGTATTGTTTTTATTGGACATTATATTGCTCAGATATATATAGATGGCGACATACTAGCAATTTATAGTTTTTAATAAAAGGTCATTCTTAAAGTACTCTTCAAGTTCTGGGTAAATTAATGGGCCGCACTTGGCTCTGTCGCAGGTGCTACTTTAATATTTTTGCCTAAGAAAATAACTGGAATTAGGCAGACAAAAAGCCAAGCTCCCAGCCAAGCGAGGTCGTTTGTGGAAAGCATATAAGCTTGCTGCTCTACTAGACGATCTAATACTCTATCGACAATTTCAGGTTGAAATTGAGCATTATAGTTGTATAGATAGTGATAAAAATTAGTTACTACAGGGTTAAAATTATTAATCGAATCGCTTAAGCGGGCATGGTGAAAAATTTCTAATCTAGTCCACAATTCAATCGCAAGGGAAGTACCAAAACCACTACCCACTAAAATTCTAATAAAATTAAATACGCCACTGGCACTAGCTAAGCGCTCTTTTGGAATTCCTGAAAGTGCTAGTTGCAAAATTGGTAAAAAAAATATGGACACAGCAAATCCCTGAATGAAGCGAGCAAAAATAATAGTGCCCAAATTGACCTCAGTAATAAAAGTGGCTTGATAAAAAAAGCTCACTGAGAAGATTAAAAAGCTACACATAGAAATTTTGCGAATGTCAAAGCGATATAGATTTTTTCCAATCGTTGTCGAAAATAAAAAAGGGACTATTCCTACAGGTGCAATCGCAATACCTGCCCAAAATGGAGTGTAGTTTTGCTCAGTTTGTAGCCACAATGGCACTGTAACTGTACTGCCAAAGTAAACTAAATATCCTAGTGTTACGGCAATGGTGCCCACAGCAAAATTGCGGTTTTTTAAAAATGAAAAATCGACAATTGGAAATTTTTGAAAGTAATTCCAAATCATAAAGTAACACAGCGAAACAATTGAAACGACTGTTAGAGCAATAATAACATTGGATTCAAACCAATCCAAATCCTTTCCTTTATCAAGCATAATTTGCAGAGAACCAACGCTCACTGATAATAAAACAAGGCCAGTCCAATCAATGGGCTTTAAGATTATTTCACTATCATGATCTTTTAAGAATAACCACACCATTATTGCCGAAAATATTCCAATTGGTACGTTGATGTAAAAAATCCATGGCCATGAATACTCATCTGTGAGATAACCCCCAATAATAGGTCCTAAAATGGGGGCGACAATCACAATCATTCCCCAAAAACCCAAAGCCGAGCCTTGTTTATCTGGCGGATTGTTAGCCATCATTAAGCTCTGTGATAAGGGGATCAGTGTGCCGGCTACTGCTCCTTGAATGACGCGAAAAATAACTAACATAGTCAAACTGCTTGAAAGTCCACAAAGACAGGACATTATGGCAAAAAGAAATACACTCCACACATATAATTTCACCCTACCAAAATGATCAGAAAGCCACCCTGTTAGTGGAAGGACAATGGCATTACTTGCCGAAAAGGAAGTAATTACCCAAGTCCCTTCATCAGGACTGACACCGAGATTCCCTGCTATATATGGAATAGCTACGTTTGCAATGGATGTATCTAAAATTTGAATAAAGGTTCCTAATCCAAGGGCAATGTTAAGTAAAAAAAGGCGCGCCCCTGTTTCATAGGTGTATGCCATAATTTTAGTGATCTTGCTGATTGTTTAAATTTTCTTTAACAATTTTTTCCATAAGCTGGTTAACTTCTTCCATTTGTATGTCAAATATTGATGTTTGCGCCACCGGCCTACTAGAAGTTGTTTGTGTTAAAAATGGTAAGTCTTGATTGGTAATATTAACGTCGACATTTGCTGAGAGACCTAGCCGTAAAGGGTATTTTTTAACAAGCTCTGGATCAAGGCTAATGCGTACCGGTAGCCTTTGTACTATTTTTATCCAATTCCCAGTAGCATTTTGTGGTGGTATTAGAGAAAATATACTACCTGTCCCTGAAGCAATCCCTATGACACTCCCTTCATAAACTACACTTGATCCGTAGATATCAAACCAAACAGTGGCCGATTGTCCAATGCGCATGTTTGTGAGTTGCGTTTCTTTAAAATTGGCATCTACCCATACATAAGTGGACGGGATAATAGCCATTAGCGAAGATTGGCTTGTTACCCATTCGCCTACATCGACAGTACGTTTTGCAATGTAGCCAGTGTAGGGGGCATAGATGAAACAATGTTGTAAATTATAAAAAGCAGAGGCAATATTAGCTTTCTGTTTTTCAATCAGTGGATGCTTTTCAATTGCAGTATTGCCAGCGGCTGCCTGCGCAGCTTGTAGCTGGAATTGTGCTTGTTTTAAATTATATTCTGCTACCATTAAGTCATTTTTAGCGTGGACGAAATCTTCATTAGAAACCGCGCCAGAATCAATTAAATTGGAGCGATTCTTAAAATCGTATTCGGTGCGTTCAAAAACAGCTTTGCGATTATCAAGCGCGGCTTGACTAACCTTTACATTATCATAGAGCTGACGAACCTCTAGCACAGTAGCGGCTAATACTGTGAGCTCTCTTTCATAAGTTATAGCGTAGTTAGTCCGATCTAAAAGTACTAAAAGTTGCCCTTGTTCTACTAAATCCGTATCGTCAGCATAGAAAGAGACCACAGAACCGGAAACTACAGAATTGAGTACAATATAATTACCATTAACATAGGCATCGTCAGTTGATTGATAGAATCTTAGATATAAATACCAATATGCAAAACAAACTGCGCCAATTACTAAAATTATTATAGTAAGTAAAAGCAAATAGTGGTTACGTTTTTTGGCGACTGGCTTTGTTTGCTCTATTTTTCCATTTGTGTTTTCGATTGGAGATGCACTAACTTGTTGTGTTGCAGCTGCCTGATCAGGATTAGGCGAGTTTGTTTTAGCTTGATTTCCATTTGTTGGTATCATAGGTAAATTTGCATCCTTAATCGTTCACGTAGTTCTACGTTTATTGCATTTGGATGACGTTCAGCTTTAAGGACAGTTCTCATAGCCACCACCCAAAGCTTTTATCAATGTTAAGAGGGCTTGTATTTTATCCCCCAAGGCTACAATTTCAATGTCTTGCGCAGTTAAGGCTGCTTCTTGGCTAATCAGAAAGTCTAGTTCAGAGCTAATATTATTTTTAATTCTCAATTCGGTAATTTCAAGAATAGACTCTTGTTGATTTACCTTATTCTCCGTTTCCTTAAGTTGCAAGTCTGAATTTCTAAGTACAACTATGGCATCTAAAATTTCTTTTACTGCCTCAATTATTAGTCCATTGTAGCGATAGATGGCAAGGTCATAATTGATTTCACTTGCCTTTAAGTTTGCACTTAAACGTCCTCCATCAAAAATAGGTAGACTGATGGCTGGATCAATATTATAAAAACTACTTTTCCACTCAAATAATTTATGCAAATGTAATGTTTGAAAGCCAAATAAGGCAGTAATATCAAAATCGGGATAAAAGCCAGCTTTGGCCACCTCAATTTGCTTACCAGCGGATTCTATTAGCCAAAGTTGCGCTATAATATCAGGACGGTGAGCAAGTAAATGTAGTGGGAGGTTTTCTGGAAGTGGAATTTTAGGTAATGGAGCTTTGGTAATCTCTATTTCAGAGACAGTTTCATCAAACTGTCCAGCTAAATAAGATTTAAGTAAAATTTCCTTTACCGCCATATCTGCTTGAATTTGAAGTAGTCTTTGTCTTGCCGAAACTACATTTATAATGGAATTATAAACTAGTTGGACACTCTCAAGATGCCCTTGCTTTCGTTTTTCGATGAGGGCAGAATAACGATCTTGATTTTCTATCAATTTATTAGCTATCTCGGCTCTCTTGTAATCGACTTGTAATTGATAATAAACTTGCGCTACTGAAATAGCAAGTCGTAGACGTGTAAAAGCTTCATCAGCTTTATTGGCGTAATATTCACTAAGGGCAGCACGATAAGTATTGCGATTTTTTTTCCATATATCAAAATCATAAGTCAGAACGGTTTCGGTTTCGTATTGTGTAAAATAAGCAGGAATGCCTAAAGATCCTCCGGAAGCAATTAATTGATTGCCCAGCGGTAAAACGGGAACACTTCCTCCAGTAGCATTAACGGCCGCGCCGGACGCCGAGTTTGTTGGTGTAGTACCACCGGTTGTTTGATTGAATGGTATCAGGGCGGTTTCGCTCAGTTTTTCACGAGCTACATCGGCTCCAAAAAAAATATTGGGAAAAAGAGCCGCGCGTAGTCTGTTGGCATTGGCATTAGCCACTAAAATATTTGCTTGAGCTTGCTTTAAAGTAGGATTGCGGCGTAAAGTTGTTTCAATAAAAGTACTTAGTTGATCGTCCTTAAATAAATTCCACCAATCGATAGGTAAATAGGCTGTTTTATCAAACAAATCATCGCCATAATTTTCTACAATAGCTTTTTCAAAAGCATTTTGCGGAGCATTGATGGCTTCAGCCCGTTTATCATAAGTACAGCTTGTAGTTAGTAAGAAGAGTGGAATCAAAATATAAAGAAGATCAATGGATAGAAATTTAATTTTTTTTATCATCAAAAATTCTTAAAGCTCCGCATTTTTCTTCCAATCTAATGAGTAAACATAGAATATATTTTATATAATAGGTTTTTTTTAGAATCTAGAGCAAAAAAACTAGAAATCTAGATTATTAGCCAAAAGACACTCTTCAAATTATGAGTAAGGTGAGTTTCGAAAGAAGTCTAATGTTTAATTAAGGCAAAACGATGAAAAAAATAAATATTTTAATACTATCTCTCTTGTGTATAGTAAATTTTGCACTATCACTTTTTGCTAAGCAAATAGAAGATAAACGACAATTCAATGAGATTATCGCTTTTGGAGATAGCTTAACGGACGTAGGCAATGTGGCCGAATTGACTGAACCTGGCTTTGCACCGCTAATTTTTGGCTATTATGGAAAGACTCATTTTTCTGATAACTTAATATGGATAGAGGTTTTGGCAAATTATTGGGGTTTGTCTGCGCGTATACCAGGGCGTGGTGTTAGCACTACTTTGCAACCTAATGTTTTTGGCAATACTTGGGCTTGGGGAGGCTCTAAGGCTGCAAATGGAGCGGTTAAATCAAACGGTGTTACAGAGCCAATACCTAATTTATTGATCACCATTGATCAATACTTAGCCTCAAACAAGCCTAACAGACAAACACTTTATGCACTTTGGTCTGGTGCTGATAGTTTCATTATCGGTGATAAATTTGGCCCTAATGCAGCTAAAATGGCAGCTAATGCTGTAGGAAAGGCGATAGTGCGTTTAGATGGTGCAGGGGCACGGCATATTCTAGTTTTCAATATGCCTCGTTTAGGAGATACACCTGGGGCACAAGCAGGTGGTAAAGCCATAATCATGTCAGCTAACACTTACACTTTTTTTTATAACAAAGAACTTATGCGTGCTTTAAAAGAGGTGGTGGGTAATAAAGATTTTAAAGCTAATATTTATTTAGTTGATGTTTACTCTGAGTTTGAACGAATAGTGAATACAGTAAAGCACGGCGAAGATTATATGCCTAATTTTTTTGTCCCTGGGTCAGCTGTAGTTATTAATAACGTATCTGATCAAGGGCTACATTATTTTCAAATAGAAGGGCTCAAACCACAGAATTATTTGTTTTGGGATGCATTACACCCAACTTACGAAGGTCATCAAGTATTAGCAGCTCTTGTTATACAGTCGCTACAGCCGTTAAAAATAAAAGATTTGCAAAAAAAACGCCCCAAATAGTTATTAGACAGTTTGTTAAAGAGACACATTTATATCCAACGTATCACCCCACTCTAATTGGCGGGCAGTTTTATATAGGGTTTGATTTTTTTTAGAAATAATGGTTTGTGCAATATCTCCATGAGCTGTGCACAATTTTAAGCTCACATGGCCTGAATGTTTTGTGGGGTGGCGTATAATGCGATGATATTTCTGTGTTAAAGCTTTTTTGGTAAAGATAAGGTAAGAAAATTTTTCATCCTCATAATTTAATGCCCCCATTTTTAAATGGCGATGTGTTTGTGAGCGCTCAAGTCTTGTAGCAAAATGACACCAATCAGGGCATTGCTGCATATGCGGACACGGTGCTAAAAGTGTACCATCTAAATTGATTAGTTGCTTGCGAATCTGTCGTATTCTATCAAATCCTGCCGGAGTGCCAGGTTCAATAATAATTAAAAATTCTTCCGCTGCTTGCCAACATTTTTCAATTACAATTGGTATTGCACTGCATGATAGTTCTCCAATGCAATAAGATAGAATGACTAAATCTTTTGTGGGGAATGCAGAATTATTGTAATCTTCAAGATCGTATGTTAACCACTGCGCTTCTCTAAAGAATGAATGAGGGTGCGAAGCTGCTAATCGTTGCCCTAGGCGCAATAAATGCAGATCTTTTTCTAATAGTGTGAATTGATGTAAGGTAGGGAAAATTTGTTGTGCTGCCCAACTCGCTGACCCAGGCCCACAGCCAACATCCAGTAGTGTCTTAATTGTATTTGTTGGCGTTCTTTCTACTAGTTCTTGCAAAACATAGGTAATAGCAGCATAGGTGGCTGGTAAACGAGCAAGTAAATAAGCACAACGTTGCAAATCTGATGTTATGAAATTTTTTTTAGCGTTATGTGGATGCCGATAGCTAAGGCTGAGCTCTTCGTACGCTTTTTGGAGATTTTTTAAATCAAAACGTTGGGATTCGATTTTTATAGCTTGTTGTAATTCTTCAGGCAGTTGCATTTTTTGTGTTTACTGTTTTAACCTGAATTTTGAGTTCTTTGCCCTTTAGACTAGCGTGAAAGATATAAGGATGAAAAACATCAAAGTTCAGTTTTTTAATACTTTTATTAGACTTTTTACAAATATAGAAGTATACATAAAGATTAAAACATTTTCAATCGAGCAGGTGTTTATGGAATATAAATGTAATATTTATTACCATGACCATTTTAGCTAGCAAATAGTAACTGGCACATTTAGGCGAAATTCAAGAAGGAATGGACTTTTAGTATGTTGACAATAGTGAGTCTATTTGGACGCTCACCCTTTGCTCCACTGCAATCGCATATGGAAAGAGTCGCTCGTTGCGTGCATTGTTTGGGAAAATTATTTGATGCGCTGGAAAATAATGACTATTCGGCTTTAGAGGTTTTATGTGATAAAATTTCGGCTCTTGAACATGAAGCAGATATTATTAAAAATGATATTCGCAATCATTTGCCCAAAAGTCTTTATTTGCCAATCGATCGAACACAATTATTAGATATTCTCTCAATTCAAGATAGCATTGCCGATAAAATCGAAGATATAGCTATTCTAACGACCCTCACACCACTGACTGTACTTGATAGCTTTAAAAGTGAATTTAAGGTGTTTTTACATAAGAATATCGAAACTTTTGACAAGGTACAGTTGATTATGCGTGAGCTGCCGGAGTTAGTTGAATCTTCTTTTGGGGGGATAGAGGCTGCTAAAGTATGCTCAATGATAGAGGAAGTAGCATATCGCGAGCATGAAGTCGATGTAATACAGCGCGTGTTGCTTAAAAAATTATTTCAATCAGAAGCACAATTAACTTATATGACATTTAGTCAATGGGGAAGAATTTTTGAAAATATTGCTGCTATTTCAAATTTATCTGAAAAGCTAGCACATCGTATCAGAATGGTTTTAGAAATAAAATAAGTGGGTATGGATACAATTCTCATCGTAGTTATTTTATGCACTGGTTTTTATACGGCGTGGAATATTGGAGCTAATGATGTTGCCAATGCCATGGGTACATCAGTTGGTTCAGGGGCTCTGACATTAAGACGGGCTGTGATTATAGCTGCCGTTTTAGAGTTTTCAGGGGCCTTCTTTTTTGGTTCACATGTCTCACAAACAATGCAAAGCGGTATTATTAATGCCGATCTTTTTGTAAATAATCCAAAAATATTAGTTTTTGGTATGTGGGCCTCTCTAGCATCTGCTGGTATCTGGTTACAGATAGCTTCATATTATGGATGGCCAGTTTCTACTACACACACTATTGTAGGTGCTATTATAGGCTTTGGTCTTGCTTTAGGTGGAATGGAAGCTATTTATTGGCGATCGGTAGGTTTTATAGTTTCTAGTTGGCTTTTATCGCCTTTGCTTGGAGGTTTGTTAGGTTACTTTTTATTCAATATTATTCGCAAAAATATCTTCTATACTTTAAATCCGTTGGAATCGGCTCGCCGAATAACGCCTTGGCTTGTCTTTAGTGTATTATTTGTTTTGGCATTAATTTTTGTGTTTGAAGGATTGCGTAATTTAAATCTCCATCTTAGCACTACTCAAAATGTAGCAATTGCTTTTGCGATCGGATTAATAGGTGCTTTGGTTAGCTATTTTTTAATGAGTCGTATTCCTCCATCACAAAGAGAACTGATTGGGCCAGTTGTAAGTGATGAGGTGCAAAATTCATTAGAAAGGGCTCTTAAGCATTTAAATAGAGTTCAAGCTGGCACTAGTGGAGATATGAAATATCATGTCGGTTTGTTGGCTGAAGAGGTCAATAGTGTAATAAAGTCAGTAGAGCAAAAGCAAAACGTGGCTGCCAGTCATTCTGAATATCAGAAAGTTGAGAAAATATTTGGCTATTTGCAAATTATGAGTGCTTGTATGATGGCTTTTGCACATGGTGCAAATGATGTAGCCAATGCTATTGGTCCACTTTCAGCCGCTCTAGCAATTTTAACGACAGGTATTGTGGCTGTAGGTGCTCCAGTGCCAACTTGGGTGTTAGCTTTGGGAGGTATTGGAATTGTTATGGGATTAGCTATGTGGGGCTGGCGCGTTATTGACACGGTGGGCAAAAAAATTACTGAATTGACTCCTAGTAGAGGTTTTGCTGCAGAGTTTGGAGCTGCTTTAACAATTGTATTAGCATCGCGCTTAGGTTTGCCCATTTCGACAACACATACTTTGGTAGGTGCAGTGCTTGGAGTGGGATTAGCACGCGGACTAGGGGCGATCAGTTTAACCACAACGCGCGATATATGCATCTCTTGGATTATAACTGTGCCCTTAGGAGCGATTTTGGCGATTGCCTTATTTTACCCGATCTATGCTATATTTGCATAATAACCTGAGTATTGAATTTGTTTTAAATAGAAGATAGCTGTCTTACTAACTCACCTTACGCATAATTTGAACAAATGATTTTTGACATAACCTAGGGCTATATATAAGGAGACAAATTGCAGCAAATAGCCTAAGCTCTTTGCAAAATGTGTCTCCTTTATAGATGGTTGCGGATAGGTACTAAAGGCACTCTTCAAATTGTGCGTGAGGTGAGTTACTAAGGTCTATTCCTTCTAAAAAGGGAAATAACAAATAAGATCAGAAAAACAACAAACAATATGTAAGCTATATTGGTGGCTTCACTGGCAACTCCGCCCAATCCAAGTAAACCAGCAATGATAGCAACTACTAAAAATGTTAATGCCCAATTAAGCATGATCTGACTCCTTTTTTTCTCCCTTCAAGCTATATAGAAAATGGCAAAAAAAATAAAAATATTTCTGCAAAATGCTTTGTTATTTGCCTACAATCAGCTATTAATGAACATCTTACATAACTCACTTTACGTATAATTTGAATAAGTGATTTTTGACATGGCCTATAGCTATATATAAGGAGACACATTGCAGCAAATAGCCTAAGCTCTTTGCAAAATTTATCTCCTTTATAGATGCTTTCGGATAGGTACTAAAGGCGCTCTTCAAATTATGCGTAAGGTTAATTACATAAAATAATATGTAGGTTTTTTTGATAAAAATTAGATTTACATAAAATAAATTTTTGATTAAACACAAAGTGTAAGATGCCAAGGTGGCAGCTGATTATTATTTGCAATAAGTCTAGGAGAAAATATGAAAAAATTATTTGGTGTCATTGCGTTAGGCTCAGTATCATTGCTATCCGCAAATCAACCATATGGTTATAGCCAATCTTATGGTCAAAGGGCTTGTGCAAATGGTAATTGCGGTTATCAGCACAACGATTATTCATATCAAGGATATCAAGGACCTTACCAAGGCCAAGGCCAAGGCTATCAACAAGATCAGTATCAACGACAGTATCAAGATGCCGGCTCATACGAGAGTCCTTACCAAAATCATGGTTACCAAGAATCACCTCGATATCAAAGACAAATGGAACGTCCAGTACAATCTCAAGGCGGATATTATCAACAAAATGATCAGCGCTTTCAAGATAATTCCCCCAATCAATATCAAAGACAAGAGCCTGTAAGAGTTTATCCTGATGCTCAGTGGAATAATCAATCTCAAAGAGTAGATTCAAGAGGTAATGATAGAGTAAGATACGAAGATAACAGAAGAAATGCCGATCAAGTTGGTGATCTACGTGTGGGCGCTGATCAAGACATTATCAAAAAAGTACAAGATACTGTTGCTCCAGGTATGTTCTCAAGAGGTTACCCAAATGTTTCTTTTGATGTTAGCAATGCTGTTGTAACTTTAAAAGGCTCTGTTGATTCGCAAGATGATAAAGTTAAAATCGAAGATAGCGTAAAGAAAATCAAAGGTGTTAGACAGGTTAATAATCAGCTCACAGTAGTTGGCAAGCAAGTAGCTTACAATGATGGTGCTTACTCAAAGAGTGAGACAACATACGGGAATAATGATAATCCAAAAATGCGCGATGCACAAAAAAATTATCCTCAAGATGTAGGTTTTACTGAAGCTGATAAGTTACTAAACGCCAAAGTTCGTGAAAAAATCAGCGATGGTTGGTTTACTAATAGTTTTGAGACTATTACATTAAAAACAAACAATGGTGTTGTTACCATTATTGGTGTTGTTGATTCTAGCGATGATATCCGAAAAATCAATGATAAATTAAAAGATGTTGATGGTGTTAAAGCTGTAAACAACCAATTATCTCTTAAAAAGTAAGTGTAATCTTTAATTTTGGGACTTTCTTTATCAAGAAAGTCTCAAAAAAATATTTTTTGTTTTTTATATGATTTTCTAAGTTATTTAGGAGGGAATATGCCTTTAAAAAAAGGGACAAGCAAAAAAACTATTAGTGATAATATACGCACAGAAGTGCATCATGGGAAGCCTCAAAAACAAGCTGTTGCCATTGCTCTTAGCGAAGCTCGCCGCTCAGGAGCAAAGATTCCAAAAAAATCAGATTCTTAATAGACTTTTTTCGAAACCACATTTATTTGTTAAAATTGCCATCCTCATATAGCTAGTCTATAGCTATTCATCTTCCCAAAAATCACTTTATTTTATACCATCTCAATATATTTTAATTTATCAGGCTGTAGCTATGACATATTCGTTACCACCGGGTGTTTTTGATATTATTCCAGAAGACACTCAAGAACCATGGAAAAGCACTTATCTGTGGAATTATGTTGAAGATATCATACGGAATATAGCCTCTCTTTACGGCTACCAAGAAATTCGCACTCCCATTTTAGAGCATGTTCAGTTGTTTCAACGTGGTGTGGGCGCTACTACTGATGTCGTTTCTAAAGAGATGTACACATTCAAGGATCGTGGCGATCGAACGCTTGCGCTTAGACCAGAAGGTACGGCCCCGGCTATGCGTGCTTTAATTGAACATCATTTGCCAATGCCTCAAAAATTATTTTATATTGCTCCCATGTTTCGTTATGAAAGATCACAGGCCGGCCGTTATCGTCAGCATCATCAATTTGGTGCCGAAGCCGTTGGACATGCTACGTCTGAGCAAGATGGTGAAATCATTGATTTTCTCTACTCAGTTTACCAACGATTAGGTTTAAAAAAGCTTAGTTTAAACATTAACACACTTGGCGATGCCAAAGCTAGATCAGATTTTCGTCAAGCTTTAATAACGTATCTAACGCCGCACCTCTCATCACTTTCAACAGAAAGTCAAAATCGCTTAACGGTTAATCCTTTACGCATTTTAGATTCTAAAGATCCACGTGATCGACTTTTAGTGGCGCAAGCTCCTTCTATATTAGACTTTATCGATAGCTATGCGCGCGATCGCTTTGAATCCCTACTGCAGTTGCTTAATCTCTTAAAAATTCCCTATCAAATTAATCCATTGCTAGTGCGTGGATTGGATTATTATAATCAAATGGTTTTTGAAGTTGTGGCAGGTGAGTTAGGCGCTCAAAACAGTGTTGGTGGAGGAGGAAGGTACGACGGTTTGCTTGGAACTCTGGGCGGACAAGATACACCAGCAGTTGGTTTTGGTACGGGGATTGAAAGAATAATACAAACAATGCTCCAGCAACAAGTTCAATTACCAGAGGTTGTGCATCCACAAATATTTTTAATTGGATTAGGAAATGCTGCTAAACAATTTTGTTATCAACTGCTGCATGAGTTACGACAAAATAATATTGTTGCGCAAATGGATTTTAGCGATAAAAAAATAGGCAAAATTTTGACCTACGCCAATCAACAACAGGTAGAATATGTAGCTATTATTGGTGATAATGAAATAAACGCTAATGAAATTAATCTCAAAGAGATGAAAAGTGGTCATCAAACTACATTACCGTTATCTGAGGTGTTGTCTTTTTTTATAAAAAACAATAACTAAGGGTATAACTGTAAGATTATCATAGAATTGTAGAGAAGCCCCTATAAGCAGCAATTTCCTTGAACTTAATTGTTAAGATAAACTAAATTGACATTTGTTTTTTTAAATCGGAGGTTGAATTTATGTTAAAAAATAAAAAATTGATTACTTTGACTAGTCTTGGAATGTTGCTTGGCTATTGTGCCTTACAAGCTAATAGTGCTGTAACAGCTCCAGTTGCTACTGACGCTAAAGTGAGTACTACAGCACAGGCGCAAGATTCTAAAACGGTACCACTGGATATGAAAAAATTATCCGAGGCATTTGGTCATTTTATTGGGAGAAATTTAAAATCACCTGGTTTGGCTTTTGATATGGAAAGTGTCATTAAAGGTATTAGAGCTGGTGTTAACGGCGAACCAGCACCGCTTAGCGACAAAGAATATGAAGAGATGATGACTGCTGTGCAAGAGAAAGCTTTTAAAGAAATGTCGAGCGCTAACCTTAAGGCTGCTAATGACTTTTTAGAAAAAAATCGCACAGAACAAGGTGTTTTGGAGATTGTCCCAGGAAAATTACAATATTTGATTTTAAATCAAGGTACTGGTGCGGTGGTTGAGCAACATGCTTCCCCGCAAATCCATTATACTGGTAAATATCATGATGGTACAGTCTTTAGCACCTCTGAAGAAATGGGTGGACCGATCACTATTCCATTAGATCAGACAATACCAGGCTTTAGTAAAGGTATTCTTGGTATGAAAGAAGGGGAAAAACGTCGTCTGTTTGTCCATCCTGATTTAGGATATGGGACAACTGGTCAATTGCCACCTAATGAATTACTTGTATTTGATATTGAATTAGTGAAAGCTAATGCACCTGAGAGCAAACAAAAAGGGGCTGTTAATCCTTTAGATCAAGATGAAGATTTTGATGATGATAGTCTCTATTTAGATGAAGAAGAAGAAGCCGCACATAGTGCTGAGAAAAAGAAATAAAAACTTCCTATTCACCCCTGATGCAATTTAGCCATCAGGGGCTTGACAACTTTTCAGTTTTGATAATTTTAATAAATAACTTGTAGGTTTAAGTTTTTATTGTTTAAGCACTAGCAGTTTCGATTAGATTAAGCAAATAATCAAAATCTTTCACGCCTACTATTCTTTTCAATTCTTTCCCATCTTTAAATAAAATAAGTGTCGGTACCGATGTAATCTGCAATTTTTGTGAAACTTGCGGCGCTTGATCGATATCAAGTTTTGCAACTTTAGCTTTGCCTTGTACGTGTCCAGCAAGTTTTTCCACAATAGGGGCAATCATGCGACATGGCCCACACCAAGTGGCATGAAAATCAACTAGTGTCAAACCTTGAGCGATACTTTTTTGAAAATTTTCATCTGTTAGATGAACTAATTGGTCGGTCATAGATTCTCCTTTTAAGAATAGACTTCTTTGAAAACTGGCTTTTTTTGGAAAAATTGATATTTTTTGAGTAGATTTGATTCCAAATTTTAAGAGCATATTGGCAATATGATCGAAAATTTGGGATTAAAGATGCCAAAAAAGACAATTTTAACAAATAAATGTAGTTTCGAAAGAAGTCTAATATTTTTTAATCTTTTGTCAATTTATTCTATCCGTAAATCCTTTTTTTGCCCAGAAAGATAAACCTAATTTTTGGTTCCTTATGCATAAATCTCTAGCGTTTAATGCTCAATTCTACTCAAGCAAAGATGATGCTGCTCATCAAAACTATACTGCCACTCCCAAGTAGGGTGTGCTAGGGATTTACATTCACTTTCGAGCTTTCCACTTGTGTTATTATATATTACCATACGATGAAAGGGGGGCACTTCAAAATAATGATTTCCTGTCAATAGCACATCTGTAGCGAAAAACTCTGCTCCCTCATTTAATACAATATGGACAGATTCGGTGTGGACAATCTCATTTTTCCACAACTGCGTGAGTGTCGCTGTGGCCATACCTAAATTGGCAATAGTAACGCGCCTTAGTGTGCATCTACATTCACCTCCATAATGCAAATAGCCTTCTTTTGTAAGCTTTGCTGTTGTATGCTTTCCTAGGGGTGCTGTAGCTTGTATGTGTAGACTGCCATCAACAACTAAATCTTCTATGTCGACTTCGGCAATTTCCAATTGCACTTCCGCTTTCAAACTTAAGCGCCCGCGTCGAATTTTTTGTTTAATAATTGAATATAGTGGTCCCAAACCTGGATGAAAAAGGACAATACAAGAAGGTCCCGTTTTTAAGTATTCATCCAAACTGCTCCAAGTGGGTAATTGAAAACCACAATTTTGTAATAATTCATGATTATTACTTAGTAAATCATAATAAGCTTGTTCAGGTGTGTTGTTTAGCGATTGACCATTTTTATAGCTATTTTTAGTAGTTGAAATAGTTTTAATCCGTTTTTGATAAACAATAAACGTTGGCAAGACTTTTTGACACTCCTCGGGAGTCAAAGGTTTTATTGAATGACTAGTTAAACAGTCGGCAATATTTTGCATTGTTGATTCTAGTCGACCTCCAGCTATGTGAGACTGCACACCATTAGCATCAATAAAGTTTACTTGCGATTTCATATTAATGAGTTGGCCCGGAATGGGACATATTTTAATCGCTTTTTTAATCGCAGAAATAGAGGCAAATAAAATATTGGTGTTAGCGGGGTACATGGAAAAAGGACTGTTTGGGGTCATCGGCGTTTCTGGTATGCCACGCTGTTCCAGTTCAGTGTATTCAATGTTTGTTAAACAATATTCATAATTAGAAGCATTATTCTTCTCCACAACGACGTCGACCCCTTCTGAGCTGTTTAATAAGCGCTCCGTCGAAAGAAAGCCAAAAGACTTTTCTTGTTCTATGCCAATGCCAAGCAGGGCTAATAAAGAACAATCCAAACCACCCAAAGGATTGTTAATTTGTCTGACTAAGCAATATTTTCGTTTACGTTCTTCTAACCAATTAAAGACTCCTTGTTCTTCCGCCAACTTCCAGATCACTCCATGGCCCGAAGGTTTTGAAGTTAATTTTAATGGGCCACTGAGCGACCAATGTCCTGCTTCTGTAATAACGGGTACGAGTGGTTGTAGAAAAAAATAAATGTTTTCTTTGTTCATTCCAAACCAATGGCCATTTTGGCAAACATTTAAGATATGAACATGGTTATTTTTTTCTACCGAAGTCATAAAAACTATCGGCGTATTTAGTTGTTTTTTAAATAGCTTATAAAAAAGATATTCGCGGGCTTGAATATCGCGAATGAGACCCTCTAATAAAGTTCGCCCCAAAAAGGGGAGTAAGGCGGCTGGCAATGATTCACCGGTTTTACTATCGATCCATCCCAAGCGATCTCCGGCACCACCAATTGGATAAAGATCGGCGATATATTCTAAGTGTTCAATACCATAGCGGATAGCTGCTCTTACAGTCATATCTTCATTATCCAAATGCAATCCAATTGGATAAAGATAATTAACCCCCTCAAGCTTATTATGCTGCTCTGTTTTACGCTCTACAATCATTTTTAAAACTGAGCAATGATAACCAATAATACCGCCCATATATTTATAAAAAAGTTCTAAATCAAGCAATTCATCTAGCAATGAATGTAATGGTTCCCAGAACTGATCAACCAAATGTTTGCTATTGAAAATGATGGGCCCTTCTCCAATAGCAATTACTGCTTTAACCACGTAAGCGGCTTCAGGATTTAGCTGCACAATGAATTTGGATATTATGCCATCGGTGGATAAATACTCTTGTACCAGCGGCTCTTTGTCAAGCAGTAAATTTTTCTCAGCATAACTGTTTGATTTAATAATTTTTGGCACCAATCCATTTAAACGCTGGAGGGTGTCTTGTATTTGAGTAATTAGCTCTGCCATGCAACCTTTATAAATTTAAGATAAACACGTTAAGGTTATTATCGATATGTGGCAGCTAAAAAGTTTTAAGTTAAGCAAAACACTCATAATTTTTTATGTGTGTTTTGCACTTTATCGTGATATTTTATAACTCACCTTACACATAATTTGAAGAGTGCCTTTAGTACCTATCTGCAGCTACCTATTCTGCAGCTACCTATAGAGGAGACACATTTTGCAAAGAGCTTAGGCTATTTGCTGCAATGTGTCTCCTTATATATAGCTCTAGGATATGTCAAAAATCACTTGTTAAAATTAT
Organism: Chlamydiota bacterium; assembly: GCA_013285965.1. Classification (GTDB taxonomy): domain Bacteria; phylum Chlamydiota; class Chlamydiia; order Chlamydiales; family Parachlamydiaceae; genus JABDGQ01. The sequence goes on from JABDGQ010000003.1 coordinate 115,587, forward strand.
GTGTAAGGTAAGTTTATAAGATATCGCGTTAGAGATAAAGAACAATAATTTTAATCTCGTTCTGAAATATGCTTGGCCACTTGTCGAGTCATTTCAAACATACTGATCACATGGGTGGAACCGAGCACTGCTGCTAATACGGGATCTGGTTTAATATTGCGCTTGTCAGAGGGGTCTTGCAAGTTTTTTTCTTTAATATAAGCCCATAACGATTTAGTAACTTCTGTGCGCGGCATAGGATTAGATCCTACAATCTTAGCAAGGGCATCGCTGACCTTCACGTCGCGCATAAAAGCTGAATTTTTACTATTTTTTGTCATTCTATTCTCCTAATATTTCCTGATAACAGATATAAAACGGCTTTGCAATGCACTCTTGCATGCAATGTGGTTATTTTTAGACATAGCGGCCTTTATAGTCAAACCATAAAATCATAATTTGAAAAACTAGATTGCTTTAGAGTTGACTATATTTTTGACAGATGTTAATCTCGTCATAATTTTTTTTCATGCTAGATAATTATTGTTAATATATTTTCTATCTATTATAATATTTAACAAGAGATGGTTAGAGTTGTAATTGTTTGTAATTAATAATCTATATAGATTTCATAAAAACGACTATCGTTAATATTAATGAATATGCCAAGACCAATTACTCAAAGCAAATTTGAAAAAGTATGGGATGGGGTCTGTCTATTTTCCTTGATAGGTATTTGGCCGCGCTTTATCGAGCCGCGTTTGTTAGGGCTGAGCAAATGTGCTGTGGCTATTCCGTCGCTACCAAAAGAATTAATCGGCTTTAAAATTTTGCAATTTAGTGACTTGCATTGGCATAGTCAATTTTCGCCATTACTTTTAACTAAGTTAACTCGTAAAATAAATGAGCAAAAACCAGATTTGATTGTTTTTACAGGTGATTTTTTGTGTCGCTCGCACTTAGAACAACCAGAGTTGTTGCTCCATTTTTTGCAAAATTTACAGGCTAAAGTAGATTGTTTTGCAATTATGGGTAACCATGACTACAATAAATATGTTACTGTTAAAGCCAATGGCGATTATGGCATTGAAGAGAATTTAGCAGCGCGACCCATTAACAAAGGTTTTAAAAGGCTTTTTAATTTTGTTCCTTTAACTAAGCACGTAAGTAAAGCTACTCAGAACATAGGCTTGCATAACGATCTTGTAGACCTGCTGCATAAAACCCCTTTTAAATTACTTGATAATAAAACCATTACAATCCCTATAAAAGGAACCTATCTAAATATATGTGGGCTAGGTGAGTATATGGCTGGACAATGTCTACCAAAGAAAGCTTTTGAAAATTATAAGACACAGTATCCTGGTCTAATTTTATCACACAATCCTGATAGCATTAAAATTCTGCAACATTACCCTGGCAACCTTATTCTCTGTGGCCATACCCATGGCGGTCAAGTAAATCTACCATGGTTATGGCGGCGCCTTGTACGTATTGAAAACGAAAATTACAAGCGTGGTTTAAAAAAGTTAGCCCCTGCTAAATGGGCCTATATTAATCGAGGTATCGCTGGCATGCTAAAATTTCGTTGGTGCGCCAGGCCTGAAATAACTTTAATTACTCTACAAAACGAATAATCAAATGGACTATTCTAGCTTTATTCCTTTTGACGTAGTATTTCTTTCCGGTGGCATCGGCAACCGTATGCAGAGCTCTATCCCTAAACAATATATGTTGATAAATGATAAACCACTTGCCCTCTATAGCTTTGATGTTTTTTTGGCAATGGCGGAAGTACAAACTATCAGTGTAGTCTGTGAAGAACAATACGTACCCCTTTTTGAAAAGCGTGTACAATACTCTAATAAAAAAATAGTGTTTGCCCGACCGGGACAGCGCCGCCAAGATTCAGTTTTTAATGGTGTTTCACTTATATCAAGCAAATCATTAGTGTGCGTACATGATGCTGCTCGGCCAATCATCGATGAGGATCTAGTGCGGCGCACAGTTAATATGGCAAATTTACATGGCGCGGCCATACTAGGTGTAAAGGTTAAACCGACTATCAAAAGATGCAATGCCGAGCAAAAAGTGCTTCAAACACCACAACGCTCTGAATTGTGGGAAGTACAAACACCACAAGTAATGCGACAAAATTGCTTGTACGAGAGTTTGGTTTATGCTGCTGAGCAAGGATTGACTGTCTCTGATGATAGTGCCGCATTAGAGTTGTTGCACAAAGATGTCTATGTGGTAGAGGGTAGTTATCGCAATATAAAAGTAACCACACCGGAAGATTTAATAATGGTGGAACAATTCTTAAGATCATATGCCTTGCTATAAACTTGTTATAGCTTATGACGGTACTAGGTATGGTGGTTGGCAGAAGCAACCAAATTGCCTTTCCATACAGCAAGAGCTGCAAGAAGCTTTATGTAAAATAATTCAACAAAAAGAAGTTCACGTTACAGGGGCTGGACGGACTGATGCTGGCGTGCATGCACACGGTCAGGTTGCCCATTTTAAAATGGATAATCTACACGATCCTAATCTTCTATATTTAGGATTAAATGGTTTACTACCATCAGATATTCGCATTAGGAGTGTACAAATAGCTGAAGAGGGCTTTCATGCCCGTTATAGCGCTATTAGCAAGGAATATCATTACAATCTATATCTGGAGCGTGTAATGGATCCTTTTCGTCGACTATACTGCTGGCATTGCTTGCGTGCTGTCGATATTTCTTTATTAAAAGAAGCAGCGACCTTATTTGTTGGGACCCATAATTTTAGTGCCTTTGCTAATAATGCTGCCTATGGTTGCGCTGCCAATGATCCAGTTAGAACTATCTACAGTTTAGATATTGTCCCCATGGAAGGTGGATTTTGTTTACAGTTTAAAGGTGATGGTTTTTTATATAAAATGGTACGCAATATTGTGGGAACATTAGTGGATGTGGCTTGCTCTAAGATTAAGCTGGCAGAAATAAAGACAATTTTTGCTAGCCAAAAACGATCTAAGGGTGGGCAGACGGCACCACCCCAAGGTCTTTTTTTAAGGCAGGTTAATTACTAACTCGCCTTACACATCACTATGCAGCACTTCTACTAATTGAAATAAATTGCCATCCGGATCCCTAAAATATTGCATTTTTACATGACCGGGTACTTCAATAACATCGCCAACCCATTTTATATTTTTGGCAGTCAAATCAGTTTTAGATTTTTGCAAATTTTCCACGCTAAGCGTTACCACTGCATTTTGACCGGGCTTGACTAATTCCTGTTCGCTAGTTTGGGCAATACCCAAAATTGCGCCGCCATCGTGGCCTGCTAATTCGGCCCAACCAAAATCAACATTATACTCATTTAATTTAAGCCCAATAGTTTTTGTATAAAATTCAACCGCTTTTTTCAAATCAGCCACCACAATCCAGGCTAAACCAAAATTTTTTATAGACATTTAAACTCCTTTTATTTTTGTTAAAAACATAGTGCTTATAAATTAAACTTCTTTCTAAATTACATTTATTTGTTGAAATTGACAATAAATATTGTTTTATATACAATAAATGCAAATTATTTAAAAGGAGTAGTTACTGTGGCTTTATTTGATTATTTAGTTTATCAACAAAAATCATTTTATTCTACTAAAGAAGCTCAGTCCCTTTCTTTAGGGGACGAATGGAAAGAAATAACTATTCGGAATTCATCTAAAACTTATCATATAGATGGAAAAAATTATAAAGTTTTGAGTAAAAGTGAAAAATATTGGCCTCTGTTTTCTTGGCAGCGCATATTAGCCATTTTCTTTGCTTTAGGTGCTTACTTATTCTATAATGACTCCAAAACGGCTCAAAAATTATTTAGTGGTAGACAAGTTCTACGTATAATTGAGGAAGAGTCAGGTACAATTACGGCAGTAGGCAACGCAGCTTTAGAGGTGCCCGCACCAATAGCACCAGATATGCCCGAGTGCGACCGTGTACGGATCATTGATTTGCCAAGTGTCCTTCAGTTATTTGAATTTCCGCAAACAAGAGTAGCTGTAGCCCAGGCGGTTGATGCATTAGTGAATAAAGAAATTTGGGCCTGGGCTGTTCAAATTGAGAGAGGTGTACCTCTAAATGAGCCTGAAAACCGCTTTTTAAGTGCTAGTGTTATAAAATTAATTGATGATAATCTAGGTTGCTGGTTATTAAAAAAACATCAAAGTAAAACTCGTTTTGTCGACTATGGTGAGTTAACTACGCAAGTAACTCCTCATGAAAATTTATTGCGTGTAGTGATGGCGCGCAAGATGGCAGAAATTGCGCAAGAACATAACTTGGATCGCATTTTTATTCCGGAGAAATATATCCATCGCATTAATGATTTAAAGTTAAAAAAATTTGATAATAAACCACGTTCATCAGCTGCACAAATAGATCAAAATGCTTATCTTGTAATTGTTAGAGAAGTGCCAAATCTGTTGGATCTTAATATTGAAAATTTAAATAAATTAAACATTACAGAGGGTGAGCAGCGTTTACTGGCAAATCAATTTTGCACAATGCTTGAAAAAAGTGGCTTGTCTGATTTTAGCTTAAGAAATATAAAAATATATAATCATAATGGTGTTAATAAATTAGCTTTCATCGACACTGAGCCTTTTGGGGCAATTGTAGCCAAAGGTTTTGAAAAATATCTTATCGATTTGAAAATGTGCATTTGTGTAGGATACTGTGCTGCAATTGATAAGTTGTCTACAGATGACAATGATAGACCTAATCTTCCAATTTTTAATGAGGTTTTTAATCAAAGGTTTAAAGAATTTACTGAGCAATTAGGGCCGCAATAGGATAATTCCCCAGCAGATCAAAATCAGGAGGCAGATTAAAATTTAAAATTTTATCATTTATTAGATTCATTTGTTAAAATTCTCTTTTCTTTTAATCAAAATGTTTATTGTTTTTTAACTTTTGCCATCTATTTTCAAAAATTTGTAAATAATGTTCTAGTTGATTTTTGGCTACTTGTGCGTTTAATTTAGAAGAGATGCCAGCTTGAATGACTTTTCTTTTTTTCTCACAGCGTGTATTTAAGGCTTCCAAAAACTCGGGCACCTCCATTACCTTGACATTTAGCGCGCGCACTTGTCGTGCTAATTGTTTATCGGAGGTAACGACAATCTCTTGTTTAGGTTTTTTAATTTTATATAATGCTTCTAAAATATATTCATCGGCTGTTTGGCTATCGGTGTAAATAATTTCAAGTTGATCAAGATATTGACGAGAATATTGCTTTTGCTTATGAGCATCAAAGATAATGGAAACATCTAACGCTAAAAATGAGATTTGCTCATTTAAGTTGCTGATAATTTTTTCACGCCTATGCTTTAAATCATTGTCAACATGTTGTAAAAAAAACAACACGTTATAACCATCAATGAAATAATGCATGCATTTTTAATCCTTTTGCCAAAAAAATCTAACTTTTTAGCATTTCAAGATAGGGAAGCAAACGTTCAAACGCTTTATAGCGATGTGAAATGCGATTTTTAACATTTTCATCAATTTGTGCGAAAGTTTTTTGATAGCCCTCTTTTAAAAAAATAGGATCATATCCAAAACCATGAGCCCCTTTTTCTTCTGACAAAATCTTCCCTTCGACTATTCCCTCGCTTATTTTTTTTACACCACTCTGATCGGCTAAAACTAAGCAGCATTCAAAGTAGGCGGCGCGCTGCTCATCTTCTAATGAACGCATTTCTTCCAGTAATTTTTTTCGATTTTCAACATCTGTTGCCTTTGGGCCAGCATACCGCTGTGAATATACCCCAGGAACTCCATTTAAGGCAGGTACTACTAAACCTGAATCATCTGCTAAAACTAGCTTTTTAAAATGCTCAGCGGCATGCATAGCTTTTAAGATGGCATTTTCTTTAAAAGTTTTACCAGTTTCCTCTGGTGGAATGTAAGTAGCATTATCATAAAGGGAAATTAATTCAAAGTGTGGCAGAGCACGAAAGATAGCACGAAATTCGCGAATCTTATGTACGTTGCCAGTGGCCAATATAATTTCCATTAAAAATATCCATTGCCTTAGGCATTTAATCTAGTTATTAAAAAAGTTTTTCAAATCCACTATACAAAATTCTTCGTCACGCAATAAAAACTTTTCGCCAATTTTTTTTCCAATGATTGTTTGAACAAATTTAGAATTAAAAGATAAGATATTTTGCTCAGGGTCAGCATCCCAAGGACCTAATATAGTATAAGAACTAGCATTTCCTTTGGCATCGTTAACTTTCACGATACAACCAAAGCCCACTTCATTAGCAGGTACATCTTCAGCTGACATAATGCGCGCTTGATTAAGTTGCTTTGAAAGTGTCTTTAGCTCAGTTTGAAGACGTGCACGACGTTCTTGTGCAAATTTAAATTCCGAATTTTCGCGCAGATCTCCCAAAGCACGAGCAGCTTCAATTTCTTTGGCATTATCAATGACTTCTACAGTTCCAATGTGGCGAATGCGTTCTTGAATCTTTAAGTAACCAGCAGCAGTCGTTAATATTTCGCCATCTTCTTCAACTGCGGCTCCTTTTCTTTGTTTGATGGGAGCAAGTGAGGGGTGGACAACTTCAGCTAAAGAGCGGAGAATCTTAACATCATGATCAGTCAATGATTGACATTTGGAAACCAAAAGCAAAAATTCTTTGGTATACTCTAAACTCTTTCCTTGCAACAATTCACGAATTAACTCATAGCGTTTGCTTGAGATCATCGTGTACATTTTTCTCAATAAAACGCGCTGAGATGGTTGTGTTTCCAAAGCTTGAAATAAAATAAAAAAGTTTTCAAAAAAACGGCCCAAATCATCAGGATTTTGAAACGGTAGGTCGTTAGAGCTAGAATTTACTAATTTTTGGAAATACCAAATAAAAATTTCTGGATAGCGTTTAGGATCATCCAAAAGATTTTCTTGGATTGTCCGTTCTAATAAAGCGCGATGTTGTGTCTGGTTTAATTCGCGCAATAAATAGTCACGCAATTGCGTTTGGGGAAGTTTTAAAAGCAGTTTTAGGAAAAGATTTACCCAATCCTCTCGATAATCTTTGATGGCTACTAAAGCGCGCTTTTTCAATGCAATTACATCGATAGCCGTAATCATCCCTTCCAAATCATTTTCGCGTCTAATACGCTGCGCTATTTGTTCTTCAGCATCAAAGTCAAAAAATTGCTCTAGTAGTAAATATATTTGTAATTGTTGATTATTGTTAGTTTGTGGATTTTCAAGCAAACCTTTGAGTTGCTGTTGGAGCATTTCTTTGGTTTCTGTATTTTTTAATGCTTGAGGGGTATCGCGTACAAAACTATAGTTGGTTTGAATAAGTTGATTAATATCAGTTTTATCGGAAATGTTTTTCTGAAAACGTTGTTCAGCTGAAACACTGGCTTTGCGTAAATAAAATGGTTCTTTTAGTGTTTCAGGAGTGGCAATCATCGAATCTTTTTTACATTTTGAGCGTGCCCCCTGCCACCATTTGGTCCAATCTTTCTCAGGAATTACTAATTCACATAATTCATCTTTTATTTCACCAGCTGTTTTTGGTCCCATATCACGTAATAGCAGTTTGATTAAAGCTAAGGGATCAGCACAACCTTCTTGTTCTAATAAATCGGGATTGGCAAAACGACGTGCTAGAAAATGATCAGCCGATAAAGGAATTAGTGTCTTGAAAGCATTTGCAAAGGAAAGATCTTTACGACCGGCGACATTTTCAAATTCAATTACCACATGTTCGCGAATAAAAGAAACTTCGACAATTTCGCCTGTACCCCAGCCACCGTTGTGAAAGACCATATTGCTTTTAGCAAAATGTGATACTAAGTCATACTTAGATAATGCATGTTGAAATGAATCTTTGTTGCGCAGACCAATTAAACGCAAACGTTCGTTATATTTGGGGTCGGTACCATATTTGTTTTGCAAAGTTTGCATTACCAGGTCGCCTATGGCTGGCGTATTGACTGTTTGAAGATCAACTAATAGTCGTAGTACTTCGTAAGAGTCTTGCTGGTTTTCTATAAGTTTCCAGAGTGGTAAGGCATTTTCTACTAACTTTCCAAAACGCTCAGCAAAATCAGAATTTTTTATTGCTTTGAGCAGTTGAATAAATTCTTCCGTATCCACAGTATCGTTCATGCTATATTCTTCCCACAGCACGAGGAATTTTTGGAAATTACGAGTATGGATTTGCTTCAGGAATTCATTTAAATAACTCATCTTCAAACCTTTTGCTTGAAATAGCGTTCAATTTTTTAGAAGCTCTCAAAATTAAGAGCGTTCTTAATAATGATAAAACTGACTCACACTTTTTTTATCACTCTGCAGAAGAAATATAACGCCTAACTCTATTAATTTCAATAATTGTCACATTTTTTGCTATCATTGCAAATGAAATTATAAATTTCCAACGCACAACCATTAGTGAAATGGTTAATTTGATTTTTGCCAAAAAAATTAAATTTCATAATTTTTTTCATATATATGAAATCTAAAAATGATTTTTTTGTTAAAATAAAAATAGCATATCTTAAGGAGGCTTGTTATGGAGCAAAGCGATACAGATAAAAAGATAACTAAAAAGAACTCTAACTCGGCTATTCCAAAGAACAGTGAAATTAAAAGCGATTCTAAAAACATCTCTGAAAGCTCTTCAGAATTAAAAAAGTTAATTAACGAATCAAAAAGATTAAATGATGAAATCAGAACTTTTATCAATGCAATGGCAAGCAAAACAGGTAGATCAGTAGAATCAATGCTGGGATATTTAGATGATCCAAGTAATTTTAAAACTTTTGAGCAATGGGAAGTAGTGCAAAAACAACGCAAAGTTTTGCAGCAAGCTTTGGACCATCCTTCACAATTGCCTGCACAAGATTTTTATGATGATTTTTTAAAACCATTTCAACCTTCTGCCATTAGAAAGAAATCACCACTAAAAAGAATGCGAAGTAATCGACGTAATTGGTTAGCTATTGATTAAAGTTTAATTTATAAGGAGATAATTAAGATGCACAAGAAAAAAAATATTAATCCCGATGAGCCCAAACCACTTAATTTTGATCATGATGAGGAGAGTGACCTTCCATTTTCAAAGATATTTATGACCTCTGAAGATGTGCGAGGAGATAATGAGGATGATGAATATTATGAGAGAGAGGAAGCGATGAGCCCTGAGGAAGTACAAGATCGGAAAGAAGAGGGGGATTAATTCTCTTCCTCTAAAATAATACTTTCTAACCTAGCGAGTGCTTCACTAGCGGTTGGTCTGACTTTATAATCTTTTTGCAACATTAAACTTATGAGCTGTTCTAATTTAATACAGCTTTTATTGTGATGGTGAGAGTTTTTTGCTAAAATTTCTAAAAAAACTAAGCCTAGTTCATAAATATCTTTCTTTTTAAGTGCATTTTGCTTCTCTTGCTCAAGATTAGAATTTTCTAATAAATCTATTGCATTTCCAAAGTCAGCCAAATGTACAAATTTACTATTATTCGTCCTTTTTACTAAAATGTTATCGGCTTTAATGTCCCCATGCACAATATTATTTAGGTGCAAAAATGCTAGACCCATTAGCAATTGTCTAAATTCTAATAACCTTTCTTTATAAGAAGTAAAATTGAAAATATCATCTCGATAATCCAAATCATACTTTCTGGCAATATAGCCAACAACTTGTAAATCATCAGCTATATTTAAAAGTTCATAAGGAGGTAGTTGAATTCCGATAACATCACCGCGTGGATTAAGGCGCGATAATATAGTAAGTTCCTTCTTAATAGAGTTGGCTGTGAGAGGTTTTTGTGTTAATTTTAAGACCATAGTCGAATCAACTTTTAAGTCCGTTATATTAGAAACAGAATGTATGCAGCCAAAAGCCCCCTCGGCAAGCTTACTACCAATAGCTAACAAATGTTTTCCTTGCGGAGTGACTAAATAATCAATTTCATCGAACCTTATTTTGTGAGTGTAGTTATTATCATCGACGGCAACTTCAATCTGCTGAACTAGCTTAGTAAATATTTTATTATCGAGAAAACATTTTTGTTGTGCCACGCTAAATGCATATGCAATAATTCGGGCTCGCTTCCTTAAACATTGGATGGGATTGTTTAAGGAAGCTAAATTTTGTATTTCTTGCGGCTTTAAGTATAAGCGATTTGCTGCACTGTTAACACTTATTAACAATCTATTTTTTTGCTCATCTTTAATTTCAATAATTTTACCTAATAATTTTTTAAAAAAGATGATTATTTCATTAAAAATTTGAAAATATCCTCTGGCGAGTGGATGTATCGCTATGGCAAAACGATCATCGTCTTTTAGTAAATGTAGACGCAAAGGATTATTGTAAGAGGAAATGTTTTTTTCTTGATTATCAGTATCTGCATTGATGATATATGTTGCATATAAAAATAAATTGTTAAGCACACTCAAAACTCAGGTTTAAACATTTTTAATTTTGTTGAAATAGTTTTTGTTGTTAATTTTTTGTAATATTGTATTCAATATTGCCAAAGCCCCTGTTGCTGTAGGGGTCTTGTCGAAGTCTCTCATCATTAAATATGTAAATAAGTTTTCTAAATCTATTGGATAAGCTCCTCCAAGAACATCCATGAAAACTTTTCCTAATTGACATATATCGTAGCGTTCTAGGCTAGCTTGTGCTTCAGGTGAATGCATTGAAAAATCAACGGCATTCCCAAAATCGGCTAAATGAACTAATTTATTGCCACGTTCATCTTTTCTAACTAATATGTTGCTTAATTTAATGTCTTGATGAGCAATATTATTTACATGCAAATGATGTAAACCGCTCAATAATTGGGCAAATTCAGCTAAACGTTCTTCTAAAGGTGGTTTTTCAAACTTGTCTGTGAGGTAATCACGCTCATATTTTACAGCTAAATACCCTATAAGAGCAGGATTTGCAGCGTATATTAATTCATATGGCGGTATTTGAATACCAACTACAGTACCTTTAGGATTAATTTTAGTTAATATATCAAATTCATTTTTAATAGACATTGAACAATCGCCATAACGGGCTAATTTTATGACAGATCTCGGTCTATCTATCAAGCATGCTAATTGCGGAATACTGTGCACTATGCCAAATTCTCCTGAGCTAATCTTTTTACCAATTGGCAATAAGTATTGGCCTTTGGCAGCGATTAATAATTTTTTTTCTCTTACTAATAAAACGTGGCTATTATAAATGCCTACTCTTGCAATTTGTACAAACGTTTTTAATACAACAGAATTTTCTTTAGTTAGCGAAAGTTGGCAGAGATAAAAAATAAAAACAATAACATTACAGCGCTCGATGATATGCTTACTTAAATAACTTTCTTTATCGAAAGTTTGAGCTACTTTTATGGCTAAAAATATCTCTGAGGCTAGCTTAATATTTAATAAGTGAAATTTTTTTGTATTTTCGATTTTAATAATTGAAGCTAATAAATTCTTAAAAGTAGTGACAGCTTTGCAATATGCACAAAGTCTAACACTAATATTGACATAGAATTCTGCCAGCCCATATTTGCTTTTGACTAACAAGTCTATTGGCAAAAATTTCAAAGACATTACACTATTATTTTTTGCAGACAAGTATTCAAAAGGCATTTTAGAAAAAGTGGATATGATGGAAGTTAGCATTTGTTATTAGATCATTAGTTCGTAATAAATAGAGCAAACAATTGTTTTTAAAGCTGTTTGACGCAATTAATGTTATCAATTAGACCTTGTTACAAAATATCCTAGCCTGAAGGGCTATTATGCAACAAGGCCACAATAAATTGCCTTTTGCGTGCATTGAGACTAAAAGTAAAGTTTGTGAAAACAGATTGTAATTAAAGAGAGCAAAAGTTATTGTTCTAGTGCCATCTTAAAGTCTGTTGTTTATAGTTTTTACGGATCCCTTTCAATGATTAACGTATCATCTTACTTTTTTTCTTTGCAACAGTTTGCCCATGCCATTCTTTTTGAAGATGACCCCTATCCTTGGATAGCTTTGCAACGCTTAGAGAATTATTTAAAAAAACAAACTTTGGGTGTTGTATTAGGTGAGGTTTCTCAATTGGCCCATCTTATAAATCCGGAATCAATTTTTATTGGAGAAGGTTCACGTATTGAATCAGGGGCCTACATTAAAGGTCCTTGCATCATTGGAAAAGGATGTGAGGTACGCCATGATGCCTACATAAGAGGGAATGTATTAATTGGCGATCATTGCGTGGTTGGACATGGTTCAGAGCTAAAAAATACCATTTTGATGAATCATTCGCATGCGGCCCATTTTGCATATTTAGGTGATTCTATTATTGGAAATGGGGTTAATTTAGGAGCCGGTTCAAAATGTGCTAATGTGCGTATCGACAAAAAATACATTAAAATACGCTCTGGAAGTATTTGTATTGAAACCAATATGCGCAAGCTTGGTGCTATTATTGGAGATCGCTCGCAATTAGGTTGTAATGCTGTTACAAATCCAGGTACTTTAATCGGTCAAGATGTTTTTTGTTATCCTAATATTGCTGTGGGTGGTGTGATATTGTCGCGTTCATTAATAAAACCTAATATTACCCCATGCATCGTCTCTTACTGAAAAGCCTTAGACCTAGAGTTGTGCAGCATTATGGAACAAATTAGCGGTTATATTGAAAGATTGACTTTTCATAATCATGAAAATGGTTATACAATTGCCCAACTCAAACAAAAATTTGGTATTGAGCTTGTCTGCATTGTCGGTATTTTGCCTGGCATTCAACCAGGGGAAACAGTACGTTGTTTTGGACAGTGGAAAAATCATTTAGTACATGGTCGACAGTTTGAAGTAAATAATTTTCAAATTGAAGCCCCAGCTGATCTTATTGGTATTCGTAAATATTTAGGCTCAGGTCTAATTAAAGGTATCGGACCCCGTTACGCTAATCGCATAGTCGAATTATTTGGGATAGAAACGCTCAATATTATTGAAAATGCACCAGATAAATTGCTTCAAATCGAGGGCATTGGGCCTAAGCGCATCGAGAAAATCAAAACCTGTTGGCAAGATCAAAGATCGATTCGCGATGTGATGATATTTTTGCAAAGCTATGGATTGAGTCCAGCTTTTGCGCAAAAAATATTCAAAAAGTACGGACAACAAAGCATAAGTCAAGTTCAAAAAAATCCTTATGCGCTGGCACGCGATATTTTTGGCGTGGGCTTCAAATCAGCCGATCTTTTAGCTCAAAAAATGGGCGTTGGTGTTGATTCACCGCAACGTTTAGATGCAGGTATTGAATATACTTTGCTTGAATTGGCAGGTGATGGGCATGTTTGTTATCCAGTGGATGAATTGATAATAGCTGTCGAGAACACCTTAGAAGTGTCACAAGGAATAATACAAGAGCGCATCCCTTTTTTAAAAGAAGAAGGCCGTTTAGAAGTAAAAGAAATAATCGTCAGTGGCTCTTCACGACTTTATGCTTGGTTAATTTCTAGTTACTTTTCTGAAATAGGAATTGTCAAAGAATTGCGTCGCTTGAAAATTGAAAACAGCACTATTCGCACAATCGATGCTGAACGTGCCTTAAAGTGGGTACAAGAGCAACTGACGATTGAATTAGCCGATAAACAACTTCAGGCGATAACTGCGGCAATCTCTGAAAAAATTTTAATTATTACTGGTGGTCCTGGTACTGGCAAAAGTACCATTACTAATGCTATCTTAGCCATCACTATGAAATTAACCAGCAAAGTTTTTTTAGTGGCGCCCACCGGTAGAGCCGCAAAGCGGATGAGTGAAATTACCAAACATCATGCTTCTACTATACATAGTTTACTTGAATTTGATTTCAAAGCCGGTAAATTTAAACGCGATCACAAATCACCACTTGACTGCGATTTAATTATAGTCGATGAAGCCAGCATGATTGATACATTTTTAATGTATTCGCTACTTAAAGGACTTCCTTCAACGGCCAGAATTGTTTTTGTCGGCGATATAAACCAATTGCCTAGTGTGGGACCTGGTTGTGTACTTAAAGATATGATCAGCTCATTATGTTTGCCAGTGGTAATCTTAAATGAAATTTTTCGTCAAGCGGCTGGTTCTTATATTGTCACTAATGCTCACCGCATTAATTCCGGCCTTTTCCCCCGTCTACACAATGGAAAAGAAAGTGATTTTTTCTTTATGGAAGTTAATGAAAATCAAGATATTGCTAATACCATTGTTAAATTGGTGGCTCAACGCCTTCCGCACCGTTATGGATTCAATCCACATATAGATATTCAAGTTCTTGCACCAATGAAGAAAGGGGTGATTGGGACAGAAAATCTCAATCAAATGCTACAACAGACTTTAAACCCACAAGAAAAAGCGCTAATCCGTTACGGGCAAAAAATTCAAGTGGGCGATAAGGTGATGCAAATTCGCAATAATTACAAACGAGAAGTGTTTAATGGCGATATAGGATTTGTACAAACCATTGATGTGAGCGAGCAAAATGTAGTGGTTCTTTTCGATGGGCGGGCAGTTAGCTATGATTATGCCGATCTTGACGAGCTAGTATTAGCTTATGCTGTATCGATTCATAAATTTCAGGGTAGTGAATGTTTGTGTGTAGTTATACCTGTGCATAGTAGTCATTTCATGTTGTTAAATCGTAATCTACTGTACACTGCTGTGACACGTGGTAAAAAATTGGTGGTGCTTGTAGGAACGAAAAAAGCATTGGCCATGGCAGTGAAAAAAGATGATATGCAAAAAAGACACACTAGTTTGCAGCAAATGCTTATGGAGTGGCTTTAATGGTGAAACGACGCGCTGGTGGTGGCGTGCTTAAAAAATTGTCGCGTCTCTCATTTTCAAGTCTGCTTATTACGTTCTTATCATGGACATTGTATGTGTTAGCTGCGCATGTGCATAGCCAAACAAGTAGTGTCGTTCTTCCTTCAGCAAAACAACCGCTTGAATTGTATGCAAACCAACTAGACGATAATTTAACTAATCTTTACTTACAGACTATTGAGAAAGCGCAACACTCGATCATTGTGGCTATCTATTCGTTGACTGATCAAAAAATTATTCAGGCATTGCATAAAAAAAGTTTAAATAACGTTTCAGTATTCATCATAGGTGATGCTAAAGCTTGTAAAGGGGTGTGGAAATACTTGCCAAATGCTCTTTTTATAAAACGAATTGGTAAAGGATTAATGCATGCAAAAATCATCATTGTTGATGACACTTATCTTTTAATAGGTTCGGCCAATTTTACTCCCAGCTCGTTTAATGAGCATGGCAACTTAGTTGTTGCTCTACAACACCCCATTTTAGCGGCAAAATTGACTAAATACATTCGTGGTATGGATGAGGAAGGAGGACTTGCCGTTGAGCCTCCACATACTATCACACAAGCTGCCGATCAGCATGTGGAGTTGTGGATGTTGCCAAATACTACAGCTGTGCAGCGTTGCCTAAAATTATTTCGTACGGCTAAAAAAAGTATTAAAGTGGCCATGTTTACCTGGACACGCACTGATTTTGCTAACGAATTAATCCAAGCGGCCAAACGTGGTGTAAAGGTACAAACAGTAATCGATCGTTATGCTGGTAAGGGTGCGGGAGCAAAGGTGGTCGCTCTTTTGGAATCCGCTAAAATACCTGTGCGTATGAACACTGGCTGTGAATTGTTGCATCATAAATTTGCTCTTATCGATGATACTATCTTGATTAATGGTTCGGCCAATTGGACTGATTCGGCATTTTCTCGCAATGATGATGGTTTTTTAATCATTTATCCATTGAACAGCGGGCAAAAAGATAAAATGAATCGACTTTGGGATTTGCTTTTAGTAAAATCTGCTCCGCCTAATGATCCTATTATCAAATCCAATACTTTAAAACCGTGGTGTCATGCGCAAGACTAAAAATCTAAAAACTAAGGGTTAAAATGAAAATAGCGTTGCTTGGATATGGCAAAATGGGAAAATTGATTGAGCAAATTGCTATCAAAAATGGTCACAGTATAGTTGTGCGTGCTTCAAAAAATTTTTGCCACTGGGATGATTTATCTCAGGCGGATGTAGCTATTGATTTTAGCACTGCTGATGCTGTTTTTGATCATCTTTCACATTGCATAAAAAGAGCCGTTCCCATAGTGATCGGTACGACTGGTTGGGAAGAGCGCTTAGCAGATTTACAAAAAATGATTGCAGATAGGCCAATAGGTTGTCTATATGCTCCTAATTTTTCTATTGGTGTCTATTTATTTTCACAAATAGTTGCCTATGCCGCAGCCTTAATGCAGCCGTGGACCGATTACGATGTTAGTGCATTGGAGCTTCACCACAAAACTAAGTTAGATAGCCCATCAGGTACTGCTAAATCATTAGCATATCAAATTAAAGAACAGATGCCACGCCTTGCGGATTTGAATTTTGCAAGTGTTCGCTGTGGACATATGCCTGGAACGCATACTATTTATTTTGATAGCCCTGTTGATACTATTACAATAACACACCAGGCCCATTCACGCGATGGCTTTGCTCAGGGGGCTTTGTTGGCTGCCCAGTGGTTGAAAACGCGTACTGGTTTTTTCACACTGCAAGATATAATCGGACCATTAAAAGGAGAATGAGATGAAATTTGTTGGTTTGCACACAGCTGTAATAACCCCCTTTGATCAGGCTGGTAGGATTGATGAAGATGGTTTACGCCATAATTTACGTTTGCAGTTGCAACATGGTGTACAGGGTGTTGTAGTTTTAGGAACCACTGGAGAAGCCCCTACACTAACTGAGGCTGAAAAAGAATTAGTCATAAAAATTGCCGTGCAAGAAGTTAAAAATAAGGCCATTTTAACAGTTGGTACCGGAAGTTATTCCACGCAAGCTACAATCGATGCTACGCATCGTGCACAGAATCTTGGGGCTGATGCGGCTTTAATCGTTACGCCCTATTATAATCGCCCTAGTCAAGAAGGATTGTATGCACATTATGCGGCTATCAGCAAAGCAGTTAGCCTACCGATCTGCTTGTATAATATACCTACTAGAACGGGCCAACATCTCCAAATCAGTACATTGGAGCGCTTAGTGAATTTGCCCACCATTTTTGCCATCAAAGAAGGAAGTGGCGTGGCTCATGTTAATGAAATATTTGATAAAATAATGGGTAAAGTGCCTAATTTTTGTGTATTATCTGCGGACGACGCCATGACGTTACCATTAATGTCCATCGGTGGTCATGGTATTATTTCAGTACTTAGCAATCTACTCCCTGGCCCCATGCAAGCACTTGTAGCAGCTGCGCAAAAAGGCGACTTTAAGCTTGCGCAAGCTTGGCATAAGCAACTACTTCCTTATTTTTCCATGACTAGCATAGATACCAACCCCATGCCCATCAAAGCGGCAATGCAATTGCAAAATATGCCCTCAGGAGGCTGCAGATTGCCACTTTGTTCGCTATCAAAATCTAATTTACAAAATTTAAAAACAATCATCAATCAATTGCCACAAACATGGTTAAATGGCAGTGAATTCATCACAAGGTAGATATGGTTAAACGCAATCCACATGTAGCCAAATTGCACGCAGGCTATCTTTTTCCTGAAATAATCAGGCGCAAACATGAATTTATAAAAAAAAATCCACAAGCACGCCTCATTAGTCTTGGAATCGGTGACACGACTCAACCACTTCCAGAGCAGATTGCAAATAGTTTAGCACAAACAGCTCAGGAATTAGGTACGCTAGCAGGTTATCGAGGTTATGGTCCTGAAGAGGGTGAAGCTGATTTGCGTCATTTGTTGTCCACCAAATTTTATGGAAGTAAAATTGAGCAAGATGAGATTTTCATTTCTGATGGCACTAATTGTGATATTGGCCGTTTACAAGTATTGTTTGGCAGCCAGGTACGTGTGGCAGTTCAAGATCCATCGTATCCAGTTTATGTTGACACCGGGGTTGTTTTAGGACAATCTTCTCACTATAATGCAAAGGCAAAAGGCTATCAAGGGTTTGTCTACATGCCATGTGCACCAGAAAATGATTTTTTCCCCTCGCTTGCTAACACACCACCGGTCGATTTAATCTATTTTTGTTCGCCAAACAACCCGACCGGTGCTGCAGCTACTACAGAACAATTAACGCAGTTAGTGGAATTTGCAAAAAGTCATAATGCTATAATAATCTATGATAGCGCCTATGCTGCCTACATCCGCGATCAAAACATTCCTAAATCGATTTATCAGATACCAGGGGCAAGGGAAGTGGCTATTGAATTAGGTTCATTTTCAAAAATGGCTGGTTTTACAGGTATTCGTTTGGGTTGGAGCGTGGTACCAAAGGAATTATGCTTTGAAGATAAATCTTCAGTACATCGCGATTGGATGCGTGTGCATACTACTTTTTTCAATGGCGCTTCTAATATTGCTCAAGCGGGCGGCATGGCTGTTTTGCAACCTAAAAATCAACCGTACATTCAAGGCATTATTGATATCTACATGGAGCACGTCTCTATGTTACACAGCACCTTTAAAGAGTTTGGCTATCAAGTATACGGTGGCATTAACGCCCCATATTTATGGGTAAAATTTCCAAATATGAGCTCGTGGGATGCATTTGACATGCTCTTAGAAAAAGCGCATATTATTTGTGCTCCAGGTAGTGGCTTTGGCCCTGCTGGTGAAGGTTTTTTGCGTTTTAGCGCTTTTGCTCTGCGACCACAAATTAAAGAAGCTATTGAACGTTTACACTGTTGCTTAAAATCTCGCAACCATTCATAAAATAAATTATCAATTAATTATTTTAATAAATGGTTTAGGGGTAAAAAAGCAGATGAGAGAAGCAAGTACATTAGAGAGAGAGCTATTTATCCGCTATGGTTCTGCTGCATCTGAAGCAATGTTTGATTATCCGTGTAACTTTTTTCAAATACCCGATTGTTTAGGATATATTTCTTATCGGGTTGAATTCAAATGCGCAATTATTATAGGGGACCCTATATGCCCAATCAGTGAACTAGAAGCCTTGACTTACGCCTTTCATCAATATTGTCATGGTGCTGGTTTAAAAATCATATACGTTATTGTATCAGAAAAATTTGCCCGCTTTGTACAACAATATTGTCCAATTTTAATTGAGGTTTGTGAGGAATTAATTTTTGATCCGCAACTCAATCAAATATTCAAAAGCAATAGACTTCATCATAGAGTCGAAAAAGCGATTCAACATGGATTAACTTTTCATGAATATATCCCCTTTGATAACGAAATAGAAAATGGCATTGCTGAATTGAGTAATAAGTGGCTAAAGGGCAAAAAAGGTCTAGGTTTACATTTGGGACATTTAAACTTTTTTGAAACTCATTTGGGAAAACGATGGTTTTATGTTAAGGATGGAAATACAATTACCTCTATGGCTATGTTGAGTCAAATCGGCTCGCAAAAAGGTTGGTTACTTAAGTTTTTTATTACCGATCCTTCTGCTTTCCATGATACCTCAGAGTTTATGATGGCATCTGTGCTCACCCTTCTAAAAAAAGAAAACTGCTCTTTTTTAACCAAAGGATCTCAACCAGTTGATTATTTAAGTGAAATAAATGGTTTAAAGTATAGTGCTCCATTTGTCAAATTTGTTTATAAAATGGTCAGTATTATCTTTAAATTTAAGAAACGTAAAGAATATTGGAAAAGATATCAATCCAAAAAAGAACGTTCCTATTTACTCTTATCCTCATCAAATATTGGTATCAGCGAGATAAGGGCACTAATGAAAGTCTTTAAAATGCATTATTAACTTCATCTTATGCATAATTTGAAATATTTGCGCAAATAACTAGCTTGAATTTGTTAAAATAGGCAAAGTAATTTTAAGCAGATTTCTTTATAAGGGAGTCTAATTGCACTATCACTCATACACTACCTTTAGAATATGCACCATAGGCTTATGGTATTTTTTAAAAAGAAAGATAATTGTTTAAAAATTGTTTTAAAACTATAAGAAAAAATATGAATTTACCCCCAAAGCAGCACGAACATACAGCGGCCTATTTTTTTTTACATTTTTTGCGCAATTTAGTGATTGGTTTTATTATCTTGGCGATCATACTGGGTGTTGGTACCATAGGTTATCATCACTTTGAAAAAACAGACTGGCTTGATAGTTATGTTAATGCCTCTATGATTGTCTCTGGTGTGGGGACATTAAACGACCCTCATACTAGAGATGGCAAAATTTTTGTTTCGATCTACTCGCTAATTGGGGGTGGCGGCTTTATTCTAATTCTTGCTATTATATTTTCCCCTATTTTTCATTGGTTATTCAGACAATTAAAAGTTGAAGACCGAGAACATTTTAAGGATTAAAATCACAAAATTAAGGTTAAATATTTAATTTATATCTCCGTGGTAAATTTGTTAAATTAAGCGATAATTCTATTTGGAAATTTAGCTATTTTTAAATCATGATATTATAAATAATTAATACGTGGATTGCCATGTAAAGCATATTTATTAGGCCCATTAGAATTAATTTCTATAAAAGCATAGGGACTCGATGGTGCAACTATTTTAAGGTTATAGATTGTAACAATATTTTTTCTCAATGTTTCATAAGAAGTAGCATATACCTTTGCTGAA
The DNA here is from genome assembly GCA_013285965.1 of Chlamydiota bacterium. Lineage (GTDB taxonomy): Bacteria > Chlamydiota > Chlamydiia > Chlamydiales > Parachlamydiaceae > JABDGQ01. The sequence continues at coordinate 136,244 of JABDGQ010000003.1, forward strand.
TCAGGCTGAGCAGGGTTACTTCCATCTTGAGGATCAATATAATACACACGTTTATCGACTTTATTAGCCCCCACAATAACTATACTAT
>JABDGQ010000004.1:0-36291 GCA_013285965.1 Chlamydiota bacterium
TAATAGACGTTATGCCAATTTCTTTGCTGCTACCAATAGTTAGTTCATTACCTTCGATATTAAAGAATTGATTATTTTCAATTTTTTTGTTTATCAAACTATTCATATAAAGAACACCTATATTATATATCATTTAATTTATTATAAAATACAACTTCAAATAAATCAAATCAAATTAAATTAAATTAACCAAATTTGGTGTTTATAAAATTTTTAATTAGGATTTATTGATGAAATTCAAAAAGCAAAGAGTTCTCAGATTGGAAACAAACCTTTCTGACAGTCTCATATTGAAATGTGAAGAGCTTAAGCTTCTAAGGCCTTCTTAGTCAAAGCCAGCATGCCATCATTAAAAGTCTTCCCTATAGCTTCGTAATTAGGATCTTCAAAACTTTCAGCACTTTCTTTTTCTTTAACAATCTCTTGATATTCAATACTATAGTTTTTAGCTAATGCAGCTAGCCACAACTCATTTTTACTGAGGAAGTCATAGAATGCCTCCTTATTGCTAATAGTACCATTCACATAAACAAAGGCATCCTTCAAATCGCTCTCTGTCAGAGCACTACAGCGAAAATAAAGCATCTCTTTAATATCGATTGGTAATTGGAGCTTATCTTTTAACATCACGGGATAACCTAAATAGACCTCCACTTCATCAAAAAATCTAAGTGTAGGTACCTTTTGACGAGCACATTGCTCTAAAAGGTCCATCGCCCACACCCCTCTTTTCAAGAACTCAGCCAATGCCTTTATTTCCATTGGTTGTGTTAATTGATAAGCCACCCCTAACTTTATTACTGAGAGAGCCATTCGATCGCCACAGGTGTCAGCAGCACCATTAATAATGGCATAAAATTTATCGCTAAAATTTTTATCTTCTATCGCTAAATTTAAAAAACTTAAAATTTTAGCCGGTAGCCAAGGTTGCCCTGATTGATAATCTTTCATTGAAGATAATCTAGACAGCCAAGTACGCAAGCTTTTGAGGTTCTCTTCACTTGTATTTTTTGATATGCGCTCTAGTAATGTTGAATCATATCCTCGCTTAACTTTTTCAAAGAGTTCTTTTAACAACTCTTCCGCAGTGCGCTCATCTACCACACCTCTTGCTTCCATAGAATAACTGAAGGTCGGTCCACGATAGCCTGGCTGATCAGTAGCTTGCCTTAAATTACTCAATACGGTTTGCGATAAGTCGCAGCCTGTTAAATTCACTGTACATCTTTGAGGTAATCTTAAAATTTCAGCAGGAAGACCTGTTAAAGATCTATTGTATGTAGGATCCAACCTACTTAACATATTTAGATTGCCAATTTCGGCTGGCAAAGTAGTCAATCTATTAGATCGAAGATTTAATTGTTGCAAATTAGCCAGATTGCCAATTTCGGTTGGCAAAGCAGTCAACTGATTTCCATAAACATCTAATGACTGCAGATTAGTCAGATTGCCAATTTCATCTGGCAAAGCAGTCAACTGATTTACAGAAAGATCTAATCGTTGCAAATTAGCCAGATTGCAAATTTCGGTTGGCAAAGTAGTCAAGTTATTATCAAAAAGATATAATTCTCGCAAATTAGTCAGCTTGCCAATTTGGGCTGGCAAAGTAGCCAACTGATTTCCAGAAAGACTTAATTTTTGCAAATTAGTCAGCTTACCAATTTCGGCTGGCAAACTAGTCAATCTATTATTACTAAGATATAACTCTCGCAAATTAGCCAGATTGCCAATTTCGGCTGGCAAAGTAGCCAACCGATTTCCAGAAAGATCTAGTGTCTTAAGACGAGAAAAAGCCGGATGTGTAAATATGGTAGTCGGTATTTTAGTTAAGGAAAGATTATAAAGTGAAAGCGAATCATGCTCAGGTTTCTTAATAAAATCTAAAATACTCGTGATTACGTCCCCATTAAAACCTTCGGCTATTAAATTTTTTATCACCTGCTCATTAATGAAACTGTCGATTATGCGAGTATCGCAAATTTTAAGATTGGAAAAAAAACTATATTTATCCAGGCCAAGTTCATTAATCAGAATATTTAAGCCCAGCCAATTAGCCAATTTAACAGACCAAGCATTATTGTGTTTACCAATCTTGGTTTTAATAAATTCCAGGTTATAGTATAGCACCTGATACTGATCATTTTCTAGTTTTGTTTGATTAAGTTTAGTAAATATATTTTTTGCTACAAAGTCAGTAAGCTCCAATATGCCAATTTCTTTGCGGCTACCAATAGTTAGTTCATTATCTTCTATATTAAAAAATTGACTGTCGCTAATTTTTATACTTATCAAACCATTCATATAAAAAACACTCACATTATTTATCATTTAACCAATTATAAAACATAACTTCAAATAAATCCAATTAAATTAAATTAATCAAATTTGTATTTATAAAATTTTTAATTACGATTTTTTGGTCCTTGTTGCATAATAGCCTTCATAACATAAAACTATGGCTATCTATTTAAATGCTCACTTATCTCAGTATCTCGTTCTTTTTCCCAGCCTATATCTAAGCCCTTATATGCTGCATCTCTTAGTGGAGCAGAATGCATACTCCTCTTTTGGCATGCACTTTCTTCCGAAAGCAGTCCGCATCATAAGCCCCATCACCTCTAACAGATTTTATGTTAAATGGTAATTTGTCTAACATCTGCTCTGCCACTTGTGCATCTCCTTGATTATGCATTTTTTATTTACATACTATTTCAAATTTCACATGAAGGCCACTGTGCAACAAGGCTAAATAATTAATTATATTAATTTTTTTGACAAAGTTAATAATTAATTTTATAATAATAGTTGAGTGGTAATTAGATTTACTATTAGTGTTAATTTGGATAAATGGTTAGCTCACTTTAGACATAATTTGAAAAAATGATTTTTGACAAATGTCTCTGGCTGGGGATAGGCAGTAAAAGGGCTTTTCAAACTATACATTAGGTGAGAGGTTAAATTAAGTGTAAAATGGGAGGGTATATGTACTCAAATTTTAAACATTGGTTAGTTGGAATTATTATGTTCATGGCTTTATTAATGCCGTTTGGAATGGTACAAGCGCATGGAGGTGGTGGTCATGGCGGCGGTGGACACGGTGGTGGTCATGGCGGTGGTGGACACGGTGGCCATGGTGGTGGAGGACACGGAGGGCATGGTGGCGGACACGGTGGCCATGGAGGGCACGGTGGGCATGGCGCACACTTTCATGGAGGGCATGGTGGACATGGTGGACACTTTCATGGAGGGCATGGTTGGAATGGCCACGGCTATGGTTATGGTGGTTACGGAGGATATGGCGGTTATGGATATGCACCATATTATTACAACGATTACGACGGCTCTGATGCCCCATATTATAATAACTACTACACATACAGCTATCCTTATGTGGATGATTATTATGTAGTTAGCCCTCAAAGTGGCTAGATTTAAATTACGATATAATATAAAAGGCAGTTATGTATGATTAAAATACATAGCTGCCTTTTGAACTTCTTTTGAGAAAAGTATGTTTTTTTTGTAAAATTAGCGACGGTCGTTAATTTTAGCCAGTAAGCGCAAAATTTCTATATAAAGCCAAATCAATGTAACCATTAATGCAAAAGCTCCATACCATTCCATATATTTGGGAATACCGGCTCGCGAACCTTGCTCGATAAAGTCAAAATCAATAATAAAGTTTAAAGCAGCAATACCTACTACAAATATGCTAAATAATATGCTAAACCAGCCACTACCATTTACAAAAGGGACGTTAATATTGAAAAATCCTAATATAATAGTTACAAAATAAACTAAAGCAATGGCCCCTGTGGCTGCCACTACTCCCAATTTAAATTTTTCCGTGGCCTTAATCCAACCACTTTGATAAGCAAATAGCATAATTAGCAGCGTTCCAATAGAAAGACTTACAGCTTGTAATACTATGCCAGAGTAACTTTTTTCAAAAAAACTCGAAATTCCACCTAAAAATAAACCCTCCATCACAGCATATAAAGGTGCCGTCATGGGTGCCCAATTCTTTTTAAAGATGGTTAGTATAGATAATATTAAACCACCAAACAAACCTACCATCATCCAAGTTTGCACTGAGGTAGCATTTTGTCCATATAGGGCCGCTTTATTCCAAACAAAGGCAGCTGGCAATAATACTAATAAAAGTAAGATGGCAGTTTTACTGACAGTACCACCAATAGTCATTGTATTGGATTCAGCAACTAGACCAAATCCGGAAAATGGGTTGGATGCCAGTGCTGGATTAGATGACTTCATAAAGTACTCCTCTTAAGTTTATTGGCAGTATGGCACTTTAATCATTTTTACTCAACAACTTGTAGATAGCATATGAAACGCTTTTTTACATAACGCGCTCATTGTTAATGAATTAACACAGTTATCTTATGATGTATAAATAATTTAGCTATGACCACTTAAATCTGGAATAACTTGCAATTGGGGATGCACTTTACTGCGCAAAACATGCTGAATATATGAAAGGGTAGAACCTGTCGCGGCAAAACAAGAGGTACACGATCCTTGATAGGCAATTAACAATTCATTACCATTTATCAAATCGATAATTTTCACGCCACCAGCATCTAATTCAATATAAGGACGAATATCGCGGGCGATTACCTCTTCGATGAGAGCGATTTTTTGTGGATTGGATAAATTTTCCCACCCTGGATAACCTCCTTCCAATACTTCGCCAATATCAAGTGGCGCCGGCATAGCAATATAATTGGAGGCCAATGGAATGTCTTTGCATCGATCTGCTATTTGTTGCATAGCTTCTAGCACCATGTGTATATGTGGCAACACTTCAGGTGGAAAAGCAGCTGTTTGAGGATGATCGCGCAAGTGCTTATCTATTAACTCCACACTCAAGCGGCTAACTTGATCATAATTTTTGCCAATTGCCAACTCACAGATAGTTTGAGCGATACCGATTAATATAGATGGACCATAGAGTTGAAAGCGCACATCTACAATGGCACCATCATCAGGGTCTACCATCCAATAAAAAGATATCAACTCCCCTTCTGATATAGCACCTTTTGATGTATTTAAAAACCGCATTCCTCGCTCTTCAGACTGTACTTTATCAAATATACCAACACAATGATAATTATCGATCTTGGTATTTAATTTTTTACTGTAACGCCCCCACATAGAGGGCTGAATTTGTATACGTAAACTCATATCATGAATCTTTGAGGTGTTGTGATAAGCGCATTAATTTTGAAAAAGTCTCCACTATCATGGTGATAGCTTCATCTACTTCTTCCTCAGTAGTGTAACGCGACAAGCTAAAAGAAACTCCGCTATGCACTAAAGCAGGGGTGATTTGCATAGCGGCTAATTGTATTGCTAATTGCTGAAATTGCCCTCCACCAATAGTAGCACATAAACCACGACGATTGAGTGCAAATATAAAAGCTTCATTCATGATAAGAGGAAAAAATATTGTCGTAGTATTTGGTAACCTATCTTGATCTGAAAAAGCAACTTTTGCTCCCATACAATTTTTTAATATTCCGCGCTCCAGTTTATTGCGCAAACGTGCTATTTCCATGCACATAAAATCGCGTTGCTCATGGGCTTCTCTGAGAGCTTGTGCCAATCCTACTAAGGCACACATATCGATAGCACCAGCCCGCAATCCACCCTGTTCTGTACCACCATAAATAAATGGCGAGCAAGGCAATCCTTTGCGCACATATAAAACACCTGCCCCTCTAGGAATGTGTAATTGTTGGGCATTAAAAGTTACATAGTCAGCACCAATAGCACTTATTTCTTCATACACCTTACCAATTGTATGAGTCACATCTACATGTAAAAGAACTCCACGTTCACTACAAAGTTGTGCTATTTTTTCAAGTGGCTGTATTACGCCAGTCAAGGCATTGGCCGAACTTAATGAAATTAAGGCTGTACGAGATGATAATAATTCTGTAATTGCCTCAGTTGTCACAACACCATACTCATTAACTCCGATCAATTTACCTACACCACCAAATGGCTGTAAGCTATTAATTGACATGATAGATGGCGCTTCAGATACACAAGAGGTTAGAAAATGATTCTTTCCCGCGGCAAGTGCTGTATGGCGATATACTGAGTTAATGACATGATTGACAGACTCAGCACCACTACTTGTTAAAATCACCTGATCATCGTCACTGGCGCCTAAAAATTCATAGATGGTCTTAAAGGCAGTAGTTAGTGCCGGCATTAACTCCTGTCCTTTTTGATGCAAGGCTGTTGGCAGGCCCCAAAAGTTGGTTAAATAAGGACTCATAGCTTTAAGTACAGCTTCAGAAGGTTGTGTGGCACTATGATTGTCAAAATAAAGTGGATAAAGCATAAGAAATTAATAGCGTTTGGTGAAATGAGTGTTATGGTAATTATAAATTATAGGATTGCCAGTAGCCAGTTCAAGATTAAGCACCTCAGACTTATCTAAATGCTCAAGTAGCATAATAATAGCTCGCAAAGAATTCCCGTGCGCCGCAATAAATATATTTTTACCTTGCTCTAAAAACGGTACTATTTGCGCTTGAAAAAAAGGAAGTACCCTCTCAGCTGTCATTGCCAAACTTTCGCCGCCAGGTGGTAAACCATCAAAACTACGTCGCCAAACTTGCACCTGTTCTTCTCCATACTGTGCAATGGTCTCTCTTTTGTTCAATCCTTGCAATTTTCCATAACAACGTTCATTTAAAGCACTATTTTGTATTAATGGGATGGTATTGCTTTTAGTTTCTTCTTGATGTATCTCTGCTACTCCTAATTTATCAGAATGACAAATAACAGTAGTTTTATAGCTGCTGTGTACACTCATAGCTAATAAAGCAGTCATGAGGGCACGCACTAATCGCGATGTAAAAATAATATCAATCGGCTCGTTCATAATTTTTTGACCAGCCGCTAATGATTCTTGTATACCTTTAGAAGATAAAGGAACGTCCACCCAGCCTGTAAAAAGATTTAAGCGATTCCATTCTGATTCGCCGTGTCGCATGAGGATGAGTTGTGACATTATCTGATCTCCAATTAATCAAGGGCGATAAATTTAAAGCTTATTCATTGTTAGTCAGCGCAGTAATGTCAGTCACTGTTGCTATTGCAGAGAGGTTAAACTCTGAGCTAACACTGGGTAAGGAATGTAATAGATCAATCATTTCTATGGCACAACAAGCCGCTTCAGCACCTTTATTCCCACACTTACCACCGGCGCGATCCGTCGCCTGCTCCATAGTGTCAGTAGTCAATACGCCAAAAATTAGTGGCAGATCTATAGTCAAGCTCACTTGCGATATTCCAGCGGCACATTGCGAAGAAATATATTCAAAATGGGGTGTTTGACCACGTATGATTGCTCCTAAACAAATAATCGCAGCATATTGTTTAGTCAGACCTAAACGCTTTGCAGTTAAGGCAATTTCAAACGCACCAGGTACCCAAACAATGGTGATAGCCCTTTTATCGATGCCATGTCTCTTTAATTCTTCTATGGCCCCTTGCAATAAATTTTGCGTAACGCAAGTATTAAAGCGGGAAACAACAATGGCAATCTGTACCTCTGACTTTAGTACAAGTTTACCACGATATTCAAGTGTTTGATTACTCATAATATTTCTTGATCCAAATTTTCAAATAAATGCCCAAGTTTAACTTGCTTAGTTTTTAAATAATTATAATTTTCTTTGGTTGTCTGCGTAACCAGTGGGACACGTTCTGAAATTATTAAATCATATCCGGCCAATCCCATATATTTGGCCGGATTATTGGTCATCAAGCGAATGGTAGATAATCCCAAATCAACCAAGATCTGTGCTCCTATTCCGTACTCGCGCATATCGACAGGCAAACCCAGCTCTAAATTAGCCTCAACTGTATCTCGCCCCAAATCCTGCAAATGATATGCTCTTAGTTTATGTCCTAAGCCAATACCTCGCCCTTCGTGCCCTCTTAAATATACCAAAACACCTTCTTGTCCTTTTTGAATATTTTCAAGGGCTAGAGCGAGCTGCTGACCACAATCGCATCTTTGCGAACCAAAAACATCGCCTGTTAAACATTCTGAATGCATGCGCACTAAGACATCGGGTTTACCAGCTACTTCTCCTTTAACCAGGGCAATGTGTTGTATACCATCCAATTTTGATTCAAATACAATAGCTAAAAATTCCCCATACTTGGTAGTCAAACGGGCTTGTGAAAAACGGGAAACCAATTTTTCTTGCTTACGTCGCATACGTACAATGTCTGCTAAACTAATTAAAGGAATTTTGTGTTGTATGGCAAATTCTTTTAATTGTGGCAAACGCATCATCGTGCCATCATCATTGATCAATTCCCCTATAACGCTGGCAGGGTATAGGTTGGCCTGACGTGCCAAGTCGACAGCTGCTTCGGTATGACCAGCCCTTTTTAACACCCCACCCTCTGTATAGCGCAGAGGAAAGATATGTCCTGGACGAGCCAGATGTTGCGGTTTTGTGGTAGGATTAATCAAGGCCAAAATTGTTTTGGTTCGATCAGCCGATGATACTCCAGTGGTCGTCCCTTCAATTACATCTACTGAAACAGTAAAGGCAGTCTGTTTGCGATCAGTATTAGTTGCTACCATTTGTGGTAAATTTAACTCTTCCAATCGCTCTGAAAGCATTGGAAGACATAATATACCAGTCGTATGCCGAATCATAAAGGCCAGGGTGGCAGGCGTGGCTTTTTCAGCCGCTAATATTAAATCACCTTCGTTTTCCCGATTCTCATCATCAACTACAATTACAAAACGTCCTTGTTTAGTTGCCTCTATGGCTTCTTCCACGCTATGCATCATAATAAAAAGTCAATTGTTATAAAATTGTAGAATAGGGCTGTAATTTTTTTTCAAGATACTTGGCTATTAAATCAGTTTCCACATTAACTAGATCACCAATTTTTTTTAGAATCAACGTAGTATTTTTAGCAGTATGAGGAATAATAGCCAATGAAAATGATCTGTGTTGTAAGTGAGCAATCGTCAAACTAATGCCATCTATTGTTATTGACCCTTTTAATACAATATAAGGTAATAAATGTTCGGACACTTCAATTGAAACCAACCACGAATCATTTTCAAGCTCTTGTTTGGCAATAATTGTACCAATATCATCGACATGACCTTGTACTAAATGCCCCCCTAAGCGATCTTGCAATCGCAAAGCCCTCTCTAAGTTTACGTAGTCGCCTACCTGTAAAGTTTTAAAATGTGTGCGTCGCAATGTTTCTTGCGTGATAAAACATGTAAAATAGATAGCAAAGCAATTGGTAGCCGTTAAACAACAACCATTGACTGCAATAGAATCACCACTTTTTAAATCTTTTAAGATTTCTGTCGCCTGAATATGTAAACAGAGTGCATCATTGAATACTTCGATACACTTAACTTGACCTAACTCTTCGATAAGACCTGTAAACATATAATAACCCTAAAAATTAAGAGAACTAAAGTCTAATTTGTAATAGAAATTAAGCTGTTTGCACTGGACTTTCGCCTAAGCTAATTCTATGAGTCAGACTGTGGATTTGTCAAGTGGAATCGGTCATATGTAGAGTTCTTACTTCCAAAAATTAAAACGGTACATTATAATCACCCTATATGTCCCATGTATTTGAAGTTAATCTTCATAAGCCTTTCACAAATGGTTTATCAATAGGTTGAGTGGTGCATCTCTATTGTACCAAAGATACTACTAGATAATGATTACAGGAGGCTAAACAAGTGCAAGGTCATTTAGAATGCCTGACGGAATAAGTTCTTTAGAAAATCAGCAAGAATTGAAATTTGCTGGTGAGCCTGGTTTTTTTGATAAAAGTGCCATAATTCGTTATTTTATCATTTTTATTTTTGGTTCAACTCTGTTTATCTTTCTTCATTTTCGCGAAGTAAGAGTGCAAACATTGGAGCTTAATACTATATCGCCTAATTATATTGTGGCGCAAGTTGACTTTGATTTTCCAGATGAAGAAGCTACTTTAATCTCACGCCAAAATGCCCTGCGTGATATTGGCAAAATATATCGTTTAGCGCCCAGAGAAGTGCATGAAAAAAAAATAGAGCTGGATAGCTTTCTTGCTGATAATCCAAATTTGCTCAAGCAATTCGAAAATATCTCTAACCAAGAATTCTATCAAAACGTCGATAATCTGGAGCAAGTCTTATTACTTTTGCGCATTACCGACTTGCATACCTTAGAGAAATTAAAAACTTATGGCTTTAACACCGCTGATTATCAAGTTTACAATATTAATGCCTGGACAGACACAAACACCTTACCCAATACAATTTTAGAAAATATTGAAAAAAACCATTTAGCAAACAATAGCCATAAGGCTACGACAACTAGTTTGATAACCGAATTTTTTAAAAATACCAGTTGGAATCTTGAAGAAGATTCAGCTTCAGAACGTCTTCTGCTTAAAAGGATCCAGAGCAGCATTCCAGAGAAAATTGCCCATATAAATGCCGGCAGTCGAATCATCGATCAAGGTGATAAAGTCAATTCACGCCATGTCGCTATGTTATATGCTATGAAACAGACACTCGGCGATCAACGTCACCTCTTCCACCCACTAACATTATTAGGGACTTTAATAATGACCCTACTACTAGGTGGTATTTTCCTAAGTTATTTTAAACTCAATCAATCGAGCATATATTCATCTAATCGTAAATTGTTTTTAATCGTAATTATTTTTGCCACCACTTTATATGTATTAAAATCAACTGAATTATTCTTATTAAATTCAAAATACAATTTGATGGAAATAATTCGTTATCCATTATTCATTCCGCTCGCTGCCATCTTGGTAGCAAATTTAATCAATACAAGTGTGGCAGCTTTTATTAGCGGTTTTCTTACCATTATAGCCGTTATTGCTTTAGCATTTGATTGGGAAGGCTTCTTAATTTTAAATGTTGTAGTTTCATTGGTGGTTATCCTAAGCACACATTCATTGCGCAGACGTAAAGAAATTTTCCTTGTTTGTGTAAAAGGAGGGTTATGTGCAGTAGCTGCGATTATCGCTTTACATCTTTACAATGACAACCTAGGTTCATGGTCTATACTAACAGATGTATTGAGTGCCAACTTTTTTATGATTTTAACGGCTATTCTTGTTGCCGGCATCCTTCCGCTGCTAGAAGTAGGCTTTAAAATCATGACAGACGTAGCCTTAATAGAGTATATGGACCCGCACAATGATTTGTTACAACGTTTGACAATCGAAGCTCCAGGTACTTATCAACATTCAGTAGTGGTCGGTTATTTAGCTGAGGCGGCCGCGCTAGCCATTGGTGCTAATAGTTTGTTTTGTCGCGTAGCTTCGCTATATCACGATATTGGCAAAATGATAACCTCACAATATTTCACAGAAAACCAACTTAACGAAGTTGATATCCATCAATTGTTAACTCCCCAAGAATCAGCACATGTGATCATGGAACATGTCATGGAAGGTGTAGCCTTAGGAAGAGAGGCTGGTTTACCTGAACCTATTATAGATATTATCAAACAACATCATGGCACAACTTTAGTCTATTTTTTCTACCGCAAAGAAATAGATCGCATGGGTGGCGATGCCGGTAAGGTGGATGCCAAAGAATTCCGTTACACTGGCCCCAAACCACGCAGCAAAGAAGCTGGCATTATCATGCTAGCAGACTCTTTTGAAGCAGCCTCACGTTCGCTAGAGACAATTGATGAAGCTAATTTGACAATTTTAATGGAGAGATTGGCACGTGATAAAATTGATGATGGCCAGTTCGATCAATGTTTGCTGACATTTGAAGAGTTGTCGGTTGTCAAAAATGTTTTAATAAAAACATTTCTGGCAGTTGGGCATACGCGCATTAAATATCCCCTAGCTAATCGATTGATGACCTAATAATTTGATATTATAAAAATTGAACTAAAGTTTTCTCTTATGACTAATGAAGATCAAGCTACGGATCTATCAGGTTTTGCAGTCTTCCAATTGGACGATCTGATTTTGAAAGCCTTGAAAAAAATGAATTTTATAAATCCCTCACCAATTCAAAAAGAAGCGATACCTCTAATTTTACAAAATAAAGATTTGATTTCGCTCGCTCAAACTGGATCGGGGAAAACCGCTACTTGCGCTATTCCAATATGTAATCAAATAGATCTTACTAACAACGGCATTCAAGCTTTAATCATTGTACCCACTCGTGAATTAGCACTGCAATATGCGACGGAAACACAAAAAATTGGTATATATAAAGGGGTGAAAGCATTTGCTATCTTTGGTGGAGAAGATGCTTCATTGCAACAATCTAAATTAAAACATGGGGTGCATGTATTGATTGCTACGCCAGGTAGATTAATTGATTTTATTCATGCACAGTTAATCGACTTATCTAATGTCTCCACTTTAATATTGGATGAAGCTGATGAGATGTTGAGTATGGGTTTTTATGACGATTTAGAATTTATCATTCAGTGCCTTGTACATAAACATCAGACATTGCTTTTTTCAGCCACTATGCCTCCAGCTATCGCTAAATTAGCCAAATTACATATGCATATGCCGCAAGAAATAAATTTAATAAGCCAACAAGTCAGTCCAAAATTAATTGAGCATCGTTTTGCATTTGCCCCCTTACATCATAAAGAGAGTACTTTACTAAAGCTCTTAGAGCAACTTACACCTGTCCAGGCTATTATATTTTGTCATTCGCGCATACAAGTAGAGAAGATCTATACGATGCTACGAAAACATACCGCAGGTGTTGATTTTTTGCATGCTGGTTTAAGTCAAGATATACGCAAAATTGTGACACAAAAATTTCGCTCAGGTAAAATTAAATTTTTGGTGGCCACTGACATTGTGGCAAGAGGCTTAGATTTTTCCCATGTAAGTCATGTCTTCATTTATCAACTACCAAAAACACCAGAGAATTATGTGCATCGGGCTGGCAGAACAGGTCGCTATGACAAAGCAGGAATGGTAATTTCACTAGTCGCTCAAAATGAGCTTTTGGTTTTAAAAAGCATGCTGCAGCACATCAATCAAGAAGCGATATGGTTGGGAGAAGCCCCTCCAAAAAACCAAAACAGATCTTTTAGAATGACTCCAAATCGCAATTAGACTTCTTTTAAACTGGCTTTTCTTGGAAAAATTGATATTTTTTGAGTAGATTTGATTCCAAATTTTAACAAATAAATGTAGTTTACAAATAAGTCTATTAAAATCATAACCATAACTTAGCTTCAGGCAGCAGCTCTTTTATAGGTGGCTATGCCACGCACTATATCTGGTAGTCGCGCTGAGATACCTTTTATACTGTAAATCATTTTGGTCTGATGTTCAGCGTAATCATTACCATCTCTCTGAAATTTAGAAGTATAAGAAATACCTAAACTTTTCATTTTAGTTTGGTAAAAGCGAGCTCTTGAATCGGCCTGCTCGTCTGCATTGTTAAATTGCAGCCAAACGGTAGAAGCCTCCATTAACTCGGCTGTTAAAAATGCTAACACTAGCAATCTGCTACCTAGATGTTCTTTGTGACTTCTATAATCTTTGTGTACGGATAGATATTTTACCCCTACCCCTTCTTCTAATTCATTTTTGCATCCTAAAAATACATAGCCACGTACATTATTATTTTCATCCACAGCTAATATTGTAGGATAAACATACAAAGATCCTGATGTACAGTGCATTCCTACTTGAGATTCTGTCTCAATCTCATTTATTAAGCTACAATGAGCGGCCCTTTGCTCTGAGCTTAATTGTGTAGCATAAAGCAATTTAATCTTATAACCATAGTTTAACGGCGATTCCAAGAGGTTAATACAGGCGGCAATTTTAGTTATATCTATAATTTGGCCAATTTTGTTTGCATGTACATTAGCTTTATGGGCACACTCACTAGCCTTAATACTGTGTCTCCAACAATCGTAATAATTCCACTTTTCCCTTATTTCTTTACACCTTGCTATTGCTGCATGGGCTTTTTTGTAAGCAGCTTCGGTCTTCTCCACGGCCAGCTCAGCTTCTTGCATGGATTGCGCAGCACTTTTAGCGGCTATTTCAGCATTTTTAGCGGCTATTCCAGCATTTTCAGCAACTTGTTGGGCTCTTTTTAAAGTTGTCATTGCGTTCAATTTTTTTTGCATTTCTTCCACAAGTGTACGCACTCGATTTAACGCCGTTTCCCCAATATTACTCATTTGCTGTGCTAAAAAGTAGCTTTTAAATTCCTCCAATGTTTTAACAGTAAAGCCTGGGATTTTATTTTCACGATTTCTCTCTATCTGCTTATACTTATCTATAGACTCTTTATGCGCTTTTACTTGCTCTTCTTGAAAATTTTTTGCCTGAGCCAAAATTTCTTTTAAACCTTCAATCCTTTCCCCAAGGGCGAGTTGGCTTAATGCAGCTACTTTTTTATTAAATTCTGCTATTTGTCTATCTACATTTTCGAGAATGTGAGCGTTATCTTCTTTAATCTTAGCCGCAAGCAGCTTTTTCTCTTCTAGCTCTGCTTTTTCCTGTCTCTTTAATTCACTTAAAATTACAAAAGATCTATTTAATTTATCACTAAAATCTGAAAAAAACAAAACTTTAAACAATAAAAAAACTTTTCTTGCCAATATATCTATCACACTAGACTGCAGGATATTATTTGATTGATAATTTTCTTGTCTCAATGAATTGATATTTTCAATACCCAAAAAAATTAAATCGGCTTCATAAGCGTTATCTAAGCTCGAACCAAATAAAATATTATTAAAAGACGTTTGCATAGAATAAACAACCCTATTATATGATAATAAATATATAAGCTAATTATACTATAAACAAATCAATGATGTAAAGTACGAAACAAAGTGTTATTGAAATTAAAATTTCAATAACATTCTAGCAAATTTAATTTTGTGTAGTAGCGTAAGTGCTGATTTGATAAGTTTTACAAAGGCCGGATAAAAAATTCCGCCGTCAATACTTTCTTTAGGATCTCTAATGCTTTTTGACTATTGCTGACCTCAACATTTCTTGCCAGTAAAGCGCGCTATAATGTTTTTGTAAGCCATCCATTTTAGAAATACAAATTGCTGGAATTTGACTTTCATATGAATATAATGCTACAACACCTTGTGAAAGCAATTCTTTACCACAAATATCACCAAATGTAGCTATAAAGTATTTCATTTCTTCATTAGGCAAATGTTCACACATTTCCTCTTCTGTTACACCTATATCAACTACCAAAAACACCAGAGAATTATGTGCATCGGGCTGGCAGAACAGGTCGCTATGACAAAGCAGGAATGGTAATTTCACTAGTCGCTCAAAATGAGCTTTTGGTTTTAAAAAGCATGCTGCAGCACATCAATCAAGAAGCGATATGGTTGGGAGAAGCCCCTCCAAAAAACCAAAACAGATCTTTTAGAATGACTCCAAATCGCAATTAGACTTCTTTTAAACTGGCTTTTCTTGGAAAAATTGATATTTTTTGAGTAGATTTGATTCCAAATTTTAACAAATAAATGTAGTTTACAAAGAAGTCTATTAAAGTCATAACCATAACTTAGTTTCAGGCAGCAGCCCTTTTATAATTGTCTTATTCCACGCACTATATCTGATAGTCGCGCTGAGATACCTTTTATACTGTAAGTCATTTTGATAAAGTGCTCAGAGTCCTCAAAGTCGTCGAAATTTTGATATTTCTTAGATAAATAAGTGAAACGAATGTCTAAACAATCCATTTTAGTTTGGTAAAAGTGAGCCATTGAACGGCCATGCTGGCCCATACTGTTAAATTCCAGCCAAGCGGTAGAGGCCTCCATTAACTCGGCTGTTAAAAATGCTAATACTAGCAATCTGCTATCTAGGTGTTCTTGGTGACTTCTATAATATTTGTTTACGGATAGATATTGTACCTCTACCCCTTCTTTAAATTTATTTTTGCATCCTAAAAATAAATAGCCACGCACTTTATTATTTTCATCCACAGCTAATAATGTGGGATAGACCTCCAAAGATCCTGATTTACAGAGTATTCCTTCTCCAGATTCTCTATAAATCTCATTTATTGAGCTACAATGAGCGGCCCTTTGTTCTGAGCTTAATTGCGAAGCATAAAGCAATTTAACCTTATAACCATGGTTTAATGGCGATTGCAAGAGGTCAATACTGGCGGCAATTTTAGTTATCTCTATAATTTGACCAATTTTGTTTGCATGTTCCTCAGCCTTGAATAAGGAACCCCAAGCTTTACGATTGTAATTGAACCAATCGTGACAATCACATTTACTTATTAACTCTTTACACCTTGCTATTGCTGCATGGGCTTTTATGTAAGCAGCTTCGGTCTTCCCTGCGGCCAGCTCAGCTTCTTGCATAGATTGCGCAGCACTTTTAGCAGCTATTTCAGCGGCTATTTCACTATTTTTAGCAACTTGCTGGATTCTTTTTAAAGTTGTCATTGTGCTCATTTTTTTTTGCATTCCTTCCATAAGGATGCCAACTTTAATTAACGCCGTTTCTCCAATATTACTCATTTGCTGTGCTAAAAAATAGCTTTTAAATTGCTCCAATGTTTTAACAGTAAAGCCTGGTATTTTATTTTCACGATTTCTCTCCATCTGCTTATACTTATCTATAGACTCTTTATGCGCTTTTACTTGCTCTTCTTGAAAATTTTTTACCTGAGCCAAAATTTCTTCTAAACCTTCAATCCTTTCCTCAAGGGGGAGTTGGCTTAATGCATCTACTTTTTTATTAAATTCTGCTATTTGTCTATCTACATTTTCGAGAATGTGAGCATTATCTTTTTGAAAATTAGCCATAAGCAGCCTTTTCTCTTCTTGCTCTGCTTTTTCCTGTCTCTTTAATTCACTTAAAACTACAAAAGATCCATTTAATTTCTCACTAAAATCTGAAAAAAACAAAACTTTAAATAATAGAAAAACTTTTCTTGCCAATATATCTATCACACTAGACCGCAGGATATTATTTGATTGATAATTTTCTTGTCTCAATGAATTGATATTTTCAATACCCAAAAAAATTAAATTGGCTTCATAAGCGTTATTTAAGCTCGAACTAAATAAAATATTATTAAAAGATATTTGCATAGAATAAACAAACCCCATTATATGATTATAAATATATACGCCAGTTATACTATAAACAAATCAATAATGTAAAGTACAAAACAAAATGTCATTGAAATTAAAATTACAATAACATTCTAACAACTTTAATTTTGTGTAGTAGCGCAAGTACTGATTTGATGAGTTTTACAAAGGCCGGATAAAAAATTCTATAGAGCCGTCAACACTTTCTGTGAAGCCTCTAATGCTTTTTGACTATTGCTGACCTCAACATTTCTTGCCAGTATAAATCTAATGACATTGGAAATGATCAAATCAAAAGAGGAAAATATTCCTATTCAAACTAGCTCATGGTACAAAAAAACACATACGACATTTTCGGATGTTTTAGCATATATGAGAGCTAATATACTGAGGAAAAAGTATATTTTTTGGTTCGATAAAAATAACGAAATACAGGATTCAGCCATCAAAGAAATGATCGAATTGCTGACAGCTGCTTAAAATCTTGGTTTAGCATTGCAAAATTGCTTGCTTGTTTTCAATGAAAGCCTAAAGTCGAGTCTGTGGGCTCTGTGGTAGTTTTTATTTTTGTAATTTATTTTTTTATACAAGAAGAATTTCAAGAGAGATGGTGCATCAAAAAGATTCTTAACAGGTTCTTAGAAGGACTCCAAATCGCAATTAGATTTCTTTTAAACTGGCTTTTCTTGGAAAAATTGATATCTTTTGAGTAGATTTGATTCCAAATTTTAACAAATAAATGTAGTTTACAAAGAAGTCTATTAAAGTCATAACCATAACTTAGCTTCAGGCAGCAGCTCTTTTATAATTGGCTATTCCACGCACTATATCTGGTAGTCGCGCTGAGATACCTTTTATACTGTAAATCATTTTGGTATAATGTTCAGCGTAATCATTACCATCTCTCTGAAATTCAGAAGTATAAGAAATACCTAAACTTTTCATTTTAGTTTGGTAAAAGCGAGCTCTTGAATCGGCGTGCTCGCCTGTATTGTTAAATTGCAGCCAAACGGTAGAAGCCCCCATTAACTCGGCTGTTAAAAATGCTAATACTAGCAATCTGCTACCTAGATGTTCTTGGTGACTTCTATAATCTCTGTGTACGGATAGATGCAGTACATCTATCCTTTGTTCTAATTCATTTTTGCATCCTAAAAATACATAGCCACGCACTTTATTATTTTCATCCACAGCTAATAATGTGGGATAGACCTCCAAAGATCCTGATGTACAGTCTCTTCCTACTTGAGATTCTGTCTTAATCTCATTTATTGAACTACAATGAGCGGCCCTTTGCTCTGAGCTTAATTGTGTAGCATAAAGCAATTTAATCTTATAACCATAGTTTAATGGCGATTGCAAGAGGTTAATATGGGCAGCAATTTTAGTTATCTCTATAATTTGATTAATTTTGTTTGCAAGTGCATTAGCCTTAGAAACACAACTATCGGCTTTAAATTTGTATTCAAGCCAATTGTGACAATCACATTTACTTATTAACTCTTTACACCTTGCTATTGCTGCATGGGCTTTTTTGTAAGCAGCTTCGGTCTTCTCCACGGCCAGCTCAGCTTCTTGCATAAATTGCGCAGCACTTTTAGCGGCTATTTCAGCATTTTCAGCAGCTTGTTGGGCCCTTTTTAAAGTTGTCATTGTGCTCATTTTTTTTTGCATTCCTTCCATAAGGATGTGCACTCGATTTAACGCCGTTACTCCAATATTACTCATTCGCTGTGCTAAAATGTAGCTTTTAAATTCATCCAATGTTTTAACAGTAAAGCCTGGGATTTTATTTTCACGATTTCTCTCTATCTGCTTATACTTATCTATAGACTCTTTATGCGCTTTTACTTGCTCTTCTTGAAAATTTTTTGCCTGAGCCAAAATTTCTTTTAAACCTTCAATCCTTTCTCCAAGGGCGAGTTGGCTTAATGCAGCTACTTTTTTATTAAATTCTGCTATTTGTCTATCTACATTTTCGAGAATGTGAGCGTTATCTTTTTCAATTTTAGCCATAAACCGATTTTTCTCTTCTTGCTCTGCTTTTTCCCGCTCTCTCTCTCTCCATTGAATCATCCACGGTTGTTCCTCAAGCTTTTGAACTTCCTTTTTGATCGCAGTTTGTGGAGGTGTATTTAAAGGTGCAGATCTGGAAGTATTTAATTTAGGATTGTTTGTGTTAGTAGTTTCTGTGGTCCGAGTGTTTGGTGGTGGTCGTCTTGTCTTTAATTCACTTAAAACTACAAAAGATCTATTTAATTTCTCACTAAAATCTGAAAAAAACAAAACTTTAAACAATAAAAAAACTTTTCTTGCCAATATATCTATCACACTAGACTGCGGGATATTATTTGATTGATAATTTTCTTGTCTCAATGAATTGATATTTTCAATACCCAAAAAAATTAAATCGGCTTCATAAGCGTTATCTAAGCTCGAACCAAATAAAATATTATTAAAAGATGTTTGCATAGAATAAACAACTCCATTATATGCCTATAAATATATAGGCTAATTATACTATAAACAAATCAATAATGTAAAGTACAAAACAAAGCGTTATTGAAATTAAAATTTCAATAACACTCTAACAACTTTAATTTTGTGTAGTAGCGTAAGTGCTGATTTGATAAGTTTTACAAAGGCCTGATAAAAAATTCCATAGAGCCATCAGTACTTTCTGTAAAGCCTCTAATGCTTTTTGGTTATTGCTGACATCAACAAGCACGCTCTTGCATCGCATCTTCCTCATCCGCTAACACATGGACTTGAAAATAGGCATAGCCTTGAGCGCTAATCATTCCATAATGTTTTTGTAAGCCATCCATTTTAGAAATACAAATTGCTGGAATTTGATTTTCAAATGCTGCAACACCTTAGGCAAATGTTCACACATTTCCTCTTCTGTTACACCTATAGCAACTACCAAAAACACCAGAGAGTTACGTGCATCGGGCTGGCAGAACAGGTCGCTATGACAAAGCAGGAATGGTAATTTCACTAGTCGCTCAAAATGAGCTTTTGGTTTTAAAAAGCATGCTGCAGCACATTAATCAAGAAGCGATATGGTTGGGAGAACCCCCTCTAAAAAACCAAAACAGATCTTTTAGAAGGTCTCCAAATCGCAATTAGACTTCTTTTAAACTGGCTTTTCTTGGAAAAATTTGATATTTTTTGAGTAGATTTGATTCTAAATTTTAACAAATAAATGTAGTTTACAAAGAAGTCTATTAAAGTCATAACCATAACTTAGTTTCAGGCAGCAGCCCTTTTATAATTGGCTATGCCACGCACTATATCCGGTAGTCGTGCTGAGATACCTTTTATACTGTAACTTACTTCGATATCATGTTCTTTGTAGGCACTAATATCTTCCTTAAGTAAAGAAGTGAAATGAATACCTAAATCTTTCATTTTAGTTTGGTAAAAGTGAGCTCTTGAACGGGCGTGCTGGTCTGTACTGCGAAATTCCAGCCAAGCGGTAGAGGCCTCCATTAACTCGGCTGTTAAAAATGCTAATACTAGCAATCTACTACCTAGATGTTCTTGGTGACTTCTATAATCTCTGTGTACGCATAGATGTTCTACCTGTATCCCTTGTTTTAATTCATTTTTGCATCCTAAAAATAAATAGCCACACACTTTATTATTTTCATCCACAGCTAATAGTGTGGGATAGACCCCCAAAGATCCTGATGTACAGTGTATTCCTACTAGAGATTCTGTCTGAATCTCATTTATTGAGCTACAATGAGCGGCCCTTTGCTCTGAGCTTAATTGAGAAGCATAAAGCAATTTAATCTTATAACCATAGTTTAACGGCGATTGCGAGAGGTTAATACGGGCGGCAATTTTAGTTATCTCTACAATTTGACCAATTTTATCCGCATGTGCATTAGCATTACGGGCGTGGGCATTAGCCTTAATCTCGTATTTAGAACAAGTGTAATACTTCCACTCTTCCCTTATTTCTTCACACCTTACTATTGCTGCACGGGCTTTTTTGTAAGCAACTTCGGTCTTCTCTGCGGCCAGCTCAGCTTCTTGCATAAATTGCACAGCATTGTTAGCGGCTATTTCAGCATTTTTAGCGGCTATTCCAGCATTTTCAGCAACTTGTTGGGCTCTTTTTAAAGTTGTCATTGTGCTCATTTTTTTTTGCATTCCTTCCACAAGGATACGCACTCGATTTAACGCCGTTTCTCCAATATTACTCATTCGCTGTGCTAAAATGTAGCTTTTAAATTCATCCAATGTTTTAACAGTAAAGCCTGGGATTTTATTTTCACGATTTCTCTCTATCTGCTTATACTTATCTATAGACTCTTTATGCGCTTTTACTTGCTCTTCTTGAAAATTTTTTGACTGAGCCAAAATTTCTTTTAAACCTTCAATCCTTTCCCCAAGGGCGAGTTGGCTTAATGCATCTACTTTTTTATTAAATTCTGCTATTTGTCTATCTACATTTTCGAGAATGTGAGCGTTATCTTTTTGAACCTTAGCCATAAGCAGCTTTTTCTCTTCTAGCTCTGCTTTTTCTCGTTCGATCTCTCTCCATCGAATCATCCACGGTTGTTCTTCAAGCTTTTGAACTTCCTTTTCGGTCCCAGTTTGTGGAGGTGTATTTAAAGGAGCAGATCTGGAAGTATTTAATTTAGGATTGCTTGTGTTAGTAGTTTCTGTGGTCCGAGTGTTTGGTGGTGGTCGTCTTGTCTTTAATTCACTTAAAACTACAAAAGATCTATTTAATTTCTCACTAAAATCTGAAAAAAACAAAACTTTAAACAATAAAAAAACTTTTCTTGCCAATATATCTATCACACTAGACTGCGGGATATTATTTGATTGATAATTTTCTTGTCTCAATGAATTGATATTTTCAATACCCAAAAAAATTAAATTGGCTTCATAAGCGTTATCTAAGATCGAACTAAATAAAATATTATTAAAAGATGTTTGCATAAAATAAACAACTCCATTATATGACTATAAATATAGAAATTGATTATACTATAAACAAATCAATAATGTAAAGTACAAAATAGAGTGTTATTGAAATTAAAATTTCAATAACACTCTAACAACTTTAATTTTGTGTAGTAGCGCAAGTGCTGATTTGATAAGTTTTACAAAGGCCTGATAAAAAATTCCATAGAGCCATCAACACTTTCTGTGAAGCCTCTAATGCTTTTTGACTGTTGCTGATCTCAATATGTCTTGCCAGTAAAGCACGCTCTTGCATCGCATGTTCCTCATCCGCTGCTACATGGACTTGAAAATAGGCATAGTCTTGAGCACTACTCATTCCATAATGTTTTTGTAAGCCATCCATTTTAGAAATACAAATTGCTGGAATTTGACTTTCATATGAATATAATGCTGCAACACCTTGTGCAAGCGATTCTTTAGCACAAATATCACCAAATGTAGCTATCAAGTATTTCATTTCTTCATTAGGCAAATGTGCACCCATCTCCTCTTCTGTTACACCTAATGCTAAAGCAAATCTTTTCCACAACTCCGGATGATTAGGACTGCCAGCCTCTTCTTCGATCAAGTTTTGTAAAAGCACTTTTCTAGTATTAACATCAGCAGTTCTGGCATGTAAAGCTGAAATATAAGTAGGAAAAGCGCTCACATGGTGATAATATTGCTTAGCATACTCCTTTAAACACTCTTGTGACAATGTACCACTAGTCCAAGCCTGATAAAACTCATGCTTTAATAAATGTTTACTGTGAATTTGAGCATCGAGACTTTGTAAAAACAAATCACTAAAAGTTAACATTGCTACTCCTGACTGTTAAAGCGTTGCGTTAATTTAGCAACACAAGAGTTTTGTAGAAGATCAAGGGCGCGCTTAATTCCATAAAATAAAGCCATTGGTGAGGCGTGACCATGACATTTGATTAACACTCGTTGCACCCCACAAACTATCGCCCCACTATATTCATCATAATCACACAGCTGCCCCAACTGCTGATAAATCTCTTTACTAGTATCGGGCAAAATTTTTTGTAAATTTTTTTGAATTTTTTGCATTAGAAAAAAGGAAATACCTTCAATTGCTTTTAAAAATATATTGCCAGTGAAACCATCGGCTACTAACACATCAACATCTCCATGAAAAATGCTATTGCTTTCAATATTCCCAATAAAACACAATTTTTTCTCATCGTGCAATGCCTCTAATTTTTGATAAGCTTGTCGTATCTCTGAGGTACCTTTTTTTGATTCAATGCCAATATTTAATAGACCAACACGCGGGTTTGTTTCTGTTTGGCAACATTGCACATAAGCAACCCCTAATTTAGCACATTGCACTAAATAATCAGCTTTGCCATGAACATGTCCACCAACATCAATAATAGCAACATCTTTCTTTTTAGTGGGTAAGGAGGCCAAAAGAGAAGGTCTTTTAACTCCGGGGAGACGAGGCAAAAACAGCGTGGCCCCAGCAATTAAAGCACCGGTATTACCGCAAGAAACAAAAGCATCCAACAGCTGTTTTTTGAGAAGCTTGAGACCTATTAACATCGAAGAATTTTTTTTTTGCCGATGAGCCGTCAATGGATCGTCATGCATTTCGATGACTTCATTTACCACTTGAAATTCTAAACGTGGATGATTAGACAAATTAAAGCATGGATAGCGCTCAAGAATACTAAGCCGAGCTGCCTCGGTAACAAAAACCACTAAAATTGCGCTGGGATGACTTTTAATTGTTTTTTCAACAGCTTCAAACAAAATTTCTGGGGAGCAATTTCCCCCCAATAAATCGACACCAATACGCAATTGCATTATTTGATTATTCGGTTTTTTGTGCTACATATACCTTGTTTTTATAAGTTCCACAACCAGCACACATGCTATGTGATAAATGCGCTAAGCCACAATTTGGACAGGCATTTAATTGTTTTGGTACTTTTGCATGATGTGATCGCTTGGAATTTTTGCGTGCATTTGATAAGCGATTGCGTGGTACTGCCATGATTGATAATCTCCCTAAGTGATTTTAGTGTTCTTGTTCTGATTGTAAATCCCATTTCAAATCAGCAAATGGCAATATTTTCTCTTCCCCTAAGTCTTCGGAAGAATTTTCAGTATTTTGAAAATATTTAGCATAGGCTGTGCGCTGCGGGCAATTTCCACTGTTGCATTCCACAAAGTGTGGAATTTCAAGCAGTATTGTTTCGCGCAATAACTCTTTAAAATTGTATATACCAGATTTAATGTTAGTTAGTGGTTCACTGGCATATATATTTTCTATTTCAACAGGTACGTTGACTGCTTCATTGCATATATTGCAGGGAATAGTAGCTTGTGTTTGGATAGACCAACACATAAGCAATTCATGCTCCGCTATATAAACTACTCCATTGACTTTCACGGGAAAATGAAAACCTAAATTAGGCTCACTTATATCCAAAAAGTCAGGTGGCAACACTTCACTAATCAGTTTTTCTTGCCCATCGCGGAGCTGTTCTACAAAAATTTTAAAAATATCATCCATGATGGCGACAAAAACTATTAATTGGTAATGGTAGTTCATCATATAACAAGCGTTGATTTTTATGCCAGTTATTTGCTAAATAGCTGGCTTTTGAATTTTTTAACCTTTCAACTCACCTTACGTTAAAGGGCAAAAAAAACTCAAAACTCAGATTAGAGTGAATTACCCCCCCATATCGGCAATTTTTTTGTGGAAAAGAACCAGCTAATCACCTAAAATTTAGGTGGACTAATTCTCCGTGTTATTGTCAATAGCCCCACAGACCATTGTCATTAAATATCACACATAAAAGGGCCAGATGTACGAAATCCTACTTAATATTGAATCCAAAGAAACTCGTTACGCACTCTTAAAAAATGGAGTGTTACGCGATTTAACCGTTGAACGCAAAAAAGAAAAACAACTCACTGGCAATATTTATCGCGGTTGCGTAAAAAATATTTTACACAATATTCAATCAGCTTTTATTGACATAAACGAAGGTGAGAACGGTTTTATTCATATTTCGGATATCATAAAGAACACTAAGAAATTTGAACAATTATTTGATATGGACTTTGATCTTGATTATGATATTAATGCACAAAAAGATCAAGAAGCCATGGCCATCGAGCAACTTTTAAAGCCAGATCAACCAGTTTTAGTGCAGGTTGTAAAAGAACCGATCGGCTCTAAAGGCGCTCGTTTAACTTCTAATATCTCTATCGCCGGTCGCTATTTAGTTTTACTACCAAATTCATATCATTGTGGTGTTTCGCGCAAAATTGAAGATCCAGCAGCACGTGAGCGTTTGAAAAAACTCATCCGCTCTTTTGAAATGCCCCAAGAAATGGGCTTGATTTGCCGCACTGCCAGCGCCAGCGCCACAACTGAGATGCTAGTGGCGGAAGCTAACGATTTGCTACAGCATTGGCAAAGTATTGTGGATAATTTTCAAAAAGCTACTGCCCCTACCATATTGTATACAGAATCAGACATTATTAAACGGGCTGTGCTAACAGCTATTGATAAACGTTATGATCGCTTACTTGTTGACGATTACGAAACTTATCAAACCTGCAAACGATTGTATAGTCGTTACGCCAGCGAACATAATTTAGTGATAGAATATTATCGCGATAAAAAACCAATGTTTGAGCGCTTTAACATAGAACGTGAAATCGAAAAAACATTACGCCGCAAAATTTGGCTCTCTAGTGGCGGTTATCTATATTTTGATCATACTGAAGCAATGTTCACCATTGATGTAAATTCTGGACGCAGCACTACACACAAAGTTGATGTGGAAGAATCTTTATTGCGCATTAATTTAGAGGCAGCTGATGAAATTTCACGACAGCTGCGATTGCGTAATATTGGTGGTTTGATTATTTGCGATTTTATCGACATGCGCTTGCGCAAAAATCAACGTCGCCTATTGGAAAGATTGAAAGATTGCATGAAAGACGATTCAGCCAAATGCACTATTCTAGGGATGAGTGAATTTGGCTTAGTAGAAATGACACGACAACGTAATCGTGGTTCGCTGATGCAAACCATTTTTGCCCCTTGTCCTTACTGTTTGGGTAGTGGCATGGTAAAATCTCATGAAAGCATGTCTATTGAGGTTGAGCGCTGTTTGAAGAAAATCATCTCATGGCATGAAATATTTAGCCTCAAATTAGTGGTTCATCCTGAACTGGCGCAATATTTAACAGTCGTTGATAAATCACACCTTTTCAATATGGCCAATTATTTTAAAGCTACTTTAAACTTACAAACTGATGATTCTTTGCATCTTAATGATTTTCATTTTTATTCCACTATCAACGGTAAACGAATTCAGGTTTAATAGATGAGTCAGGTTATTAATAAACAAAGCATTGAGCAATTGTTTGATGGTGAAAAACAACAACTTATTACACCTTATTTTGCACAGATTATTGCTGATTTATATTTACATTATTCACAGGCACTTAGCAATACAACACACTGGCCTGAAAGCAAAAAAAGATTTGAGACGCTAATCGATTTGATAGCACAGCAAATTCAAAATCCACACCCCTTTGCTATTTTTCACAAGGCTATACGCGCCCCTTTTGATTATTATCAATTTGGTCTTGATTTTATTAGACCATTTATTGATTTTGCGCACTCTAAGATTCTAGGAATGAAAAACTTAGTAAGTATTGAAGCACAAATCGCTAATAATGAAAACGTCATACTTTTTGCCAATCACCAGATCGAACCAGACCCGCAAACTATTAGTTTGTTATTGGAAAAAACCCATCCAACGTTAGCTGAAAATCTTATTTTCATTGCCGGTCACCGCGTAATTAGCGATCCTATGGCTATTCCGATGAGTATGGGACGTAATTTGCTGTGTATATATTCTAAAAAACATATCGCCCATCCTGTCGATGAAAAACAAATAAAAATGTTACACAATCAACGAACAATGAAAAAGATGGCAGAATTGCTACAAGAAGGTGGCCACTGCATTTATGTTGCACCCAGTGGCGGGCGCGACCGGCCAAATGCACAAGGAGATGTGGAAGTGGCCCCATTTGATCCGCAAAGTATAGAATTATTGTACCTTACTGCTGCACAAAGTACTAAAAAAACACATTTTTATCCACTAGCCTTGCGCACCTATGATCTTATGCCACCGCCAGGCCAAACTGGCAAAGAGCTTGGCGAAAAACGGATAATGGCTATCACACCTGTATATTTAGCGTTTGGAGAAGAACTTGATATGGACAACTCTGCTGCTCAGCAATTAGCACTAGACAAGCGCGCAAAACGAAATAAAAGGGCACAATATATTTACGATAAAGTCAACTCTGACTATCAACGCCTCTTATCTATTAAGAGCGCTTAATTACTAATTTTACGCATAAATAGACTTCTTTCGAAAGGAGTCTATTCTGTAATTATGGCGTTAGCTGAAGTGGCTAACACGCTAGGTGTGGTAACTCTTGATGGCGCCGCCAAATCAAATGAAATTTCATTTCGCAACATAAAAATACCAACTCCATTGAGCAATAAAAGCGAAACCCCGGCTATGGCCATGGCTGTTTGTGCCTCATTTGTCCCTAGAAACGAAAATATAGTGAGCATTAGTATGGCATAAGTATAATAACAAACTTTTCCCCAGCGCGCTGATAGATGCCGAGCACATTTTAACCCTACACAGAAATAGGCATTAATTGTGTTATAACCGAGCATAAAAAGAAAAATAGGCATAAAAAATTGCATGTATGGAAAATATTGACTTAAAGCTACTTGCACAAGCATACCAGCTTCTAGAGGCTCTTGCCACAACTGTGTAACCATCACTAGAAATAAGCTCATGGTACAGACTATAAATGTATCTAGAAAAATATCAAAAACAGCTAACGAAGCTTGTTTTTCAGGCATTTGCGTACTACTTTCGCTATGAATGACAGAAGCATAACCGATACCAATATCACCTGTATAACATCCGCGACGTATACCATGTGAAATAGTGGTCATTAAACCAGCTCCTGCAAAACCACCAATAGCGGCATGTCCACTAAAAGCAGAGACAAAAACTTGACGCAGCACTTCAGGCAATTCGCTCAGGTGATGCAATAGCACCCACCCACCCATACTCAAATAAATGATTACAAAGATTGGCAAACTTTTGCTAGAAATCACTCCAACGCGTCGCACACCCCCACTACCTGCAAAAATCACTAGAGCCAATAATACTGCAATGACTGCATAAAAATTTAACCCAAAATTATGTGCTAAACTAGTAGAAACAACACTAAAGAGATAGACTTCCACCCCATAGATACACAATAAAATACAGACTAGCTTTGGAATCCAGCTATTTTTAAAAATTTGTGCTAAAAAATACATCGGTCCACCATCATAGCCACCCTGCTCATTCATTACACGAAAGCGCAATCCCAAATAGACTTCTGAATATTTTATAATCATACCCGCTATGGCCGTCACCCAAATCCAAAATAAAGCTCCTGGACCACCTATTTGTACAGCTGTACAAATAGCCACGATATTGCCAATACCAATACAGCCACCTACAGCTGCAAAAAATGCTTGCAATGGATGTATGCCACGCTCGTTAGTCGCATGGCGAACACGAATTAAAGAAAAAAATGTCTTAAATACAGCTGGTAGTTGGCGAATCTGAAAAAATTTAGATTTGATTGATAGGTATAGTCCTAAGATAATCACCAGTGGCACGCCACAATAAGTCCATAAAAAATGTTCTAAAAACTCTAAACTTTCTATCATGATTACCGATATTTATTTAATATTTAAGACTTAACATTCAATTGAATTTAAAAATAAGTTTAACACATCTATTTTTAATACCAAAACTAAGATTGTAAATAATTATCTAATAACAGTCAACTAATTTATTGATGTTCAAAAATTGATCTTTCCAATAATAATTATCTAATAAACCTTCTGTTTTTCTACCCAGTATCAAATAACTTAAATAAATAGCTTCAAGTGATGCTAAACCACGCTGTGCATCAGGACAATCGGTTTGATAACGGGGGTAGGCGGTACGGTAATGCTCCGGTAAACTGCGCGGCAATAAGTTGGGAATATCTCTTGTTTTTTTTAACATTTTGGCCGCATAACGCCATGTGGCATCCAATAATAATAGACCATGCGCGCCATCTTCAGAAGTTAATGGGGGCGCCTCCAATGTCAAAATAATATAATTGTCTAAGATGGGCAATTGTTTATATGGAAAAGAGATAAAAATAAAATCAGCCCTTTTTTCCAAGCCCCTCAAGCTGCATTTTTTTAAATTTTCTTGTTGATGCCGTATTACAACTGTATGTGGAAAAGATAGCATTGCGACATATTTTTATAGAATTTTAATTCATTTAGGTAGCTTTCATTTTGAAAGGCAACTAAGATGAGTATTGTAACGGCAGTTCAATATAAATTCAACTCAATGCTTTTTCAGACTTATAGATTAAAAACATTATAAATTTTTTCAAAAGGAACTCTTTATTATGAAAAAAATTACTCTTTCACTTAGTTTATGTACCCTCTTAGTAAGTGCCTTTGCCGCAGGTCAAAATCAGACTTTCAATCCTACTTTTTCGCAAGAGCCAATGACTATGCAATCAATTGCATGGCAAGATAACTATGATCAAGCAGTAGCTGCCGCAAAAGCTAGTAATAAACCTATTTTAATTTTGTTTACTGGTAGCACCTGGTGCCCAGCTTGTATCAAACTGGAAAAAGAAGTGTTGACTCATCCTGAGTTTGCCAGAGCACTCAGTGAACGTGTTGTTTTTTTAAAAGCCAATTTTCCAAGGCACTCAGCTGATAGCATGGCCCAATCACCTTTTCAAGAATTGCTTGAGCGCTATCATGTCAATTCCTTTCCGACCATGATAGTTACTACAGCGG
Source organism: Chlamydiota bacterium (assembly GCA_013285965.1). GTDB lineage: Bacteria > Chlamydiota > Chlamydiia > Chlamydiales > Parachlamydiaceae > JABDGQ01. The sequence continues at coordinate 30,088 of JABDGQ010000004.1, forward strand.
ATGGTAGACAACTATTCCAAGTGGATTATCGTGCAGGTAGCGTAAATAACTATGTGCAAGAATTCCAACAAAAGCTCAATCAGCTAGGTCGTTAGTCTAATAACATGAGTTAAGACTTTTTTCGAGATTACATTTGAAATTTCGAAAAAAGTCTTAATTGCGCCAGTCCGTTGGACACAATAGATGTTTTGGTATTTCAAATAAAAACGGTGATGGGCGGCTAATGGCTTCTTTACCAAAGCGCTTGCGTAGTTGCGCCATACTGATAGTCAAATAATTTTTGGCACGTGTCATCGCTACATACATCAAGCGACGTTCTTCCTCAATTCCAGTATCTTGCATACTTTTTTCATGTGGAATAATTTGATCTTCTACTCCAATTAAAAAACAGGCAGGAAACTCCAAACCCTTAGCGCTATGAAAAGTCATTAAATGTACATGGTCGGCATGGCGTTGTTGTACGTTAAATTGAGTCATACGGTCAGCTAACATCAAGTTAGCTACAAAAGTAGCCAATGAACAGTCTGCTTGGGGGTTATTAAGAGCATTACTATCAAATTCTGCTAATGAGGCTATAAACTCTTGCACATTTTCCATTTTAAAGTCGCGCATTTGCTGACTTTTTACTTCTTCTTTAATAGCCTGTTCATAATTTACTTGTTGGACTAACCATTGAAGCGATGGTGCTAATGGCACTGTAGCAAAACGGAGCTTGGCTTCTTCCAAAATAGTGACTAATTGTGTAATCCCTTTAAATGCCCGGTTATGTACTTGTAAATGCTCCGTAGCAGTATGACCTTGCAATACATCTAAAAGAACTTGCCATAAAGAAATGTTGTGTTTGCGATTATATGCTGTCAATAGATCTAAAGTATCCTCACCGATCCCACGTCTTGGCTGATTTATAATGCGCAAAAGCGCTTCTTGATCGCAAGGATTGACAATCACACGTAAATAAGCACATAAGTCTTTAACTTCTTTCCGTTCATAAAACTCCAATCCCCCTACCACCTCATAAGGAATTCCCTGCACATATTTGCGATCACTTCTCCACATTGCTTTCATTAACCCTAACTCAAATTGACGCGCCAGCGAGTTTGAGCGGTATAAAATGGCCATATCATTCCAACGTAGGCCACCGGTCTCTTTTAAACGGATCATGCGCCGCAAAACACTTTGCACCTCTTCAAGCTCGTTGGGGGCGTGAAAGACTTCAATTTTTTCACCATCACCCTTATCACTCCATAATGATTTAACATGCCTTTGTTGATTATTGCCAATTACAGCGTTAGCCGCTTTTAAAATGGTATTAGTAGAGCGGTAATTTTGCTCAAGCTTGACCACTGTGGCTTTATCAAAAGCTAATATATTTTTAATATCAGCACCTCGCCAACCATAAATAGACTGATCATCATCACCCACTACACATAGATTTTGTGATTTAGCAGTCAATAAATCGGCTAATCGATATTGAATGGGATTAGTATCTTGATATTCATCGATCATAACAAATTGAAAACGATTTTGATAAGTGTGCAAAATTTCGGGAAATTGCACAAACAGCTGCACCGTTAAACTCAATAAACTATCAAAATCGACAGCATTATAAGCGCGCATACTAGCTTGTAGACGGGTATAGACTTGCCCTGTAAACTGATCGTGCCAATCCGAACCAGTCCCCTCAATTTGTTCAGCTGTTAATCCCTTGTTGCGTGCTGAGCGAATCGCATCTACGGTAGGCTTTAATGAAGGCAGTTCACCGTTGCATTGCAATAGATCGCGTGCAATAGTATTGAGCAATCTTTGCACATCTTGCTCATCGTAAAGGCTAAATTCTCTAGTATAGCCTAGAGCAGCAATATCGCGACGCAACACTTGCATACAAAAACTATGAAATGTGCACAGTGTTACATGTTTAGCTAAAGCCGGGTCGATAAAAGTGGCAAGGCGATGGCGCATTTCGGCGGCCGCTTTGTTGGTAAAAGTTAGCCCTAAAATAGCTTGTGGTGGTATTTTTTTTTGCTCAATTAAATAGGCCATGCGCAATGTTAAAACACGCGTTTTTCCACTGCCGGCCCCTGCTAAAATCAATAAGCGGCCATTAACTTGTTCTACAGCGCTTCTTTGTTGCGGATTTAAAGATTGTAGTTCGTACAAGCAGCTCATAAAAATTTACTTTAATTACGTCTTAGCGGTTAATAGCTTGCTGTAATAGCTGTACCATTTCATGTTGAATATCGTACATATTTGCTTGCTGTGCTTGCGTGCGTGGTCGTACAATCAAATCATAGGAATTTGCGAGTGCAAAAATAGTAGAAAAATTTGCCACCGACAGGCGAAAAGCTTCACGTACCAGACGTTTAAAGCGATTTCGCGCTACAGCATCACCATAACGCTTAGTTACAGTAATGCCAATTTTACAATGCGCCTGTCCATTTGGCAAAACATCAAGACAAATCCAACGTCCACTAAATTTAAGCCCTTTGCGTGCTACATAGTTATAATGTTGGCGCTTTAGCAGACGATAAGTTTTTGGAAATGAAAACACTAAAGATCATCTTATACGCGTGTCAGTTGCTTACGCCCCTGTCTACGACGACGATTAATGATCTTTCGGCCACCCACTGTGCTCATTCTTTTTAAAAAGCCATGCTCTGATGCGCGGCGACGTTTACTTGGTTGATAGGTGCGCTTCATGATTATTCCTCAATTATTAAATCGCCAGACTCAACGGACAGGCTATTTTTATTCTATCGCGATTAAACAGCTACTGCAGCAGTTTATCTATTTGTTGTGCCCATTGTAGTTTTTCAATGCAATATATTTCAACAAGATTTACTTCATGATTTGCGTCTTGACAAGTGCCGGCCATTTTGATATCAGTGTGCCCATTATTGTGCAGAGGAGAGCAAATGGAAAAAATAGCTGTTGGTATTTTAGGTGCCACTGGGATGGTTGGTCAGAAATTTGTTGAAATGTTAGCAAAGCATCCATGGTTTGAGATAACAGCCTTAGCAGCATCCGACCGATCGGTCGGAAAACCCTACGCCCAAGCTATCAATTGGAATTTATCTTATGAGTTACCACCCGCCCTTGCCAATATGTGCGTCAGCCCCTGTTTGCCAAACCTGCCATGTTCAGTGGTTTTTTCAGGACTTGACTCTAGTGTCGCCGGCCAAATTGAAAGTGATTTTGCCCATGCTGGCTATAAAGTTATTTCTAATTGCCGCAATCACCGCATGGATGAGGATGTACCTCTACTTATTCCAGAAGTTAATAGCGATCACCTCCAATTAGTAGCGCAACAACCGTTTGGCCAAGGCGCTATTATCACTAACCCCAATTGCTCAGTAATTGGTATCACTATGGCCCTAAAACCGCTACTTGATAATTGGGGGATAGATTCTGTTAATATAGTTACTATGCAAGCCATCTCTGGCGCCGGCTATCCGGGCGTAGCCAGCTTAGATATTGTAGATAATATCATCCCCTATATAGAGGGCGAAGAGGCTAAAGTGGAAAGCGAACCATTAAAGATTATGGGACATTATCAATCTAAAAAAATTATACCGCATCAAATGAAATTGAGTGCCCAGTGCATGCGCGTGGGCGTTACCCACGGACATATGGCCTGTATTTCAGTTAAATTAAAGCAAACAGCTCAACGGCAAGATATTTTGCATGCCTGGCAAGACTTTCATCGCGAGCCACAACTATTGCAATTACCATCAGCTCCTCTACACCCTATTGTTTATTTACCACACGACACTCATCCACAACCAAAATTGCATCGTCAACTGGGCAATGGTATGGCCGTAGCGGTAGGCAGACTACGCCCGTGCCATCTATTTGATTGGAAATTTGTGATCCTTTCACATAACACTATTCGTGGCGCCGCTGGTTGTGCTATTTTAAATGGAGAGCTAATGGCAAAAAAAGGTTTTCTGAAAGTAAATATCTGATGCAGCAATAAGAATTACACAAGCAAGTTTACACAATTTTTAAAATATTTTAATTTATTAATTTTTTGTAAATTATTGACTATAATATTTTATTATGCTATAGTTACTTTTCGTTAATAACAACTATATTAAGAGGTATTATGAATTTCGATTGTTTATCTAAAATCCCTGAAGATGCGCAGTGGCTCATCAATTATAACTTTGGCACTAATAAAACAGTCAATCCTATTGATCAAAAATTGATGCAATTTCGCGCTATCCGTTTAGCCGGGGCCTTTGGTTGCATGATGACTGCTTGTCAAATTGCTTCGGACGTTTTTAATAATCAAATTAACTTTTTCCGTTTAATTGTATGGGCCGGTTTAGGTTTAGCTAGCCGCGATCTTACCATTATTGGTACAAATGCTTTAGAGCCAAAAGCAGACGCCTTTCAAGGGACTGTACAATTTACAGCACAACAAAGTCTTCTTAGTGGTGCTAAAGCAGGATTTACAGCGATTTTACAAGGAAAAAAAGTATCGGAAGCTATTGAAACGGCAACGAATACCGTCCTAGAAAAGGTAACGGCAGAAGAGTTTGCTGCCATGATAAATAAAAATATCACTCAAGGTACTGTTTTTGAGCCGTTGTGGAAAAACGCAATTGATTATTTTAAATTAAATGAATTGTAAAATCTAACTAAAATGCCCTAGGCAATCTATTTTTTGCTTAGGGTTTTTTTATCTATAAACAACATTGTATTTTTTTGGGATGATATATGTACTGCGAGTCAGCATTAAATGGTGTAAATCACCTCTATCAGGTTTGCAGAGAGGCTGCTGATTTATTGCGCTGCACATGTTATACTGTTGAGTATGCTGAAGATCTACACGATAATGGTTGGTGTGCCAGTGCTGAAAGATTCGCTCACTATGGTAAGGCACCCTTACGCTGGCTATGCAATGACTATTTCCATAAAGCTTTGCCTGCTGCCAAAGACGAAGCTAGCACCGTGCTTTTTAAACTGCAAAATATAGTGGTAATTGATTTTAAAAATTCCAATATCGATCCAAATAATGGTTTTAGATCATTAACGGGCAGTTATCGATCTGACCTGGTCGCTTCAGGAGCGCAAAAAGTATGCCGCACAGCAGTCTTCTTTTTTAGCCTTATAGTGGCGCCCCTAAGCATTGCTTTGATGGCGACTGCTTTTTTAAATGAAGAGATCCGCTGTAAATATCAGATTGTAAATAAAATGGATGATGAAAATGTTTACATAGCTATGAAAAGATTAACACAATTAGTAAACGAGCGTGTGGTAGCCTGATTTTAGGAAAAAGAATAATTTATAAATAACATTTTGAAAGAAAATATAATAAAAAGATTATTATTTTTAGGAGAATATTATGCAAGTAACGCTTACAAATACAATGCATTTTGTAGCAGAAAACTTAGCGCCCGCTCTTAGTGCATTAAAGTACAGTTTTTATACAGTCCAATACAGCGAAGAGGTCGCTGATAATGGTTGGTGCGCCAGTGCTGAAAAATTAGCAGGTGTATGCAAAGCCCCCTTACGCTGGTTAGCATCTGATTGTTTTGCTCAGGTATATAAAGACAAGGAAAATGACGAAAATTACGATAAACGCCTTCAATATAAAGAGTCGCCTAGGATCTACAAACTTCAAAACACCTTTTACATTAAATTTAATAACGAAGGAAAAACACTTGGTGGAGATATAATTTTGAATGAAGCAGCAGAAAGTAGCCGAAAAACAATGCGTGTAATCGCCGCTTGCTTTGGACTGATTGTTATAACACCATTCTCTATTCCTTTAATGGCCATCGCATATTTAAATCCGGAAATTCGCCAAAAATATGCCTCTTTAGATATTTTTGATGATTTTACCAATGAAATTTGTAAAAATTGGGATGAACTAACTACCAAAGTGTTAGAGCGTACCGCGGCTGCTAAAGCTAAAGATTGCGAACCTACTTCATGCTGCTTATCATCGATTTACAGTTTGTTGCGTTATATAGTTTGCTTTAGAGTATAATACAGTTTTCATAAAGTCGATTACCGTAAATAATTTAATTTCATTTGAAAACTTAGAATTTATAAATAGCATTTTGAAAGAAAATATAATAAAAAGATCATTATTTTTAGGAGAATATTATGCAAGTAACGCTTACAAATACAATGCATTTTGTAGCAGAAAACTTAGCGCCCGCTCTTAGTGCATTAAAGTACAGTTTTTATACAGTC
>JABDGQ010000004.1:36391-123716 GCA_013285965.1 Chlamydiota bacterium
ATATTATGCAAGTAACGCTTACAAATACAATGCATTTTGTAGCAGAAAACTTAGCGCCCGCTCTTAGTGCATTAAAGTACAGTTTTTATACAGTCGAATATAGCGAAGAGTTAGCTGATAATGGTTGGTGCGCCAGTGCTGAAAAATTAGCAGGTGTATGCAAAGCCCCCTTACGCTGGTTAGCATCTGATTGTTTTGATAGGGTTTATGCGATGAATGATCCATCTATCAAAACTTTATCTAAATTCATTAAATATAACGAGTCGCCTAAGATCTACAAACTTCAACACACCTTTCGCATTAAACTTGGGGATTTGTTTAATGATGATGGAACATCTACCGGAAAAAAAGGAATTATTGGAGATGTAATTTTTAATGAGGTAGCAGAAAGTAGCCGAAAAACAATGCGTGTAATCGCCGCTTGCTTTGGACTAATTCTTATAACACCGTTCTCTATCCCTTTGATGGCCATCGCATATTTAAATCCAGAAATTCGCCAAAAATATAAATCTTTAGATGCTTTAGATGGTCATAACGATGAAACTAAAAAAAATTGGAAAGAACTAAATATCAAAGTAAAAGATCGTGTCGAAGCTCCTAAAGCTAAGGATTGCGAACCTACTTCATGCTGCTTATCATCGATTTGCAGTTTGTTGTGTTATATAGTTTGCTGTAAAGATTAAGTCAGGCTGCTAAACTTATTTACTCACCTTACGCATAATTTGAACAAGTGATTTTTAACATAGCCTAGAGCTGGAGACGCATTGCAACAAATAGCCTAAGCTCTTTGCAAAATGCGTCTTCTTTATAGATGGCTGCAGATAGGTACTAAAGGCACTCTTCAAATTATGCCTAAGGTGAGTTATTTAGCAGCCTCCTTTTAAGAGAGTTTTATATGTTACCTACTACTACATTAGATTGCTTTGATATAGATATGGCACCCAAAACCATCCCTATTAACTACGAGAGTGAAACTTATCAGTTTCCAATTTTCAATGATGAGATTTACAATTTGGATCCTGCTAATCTAATTCGCTTTAAATGTAGCGTTTTAGTGGCAATCACACCAGTCGTATCGTTGGCTCGCAGCATCTATTGGCTGTGCCAAAGTTATTTTTTGTTATTTAGTGAAGCGTATAATTATTTAGATAAGGGTTCATTTACTATTTCAGAGATACAAAACTGTGCCATCGATAGTGCCCGCGCCATTAAGTATGGTGCCCAAATGAGCTGGTTAGCTTTAAATGGAATTTTTAACCCCTATCAGTATCGTTGTGCATATGGGGAATGCGAAAGAATTTTGAATCATCAACAGATAGGCAAAAAAAGAGATAAATTTTATTTAGCCATCTGTTTTCAACCCATTGCCCTAGTTAGCGAGCAAGAAAATTTGCGAAATGCTCGCTTAACTAAGCACGCCAAAATTAATTACAAGTTATCGCATGGTTCGTATTCAGAGCGCATCCAAGCAGTCTTTATCTTTATCATAAAAGCTTCGCAAAGGGATTATGTTTATGGCGCTTGCTGCCGTTTTTTGTTCCCCACAGTTTGATTTTCAAAGCGCCTACATACAAGTAAACACGCAAACAGTTGCTGCAGCGCAAGCTATCCAAGCGAAAATAAATTTTATTTTTCTATCAGCGCTAGCTTATATGCAGTATGCCTTTGGAGTAGCTAATATTTTAGCTAACCGTTGCACACTGCAATATGCTATGCCCAGAGAATATCTAACAGTGTCTTCTTGGAATATTGTAAATTGGTCTGACCTCCCCTTTTGCGTGCAAACAAACTGTGAATATTATGATGAATGCTGCTTTAGCACTAATGTTAATGGTAAAAAAGTGCAAAACGTCGTACCATTAGTCTATCAAACTAGTGTTGGCATATGCATGGGAATGTCACTAACTTTTTTAGCAGAATATGAAAGTTTAATCGGCAATCAAACGACACGCTTAAAGGCCGCAGCTAATCGCTTGTGGGCAGGTGGCACATTAACTAGTGTAAAATTGCATGCTATTTATCATCATTTGATAAATCTCTCAAAAGCAATACTGCATAATAATTCACAAACAGCCTCACAAAAACATCACATCATTGTCAAAAAGGTGGCCGATTACGTGACATTGCAAGTGCAAGAACCACTTGTTATAGAGGGCAATAGCAATAATCTTACAGCGCAGCTAATGAATATGACTGCTGGCAATTATTTATTATACTTTCGCAATCACGTGGTAGTCTTCATTAAAAGTAACGATTGGCAAGCTGTTTTTAATCCAAGTGAAGGACTCGCTTTGCTAACAAATGAAGAGCAGCAACAGATTGCTTGGCGCAACTTATTATTTTTTTACGGCACCTCAGAAAACAATCAGATAGAATTAGTGCCCGTCACTTCCAGCCCTAATTATCGCGCTTGCTTGAAATGAAGCGAATTTATTACACTCATTTTGGCATTTTTTTAATATTAACTTTGGTTTTTAAATGAGCGCAAAAATTTTAGGCATTATTCCAGCGCGCTACGCCAGCACACGCTTTCCTGGCAAGCCTCTTGTTCATATTATGGGCAAGACTTTATTACAAAGAACTTATGAAAATGCAACCAAAGCTAAGGTATTTGATCAAATTATCGTCGCCACTGACGATTATAGAATTATGGAACATACCAAGGCATTTGGGGGGCAAGCTATTTTAACCTCAAGTGATTGTTTAACAGGTACCGATCGTATAGCAGAAGTCCTAGAATTACACCCCCATCTTACTGCAGCGCAAATCATTGTCAATATTCAAGGTGATGAGCCATGTGTTTCCCCCGTAGCCATTCACCAGATGGTTCAGTTGCTTTTAGATGACGCCTCGGCACAAGTAGCTACCGTAGTCACTTATCTAAAAAATGCCATCGATGCCAGCAACCCAGCGATCGTCAAATGCATCATCGATCGTCATTGCAACGCTATTTATTTTAGCCGCGCTTTGATCCCTAATAACAAAGAGCAAAAATTTGATCCATCACAAACATACTATCATCATATCGGCATTTACGCCTATCGACCGGATTTTATACAACTTTATCAAAAATTGGCTCCCACGCCGTTACAATTAGCCGAAAGTTTAGAGCAGTTAAAAATTTTAGAACACGGTTACCGCATCAAAGTGGCTATTACTGAGCAGCCTTCATTTGGTGTCGATACCCCCGAAGATATTCATAAGGTAGAGCAATGGTTATGCAAACAAAATACATTTTTATCACTGGAGGAGTCTGCTCCTCACTTGGCAAAGGGCTAACATCAGCGGCCATTGGCTTACTTTTGGAAAAAAAAGGGCTCAAAATTGCCATGTTAAAATTTGATCCATACTTAAATGTGGATGCTGGCACGATGAGCCCTTTTCAACATGGTGAAGTATACGTTACCGATGATGGTGGCGAGACAGACTTAGACTTAGGGCATTATTATCGCTATACAAACTCGGTATTATCGCAAGCCTCCAATGTTACTTCTGGGCAAATATACAACACTGTCATCAGGCGGGAGCGCCGGGGTGAATATTTAGGCAACACCGTCCAAGTGGTACCTCATATCACCGATGAAATTAAAGTGCGCTTACATCAGTGTGCTAAACAACAAGAAGGGATTGATGTCGTATTGGTAGAGGTAGGCGGTACCGTTGGTGATATAGAATCACTCCCTTTTATGGAAGCCATCCGTCAGTTTACATATGAATATCGAGCCAATTGCATCAACATTCATTTAACTTACGTTCCTTATTTGCGCGCAGCTGGCGAGGTCAAAACTAAGCCATCGCAACATTCAGTACAAATTTTACGCGAAATTGGTATTTTTCCTGATATCATTGTGTGCCGTTGCGAACTTAGTTTACCTGAAGAGGTCAAAAACAAAATTAGTCTTTTTTGCAATGTACCACGCAAAGGGGTGATTGAAGAAGTAGACGTTAGCCATAGTATTTATGAAGTTCCATTAAAGTTGCATGCCGAGGGAATCGATGCCCGCATTTGTGAACTTTTAGGTTTGTCTAGCCCACCCATCGATTTAAGTGATTGGGAAGCAATTGTAGAAACCGTAAAGCAACCACGTGGAAAAGTCACAGTAGGTATTGTAGGCAAATATGTGCAACATCAAGACGCTTATAAATCTGTGGTAGAAGCATTAGTGCATGGTGCCTTGGCTGCTGGCTATAAATTACAAATTAAATATTTTGAAGCTGACAAACTACCCTCTGATTTTAACCAATTAGCTAATGTCTTAGATGGCTGCGATGGTTATTTAATACCAGGTGGTTTTGGAGAACGGGGGTGGGAGGGAAAAGTACAGACAGCCCGTTATTGCCGTGAAAATAAAATACCTTATTTTGGTATTTGTTTGGGTATGCAAGTGATGGTAGTGGAATTTGCCCGCCATGTGGTTGGACTAAAAGAAGCCAATTCCACTGAGATGAATCCTGATAGCATCGATCCGGTTATCGCGCTTTTGAGTGAACAACATGGGGTACAAGATTTAGGTGGCACTATGCGCCTTGGAGCATACAGCTGCAATCTGTTGAAAGATTCAGTAGCCGCACGTGCCTATCAAACATTGCAAATCAATGAACGCCATCGCCATCGTTATGAATTCAACAATCATTACCAAGAGATCATACAGGCCAATGGTTTAACTATTTCTGGAAAACTTAAAAATAGTAATTTGTGTGAAATTGTTGAAATAAACGATCATCCTTGGATGCTAGGTGTCCAATTTCATCCAGAATTTAAATCCAAACCAACACAAGCACATCCTTTATTTCGCGATTTTGTACAAGCCATGATCACATATAGAGCAGCACAATGCTCATAGCCAAACGTCTCTTGGGGATCGACTATGGGATGCGTCGTTTAGGGTTAGCATTATCAGATGCTAACCAACTAATCGCCTCTGCCCTTCCATTATTGCAAGCAGAAGCCAAAATGGAACAAACCTGTGTCAAATTGTTATTACTAGTGACCGAACTTGAAAAACAATACCAATGTGTCATAGAAGGGATTATCATCGGCATGCCTTTGATGATGAATGGTCGCAAAGGTGTCATAGCAGATGAAGTCAATGCTTTTGTACAGCAATTATCGCAAAAAACCACCATCAAAATTTTAACCTGGGATGAACGGTTGACTACCGTGCAAGCTGAACGCTCTTTGCGCGAGGGTCATATGAGTCGTAAAAAAAGGTCAAAAGTAGTCGATGGTGTCAGCGCCGTACTAATATTGCAAAATTATTTAGATTTTCTCTATCTACAAAAAATAAACGATTTATAAAAACAAGAGGTAATTGGGTATTCTTTGATGTCGCCTTGTTATTTGCCTCTCTAGAAGGGAGAGTGCTTGTTCTGCTGATGGCCTCTGCATAGAATCTCTACTTAGCATTTGCTTAATTAAATCTTTTATCTCTTGTGGTACCGTCTCATTACTCATTTCTAGAAAAGTATCAAAATTCGGGTAGTTAGCTTCTTGACCTGTTACCGGACTTACTTGCCTACTATTTTCGTAGGGATCGCATCGTTCTTCTAAGGCCTCGTATAGAAGCATACCAATAGCAAAGATGTCTCGTTTCTTCTCTAATGCTAGTAATTGTTCATTTAATATATCCTCATCCTCCTTTGTGGCACATTTCGTCTTAACTAAATGCTGATACTTTTCAATGTCAGGAATCGGCGTACATTCGGTAGTAAGTCTTTTAGGGGTGATAGACGAACCATTTTTAACATCGCGGGCCCCGCCTAAATCACAAATATGGACAAGACGACCTTGCGGAACACTCTTTATAAAAACATTCTCCGCTTTAATATCGCCGTGCAAAATGTTTTCACTATGCAAATAAGCTAGGCCCGCCAGCAATTGGATAAAATCAGGCAATAGGATAAAAAAATTAATATCGGCGACTGCATTTTTTGCAAGGTAAGTGAAATAATCCTCATCATATTTAGTACCCAGATAGGCGTGATGTGCAAAGCCTTGCGGATCTTTGATTTCTATCAACTTATAAGGGGCAAATTGAATACCCATCACCGGTCCATTGATATGAATGCGATGCAAAATATTATACTCATTGATGAGATCCTCTTTTGCCTTATTTGCTTTTTTTAGCGCCAGCTTAATGGCTAAATCTTGATTAGAGTGTGCTCTAGCAGTATCTAAATTTAAAAGTTGATAAACCTCACTAACCGACCCTTTACCCAATAATTTATCAATCAAAAACAAATCTTGTGCACTAGGTGTCAAAAGATAATAACGTCCTTTGAAATTTAAGGTCTGTCCAAATGTTGCTTCTTGCTGTATTGTTTGTACCTCCGATATCAGATCTGCATGAGTATTACTATTTTCAAACGCTATATTCTCAAGCTCTCCCCGTTCTAATTTAGGATGACTCTCTATTGATTGAATCTGAATATTGCAAACAATTGAAATAGTTTTGGCTCGCTCCATTAATTTTTGTAGAAAATTTTCATCAGAAGCCATAGCTTTAACTTCTTTCACACTCAAATGCAATCGTGTCGTAACACTAACTATATTAATGTACAACCTAGTTTCACTATCTCTTTCAATAAGGCGAGCACTAAACTCATTCATTAAAATACCGCGCTGGGATAATGAACAAGAATCAATATTATTTTTACTTTTTTTTACTTTTTTAATTGCGATTGCAAAACGAGAGTCATCATCGATCAAACTAAGGCGTGTGGTCATTTTGCCAGCCTTAATGATATTTAGATTCTGGCTAAGTGAAGCCCCAGCGATTGACTTTACAATATTTGGCACAACAAACATGATCCACCTCATAAAAATAAATTATATATGCTGTGGTGTGAAAAAGTAGTTGGATTTTTCTTTGAATTTAAAAAATAAAAAATTTAAGCCAGCTCTAAGATCTGAACTTTGAGATTCATTTCACTTGAAATGCAAGCTACCACATAAACGGAAGCTAACACAACAATCTTTTTTATAAAATAAAAAAGTCTTGAAATAGAACTTAAAACTTTTTTAATCGTTCACATCATTTATTTTCCGCTCCTCAACAAATCTATTTCAGATTGTTGCTTTCTTTTTGGAAAAAAATGTTCTTATTCTCTATACTGTATAAAGCATCTCTTTATAGCGATTTTTTGTCGATTTATAGAGAGTTATTTTTAAATTAAATAGTAAGGAGAAGGCGCATATGCCGACAATTCAACAGCTCGTTCGCCAACCTCGCGTTCCCAAAAAGCGACGTAGCAAATCACCTGCCCTCAAACAATGTCCGCAACGCCGTGGTGTTTGTTTGCAAGTAAAAACAAAAACTCCAAAAAAACCAAACTCAGCTTTGCGTAAAGTAGCTTGGGTTCGTTTATCAACTGGACAAGAGGTTATTGCTTATATCGGTGGTGAAGGACATAATTTACAAGAACACAGCATTGTGCTTGTTAGGGGTGGTCGTGTTAAAGATTTACCAGGCGTTCGTTATCATATTGTACGTGGTACATTAGACTGTGCGGCTGTAAAAGATCGCAAACAAGGAAGATCAAAGTATGGAGCCAAAAGGCCCAAAAAGTAACGCTAGAATATTTTTATGATAAATATTCTGGTTCGCGGTTAGCATTTTAATTTAAAGTGTCAATCGCGCACAGGTCTTAGGAGTTTTCCAAAAGCCAGGTGAATCGTTAAGATCTTCACTACAAATTAGATTTAATTACTCAGATTGAGGAAGTCATGTCAAGAAGACACAGTGCAGAAAAGCGAATGATTGAGCCCGATCCTCTATATGGAAGCGTGGTATTAGCCAAATTTATTAATAAAGTAATGGAAAAAGGAAAAAAATCGATAGCACGCAGAATTGTTTATAATGCTATCGAAAAATTTTGTAAAAAAGCAAAGTTAGAGAATCATCTGGAAGCTTTTGAGCAAGCGCTTGAAAATGCAAAACCAGCCTTAGAAGTAAAATCACGGCGTATTGGTGGTGCAACTTATCAAGTGCCTATCGAAATTCCTGCCAATCGAAGAACTTCAATGGCTATGCGTTGGATTATCGCTCACTCACGCGGCAAAGCGGGTCGTTCTATGGAAGAGGCATTAGCTACCGAATTAAACGATTGTTTCAATAATCAAGGTACGACCATAAAGAAAAAAGATGATACTCACCGTATGGCAGAAGCCAATAAAGCTTATGCTCACTACAAGTGGTAAGGAGGCGTTAGATGTCTGAGAAAGAAAAAACCAATATCAAGAACGTCCGTAATATCGGCATCATGGCTCACATCGATGCTGGTAAAACCACCACCACTGAACGTATTTTATACTATACCGGTCGGTCGCATAAAATCGGTGAAGTGCATGAAGGTGCTGCAACTATGGATTGGATGCCGCAAGAACAAGAGCGCGGCATTACAATTACATCTGCGGCCACTACTGTTTTTTGGAAAGGGATCAAAATTAATATTATTGATACGCCTGGACACGTCGATTTTACCATTGAGGTAGAGCGTTCACTACGTGTACTTGACGGAGCTGTCGCACTATTCTGTTCAGTATCTGGGGTAGAGCCACAATCTGAAACGGTATGGCGCCAAGCTGATAAATATGGCGTACCACGTATTGCATTTGTCAATAAGATGGATCGCATGGGTGCAGACTTTTTTGATGCTGTCAAAACCATGCATGATAAATTACATGCCAACGCTATCCCTGTGCAATGCCCAATTGGTGCAGAAGCTGAATTTAAGGGAATGGTTGACCTGGTTAAAATGCGCGCTTATCTATTTCACGATGAAACACTTGGTGCCGATTGGGATGAAACCGATGTTCCTGCTGATTTACTGGGGCAATGTCAAACAATGCGTGCCACATTATTAGAAGAGCTAGCTACTATCGATGAAGAAAATGAATCTTTTATGCAAAAAGTTTTAGAAGACCCATCGCAACTATCTGAAGCAGAAATTAATGCTGCTATTCGCAAAGGGGTGTGTAATAATAAATTCACGCCAGTATTGTGCGGTTCAGCTTTTAAAAATAAAGGTGTACAACAGCTATTAGATGCCGTTGTCGCTTGGTTGCCATCGCCCGCAGATCGTGGACAAATTAAGGCACATGATTTGGATACAGACGAAGAAATTCTCTTATTACCAGATGACGATCAACCATTAGCTGCTTTAGCGTTTAAAATTATGACCGACCCATATGTGGGCCGTTTGACATATATTCGCATTTACAGCGGCACCTTGACTAAAGGGATGAGTTTGTTAAATACTACAAAAGGTGGTGAAGAGAGAATTTCACGCCTTTTAGAGATGCATGCTAACAAACGAGAAGAAAAAGATTTCTTTAGCACAGGTGATATTGCTGCCTGTATTGGTTTAAAAAAAGCGACCACAGGTGACACACTTTGCGCACCAAAACGACCAATTTTGCTTGAGAAAATGGATTTTCCTGAGCCTGTGATTAGCATGGCAATCGAACCGAAATCAAAAGCTGATCGTGAAAAATTAGCTATGGCACTTTCTTCATTGTCTATCGAGGATCCAACTTTCCGCGTCACTACCGACGAAGAAACTGGACAAACCATTATTGCCGGTATGGGAGAGTTGCACCTAGAGATTTTGCATGATCGCATGAAACGTGAGTTTAATGTCGAAGCTAATGTTGGTAAACCACAAGTGGCCTATAGAGAGACTATCACCGTACCAGGTAGTAGCCAAACTAAATTTGTTAAACAATCCGGCGGTCGCGGGCAATACGCACACGTTGAGCTTGAAATTCGTCCTAATGAAAAAGGCAAAGGCAACGAAGTTGTCAGCAAAATTGTCGGCGGTGTAATTCCAAGAGAATACATTAACCCGACTATTAAAGGGATTGAAGAAGGTTTAGCCAGTGGTGTATTAGCAGGTTATCCATTAGTTGATGTGATGGTAGATATTGTTTTTGGATCATATCACGATGTCGACTCTAGTGAAATGGCCTTTAAAATTTGCGGTAACATGGCAATAAAAGAAGCGGCCCGCAAAGCTAAAGCGATTATTCTCGAACCAATCATGAAGGTCGATGTAACTACACCTGAAACTTGTATGGGTGATATTATTGGCGACCTTAATAGACGTCGTGGACAAATCGTAGGGCAAGAAATGCACAAAGGGGCTGTTACAGTACACGCTGAGGTGCCATTGAGTGAAATGTTTGGCTATTCTACTTTGCTGCGTTCTCTTTCTTCGGGACGTGCTACATATGTGATGGAACCAAGCCACTTTGAGCGCGTGCCAGCCAAAGTTCAAGAAGAAATTATCAAAGGGTAAGAATTTTAAGGATATAGGTTATATTTATATGGTCAAACAAGAGAAGAATCCAAAAGTGGCAAACAAGCAAAAGATAAGAATTCGCTTGAAAGGCTACGATCAACGTTTATTAGATCGCTCTACTGCTGACATTGTAGAAACAGCTAAACGTACTGGAGCCGCTATTGCCGGACCCATTCCGCTACCGACAAGCTGTGAAAAGTTTACAGTACTGCGCTCTCCGCACGTCGATCGTAAATCACGTGAACAATTTGAAATGCGCACCCATCGTCGCTTAATTGATATTTTAAATCCAACTAGTAAGACCATCGACGCTCTCAAGACGTTGACTCTACCAGCTGGTATTGATATTAAAATTAAAGCTGCCTAAGTGATTAGACTTGTTTCGAAATAGTTCTATATAGATAAAGGATATTCACCGCGAATATCCTTTATCTTGCTACCCCAAAGTTTAGTAAGTTTTTTTGAGCTTTCACATTACGAGCGCTTAAATAGCACCACTCACCTCTGGCACGATTTTGCCCTTGGGCCGCTGCCAAATTTTTTAAGAACCTGTTCAGGATATTTTTAAAAGAGTATAAAGTTAGTGCAATAGCCCCAATACACGAAGCACAATTACTATCTTATTTAAAGCTTCTATGGAACTTGCGCTAGAAGATTACTTATCAATTTCAATGTAAAACATTTGGTAGAAGGCATTCGTCGAATGAAGACATAACCCCTCTCTGTGCTCTCTGGGGGCTCTGTGGTAGTTTTTATTTTTGTAATTTATTTTTTTATACAAGAAGAATTTCAAGAGAGATGATGCATCAAAAATATTCTGAACAGGTTATAAAAGATGGGTTGTAGAACGTTCCTTTGACTGGTTGGAGAAGTGCCGTAGGTTATGGAAAAATTGCGAAAGAAAACTTAATACCAGCCTCCACATGGTTATCATTGCTTTTGCTGTTCTGTTTATGAAAAAATTATAAACTACCACAGAGCCCATAGATTGGGTATTAATTATTCAGCCAATCTTAATGTATCAGAAGAGATAGATGGACGTGAAACAGATCATTAATTACTATCTTATTTAAAGCTCTATGGAACTTGCGCTAGAAGATTACTTATCAATTTCAATTTAAAACGCGTTTGGTAGAAGGCATTCGTCGAATGAAGACATAACCCATCTCTGTGCTCTCTGGGGGATCTGTGGTAGTTTTTATTTTTGTAATTTATTTTTTTATACAAGAAGAATTTCAAGAGAGATGATGCATCAAAAATATTCTGAACAGGTTATAAAAGATGGGTTGTAGAACGTTCCTTTGACTGGTTGGAGAAGTGCCGTAGGTTATGGAAAAATTGCGAAAGAAAACTTAATACCAGCCTCCACATGGTTATCATTGCTTTTGCTGTTCTGTTTATGAAAAAATTATAAACTACCACAGAGCCCACAGAGCACACAGAGGGGGTATTAATTATTCAGCCAATCTTAATGTATCAGAAGAGATAGATGGACGTGAAACTGATCATTAATTACTATCTTATTTAAAGCTCTATGGAATTTGCGCTAGAAGATTACTTATCAATTTCAATTTAAAACGCGTTCTCTGTGTTTATTGCTATAGAAGGGATACCAATGAGCCACCGAATTTATCAAATACAATGGCCTTCATCGAATTTTCCGTTGGTACTTCTGTATGCATAATAGACTTCTTTCGAAATTGGCTTTTTTTGGAAAAATTGATGTTTTTTGAGCAGATTTGATTCCAAATTTTAAGAGAATATTGGCAACTAGGCCCGAAAAATTTGGGATTAAAGATGCCAAAAAAGGCAATTTTAACAAATAAATGTAATTTCGAAAGAAGTCTAATCTTTAAACACTCTTTCGTTTTTAAAATTTAAAGTGACTATGTATCATCCACACCATATTTTCATGCATTCGCAAATGTTTAATCAATAAGTCGGCACTACCCTCATCACCAAGTTCTTGGGACTCTTCAATACTCTTACGGATATAACGACAAAGAGCCATTCGATCGGCAAGCAGAGTATTAAGAATAGCATCACCATGTGTTTCTTTATCGCTACCATTCTCATTTAAAGAACTTATCTCTAAAAATTCTTTTAAACTGCCAGGGGCACGCTGACCCAACATACGAATGCGCTCGGCTAATTCATCAATCCCTTCAGCTAGTTCTTCATACTGCTTTTCTAAAAATAAATGCAAAAAATAAAATCTTGGATCGATAATATTCCAATGAAAATTCTGCGTCTTAACATACAAAACATAGGTATCAGCTAAAATCAAGCTCAACTTTTGTGCAACTTGTTGTTGATTGCCTTTCTCAATACCAATATTTATCTCCATTATAACCTCATCGTTTTATACGACCAAAATATTAACCTAAATTTTAGGTTCTTTTCTCTTTTAGATTAGACTTCTTTTGCAAAATCAAAAGAAGTCTATTTTAGATCTGTTTATTTTTTGATGTTCTGATTGGGATTTGTATTTTTTAGTGCTAAGGCTTCTTCTGATTCAGCCTCATCATTGATACCCTGACTAAAAAAGCCCCCTTCAGCAATGTCGGTTAATCTTTCATCAGCAGCACTAGCTTCGTCTAAAATTAGTAAGAGCTGAGCAGTAATATCATCAAAATTAATTTGTTCATTGGTCCAAGCATCTCCTAAATGTCGTGATAAAGCACGTAGTGAACCATACGAAGAAATTTCATAGTGTTCAATTTTTTGCCAACAAACAATCAACGCCACATCTTTAATTGTTGCTGAGCTAGCTTTGTTGATTGTTTCGTCCAGCTCTGCACTCAAACCTTGTATAGCCCGACAATTGACTCCAGTAGGATTTTCATTAAGCCACTTAAAAATATTTTTTAAGCGCATTAATTGATTGTTTGATTCATCTAAATGGATAGAAAAAAATTCTTTCAAATCGGAGTGAGACGCTGCTTGTGCTGCCTTTGGCAATGCCAAAATAATTTGATTTTCGGCATCGTATATATCTCTGAGCAAGTTTAAAAACATATCATACAAAGCACCATGTGCCATAATTACCTCCAAAATTTATTGACAATAGCATTTGACCTATTTGTAAACCTCAGGTTAATACAATCAGTGGATTTGGGCAACCTTTTCATTAAAAATTTTACTTTCATATTTTCAGAGAGAATTGCCTTTAATAGCTTAATATGCCATTGTGAACTTTGTGATTATCGATCACAAAGTTGAGTTAACAATTGTTTGTTAGGTTATTATGCAAAAAAATTTATGGTCTATTTCAAGATGGTTTAATCAATTTTCATACACACTTACCTATGTATGCGTTTGTCTATTATTGCTATTAGCTCTAACTCCATTGATTCATTTTTGGATAAAAATGAATTTTGAGAAATTGCATCTGATGACTATAAAATTAAAAGAACTTGAGCAAGTGCAAAATTTAGGCAAAAGCTTTCACGCTATCGTAAACTATCGCTTACTGATGCACAATCCAGATTTGGATCAAGCCTCAATCAATCTAGAGATGCAGAATCAGCAAAAAAACGTTCGTTCCCTATTAGAAAAAACAGCTGCCATGCACAATTTGGGGCTAAATAATTTGCAAAATACGCATTATAATGCTTCCAATGATTCATCATTACTTTTTTTATGGAATCAATTCACAAAAAACTCTCCACACCCCACTAGTAGTCAAATAGAAAGCATGTATAGTGTAATCATCACACAATTGCAAAATGAATTTAGATATTTGGTGGATCAAATTCTATTTGAAAATGGGCTAGAAGGATATACGATGATCGGGAGCATTTTTATGCGCCTACCAAGTATACAACGGAATTTATCTGAATTGATGTTTAGTGCTTTAGATAAAAAAAATGAAAGTGCAAATCTACCTGAATATATGTTAGCACCAATTAATGTTATTGAAGCAGAAGTTAATATACTCAAAAATAAAATTGAAACTTATACAGACATCTCAACAAATGCACCCAGTTTGTCTGATTTATCTACAACCTATTTTAGGGATGTAAATGAATTTATTACCTCTCTAACAGCCTCCAATCACAAAGCGTTAACGGAAGCACAAGTAATTAACAATGGGAGCAAAGCCTTGGAGCTGGGCTTTGAGTTTTGGGAGAATACTATCGATGAAATACGGCAAATTATCATTCAACAAAAGCAATACATTTTTAAAAAATTTTGGCAAGTTTTGTTGCTAACTGGGATATTAACTACACTAGCATTTTTGTGGGGTTTGTTTGTCACTAAACGGGTCAACATGCGTTTAAGAGAACTTACAAAAGCAACTGATGATTTTACTTCAGGCGATCTCTCTATCCGTGTACCAGAGCTTTACAATGATGAAATTGGACGCCAAGCCGAAT
This sequence comes from Chlamydiota bacterium, assembly GCA_013285965.1. Classification (GTDB taxonomy): domain Bacteria; phylum Chlamydiota; class Chlamydiia; order Chlamydiales; family Parachlamydiaceae; genus JABDGQ01. Next base: position 51,073 of record JABDGQ010000004.1, read on the forward strand.
CTTTTAATCGCATGGCCTCAAAACTTGAGTTGTTGATTAATCATTTATATGAATTATTGACCGCCACTACTGCATTAGCAGATGGTGATTTGACAGCACGTATACCCATTCGTCAAGACCATTCCGAATTTGATCAAATTGCCGAATCTTTCAATAAAATGGCCCAAACTTTTGAGAATATTATTAGCCGCCTACAACAAATTGGGGTAACATTAACTACCTCTGCTAGTGAAATTGCCAGTGCATCAAGTGAACAGGAAACCATTATAGTGGATCAAGAAGCTACTACGCGAGATATTGCGGTGGCAGCCAATGAGATTTCATCCACTGCCAAAGAATTTGCCAATACAATGAATGATATTAGTCAGATGGCTGAGCAAACTTCGCATCTAGCTCTGACAGGAAAAGGATCTTTAAATAACATGGAAAGTATTATGGGGCAAATGGTTGAAGCATCTGGTAATATTGCCTCTAAATTAGCGGTTTTAAGTGAAAAAGCTGGTAATATTACTAGCGTGATAACAACCATTACAAAAGTTGCTGACCAAACTAATTTGCTGTCGTTAAATGCATCGATAGAAGCTGAAAAAGCGGGAGAATATGGAAAAAGTTTTGCTGTTATTGCACGCGAAATACGTCGTTTAGCCGACCAAACTGCCATTGCTACTTTAGATATTGAAAAAATGTTGCATGATATTATGACAGCAGTTTCTTCAAGCGTGATGGGTGTAGATGATTTTACGCAAGAAATTCGCAAAGGGGTAGGTCAAGTGCGCACTGTGAATGAGCAGCTATCTACTATTATTGAACAAGTACAAATTTTCATTGGTCGCTTTGCACTTGTCAATGAAGGAATGCAAGCTCAATCAACAGGGGCACAACAAATTAATGTAGCTCTTGAACAACTTATTCGTACTGCACAACAAACGAGCCAAGCTATCCACCAATTCCATAGAACTATTCAAGAATTAAACAATGCCGCTAATGAATTGCGTATTTTAAGCCCTTTTGTCAATGCCACTTCCAAAGAATTCACAAATGTGCGCTCATTTTCATCATTAAGTAATAATGGATCAAACGCTAAAGCTACAAAATCTTTTAATCAAACATTAAGTAATGTAAATAGTGCTGCTGATAGACTAAAAAATTTGAATACACAACTACGTTCCATCGAATAAATGGAGGCTTTGACGAGGAGAAACCCAGAGGACAAAAAAAGTCAGCCTAATGTTTCAAATTACGGCTAAAGTGATTAAGCAACTCATGTTTAAAGTAACATACTCCAAATATGACGCAGAATAGTACTCTGTATCAACAACTCTGTATTTGGCTTGAAATAGCCTTGTTTAACTGTACCTTGTAATAACTTTTCTTGATGTTCACGATTAGCTTCAAAAACTCTCGGAAGCAGTGACATAGTCTCATCAGATACAACATAAGCATCATGCATTACCACACCAAAACCAAATTCTAAAGAAGCAGAAAAAAAACTGTATTTGCTTTGAACAATCTCTGAAATTGATTTGGCAATAACAAATACTAATCCACAGGCTGCTAATAAACGACCACCTCTATATAAGAGAGAAAGATTGATCTCTTTTATACTTTGGCAATTACTATCACTTTCACCCAATATATAATTGGTAAAGTATTCGAGATCTTCTGTAATTTTATAAAAACTTTCAATATTCATAAGGTTTGTTATTATAATTGATAATTACAAAAATATATCAAAATAAATCAATTTTAGTCAACAGAAACAATAAATTCTAAACTAATTAAAGTTAATAATTTATTTATAAATGTATTATCAAAATTAAGTTAAGAACTTGTAATTAAGGTATGGCAAAAACAAATATAAAGATTAAAAGAGATTTAGTGTTATTTATGACTTTTAGACTGCGTCAAAGAACGAAAAGCTTAAAATTCAGTTTATTACTCACCTTACGCATAACTTGAACAAGTAATTTTTGACATAGCGGATAGGTACTAAAGGCACTCTTCAAATTATGCGTAAGGTGAGGTGAGTTTATTAGACATTATAAGAACCAGAACTTACATCACCGCCTGTACCAGTCCAGTTGGTATGAAAAAACTGACCACGTGGACGATCAATGCGCTCATAAGTATGGGCACCAAAAAAATCGCGTTGCGCTTGCAACAAGTAAGATGGTAAACGTGCAGTGCGATAGCCATCATAAAAAATTAAGGCCGCACTAAAGCAAGGAATATAAATTCCACACTCCGTTGCTTTAGCAACTGCCATGCGCCAAGCAGCTTGTTTTTCTTGTATTTGCTGGCAAAAGAAATCGTTTATAATTAAGTTTCTTAAATCAGGTGTTTTTTTATAAGCTTCTTTGATCTTTCCCAAGAATTGACTGCGAATAATACAGCCACCTCGCCACATCAGGGCAATATTGCCATAATCTAATTTCCAGCCATAGTTTTGGGCAGCTTGTTGCAAAAGCATAAAGCCTTGAGCATAACTAATAATTTTAGAGACATACAATCCGTCGCCCACAGCTTTGGCAAATTGTTCTTTATTACCATTAAATTCTACATTTGGACCAGGTAAATATTTGCTGGCAACAGTGCGTTCGTCTTTTAAGGCAGATAAGCAACGAGCAAATACGGCCTCTGAAATCAAAGTCAGTGGTATCCCCATTTCCAATGCATCAATAACAGTCCACTTACCGGTTCCTTTCTGTCCAGCGACATCTAAAATTTTATCAATCAGTGGTTTTCCATCAACATCTTTAACTTCAAAAATCTTAGCGGTAATTTCAATAAGATAACTATTTAAGTCCCCTTTGTTCCAATCGGTAAATGTATCATGAAGCTGTTGCACATTAAATTGAGTTATATTTTTCAACATACTATAAGCTTCACTAATCAGTTGCATGTCGCCATATTCAATCCCATTGTGTACCATCTTGACATAGTGACCTGAGCCATTTTCACCAACCCATTCGCAGCATGGTTCCCCATCCACTTTAGCACTAATAGACTGAAAAATATTTTTAACATGTGGCCAAGCTTCAATGTGCCCACCAGGCATAATAGATGGACCATGTCTCGCCCCCTCCTCACCCCCAGAAATGCCAGCACCAATATATAATACCCCTTTTTCTTTAAGCATCTGGCAACGTCGATTAGTATCGACATATAAACTGTTACCACCATCTATGATAATATCTCCTTTTTCTAAGTAAGGGAGACATAGTGAGATGAATTCATCCACCGGCTCTCCAGCTTTTACCATGAGGAGAATTTTGCGCGGCCGCTTTAATTGCTCAATCAATTCTTTGATTGAATGAGTACCAATTACTTGCGTACCGCGCGCCGGGCCATTCAAAAATTCATCTACTTTAGAAACGGTGCGATTAAAGACAGCGACTATAAAGTTATGGTCATTCATGTTAAGCACCAAATTTTGGCCCATGACCGCCAATCCAATTACGCCTATATCTGCCTTCATAATCTCACCTTTCCTTTAATAGTTTAACTGTTCTGGTTTAACTAAATGGCTATGTGTACGGCCATATAAGAAGTAGACCACACAACCTATTAATACCCATATACCAAGACGTAACCAAGCATGCATGCCTAATGATAATATTAATCCTAAACAGCTTAGTATACCTAAAATAGGGACAACTGGCACCCAAGGTGTGCGAAATGGTCTTCGTAGATCAGGGCGTGTTTTGCGTAACACCAAAACACTGGCGCAAACAATAGCAAACACCAACAAAGTTCCTAAACTACTTAACTCACCTACTAAAATAAGTGGAGTAAAGGCCGCTGCTATACCTACCAATACCATTAGTGCTAAATTAGAAACCCATGGTGTCTGAAACTTGGCATGCACGTTAGAAAAACATGCTGGTAATAAACCATCGCGCGACATAGTGAAGAAAATGCGCGATTGACCTAATAATAATACTAAAATGGTCGAGGTCAAACCAGCAATAATGGCCAATTTAATTAACTGATTTAGCCACAAATAAGGCGTCTGTTGAATAGCTAGAGCTACAGGTGCGGCTACATTTAATTGCTCATAATTTACTAATCCTACCATCACTAATGCAAATAAAATATAGAGAAAAGTACAGATAGCCAATGATCCTATAATACCCACTGGTAAATCACGTTGCGGACGACGGACCTCTTGAGCAACTGTAGATACGGCATCAAAACCAATATAGGCTAGAAAAACAATTCCTGCCGCGCGCATAACACCACTCCATCCATATTCGCCAAATGTACCAGTATTGGTAGGGATAAAAGGAGTGTAATTAGCTTCTTGTACATAAGCTGCACCAACACATATAAAAATTAACACTACTGCTACTTTAATACAGACCAATACAGCATTGACTTTAGCAGATTTATTAATCCCAATAATCAATAACAGTGATATCAATACTACAATTATCATCGCAGGCAAATTAACTACACCATAAACCTCTGCTCCATTAGCCATATGCGTAGGTTGCCAAGGCGATGCAATTATAGCAGCTGGTAAGTGGATGTTCATATCACGCAAAAAAGATACCACATACGCAGACCAACTAATGGCCACCGCCACTGCTCCCGCAGCATACTCTAAAATCAAGATCCAACCCACACACCATGCCATAAACTCACCCATTGTAGCATACGCATAAGTATAACCGCCTCCAGCCACTGGAATCATAGCAGCTAATTCGCTAAAACATAAACCGCAAAATGTACAACCAATCGATGCTATTAAAAAAGAAATGACAATGGCCGGGCCGGCATTTTGAGAAGCTGCCACACCAGTAAGGGAAAACAAACCAGCTCCAATAATAGCTCCAATACCCATTAAGACTAAACTAAGTGCCCCTAATGAACGTTTTAATTTTTGGCTACCATGATTTGCTTCCTCCATTAAGGATTCAAGCGATTTTGTTCTCAACAAGCTCATATAAAGCTCCTAATTTGAGTTGAGGGTTATTATATATAGATATCGCACCCTTTTATCTTGTGATGAAGGGTATCAGTTTCAGCACTCACTATCGGAGAGCAGGTTGGCAATTTTCTACCACTAAATTTTGCAGTAGTACACCTCAAACGCTACGGCAAGTCATTTGAAATAGATACGATGAGTTTAATTTATTAGACGAATTTAAAGCAATCTAGCTTATACTTACCAACATTAGACTTCTTTCAAAACTACATCTTTGAATCGCAGATTTAAGTCATATAATTTTTTTTTATTACATGCGCATAAAATAGTTAAAATTTCACACAAAATCAAGAAAAAAATTAATTTTAAGCTAATTGGCAAATAGTAGACTTCTTTCTAAATTGACTAGCCTTAAAGGTCGCAAAGCAAGTATTAATTAGGGCAGGCTTTCTTACCACAACCACATTTACTTGTAGGGGCCGTTTGTGAAACCTCATTAACTGATTTGTCATCATTATTTTTTTTCTTAGGGGAAGCTGTTTTTGAGCCATAATCGGTAATATAAAAGCCTTCACCATGGAACTGCAATCCGATTCCTCCACCAGGTCCTCTACACAACATCTCTTTGTGACAGTTAGGACAATTAGTTAAAGCGGCATCGGAAATTTTTTGAAAAACCTCTTCTTGATGACCGCATGCTTTACAATGATATTCATATGTAGGCATGTATTTTATCCTTATAGTAAATTACTCACCTTACGCAAAATTTGAAGATTGTTTTTAAACATGAATTTTGAATTTTTCCATCCTTTGATACACTCAAAGGACGAAAAAATTCAGGTTAGTAGCAAGAAACAAAGCAGACAAACTAGGCAAATTATTTTGAGTTGATTAATAACCGCCCATCATGCCACCCATGCCACCCATTCCTCCCATGCCACCCATTCCTCCCATGCCATCCATTGAAGGGGCTTGTTTAGATTTGGGTTGCGGTTTGTCGGTAATCATGACAGCTGTGGTTAGTAATAATCCAGCAATAGAGGCAGCATTGACAAGCGCGCTTTTTGTCACCAAAACTGGATCCACAACACCAGCCTTTAGCAAATCTTTAAACATTCCATCATTTCCATCAAAACCAAAAGCACCAGTTGCTTCATAAATCTTCTCAGCAATTAAATTGCCAGCTTTACCGCAATTATTCCAGATTTCAGTCGCCGGCGCAAATGCTGCTTCTCTAATAATAGCAGCACCAACAGCCTCATCACCACTAAGATTTAGGTGATCCAAAGCTTTAATAGCACGTAATAATGCCACACCCCCGCCAGGAACTATCCCTTCCGCAACGGCCGCCCGCGTAGCGTGTAAGGCATCTTCAACACGCGCTTTTTTCTCTTTAAGTTCAGTTTCTGTGGCTGCCCCAACATTTACTACCGCTACACCGCCCACAAGCTTGGCTAAGCGCTCTTCTAATTTTTCAGCATCATATTTTGAAGTAGCTGCATTATAAAGCTCTGCTTTAATTTGCGCGATACGTGCTTTAACATCAGCTGCATCGCCAGCCCCATCAATAATAGTAGTTTCTTCTTTTGAAATTTTAATGGTCTTAGCACTACCAAGAACTTCAGTGCCAACTTCATCAAGTTTTAATCCAAGTTCTTCGGCCACAACTTTAGCGCCAACTAAAATAGCAATATCTTGCAATACTGCTTTACGTCTATCACCAAAGCCTGGAGCCTTTACCGCACAAACTGCTAAACCAGCTTTTAATTTATTGACCACTAGAGTAGCTAATGCTTCGCCATCGACATCATCGGCAATAATCAATAATGGTCTAGAACCAGCCGCTGTAACTTTTTCTAACAATGGCACAATATCTTTAGCCGTAGACAATTTTTTGTCAGTAATAAAAATCCAAGCATTACTAAATTCGACTGTCATTTGTTCGGCATTAGTTACAAAATAAGGAGAAACATAACCCTTATCAAATTGCATTCCCTCAACGTAGTCGACATAGGTTTTAATCCCTTTTGCTTCGGATACGCTAATAATACCATCTTTACCAACACGCTCCATTGCTTGAGCAATGATTTCTCCAATTTCAATATCGTTATTAGCCGAAATGGTAGCAATTTGCTGCACTTCTTGACTTGTCTTAATAGGCGTGGCCAATTGGTCTAAGGCCTGATTGATTACTTCAACGGCTTTATCCATACCATGTTTTAATGCAATGGGATTGGCGCCAGCAGTAACGTTTTTCATACCGCCCATGTAAATTGCTTCTGCCAATACAATAGCTGTTGTAGTTCCATCTCCGGCTATATCAGAAGTTTTCGATGCTACTTGATTAACAATCTGAGCACCCATATTTTCAAATTTGTCTTTTAACGCTACTTCTTTAGCAACAGTAACACCATCTTTTGTTGAAAGAGGTCGAAAGCCTTTACCAATAATAACATTGCGCCCTTTAGGTCCCAAAGTAACTTTAACGGCACGTGCCAACAACTGAATACCTTTTAAGATAGACTTGCGGGCATTTTCATTAAATTGCAATATTTTAGCCATTTATCAATCCTTATTATGCGGTATGGTTTGGCAAAATGCCAAAAATGTCTTCTTCGGATAAAATCAAATATTCTTCATCGTTTTGTTTGACTTCAGTGCCACTATAGGTGCCAAACAAAACAAAATCGCCAACTTTTACAGTCAAAGGTACTACCTGACCATTTTCATTGACCTTTCCCTCTCCCACTGCGATAACGCGACCGCGGCGTGACTTTTCCTGTTGCGCTGAATCTGGTAACAATATAGTGCCTTTAGATTGTGGCGCTTTTGTTCGTTGTACTAATACACGGTCTGCCAGAGGTTTAATACTAGCCATAGTCATTTCTCCTTCTTAAAATCAATTCTCAAATAAGTTTCTTCAGCGAATTTTAGAACTGCCGCCGATTTCTGTCAATGTTTTCATAGTCGTTTTAGCAATTCAAGCTAATGAGTGCCAATAAAAAACTCTATGTCAAAAAAGACAATTTTAACAAATAAATATAGTTTTCAAAGAAGTCTAATTACGTTAATAAAGTAAATAGGGCTTGCGTTTGCACAGATAAGCAGCTCGCTGCTCCTTGTGTAATGCTAATAGTTTCCAAACGACATATTTTTCTTCGCTAATCAATCGATAAACTTCAGCTGTACCATTAACTTTATTGAACATTTCATGGTTTTTAGCACAAGCCTGCAACGCCTCTTTAAAATGTTTAGGATAGAGACTTTTTAACATACCCAAGATTACATATTGCGTAGATACTGGCAAAAAATATTTCGGCTCATTAATTACGATTAAAACACCATGACATTCCTGCCCCTGAAAGCGACCAAAAAATGGTTTATAGTGGAATGGGAGAAAACGAACACCACGCATTTGTTGCTCATTTAGCTTTTGAGAAAATTCCTCCGCGTTAATCCAAGGAGCACCAACTACTTTAAATGGAAGTGTATAACCTACACCCATATTGATTAATTGTAATTCACCTAAAAAACCTGTCATTGGATAATAAAGTGCTGAACTTGCTTCTGGAATATGAGGACTAGTGGGCATCCACACTAAACCAGTATCGGCAAACAACATCTCTCTTTTCCATCCTTTCATTGGCACGACTGTCAGTGCGCATCCAATTGAATATTCACCATTAAAATATTGGGCTAATTCCCCTACTGTCAAACCATGACAATAAGGAACATTGATATAGCCAACAAATGAGCGCCATTTTTCTTCCAACATCGGACCATCGACTAACGTACCTCCAAGTGGATTCGGACGATCCAATACTAACACTGGTATGCGTGCTTTAGCAGCCTCTTCCATAACATAAAAAAGTGTGGTTACATAAGTATATGAGCGTGAGCCAATGTCTTGAATGTCATATATTAGAAGGGTTATATTTTTGAGCATAGCTGCTGTTGGACGACGAGTTGCCCCAAACAAACTATAGACAACAGTATTATCTTTATCTTTAACACTGCCTAATTGACCATCTGCCACATCAACATTTGCATAATGCGAACCTGTTAATCCATGTTCAGGGGCAAAAACAGCCTCCAAGACATATCCATAACGACTAGCATTATCTTTAAATATTTGCACAGTGGAATCACCGCGCGAATCAATACCAGTATGATTAGTTATCAATCCTATATGCTGACCCGGCAACAAATGTTCGTAACCAACATGAAATAAATTTTCTACCCCTAGTTGCACCTTACCAATTAAAGCAAAAAAAGGAAGAAGAAAAATAAAGAAAGCAACCAATAAACTGTGCATACGCTCTCAATTTAGACTTTTTGCAAAAAGCTAACATAGTTGCGTATTACAAGATACTTATTCTTACAATTTTCACCTTCTATTTAAACGAAACATCGATTATGTACTTTGTATTCATAGCGAACTTTCTCCAACAACTCATTGTTAATCGGACAAGGTTCAATTCCCCAAATTAATTGCGCATAATTATGGACAGCATAATCAGAAGAAAACTTACCCATGCGCGCAATATTGTTTAAAACATATTCAGCCCACTTATTCTGATCTTTATAGAGCTCTTCTACTTTATTTTGAGTGTCAACATAGCTTTGTAAATCTGCTAGCGTAAAATAACGATCGGCCATACCGCCATAGTGCGATTCGATTAATTTATGATAGAGATCACAAAATACTATATGCTCTTCTTCACTCTGTGCAAAAGTGCGGTCTCTTAAAGAATCAATCGCCTTTTTAAAGCCTGGATTTTGTTCATAAATATCTTTTGAGCGATAGTCATCATTACGCAACTTAGTAATTTCATCAGCACTCTTCCCAAAGGCAAAAGGCCACCACTTACTAGTAATTTCATTTTCCATTTCAATATTGGCACCATCGCGCGTGCCAATAGTAAGGGCGCCATTAATGGTCATTTTCATATTACCAGTCCCAGAGGCTTCCGTACCTGCAGTAGAAATTTGTTCCGATAAATCTGCGGCGGGAATTACAATTTCAGCGCGCGACACATTATAATTTTCTAAATATACAATTTTTAATTGATCGGCAATGGCTGGATCACGATTAACTTTGCGGGCGATACAACAAATTAGACGAATAATATCTTTAGCTGTTTCATAACCAGCAGCGGCTTTGCCACCAATAATTGCAGTTCTTTTCACATGGCTTTGCGGATTTTCTAAAAGATCAAAATATAACATAACCAGATAAAGGGCATTCATAAGTTGTCTTTTATATTCATGTATGCGCTTAATTTGGACATCAAAGATAGAATTGAGATCGATTAAAGGTGTAAAAGAGACTACTTCCCCGGACTGATCGCGCAACCTATTTTCTTTAGTCAAAAAGTCAATACATCGTATTTTATTTTTTCGTTTAATTTCCAAAAATTCTTCTTGAACAGCCAAATCGCTACTAAATTTTGCAAGGTCGATAATTTTAAGAAAATTAGTGATCCACTCATCACCAATATATTTAGTAATAAAGCGCGCTAATTCCGGATTGCACTCTAACAGCCAGCGTCGTTGTGTAACGCCATTAGTAATATTGATAAAGCGCTCTGGATACATTTCTGCAAAATCTCTAAAGATAGTTTTTTTCAAAATGTCCGAATGAAGTTTAGCTACGCCATTAATTTTATGTGAGCCAATTATTGCAAGATTAGCCATACGTACACGACCGTTTTCTAAGATAGACATCCGTCGAATCCGTTCTTCATCTTTAGGATATTTTGCTCGCACAATACTACAAAATTCATAATTGAGTCGTTCAATCACTTTGTATTGACAAGGCAATAGATAGCTAAATAATCCCTGATCCCACTGTTCCAGAGCTTCACTTAAAATGGTATGGTTGGTGTAACCAGTACAAGCTTGCGTAATTTCAAAAGCTGCTTTCCAAGCAATATCGTAGGTCCCCGTCAATATACGCATTAATTCAGCAATGACTAATGATGGGTGTGTATCATTAATTTGAATGCGCACCTTATCTACAAATTGCCTAAAATTGCCAAAAATAGCCAAATGATGCCTGATGATATCTTGCAAAGATGCCGATACCAGTAGAAACTCCTGTTTGAGCCGCACTCTTTTACCAATCTCGGTGTTATCGCTTGGATACAAAACATCAGTTAAAGTCGTATTCTCAGCGGCTTGATCGAGCCTGCCTGCATTATAGCGCTGCAACAAAAAGTTGCGTGGCGAGTCTTTTGTGGACCATAGCCTTAAGGTAACTACAGAAAAATCGCTATTTTTACTATATCCTACAATGGGATAATCGTAAGCTAAAGCCCCTACTTCTTCGGCATCGCGTACTTCCAGTACTTCATCACCATTTATGTTGATGGTGGATTGCGGAGTGCCACAGAATTTGACATGCACACGCCGTTTATCGCGCCGAAATTCCCAGGGATTTTCGTTTAATAGCCAACAATCTGGCGCTTCTATTTGTATTCCATCCCAGATTTGTTGCTCAAAAATGCCATATTGATAACGCAAACCATAACCTTGCGCAGGATAATGGTGGGTGGCCAATGAATCTAATAAGCATGAAGCTAAACGTCCTAGACCACCATTTCCAAGACCTGGATCATCTTCGCACTGTAAAATATCGCGAAAATTGCGATTCATTTTTTGCAATACAATGCCTACTACTTCCGATGAACATAAATTAGTAATATTATTGAGAAAGAAACGACCTGGTAAATACTCTAGTGAAAAATAATAGACAATCCGTGCTTTTTGTGAAGCGATAGTTTGTGCACTAGCCATCCAGTTAATCATTGTCTCTTCGCGTATAGCGTAACTCAAAGCACAATAGAATTCGTTGGCAGTGGCCTCTTCAGCGGTGCGACCAATAAAACTGATCAAATATGATCGAACGCGTTTAATTAGCTCAGCGGCTACCAATTCAGATTGAATGGGGATCATTCCTACCTCATAGATAATTTTTTAACATAAAAATTTTAAATTAACATATCATTGCATTAATATGCGAGTTTAGAGCCTTAAATTTTTGTTTTTTCAAATACTTTCAACAGGATTCAATGTGCTGTGGCAACACGTAATAAAAGGTATTTTGGCATTTTTTATTGCCATAATGATTTACGTAGCATGGGTAGCCTATTCGCGTCCCTCAGGCTTTGCCGGCATGAATATGTCCGATGTACAACAAGCGCGTCATGAGTTCAATATTTTGCATTCGGATGCCAAAGTTAAGTCAAAATGACCCTTTTCATTTCTCTATTACCCCTCTATATATTTGGTAATATTCATTGTTTAGGTATGTGTGGTCCTTTAGTAATGTTGATTGGCCAACATCGTTATCGTTTTTGGTATTTTATAGGGCGCCTTTCTTCTTTTGCCATGGCTGGCTGGCTGGCGGGCGCGGCTGGCATGGTCGTATATTTAACGTTGCACGACTATTATATTGCCGAGTTAATATCGTTATTATGCGGTACATTAATGATAGTTTGGGGATTGCAGCGTTTAACCAATTTTAATTTTTTTTCTTCTAAAAAAAGACATTCCTACACTCGCTTAAATAAAATTCAAAAATGGTTAGCGTCCCTTTTATTGCAAGACTCAGGCTGGACAACTTTTTTATTTGGCTTTTTTACAGTCGCCTTGCCTTGTGGACAGACCTTGCTTGTTTTTTCAGCATGTGCCTTAACTGGAGATGCCTGGATAGGATTATTTAACGGCTTTGCATTGGCAATCTTTACCACGCCCTCTCTTTTTTTGGCCATGCATACCATAAATTGGCTGGGTCGTTTTAAAAAATATGAACGTTTAATATTAAGCTCAAGTGCTATTGTGGTTGGCACCTTAGCTTTTAGTCGCGGTTTGGCAGGCATTGGTTGGATTCAACATTGGATCATCAATCCCACCGCTTCCCCTCCTTATCACTTTGTGATTTATTAAATAAACTTCGAAATTACATTTAATTGCAATTAATTACCTATTATAATAAAATTGTAAACCATCAACGTAATAATTATGCATTTTATAGGAATTAATATGATACCCGGCTGGCTTCCTGAAAACATTTATAATAACGTTAACGATAGTAGATTATATGCTTACGCAGCTACTTCAGCAATAATTGAAAGAATATCGCAATGCATTATAATAATATTAAATACTTTCACTTATCTACACAGTACACTCTCAAAAATAAATGCAAGACCTCTCAATGGCAATGGAAGTCTAATACACTCTATACAAAATCAGCTACTTCAGATTTTAGCCAAAGCCGAGAATAGTGACTCTAATGCTATTTTTATAAAGCAGATAACTCAAGCACTAAACAACAACCCCTCTCAAGACGAATTGTCTATATTTCAAGATATAATAAATATCATCAACAATATATCGCCACTTTCTAATGCAGATAATGGTTGTTTAAATGGTTGTGAATTTTTAATAGCCATTTTGAAAGGGGCGCACGTACATATAAATGATGCTGATTTTTATTACAATTGGGGGAAACTTTCTGATGGCTATAAACGCATCTCAAGCCACCCTTCCAAAAAAAATTGTCCTCAATACAGTATAAATGGACCATGGTTACATACCATCTTATTTGGGATCGTAACAAATAAAGAGAGTCAAGATTTAACTTTTTTCCAACTAGAAAATTCAGCCTTTGGAGCAATACCAGGTTGTGGATATAGAGAAATGTTAAGACAAAATGCAATACATGCCATTGATTACGTAAAATATAAAGCTAGGGGATTGAATCAGGGTCCTTATGGACAATCTGAATTTAAAGATAAAAACCCTATTTTGCTATTTAAAGAAGATGATCACTGGATTGCTAAAAAAACATAATCACTACGATTAGAAGGTTTGATTTGGAGTTCTTGCATTAAATGCATTCGATTAGTTAGACTAATAGAAATGTTTCAAACTACCTGTCATTAAGACAACAGATCTCCTACACAATCGACATTTTCCATGTAATTAATACAGCAGGCACATTAAGTTTGATCGACCAATTAGTTAATATTCAGACTATTATTTCAATAAGGGTATAAAATGGCAAGCAAGCGTGAAAATATTATTTTACAAAGCTCTAAAAGTCACTTTCGCTATTCTACAAGCAAAAACAAAACTTCTACACCCGGACGCATGACATTAAAAAAATACGACCCAATCGTACGCGAAAGAGTGGAATTTAAAGAGACCAAATAAACCATATCCAAGCGACTTTGATCAGCGTATTTTGTCGTCATAGTCACCTGCCAAGCAGTACTTCTTAACAATTTCTATCGAGAATATGTTTGAGTTTTCCGTTGCCTGTAAATATCTTAGACCACGACGACGACAGTTATCTGTCTCCGTGATCAGTCTAGTGGCTATTTCGGTAATTGCCGTGGTAGCTTGGTTGGTGGTGGTGTTTTTTTCTGTCTCAGAGGGATTAGAGCAAAGTTGGATTCGCAAATTAACTGCCCTTACTGCACCATTGCGCATCACACCTACAGAAGGTTACTATCAATCGTACTATTATCAGATAGATGCATTGAGTGATGCCTCTAATTACACTTTACAGAGCATTGAACAAAAGCGTCTCTCTTCATTGACCGATCCATACAATATAGAAATCGACCAAGAAATTCCAGATAATTGGCCGAGCGCTGATTTAAATGCACAAGGAAAGCTTAAAGATCTAGTAAAATTAGCTTACCAAGCACTAACAGAAGTTAATGACATTGCTGGTTTACAAGCGCATGATTTTGAGTTAACACCCACTCATATTCGCTTGAATATGATCCGCCCGGCGACTCTATTGCATGGTGCCGACATGCATAATACACGTACCACATCGTCTGTTTCATACCCTGCCTATTTAGGCAATTTTGATCCACACAATACGCAAATCAAACAAACACTATTGCCAGTAGAAATCAACGATATTAATAATTTTTTTAATTTATTAGATTTGGCACCCTCCGCTAGTAGCAATGAAAAAACAACCCATCTTTTTTTTAACCAGACCATTTTGCAAGATAGAATCAAAGATTTCTTGCAAAATATCAGCATTACACACTTGAAAGTTAGCCCAGCTGGGTGGAACATACCAAAAAACATCCTGCCTGATAGTTTTAATTGGAAAGTGTGCTTCATTATGAAAGACAATCGTATTATACGAGTAATGATTCCAGAAAATGAGAGTGAATTAAATTCTTTATTTAATACCCTTGAAACACAAGGGCTAAAAATCGTTCGAGGTTTTTTGCATAAAAAAGAAAATGCAATATCAGCACTATTAGCTAATCAGCCCCCACAAACACTTACTGCTAACACACCACTAACATTGACTGAAGGGGGGCGTTTTGCCGCAAAATTTGAAATGCATTCATTAAATAAAATACACCAAATTAATGAATTAATATTTCAGCTATCCTTAAATATACAAAACACTCCACTTTCAGGGAAAGTTCGGTTTCAAGGCTTACAAATTGCAGACGCAGACATTGAACCCTCCGCACAAGATTTATTATGGCTCAGTAATACAAATAATGTTAATAACGACACCCTTATTTTACCCCAAGATAAACAGATTGGTGAAGGTATTATCCTACCTAAAAGTTTTCGCACTGTTGGAGTCATGATGGGCGATCGTGGTACCTTAAATTACATCGAATCTACTGCCAGTACAATTCAGGAGCAATTTATCCCCATTTATGTAGCAGGGTTTTATGATCCAGGCATTATCCCCATTGGCAGTAAATTTTTATTAGGCAGCCCTACTTTAACCTCATTAATTCGGTCATCTTACGGAAGCTCCATTAATGAACAAGCTGGTTTAACTAATGGCATTAATGTCCGCTTCAGAGATCTTGAACAAGCACATAAATTAAAACATATTTTACAAAAGAAATTTGAAGAAAAAGGTATTGCTCGTTATTGGAAAATTGAAACTTTCCGCGATTATGAATTTGCACATGAAATCATGCAAGAGTTGCAAAACCAAAAAACCATTTTTATGTTAATTGCTTTGATTATTATTCTAGTTGCCTGCTCAAACATCGTTTCTATGCTTATAATATTAGTGAATGATAAGAAAAAAGAGATTGGCATTTTGCGCGCTATGGGGGCCTCCTCTTACAGTATCGCTTTAATTTTCGGCTCAGCCGGCGCCTGCATCGGGATTGTGGGTAGTTTTTTAGGAATAACCTTAGCTATATTTACTTTACACCATTTAGATTCCTTTTTAGCTCTGATCAGCATCATTAGTGGACAAACATTAATTAATCCTGCTTTGTATTACACTAAAACATTAGCACCTACATTAAGCCCCTCCGCTTTAGCTTTTGTGTTTATAGCAACATTAGCCATTTCTTTGTTGGCAGGGATTGTCCCTGCCATCAAAGCTTGCTCATTACGCCCCTCTAATATCCTAAAAACTGGTAGTGATTAGTATGAGCGTATTGTTAGAAGCTAAAAATATTAGCAAAAAATTTTACCATCCCACTCAAATAGAGATTTTAAAGAACATTCATTTGAGAATAGAAGGTGGCGATTCAGTAGCTATTATCGGTCGCTCAGGTGAAGGAAAAAGTACATTATTGCAAATATTTGGCTGTTTGGAAGAGGCCTGTAAGGGTGATTTATGGATTGATCAACAACTGATCACCTCAAAGAATCGCGCTAAAATACTCAATCAAAAACTTGGTTTTGTTTTTCAATCTTTTCATTTACTGGAAGATTATACAGTATTAGAGAACATATTAATGCCTGCCCGCATTGCCCGTCAAAGTGCTGGATTAAATAGTCCCATGACAAAGCGTGCTTGGCAATTGTTGGCACAAGTAGGTTTAACCACGCGCGCCCATTTCCAAGTGCGCCTATTATCAGGTGGTGAAAAGCAACGGGTGGCCATAGCAAGGGCTATGTGCAACGATCCAGCTATTATTATGGCCGATGAGCCATCAGGCAATCTAGATCGCCAAACTGGACAACTAGTGCACCAATTATTACTAGATTTTGCCAGGCAAACAGAAAAAGCATTACTAATTGTTACGCACGATCAAGAATTAGCAGCAGCATGCTCGCGCTGTTATGAATTGCGCGATGGTCAATTACATGCCTATGCTCAAGGGAACTAAAATAAAAAACTGAAAGTTAATGGTAATAAAAAATGCAAAAAACTAAAATTTTATTAATTGAAGATGAAGAAGACATTGCTTTATTAATCAAGATACAAGCTGAATTAGCCGGTTATAAAGTACATACTGAAGTAGACGGTTTAAATGGCTATTTAGCAATTGAGCGAGAGAAACCTGATTTGATTCTTTTAGATGTTATGTTACCTGGTTTAAATGGATTAGATTTATGTCGCAAAATCCGCAATAACGGAGCTTACGCACACATTCCCATCATCATAATCTCGGCCAAAACCGAAGAGCTTGACGTAGTACTAGGATTGGAATTAGGTGCTGATGACTATGTAGCCAAACCTTTCTCTTTAAAAGTTTTATTTTCGCGAGTTAAAGCAGTTATGCGTCGTGGTAAAGAAGGTGAGGGTGAAAGTGAAAGCAAAGCTATCGTCTTTGGTGACTTTACTATGGAAGTTGACCGTTACTTATTGCGAAAAAAAGACAAAACTATTTATTTAACTTTATCAGAATTTGGCATTTTACGTCGTTTATTAACTAATCGCGGAAAAGTACTCACACGCAACCAGCTGCTTGATGATGTACAAAACGATGATGCTTTTATCATTGATCGCAACATCGATGTACATATTGCTTCGCTGCGCAAAAAGCTTGGTCCAAACTTTCATGGCATTGAAACGGTACGCGGTGTGGGCTACAGATTTAAAGATGACGAGTAGATCATCGCGCAACTGCAGCGTGAACAGCTGTTTTTTCAACGCTTTTGGTATATGGCAAATAAAAACTAACTAGATCACTTTTTAATTGTTTTAAGCTTGGTTGATGAATGTACATCATATGACCTGCTTCGTACCATTTCATAGTGATATTATCTTGTAAACTCTGCTCAAGCCACAAATGATTAAACGTGTAGGCAGTCGCAAAATATGGTGTGTTCAAATCATAATAGCCGCTACCTACAAAAACTTTCAAATGGGGGTTACGTATCATACTACTGCGCAGTGTCGGCATTACATTGAAGGCACGATAGGCCATGCCATAATTCCAAGGCTGTACATTGGTTAATATTTTGTAATGATTATCCTTCATTACTTTGAGATGATTGCGTAAATAATAATTCAAAGTAGCAGTAAAAGATCCAAATAATGCTGACGTACCAGGATCAAAATCAAGCCCTTCTGTGACACCATCTTCACTATAGCCTTTAAAACGACCATCAAAGATACCAACAGCCAATCCTTGAGCAAAGAAAAGCTGCTTAACAAATTGATCATTATCGATTCGTAAATTATTTTTAGCAATAAACTCCTGTTTCATACCTGTCAAATTTGCTAATTTATTTGCGATTTCGTCTCTTTCTTCTTTTGAGAGTAATTGACCCTTGAATAAGGCAGGGGTATATTCTTTGGTGACAAAATCGGTAGCGATTTTTAACGCCTCTTGCAAAGAACCTTGTTGTTGAGCATTACTTAATTTATTGTGATACCAAGCAGTGGCAGTATAGGTTGGTAAATACAAAGCATAGGGCAAATCATTACCAATACCAAAGTCAAGCGTAGCAAAATTGAGGACAGCAGATATTAAAACTAAACCATCAATAGTAACGAAATATTGCTCATGTAATGCATCGGCTAAACTTACAGCCCGTGTAGTACCATAACTCTCGCCAATAATAAACTTAGGTGAATTCCAACGATTGTTGCGCGTTAAATATAACCTGATAAACTCAGCAACTGATTTAACATCTTCAGTCGTGCTGTGAAAATGTTTTTCATCTTGTAAAGGTAAAGCATGACTAAAGCCTGTTGAAACTGGATCAATAAATACCAAATCGCTGACATCGAGCAGACTAAAATCATTATCCACCAATTGATAAGGAATTATAGGCACACCTGTTTCATTTAAGAGCACTCTTTTTGGCCCTAACAACCCCATGTGCAACCATACTGAAGAAGAGCCTGGACCACCGTTAAAGCAAAACGAAATCGGACGAGGCTCATTTCCTTGAGTTTCTTTAATGTAGCTAATATAAAATAAATTAGCTTGAGGCTTATCTTGATCATTTTTTAAAATGATATTTCCGACAGTAGCTTTATAGTCAATAGATTGCCCGGCAATCATCATTTGATGCGAGGTTTCTACGGCTTCCTCTCCACTTACTATAGGAGCATCTTTTAAACTTAACTCTTCCGCTGACAATGGCAAAATTGCAAGTTGTAATACACCAAAAATGAGACTAAGTAAAGTTATTGACATATGACACCCAAAGATAATTATTCTACCGTAACAGATTTAGCTAAATTGCGCGGCTGATCAACATCAGTGCCTCGATGCAAAGCAACATAATAAGCAAATAACTGCAAGACTACTGTAGTTGGTATTACAGCTAAGGCATCGCTAGAAGAGGGTATATATAAAACATCATCAGCAACTTCCCCTACGTGTAAATCTCCCTCTATGGCAATAGCTAAAATTTTGCCATGGCGCGCTTTGATTTCAGCTAGATTGGAAAGTAGTTTATCATAGGTCATTAAATCTGTGCATAAAGCCACTGTAGGGCAATTTTCATCGATTAAAGAAATCGGCCCATGTTTAATCTCTCCAGCAGGATAACCATTGGCATTAATATATGAAATCTCTTTTAACTTTAAAGCCCCCTCTAAGCTAGTGGGGTACATGTAACGACGGCCAATGAAAAAGAAATTATTGTAAGCTGCATATTTAATGGCGATCGCTTTAATTTTATCAGCCGAATTTAAAACCGATTCTACTTGATTTGGCAGCGTGAGCATCAATTGCAAAAAAGTTTGCCCTTCCGTTTTGTTCATATGACGCATGCGCGCCATCATAAGGGTAAAAAGAGCCAGCAGTACAACTTGACTAGTAAATGCTTTAGTCGAACAGACACCAATTTCAGGGCCGGCTTTGATAAAAATAGTATTATCAGCTTCACGTGCTAGCGTAGAACCTTTTACATTACACAACGCCAATACCATAGCCCCCTTAGCTTTCACCTCGCGCGCAGCCGCAATAGTATCGGCAGTTTCACCAGATTGACTAATGGCTATCACAAAAGTACCACTTGGTACGATAGGATTTTTATATCGAAATTCCGAAGAAATTTCTACTTGCACTGGTATGCGAGCAAATTCCTCAAGCATATAGGCAGCCACACAAGCGGCATGCCAAGAGGTACCGCAGGCTAAAATTAAGATACGCTCTACGGCAAGTAGATCGGCTGTCTTAAAAGTTAACTCGTCAAAAATTGCAGTACCATAGTCAGGTAAGAAGCGCTCAAACATCGAATGATATAGAGATTGAGGCTGATCATAAATCTCTTTGAGAGTGTAATGCTCAAACGCACCTTTAATCGTTCCTACCTCATGCTCCTCTAAGAGTGAGTGTTTCTTATCAATGGCTTCAGTAGTATTGTAAACCTGCTGATGGTCAGCATGAATCACGGCGATTTCAGAATTACTAAGATAAATAGCCTGCTTAGTATAAAAGGCAAAGGCGTTCGGGTCTGAGGATATAAAAGCTTCTTGTTGACCAATGCCAATGACTAATGGTGCATCGTGTGCCACAGCAATAATTTGGTTGGGAAAATCGCGATGAATTAGCGCTAGCGCATAACTTCCTTTAAGGATAGCCACGGCCTCTTGTACGGCTTTTAATAAATCACCTTTATAGTAAGATGCTATTAGCTGAGCTACCACTTCTGTGTCAGTTTCAGAGATAAATTCAACACCCTGTGCTTGCAATTGACGACGTAATTGTGCATGATTTTCGATAATGCCATTATGAACCAGAGCCAGCGAGCGTGCGCTATCAAAATGAGGATGTGCATTGAGTTGTGTAACCTTGCCATGCGTAGCCCACCGCGTTTGGGCGATAGTAAATGGTAAATTTAGTTTTAAAGCGGCCACTTCTTTTTCTAAAGCCGCTATTTTTCCCACTTGTTTGCAAGAGACTATTTGCCCATCAATCCCAATACCGGCTAATCCCGCTGAGTCGTACCCACGATATTCTAAAAGTTTAAGACCATCAATAGCCATTTTAACGGCGCTTCTAAAACCGACATAGCCAAAAATACCACACATGAACACTCCACATTCTCATAATTTTAAAGTTGAGGTTTTTATTCTCTGATCAACCCACTGAGTTGTTTTTCTCTCGAGCCCCTTCCCTAATTAGATCATCTCTAATCTGACTTTCCATAGCTTGACTATCGGCTGTAGCAAATGAAGAATTAAGACCGATTTCAGTTCGAATTACAGCAGCCACCGATTCTGCTAATTGCATGACTTGCTTTTGTTTTACTCCCTCCACCATGATGCGACAAAGATTTTCAGTACCAGAATAACGAACTAAAATACGCCCTTCTTCACCCAAAGTATCCTGCACATCCGCTATTGCCGCCGATACTTTATGTAAAGATTCCAATGGTGGTTTAGCAACGACACGGACATTTATGCATGTTTGTGGATAATGTTGTACAAAAGCGGCTAGATCGGACAATTTTGAATCAGTCTCAATCATAATTCTTAATACCTGCAAGGCACACACTAAACCATCGCCAGTAGTATTATAATCAAGAAAAATAACATGGCCACTTTGTTCGCCACCTAAATTAGCTTGGTGTTGCATCATCGCTTGAATAACGTAACGATCACCTACTTGTGATTTAATGACATCAATACCCAAACTCTCCATGGATTTAATAAAACCGAGGTTACTCATTACCGTGCCAACTACGCGATGATTTTTCAATAAACCCCGTTGTTGTAAATCACGAGCACAAATTGCCAAAATGGTGTCGCCATCAATTTTACGTGCATTTTCATCGACAAGCAAAACGCGATCAGCATCGCCATCTAATGCTATTCCAATATCAGCATGATGATCAATCACCCCTTTTTGTACTGTTTCTAGGTGCAGTGATCCAGAATCTTCATTAATATTCATGCCGTTAGGATTGATTCCATAACTAAATACATTTGCATCCAATTCGCGAAATACTAAAGGTGCTACCTTATAGCCAGCACCATGCGCACAATCAAGCACTACCGATAAATTGTTCAATGAATATTTACGAGGGAAGGTAGCTTTAATAAATTCGATATAACGACCATCGGCATCGCTGATTTTAGTATTTTTCCCTATCTCACAGTCTGAGGGCAAACAATCTTGAAAATAATTTTTCTCAACTAACTGCTCAATTTCCTCTTCCCAAGAATCTGGCCATTTGAAGCCTTGCGAGTCAAAAAACTTAATTCCATTGTCAAAATAAGGATTGTGTGAGGCTGAAATGACGATACCAGCATCAGCCCGATAGGCGCGCGTAATAAAAGCTACACCTGGTGTAGGCAATGGTCCGACCATTAAAGTGTCCACTCCCATTGAGCACAACCCTGCTATTAACGCATTTTCAAAGACGTAACATGATAGACGAGTATCTTTACCAATTACTACGCGTGCCTTACCAGTCCGTTTGCGCAAAACCTTACCTACTGCACGGCCCAGGGCTAAAGCAATTTCAGGAACCATTGGGAAATGATTAGCCCTTCCACGTACACCATCAGTACCAAATATTTTTCTTGTACGCTTATCTAGCATTTAAACTTAAACTCCATCATTTTGGCGCACATTTGTATTAAACCTAAGTTTATATGCCGCAGTCTAGCGCATTAGTTATTTTTTTGCGCGCTCAAAGCAAACTAATAACCTGAATTTAGACACAGAACTATACTCTTACTTCATTAGACTTCTTTCCAAACTAAATTTATTGGTTAAAATTGCATTTTTTGAAAGAAGTCTAATATTCATAGTTAAGGCCATCATTTTACTACAGCACTGAATAAGAAGCTTCTACATTTTTAATCAGAGGCCAGTCAGGATAATCTAGCTTGATAGTATATTTTAAAAGCACTTGTACTTGCACACCAAAGGATTTCAAAACTGTAAAATCATCATCCGAATCATTTAACTTAGACCACTTAGCGATAATAACTTTATTTGTTTTGCATACTTCTACATAATCTATAAAGCCTGCTTTGGTGCGATGAATGGTTACATTATGCCCTAGCTCTTTTGATTTTGCGGCAAAGCAATATTCATTTTTACCGAATGGATCCATCCATTTCCAAGTTGGAATTTGCAGGACTAATTGATCATAAGCGATCTCCTGATGAGCTCCTTGTGCGATAGACAATTGCAAAATTTTATACCATAATTGCAAAGAACTTTGTTCTTTGGAGATTATTTGCTGCAAGAGATCCTCTACCACCTTTAAAGATGCAGCACTTGCCTCAGCTTTTGGTTCAAGATGTAAAAATGAAATCTTAGTATCGTTATTTAAATCGCTGACAACACAATCTACACCGTTATCTAAGGCTCGTTCAGTGGCAATATAAGCATTGTTAACCCTGACGCCAAAGTTATAAGCCTCATAGTGATTTTTCACCTCTTGAGTAAGTGAAAAAGTTTGCAGCTCGCTAATTTTTTGTGGAATGATCGCAAGCTGTTTTTTGATTTCATCCGCTATGCTTGCTTGATAAAGCTCATTGAACACTTGCAAATCAAACTGTAAACTTGCGCTATCTTTTTGGAATTGAAATTGCTGTAAAAATATATTGGCAATTTTACCAATCAACCACAGCCACCAATTACTATCTATTTTATTTTGACGATTTTGTAATAAATTTTCTGTACAATCATAGATTTGGCGCGCTTCTTGGTAAAAATTAGTAAATTTTAAAGCACCACTTTGTAATTGCTGTTGCAGCTCTGTGAGTTTTGACTTTGAAATCTGCATAATTTCAGATAAAGCGAGCCGCTCATTTTTATTATCTGTCTCATAGAAAGTTGCTGATACATAATGTTTAGCAGCGATCACCTCTTTCAATAAAAAAGACCAGTCAGTGGGAGTAATGAAAGGATTTGTAGATAACTTTTCCATAGAATTATTATTAGACTTCTTTCGAAAGAAAGATATTATTTTTAAATATTATGCCGAAAACATTTCTCACTAAAATTAATTAGTTTGAAATTATTAATTTTATAGAGCGAATTATACTATATATTGTGATTGATGACAACAAAGGCGGAATAAAAAACACCCTCCCTGCAAAGCCAGGAAAAGTGCTGTTTTTAATTTTAATTATTCACCTTACGCATAACTTGAACAAGTGATTTTTGATATAGCCTAGAGCTATATATAAGGAGACACATTGCATAAGCTCTTTGCAAAATGCGTCTCCTTTATAGATGGCTACGGATAGGTTCTAAAGCCACTCTTCAAATTATCCGTAAGGTGAGTTAACTAGCAGAGACTACTTGATCAACATTTTTAATGGGCTTGACATGTAACGGAAAAAGATCATCATAAATAAAGACAACTTTGTCATCTTGCAAAACCGCACGACAACGAATTCCTTCGTTAGGATGATTGAGTATTTTTTCAGCTAATGGGTCTTCGAGCAACTCTTCGATAATACGTCGGAGGGGACGAGCTCCCATTTCGGGTTGAAAACCTTTGTCCACTAAAAAGTTTTTAGTACTATCATCTAAATCAATGAAAACCTCGCGACGACCAAGTCGTTTTTTCAACTTATCAATTTCTAAGTTAATTACATGTAACAAACTAGTTTTATTAAGTGGGTGGAAAATAATCACATCATTTAGACGATTCAAAAACTCAGGTTTAAAGCGTCTCTTGACTTCGGCCTCAATCTTTTCTTTGATGCGGTCATAATCTAAATTACCTTCTACTACCCCAAAACCAATTTCGGTACTCTTTTTAATTAAATCAGCCCCTAAATTAGAGGTCATGATAATTATAGTATTGCGAAAATCGACTTTACGTCCAAATGAATCAGTTAAACGCCCTTCTTCTAGGATTTGCAACAACAAATCCATGACATCCGGATGTGCCTTCTCAATTTCATCAAACAAAACTACCGAATATGGACGTTGCCGCACCTGTTCCGTAAGCTGCCCACCCTCTTCATGTCCCACGTAGCCAGGTGGAGAGCCAGTCATGCGACTCACCGCAAATTTTTCCATATACTCGGACATATCAACTTGAATGAGCGCTTCTTCGCCACCAAACATATTAATGGCAAGCAGACGGGCCAATAGAGTTTTTCCAACACCGGTAGGACCTAAAAATAAGAAGGCACCAATGGGACGATTAGGATCTTTAATATCAGCGCGGCTTCTTCTAATGGCGCGACAAACCGTTTTAATGGCATCTTCTTGTCCAATGATACTTTCTTTTAAAATTTCTTCCATTTTGAGCACTTTTTGCAATTCACCCTCTGTTAAACGGCTCAATGGTATGCCAGTTTGCTTTGCAATAACGCTAGCAACATCTTCGTCTTCGACGATGACTTCGTGTTCTTCTTTATTAATTTCCCATTCGGCTCTAATTTGTTGTAATTGCTCACGCAGATTTTTTTCTTTATCGCGCAATTTGGCTGCCTTTTCATACTCTTGTTTGCCAATCGCTTCTTCTTTGGCAAGGCGTGTCACCTCAATATCAGATTCAAATTTGCTGATATCTTGTGGTTGATTCATCATTGAAATGCGCATTTTAGCGCCTGCTTCATCGATTAAATCAATAGCTTTATCTGGTAAAAATCTTCCGTGAATATAGCGATCCGATAATATGGCCGCGGCATGAATGGCTTGTGGTGTAAAAAATACTTTGTGATGTTTTTCGTATTCAGGTTTCAAGCCATTGAGAATCTCAATTGTCTCATCGACACTGGGCGGTGCAATAAACACTTTTTGAAAGCGACGCTCAAGTGCTGCATCTTTCTCGATGTGTTTGCGATATTCATCTATAGTTGTAGCTCCAATACATTGAAGTTCGCCACGCGATAAAGAAGGTTTTAAAATGTTAGAAGCATCAATAGCCCCCTCCGCAGCTCCGGCACCAACAATAGTGTGTAGCTCATCGATAAAAAGAAGGACGTTCCCATTTTTTTTAATCTCATCCATGACGGCTTTGATGCGCTCTTCAAACTGACCGCGATATTTTGTTCCGGCAATCATCAAAGCTAAATCAAGGGTAATCAATTTTTTTTTGCGCAAAGCATCAGGTACATTTCCATTAACAATAGCTTGCGCTAGCCCCTCCACAATAGCAGTTTTTCCAACGCCAGCCTCCCCTACTAAAACGGGATTATTTTTGCGTCGGCGACATAAAATCAGAATCAGCCGTTCAATTTCCTCTTTACGACCGATAACTGGATCCAACTTCCCTTCGCGGAACATCTCTGTTAAATCATGACCGTAAGCTTTTAGGGCTGGCATTTTTTCGTTACCACCACCACCTGATGATTTTTCGTAGCCAAATTTTCCCTGCCCCCCTGATCCTTGCCCCAATGGCTGCATGCCAGTGTCCCCTATGGGCGGTAATTGCAGATTAAAAGTGGCCAATTCTTTTAACACCTCTTTGCGTACTTCTTGCAAATTGACATTTAAGTTTTCAAGCACTTGTGCTGCTACACCATCAGTTTGGCGTAGTAAACCAAGCAATAAGTGTTCAGTACCAACATAGTTGTGGTTAAGATTAGCTGCCTCTTCATTAGCGTGCTCAAAAACTTTTTTAACCTTTCCTGTCAAAGCTGGATCGCCATAAACTTGTATCTCAGGTCCATAACCAACTAATTTTTCAACCTCTGCACGCACTGTTTCAAAATCAATATTGAGATTGCGCAAAACATTTACAGCTACACCCTGACCAAGCTTAAGTAGGCCAAGCAAGACATGTTCCGTGCCCAAATAATTGTGGTTTAACCGCTGTGCCTCTTTTTTGGCCAATTTAATAACTTGCTTGGCCCGATTGGTAAATTTATCAAACATTCTACCTCAATTTTTTATCTATACTAAAAGTAGCTTCAAAGCGCTTTATAATCTAAACTAAGCACAATATGCACACTATTTTATATTTGTTATCCTCAATGTAGAGTGTCGAGTTATTTTTTGCAACATGCTCAATTTAATTTAGCTGTAGAATGTGTTTAGAAAATTTCAACTTAATGGATCGATTTGCTACAATTTAACTTGGCTTGAATTGGAGTATATAATATGTCAACTTGTCCTTCTTCTAATATTAAAGCAAAATCGCGCTTAAATGTATTACCCACTAGGCAACCTCAAGAGATTTTAGAAACTGATGCAGTCGGACCGGGTCGTTTTCCCTTATGGTTGCATCGTCGTTTGCCACTTGGTCATGGTGTACAACAGACGGGACAAGTTTTAAATAAACAACGCTTACACACAGTCTGTGAAGAGGCGCGTTGCCCAAATTTACCTGAGTGTTGGGCGCGTCAAACTGCTACATTTCTGATTATGGGATCTGCTTGCACCAGAAATTGTGGTTTTTGTGATATTGATTTTAACAAACAACCACAACCTCTTGATGAAGATGAACCAGAAAGAGTTGCCCAATCAGTGGTGCAATTAAATTTACGCCATGTAGTTATTACCATGGTGGCCCGCGATGATTTGCCGGATGGAGGCAGTGCACATTTAGTAAAAGTTATGCAAACGATTCGCAAAGCTTGCCCAAAAGCAAGTATTGAGGTTTTAACATCTGATTTTGCTGGCCGCAAAGAGTCCTGGGAAGAGGTACTTAACGCAGAGCCCAATATTTTTAATCACAATATCGAAACAGTTGAGGATCTTACGCCACGCGTCCGTCATAAAGCTACCTATAAGCGCACATTAGAATTACTACATTATGCAAGTACACACACTACTGGGAAAACAATAAAAATTAAATCGGGATTAATGGTAGGCTTGGGAGAGCAAGAAGAGCAAGTTTACCAGACACTGCGCGATCTAAAAACAGCTGGCTGCAACATCGTCACCATTGGACAATACTTACAACCAAATCGGCACAAACTATTGGTCAAAAGTTTTGTCACCCCCCAACAGTTTAAAATATATGAAAATTATGGTTATCAAATTGGAATCAATTATGTTTATGCAGCCCCATTTGTCCGCTCGAGTTACAATGCTGATCAATTATTTAACACGATAAAAGCTGAAGATTAATTAAAAATGACTAATAAAAAAATTCCTAATTCTAAAGATTCGTTTCCGATGATCGATGCTACTGATCATGCCATTTTAATGCATCGCGATGCTCATTTTGGTGGCTTATTTTCTATCATGCTCCCATATTATCGTGACGATGGTAAGGGTGTGCAAGTTGAGTTTAAAATTAGTCGTATCGAACAACTGGCTGTCTTAGAAGAACAATTAAAAGAAAATTTAGCCGCAGCTGTTTTGAGCGCCCATGAAGCACACAGAGTCGCAGATGCAATTGAATCTTACCGTAAATTGCGTGATATATATGAAATAAACAATCCTAGCACTGTTTTACCGCGTTTAATTGCCGATCTGATTTTAGCCGAAGACGAGGCAGAAGAAGAAATCAAAGCTTTGGTAGCACAAAAAAATAAGGCGGTAACACCTTTAATCGATATTTTAAAACAGGAAGAATTTTACGATCCTCTCTTTCCTGGCTATGGGCAAGCACCATACCTTGCGGCTAAAACGCTTGGGCTTATTGGCGATAAAAGAGCGATCATCGCTATTTTTGAGGCCATCGGCAAAAGTGATTTTTTTGTCGACGAACACCTTTGCGATACACTAAAACAAATCGGGACAGCGGCCTGCACGTTTTTGTTACAGGTAGTTAAATCTCGACCCCTCAATGAAGATAATATCAAAGCGGCAATCGCGCTATTAAATTTTAAAAACGAACCGGGGGTGGCAGATAGTTGCTTTGAGCTTGTGCAAAAATTAGATGTGCATGAAAACGAATTCTTATCGAGTTACTTAATTTTAATTTGTGCTGGATTGCAAGAAAAAGAAGAGCGTGCCGAATTCATAAAATGGTCTTTACAACCAAACCTTCCGCGCCATTTGCTAGCAGATGTGCAAGCGGTCAAGGGTGAATGGAATGACTATTCTCAAGTTACAGACCAATTTGAGCAATAATATCTAAGGCAACATTGATGATGGTTCCCACTAAAGGGATTGCCGCAATCAATAAACGAGAAATAAACAAGATTTTTAATGTAGCATCATTGTTAATCCTACGATATAAATTATAGTTAATACCAAGTTTATTCAAAGCCCCTTGATCCTCTTTATAGACAGCATAAATAGCATTAATTGCTAATGCAGTACCATAAAATGGTATCAAAGAATAATTTTTAAATTGATTAACCTCAACAAATGCTCCATAATTATGAGACATTCCAGAACAGGGCATCCCGTGTATACCATCACTCATGCGACCATAGATTATACCAAAAAAAGGCGAGATTGCTTCAGAGCAACCAGCACATATACCAAGATTGTTCATTTTACCTCATTATTTATAATCAATATTAGACTTCTTTTGAAACTGCAATCCCGTGCCTGTGCATGTGACAATGCGCGTTAAGCTAAGCCATTAAGTCATTAAGTCATTTAAAATTAATTAATTATTAAAACACATAAAATTTCTTCATTATCAACATATAGTTTCCAATGAGATAATTTCTAAACATTAGATAACTTTACAAGCTGTTGAAAAATCTAATCTTGGGTTACGTTGATTAATTCCAGAAATATCGCCATATCCAATATTGCAAATAAAATTAGACTTCCAAGTTGTATTTGCAAAAAATTCTAGATCCACTTTGTTATTGTCAAATCCCGAAATAGGACCACAGTCTAAACCCAAAGCTCGCGCAGCAAGGATCATATAGGCACCCTGTAATGAACTATTACGAAATACAGTTGAATGTATCAATTCTGGCTTATTTTCAAAAAATGACTTCCAATTTATATTAGGTGTAAGGATGTTGAAATATTCATAAAATTTAGTTTCCCAAGCTACGATTATATTTACAGGGGCTTGGATTGTTTTATGAATATTTTTTTCCATTAAGCAGGGCGCTAATCGCTTTTTAGCTTCTTCTGAGACGAGAATTAAAAATCGCGCCGGACAACCATTAGCACTCGTGGGTCCCATCTTGAATAGATCATAGAGTTCATGTATCAATTCAATAGAGACTTCTCTATCTTGCCACACGTTAAAGCTTCTTGCTTCAAGAAAAAGTTGATTTAGACAAGTGTCATTTAATTTATCTTTTAGAATTGCACTTTTTGAACTGTTCATTGGATGCCAGGTATTAAGAGTGTTTTTGGCAAATACACGTTTATTCATATTAACATTAAAAATATAATAAGAAATAACATGTAATTTCAAGGTCAAACTTTGAAATTACATAGTAGTATATTTGCTATGATAAAGCAAGGAGGAATGAAGGTTATTATTTTCAATTTTTCTTTAAAAAACTCACCTTAAGCATAATTTGAACAAGTGATTTTTGACATAGCCTAAAGCCACTCTTCAAATTATGCAAGGTTAGTTATTAACTAGCTTGAATGCGTGTTTTCTTTTGATTTTGCTTTTCTTGGTATTCGGCTACATCATCTTTATGAATAATCCAAGCCGCCCCTTTACGTACCGCTTTCAATTGACCAATGCGAGTAGCGTAATAAATTTTTTGAGCTGGCACGCCGATTAAGCGAGCAACTTGATTTACTGAATAATAGCCTTTATCATTGTCAAATAACAATTCGCCATCAAAAATAGATTTTGTTCTTGAATATTTGTGAGTACGATATTCATTCAAATCATCTACATTAATCGTCCAACGTGTAGTTTCTTTGGTGGCTTTTAGTTTATTTAATTTAATAGCTACATAAATAGCTTGTCTTGTTACATTATTTAATTGTGCTGCTTCTGTTATTGAAACAACTTTTTTATTGTGTGATTCATTATTTTGAGACATTTTACCCTCTGTGTATAAAAAACAATGTTAGAAAAATTTAATTAATTAGTTAGTTATCAAACGACGACGATTATAACATAAAAGAAAATTTAAATCAAGCGTTCTTAAAAATAATTTAGTTAACAATACGAAAACAATCGGACTATCGTTATTAATGATGCTAGAATACTATCTTGTATATAGGCGAGAGTGACTACAACAAATTAATAGCTAAAACTACAACACATCAATTGTGTATCATGACACAAAATCTTTTCTTTTCATTTAAGAGCAAATGACTTAAAATTAACTTTGCTCTGAATAGTGAAAAGGATTGCTCATGATTATACATAATTTAAGAATAAATTAAATAAATTTCTCAATTTTATGCTTTTCCACTTAATATTAAATAATCTACATTTGGCACTAAAAATTTCTTGGGCGTGCTTAAATAAACACTAAGACGCTCGCTAAGTCAAAAACAAAAGCCATAATATATAGAATATTTGAAATAGGCTCATAGCAGGTCTCACAAGTTATTGCGATAAATGAAATTTTAAAATTGTAGCATAGGCACAAACAAGATGCATAAATATTTCGTTATAATATTCTTTTGCTTTACGACCCTCTGTTACGCCAAGCCTCCCAATTTAGACGCGCAGGATGTAGTAAAAAAAACACAAGAAATTATGCGTGCACATGCCAGTTATAAAATTTTAACACCTACTTTAATGGCACGTGTTTTAGAAAACTATCTAGAAAGTTTAGACAACACTAAAACCTATTTTATAGAAGCCGAAATTAATCAATGGAAGAAAGCCCCGGATGATGTTTTGCAAAAAATTATCGACGACTATTATCAAAGCAATTTTTCTACTTTTGAAAATATTCATCTTCAACTAATTCAGGCCATTTATCGCCATCGTTTATTACAACAGGATTTAAATCAAGAACATCTACTTGCTTTAATAGTAAACACGCCTCTTAAAAACAACGATTTCTTAAATTATCTACAAGTTATGTTTGGTGCTAAAGTCATTGATTATGAAACAAAAAATTGTAGATTGGCGTTCAATGCGGCCCGTCTATTTGCACAAACTTTGCAAAAAAGAAGTGCCCTTGCCAAACAAGTTACTTTAGATGAATTTAAAGAAATGCCCTGGCTAGCTTCTGAAGAATTGCTGGCGGAGCGCATTTTACGCATTAATCTATTACAGCATGAAATGGCGGCTAAATTAAATAATGAAGTACGCGAAACCTCACGTCAAAGAATTCTTAAGCGTCGTTTAAAATATGAAGACGAAATGCTTTCAAATGACATCAAAGAACGCTCAAAATTAATGTATGCACATATTCTCAAAGCAGTAGTATCAGCCCTTGATAGTCATACGGCCTATTTTACACCATCAGAAGCCAAACAATTTATGATTAATGTGCAACAGCGTTTATATGGCATTGGAGCACAATTACGCGATGATATTACTGGCTTTACGATCGTAAGAATGGTGGAAGGGGGCCCTGCTGAAAGAAGCAAACAATTAAAAAATAATGATTGTATTATTGCCGTCAACGGCGAGCCAGTGGGTGGTATGGATATTGAAGATGCTGTTGATTTAATTCGTGGCGAAGAAAATAGTACGGTAGTTTTAACTATCGTACGAAAATCACCACCAAATGCTGAAAAAAAAGAAGACAAACTAGAAGTAAGTTTATTGCGTGGTGAAGTGGTTATTAAAGAAGCTCGCTTTAAAAGCTCTTACGAACCATATGGCGACTCAAGTATTGGTTATCTAAAATTGCATTCATTTTATCAAGACCGTAGTAGCTCTTCGGCCGAAGATTTAGAAAAAGAAATCATAAAATTAAAAAATGAACACAAACTTGCCGGCTTAATCTTAGATTTGCGCTATAATTCTGGTGGCTTGCTGCCACAAGCAGTCGATGTAGTAGGACTTTTTATCAGTCAAGGAGTTGTTGTTTCAATTAAAGATGAAAATGGACGGATTCAACATTTACGCAACATGAATACTACGCCACTTTGGCAAGGACCACTAATTGTCTTAGTTAATCGCATGAGCGCCTCTGCCTCTGAGATTGTCGCCCAAACATTACAAGATTATGGTAGGGCCATTATCGTTGGCGATGACCATACTTTTGGTAAAGGTTCTTACCAAACTTTCACCCTCACTACCGATGATGAAGACCAAGTCGATCCACAAGGTGAATACAAAGTGACACGAGGTCGCTATTATACCGTTTCAGGCAAAACCCCTCAATTAGAAGGTGTGATCAGTGATATAATCGTTCCTGGCGAGTTATCACAATTAGATATAGGTGAAAAATTTGCTAAATATCCGCTGGAAAATGACACCATTAAAGCTAATTTTGATGATCATTTGCATGATATTTCTGTTTTCCAAAGGGATCACATGCGCCGTTCGTATCGCCGCTTACAAAAGAAATTGAACATTTACGAACCATA
The DNA here is from genome assembly GCA_013285965.1 of Chlamydiota bacterium. Lineage (GTDB taxonomy): Bacteria > Chlamydiota > Chlamydiia > Chlamydiales > Parachlamydiaceae > JABDGQ01. Next base: position 84,481 of record JABDGQ010000004.1, read on the forward strand.
TCTTAATATTATTAAAGAGCATTCAGCTATCCGCTTGAAAGAATGTCATAATCATGCCAACTTTATCAATTCAATTGCCAAAGATTACATCCCTAATGAAGAAAGTCCTCATTTTGGTCAAAATGATTTGCAACTAGAAGAAACATATGCCATCATAAAAGAGCTGATTTTTTTGCAGCATACTAAATCCACTGTCGGCGCAAAATAGCTATTAACCCGAAAACCATATATTTATGAATTACGATGCTTACATCTACTTTTAATGCTATCTTGGCACCATATAAAACGCTTATTGAAACTGATTTAAGTAATAGCGTGCAACAGCTGGGCCCACCAGGCAAAATAAGAGATGCTTGCCAATACGCTCTTTTAAGTGGTGGAAAAAGATTTCGACCGATTCTAGTATTGATGATCGCTAAAGCATTAGGTCATCATGCTAATGTTCTTAGCGCAGCTTTAGGCATAGAATTTTTACATACAGCCTCTTTGATAGCCGACGATTTGCCTTGCATGGACAACGACGCGGAGCGGCGCAATCAACCCTCTGTACATTGTGTTTATGGAGAAGATGTGGCCTTATTATCCACTTATGCATTAATTGCCGCCGGTTACGGGAATTTAGCGCAAAATACACAAATATTAAAAAATAGCACTCTTTTTTTTGCAACTTCAGCTGATCACCGTTGTACAATTGCTTTACAAAATGTCAGCGACAATACTGGCTTACAAGGGGTAACAGGGGGCCAGTTTTTAGATATTTATCACAAAGATCATTCCATTGTCACACTCATGGAAATTATGCAAAAAAAGACAGCCACTTTGTTTGAAGTTTCATTTACATTAGGCTGGCTTTTTGGTGGCGGAGCGCTAGAGCAGCTATCGCTAATCAAACAAAGCGCCAATCATTTTGGGATAGCTTTTCAATTAGCCGATGATCTTGAAGACATGTTGCAGGACCAGCAAAAAGAAAATGCATTGAATGTGGCTAATATTTTAGGCAAAAGCCATACCATACAAATATTTGAGCATGAAATTGCCAAATTTGAACATATTATTGCAGCACTAAAATTAGATAAAAGCGAACTACAAGCCTTAACCGACTGCTTAGTGCAAAAAGTACAACAAATAAAATAGACAATTACCCAGAAGTTTTATTTTTTATTTCCTTAATACTGCTTAAAGAGCAAAAAAAAATTCAAATCTCAAATTATGCGCAGCATGAATTAAATAAGTGATAATATGCCACTACCAATTTACACAAATGGCAATTCTTTACAACAAATTAAGTCTATCATAGGCATTGCAGCTGGTAAGGGTGGAGTCGGTAAATCTACTATTACCGTTCAATTAGCATTAACGTTACAAAATCTTGGCTATTCTGTTGGTATCATGGATGCTGATCTTTATGGCCCCTCCATAAGAAAGATGCTGCCAGAAAATAAAGCACCTCAGCAAAACGGAAATTCTATAGAGCCGGCCATGTGTGGTGGTATTAAAATGATCTCCATGGCTTATTTTCGTAAAACACAAGAAGCTACTATTATAAGAGCCCCGATCGCCAATAATTTTATTGCTAATTTTATTCATAATGTGCAATGGGGGGCCCTTGATTATTTGCTAATCGATTTTCCCCCCGGTACTGGCGATATTCAACTTACTTTAAGCCAACAAGCCCGGCTAACATGTGCCTTGATCGTCACTACTCCTCAAGAAATAGCTCTTCAGGATGTTCGCAAAAGCATTATCCTTTTTGAACAAGTACAAGTACCTATTCTTGGTATTGTGGAAAATATGAGTTACTACCAACAAAGTCCACAGTTAGAAAAAGTACATATATTTGGCAAAGGTGGCGGAGGGCGCTTAGCAACGGAGGTCGGTGTACCTATGATTGCTCAAATTCCACTGGAACCTTCATTATGTCATTGTGGTGATAACGGAAAATCTATATTTGATAATGATAATCCGAATAATCAACAAACAACAGAACTTTTTTTAAAGTTGGCTACCAACTTTATTGCTCATGTAGAAACGCTAAAACTACAACAAGCGCAAGGTTTGCAAAGTTTTAAGTTACAATGGCAAAATTTATAGACATGTAATTTAACTCAATTTAGCCCAAATTTTGCTACTGGGATTGTATTAGACTTCTTTGGAAAGAAGTCTATTTTTTGAAAACATCTTATACAAAGCTGGTAGTACAAGCAAAGTCAATAACGTGGCACTAATAAGCCCCCCAATGACTACAGTGGCCAATGGTTTTTGTACCTCAGCCCCAGTGCCTGAAGATAATGCCATAGGAATAAATCCAAAAGAGGCTACTAAGGCAGTCATCAAAACAGGCCGCAAACGTGTTAGGGCTCCGGTTTGGATAGCCTCTTCCTGCACCATTCCTTCTTGGCAAAGCTGATTAATATAGGTAATTAAAACTAAACCATTAAGTACAGCAATGCCTGAAAGGGCAATAAAGCCGACGGCTGCTGAAATTGAAAAAGGCATGCCACGCAACCACAGTGCTATAATGCCACCAGTTAATGCTAATGGAATTCCAGTAAAAACTAGTAAAGCATAGCGTAAAGAACCAAAAGCGGAATAAAGCAATAAAAATATTAATCCAAAACAAATCGGCAAAACAATAAATAAGCGATTGCGCGCCGAAATTAGATTTTCAAATTGCCCACCCCAATCGATCCAATAACCTTGCGGTATTTTCACTTTCTGTGTAATTTCTAGCTTAGCTTGCTCGACAAAACTACCAAGATCAGTCCCTCTCACATTAGTTTGAATAGCAATAAAACGTTTGCCATTCTCACGGCTGATTTCATTAAGGCCATCATTAATTTCTAGCTTGGCGATTTCACTTAATGGTACATAAGGAAAAAGGAGATCTTTTTTATTACCATCATCAGTTTTCAAAGGGATGGGCAAGCTATTAAAGGTCGTAAAATCATCTCTCTGTTCATCGGGAAGCTTGACAATGATATCAAAGCGCCGATCGCCTTCAAATAGCTGACCCGCTTTCCCTCCCCCCATCGCAATCGACACCACCTCTAAAACATCGGATACATTAAGCGCTAACCGACTAGCCGCTTCGCGATCTATTTTAATATCCAAAACTGGAAGGCCATCGGTTTGAGCAATTTTGACATCGGCTGCACCGGGAATGTTTTTCAGAACATTTGCAATGTGTTCTGCCGTTTTTTGCATTTGCTCAAAATCATCACCATAAATTTTTACCGCCAAATCACTACGCACACCAGAAATTAACTCATTAAAGCGCATTTCAATTGGTTGTGTGAATTCATAGTTATTACCGGGGAGCTTCGTCAATGCCTCTTCTATATTTTTAATTAGCTCCTCCTTAGATAAATTAACATCAGGCCACTGCTGTTGTGGCTTTAAAATGATAAAAGTATCAGAGACATTAGGGGGCATGGGATCTGAGGCCATTTCTGCAGTACCAGTTTTGGAGAAAACGTAGGCAATTTGTGGAAATTTAATTAAACTTTTTTCCACTTCTTGTTGCATTTGCGTAGACTGCGATAAAGAGGTACTTGGAATACGCATCGCATGCATAGCAATATCTTTTTCATCTAAAGTCGGTACAAACTCCTCACCGAGTTGATAAAATAAAAATGAGGCTGCAATAACTGCAATAGTAGAAAAAGCAATGGTAAGCCAAGGCCATTTAATCGTATTTCTCAGTAATGGGGCATAAAAGCGCTTGGCACCCTGCACTAAAACATTTTCCTTCTCTTTTAAATGACCCTTTACGAATATGGCAATCATAACTGGTACAAAAGTCAAAGAAAGTAAAAATGCAGACACTAATGCAAAAATGACTGTAAGAGCCATAGGATGGAACATTTTTCCCTCTACTCCCGATAAGGCCAAGATGGGGAAGTATACAATAATAATAATAGCCTGCCCAAAAACAGTTGGCTGAATCATTTCTTTGCTGGCAAGCAACACCTCTTGGACACGCTCCTGAAAATTAAGGGTACGTTTTATTTCATGTTGCTTCTGCGCAAGTCTTCTTAAGCAATTTTCCGTAATAATTACAGCACCATCAACAATCAATCCAAAATCAATAGCCCCAAGACTCATTAGATTGCCACTAATCTTTGAATGCACCATCCCTATCGCCGTCATTAGCATTGAAAGTGGTATCACTAAAGCAGTAATGAGTGCCGCTCTAAAGTAACCAAGAAAAGCAAAAAGTATAGCTATTACAAGAATGGCTCCTTCACTTAGATTTTTAGCTACTGTATGAATAGTGGCATTAACTAACTTTGTACGATTAATTACAGTGGTTACTTCAATATCAGTAGGTAGTGTTTTATTAATTTCTTTTAATTTCTCTTCCACTGCTTGCGCTACAGTACGACTATTGGCTCCAATCAACATTAAAGCCGTTCCCACAACAACTTCATGACCATTGCAAGTTGCACTACCTGTACGCATTTCCTTGCCAATACCAACTTTGGCAATATCGCTCACGCGAATCGGCACTCCATTACGGGTGGCTACAACAATGGATTTAATTTCCTCAGGCGCATCCAGACGCTCATCGGACTTAACCAAGAGTGATTCCCCTCCTTTCTCAATATAACCTGGACCAATACTAAAATTATTTTTACGCACTGATTGTACAATGTCTTCAAATGTTTTACCCAATGCCACCATCTGTTCCATGTTCGGTTCGATATGATATTGGCGTACATAACCACCTATTGAGTCTATACCGGCAAGGCCGACAATGCTTTTAAGCTGCGGTTTTATTATCCAATCTTGCACTGTACGCAAGTATGAAGCTCTTTGTATCTCAGTTTTTAATTTATAACCTTCGGGCGTCAAATAAGTACCATCGCGTTGCCAACCAGGTTTACCATCTTCAATTTTTTCGCCGTGATCCGACTGATGTTTAAAATCAACAGTCCACATGTAAATTTCACCTAAACCAGTCGCTATAGGACCCATTCTAGGTTCAGCACCCTCAGGTAAGTTTTCTTTAACTTCACTTAAGCGTTCATTAATTTGTTGACGTGCAAAGTAAATGTTTACATCATCGTCAAAAATTGCCGTAACTTGAGAAAACCCATTACGCGATAGCGAGCGAGTCATCTGAAGTCCGGGAATACCAGCAAGGGCATTCTCTACTACATAAGTAACTTGCTTTTCCACCTGTAATGGCGAAAGACCAGCGTTTTCGGTGTTGATTTGCACTTGATTGTTAGTAATATCTGGAACTGCATCAATAGGCAAGCGGGTAAAAGAATACAAACCGTAAATGGCAATGCATACAACCGACAGCAAAATGGCAAAGGGATAATGCAATGAAAAACGCAAAATTTTTTCAATCATAATTAATCATTATTAACTTGGGTTAGTCGTCTTGAATACTATTTTTTCCTAATTCAGCTTTTAATAAAAAAGTGTTGTTAAGGAGATATTTTTCACCCAGATTCAAACCTGTCAGTATCTCAACATTTTCATTATCACTGCGTCCTAATTCAACATATCGTTTTTCAAAACCCTTTTCAGCTTCTATAAAAACAAAGTCTTTTCCATCACTACTCTGCACCGCATCTTTAGAAACAATCAATGGAACGGCAATTTTATCGACGGCAATATTAACTTTAACAAATACACCTGGACGCCAAAGACCTCGCTGATTTTCAAGTTGAGCCACCGCTCTTGCTGTGATGGTTTCTTCAGAGACAATCGGACTCACATAAATCAGCTGCGCAGAAGAGCCTTTGTTTTCTGTTGGATTCATTATCTCCACCATCTGCCCCTCTTTGACAAGGTAAAGATCTTTTGGATAGATACCAATTTCTACCCACACAGTACTTAGATCGGTTATTTCATAGATGGTAGTAGAATTTTCAACAAACTCACCTTTTGTGATATGGCGCATTATGACGGTTCCATCGATTGGCGAGCGGATTTTATAAAGACTCAGATCCGGTTCATCTTGATTGACTAAACTTTCAATTTCAGCATCATCCAATCCAAAGGTGCGTAATTTTTGTTTGGCAAGAGCGGCATTGATCACAGTTTTTTCATAAACATTTTCAGCATTGAGAAAGTCTTGCGCAGCCGATACTTTTTCTTTATACAACCTTTTCTCTCTTCTCAAAATAGACCCCGCTAATTTCTGCTCACTGAGTGCTGCTAAGAAAGTAGCTTTAACATCAGCAATATCGCGACTCTCTAAAATAGCCACAACTTCATTTAATCTGACGAAATTGCCAATATTTTTTAGTGCTGCCTTGGCTACGCCAGAAACTTTAGGAATAATATGAACTAAGCGATCTGGATGCAGAATAATTTTTCCGCGCGCAGCTAGAGTAATGTATAATGTACCTGCACTTGCCGATTTAAACTGTAATCCCAGTTTATTGATCTGTTCCTCATCAAGCTTGACAATCTCATCATCATCATTATCATCCACCACATGCTGATGTTCTAAAGTATCATGAGCAAAAACTTTCTGCTCATAAATATCACTGCACACATAGATAGTAGCCATTCCAAAGAGCATAAATCTAACAAACTTTTTTTTCATAATTTCAATCCGTCTGGCTATTTAAATAGTTTATATCAGCCTGCCTCGTGTGATAATTGACTAAAGCTTGAATATAATTTTCGCGCACTTCAAACAAAGTGCGCTGTGCATCTAAAACATCTAAATACTCAAACTTACCTTCGCGATAGCCTTTTTGAGCTAATTCAAAAGCTTGTGAGGCAGAGGGTAGGGCAATATTTTTAATTTTTTGCGCTTGTGTATAGGCCAATAAAAGTTCTTCATGTGAAATCGATATTTTGGCTTCCAGAATAAGCCATAACTCTCGTCCTTGATCACCAGTCTTAAGCATATCATAATACGCCTTACCTATATTCCCTTGATTGCGATTAAAAAGTGGAATTGGTACAGAAATGCCAAAAATAAGACCATGATTATTATCTTCATAGTTAGCTTTATATCCCAATTCTAGCGTCACATCTGGAATGCGATAGGCTTTTTCTAAACGCCAGTTCTTTTTGGCATTTAGATACTGAAAAAAAGATTGTACTATTTCAGGTTGATCACATAACCTTGCTAAACATTTTTCTAGGAGCTCAGGGGTTGAAATATCATAAAAAGGAAAACATACCCTTTCAAAATCAGGACATGCATCCGCCCACAAAAGAGAAAGTCGCCGGGCGGTATTTTTTAACTCTGTCTTAGCTCTATCTAATTGAACAACAGTGTTAGCATATGCCACTTCAGCTTTGTTTTGTTCGATGATAGAGACTTTGCCTGCTTCTACTTTTGAGGTAGCGATACGCAAAACTTCTTTAGCTATTTGTGATTGATCAATCGTTAATGCTAGGTATTCTTGTGCAGCCACTACGTTAATAAAAGCTACATGCAGTTTATTGAGAATAATTAGTTTGGCAACATCGTAGCCCACAAGCGAGGCATAGTATTGATAGGCGGCCGCTTGCGTACGTAGAGTTCTTTTACCAGCCGTCTCAATGAGTTGCGAAAAAAAATAACGCTCTTCGCGATGCTTCCAACCTTTCCAATTGCGATTACCTGCAAAATTTTCGACCTCATAATTAAAATCTGGATTAGGGTAGAGGCGTGCCTGCTCCACTAAATAACGATTCCCTTGAGCTTCATCTCTTGCAATACTTAAATCTAATGAGCGCTTCAAAACCCGATAAACAGCCTTATCCAGATCTAAAATAATTTCAGAAGGCTCTTGTGCCTTTACTGAATGCAGCAAGCAAAACATGTTTATAGTAATGCATAAACCAAGCACTATAATTTTTATATTTTGAAACACAGTTATTTTTGCCAACCCTCTTTAAGTTTTGAGAGGCCACTCTTCCTGCAGAGATGCAATAATAACTAAAAGAAAGTATGCTATCAAAATAAATTTTACTTTTACACTGAACTTCTTTGCAAACTGACTTTTTTTGTAAAAATTGATATTAGACTTCTTTCGAAATTACATTTATTTGTTAAAATTGTCTTTTTTGGCATCTTTAATTCCAAATTTTAAGGAGCCTATTGGCAATTCAGATTTGTTAAAAAATTACTTGTAAAGTTAAAATTTAAACAAAATAATGAATTTATAAAACTTTCATATTACAAAAGACATGATGCCAAAAACAGCCCTTTGTTAACCTTTCAGCCATATTTAAGAGATATTGCACTAAATTTTTGTTTATACCCTATTTAAGGGGGGATTATGAGTGAAGATCTTGCCAATATTTTTTTTGTGAAAAACTGCTCATTGGCGGCTATCGCCACAGGTGAGAAGGCTAGTTCTTTAGTGGAGCTAAGAGACCAGCTAACAACAGTGGATGAAAGTTGTCTTTATTATCATTTCTGGGGTGCCCGATTAAATCCTAAATTTGTCCACCCTCAATATCACAATGATTTTGCTGATTGGGTATATCAACGTCTACACGATCAAATATTGGCGGAAAAACTCAGCATAATTGACCCGACTGATTACAACTTAGAAAGTTTGCGGCAAGAGCTCATAGATACTGTGGAGAGAAGATTAGATGACTATGAAATAGCCCTTTGGACTCGTAAAGAAGATCAATTTCATTTTATCCGATCCACCACTGTTGTATTTGAAAAAAGTGTGCGAATCGAACGTCCTGAGGATTTGCCACAAATAATTGAAACACTTTCCCCCGGCAGTATCTTCTATCACTTTATCGATGCGCGCAGGCGCACTATCGATAAAATCGATGACTTTTCAGTATGGCTAAAAATGTTTGGCCAACAGTACACTCTGCTAATTGAAAAAATCCAAGCTATTGACCCCTATTTTCTCTCACTGACAGAAGTGCGAGACGAACTTGTCAAAATTGCGCATCGCTATTTTCGTACAATTGAAATCGATTCCAAAGCGAGGTCATTATGAGCGATTTACTGCAACAATATGGAGAAGTTGTCTCTGCGGACACTATCCACGAATTATTTCAAATAGCCCAGATATTAAAAGGAATTAAAATTGTCCATATCAATTCCACTAAAATGGGTGGTGGGGTAGCTGAGATTTTATCAAGGATGATTCCATTAACTACATCATTAGGTATTGAGACTCATTGGGAAGTTATAAATGGCAATGCTGATTTTTTTGAATGTACCAAACAATTTCATAATGGCATTCAAGGAAAAAAACAGATTATTGTAAATCCGCATTTGTTTGATGTATACGATAAAGTCAATGAAGAAAATGCACAACGGCTAAAACCTATATTAGAAAATGCTGACATTGTCTTTATTCATGATCCACAACCAGCGGCATTAATCAATGCTTTCCCAAACAAGAAAAATAAATGGGTATGGCGTTGCCATATCGATGCATCTAATCCACATCGAAATATTTGGAAATTCTTGCACAAATTCATTGTGCAGTATGATGCGAGTATTTTTTCTTTAGCAGATTTTGTACAACCACTGCCTCACCCTATTTATTTAATTCCACCAAGCATCGATCCATTGCATGATAAAAATGTTGAGCTTGCGCAAAGTGAAATTAGCGCCGTCTACAACAACTTTGGTATCGATCCTGGTCGCCCCATCATTTTACAAGTATCGCGCTTTGATTATTTTAAAGATCCACTAGGAGTAATAGAAGCATATCGGTTAGCCAAAAAATTCAAACATGGCATTCAGCTAGTTTTAGCAGGTGGAGGGGCTTCTGATGATCCGGAAGGTGAGATGGTTTTAAATGAAGTGAGAAATGCCGCACAACAAGATCCCGACATTCATGTTTTATGCTTGCCTTCAGATTCTCATCGCACTATCAATGCGCTACAGCGCGTTTCTGACGTGGTACTACAAAAATCTTTAAAAGAAGGATTTGGTTTATCAGTTACTGAAGCTTTATGGAAATATAAACCAGTCATTGGGGGTAATTGTGGAGGAATTCGTCTGCAAGTAATCAATCATCATACTGGATTTTTAGTTGATACTCCCGAAGGGGCCGCTGAGAGAATCCGTTTTCTGTTACAAGCTCCTAAAATAATGCATCAAATGGGTGAAAAAGGACATCGCTTTGTTTTAGATAATTTTTTGATTACCAGACATTTGCGCGATTATTTAACTTTAATTATTTTTCTACTACATCCTACCAAAGATGGCCGTATGGAAATTAGCAACATTTAAAATAAATGAAAATATTAAATCAAAAGATCGATTTGCTAGATTTTTTTCACAAAGTTCATACTGGCCCTTCGCTGTTAATGCTCGATTACGATGGGACATTAGCTCCATTTGTAAATGATCGCATGCAAGCATACCCTTATCGAGGTGTTATCGAACGCTTGAATGCTTTGATTGACCAGGCAAATACGTTAGTTGTAATTGTGAGTGGCCGTAGTTTAGCTGACTTAGAGTCATTACTTGTAGTAAATTTTCCTCTAGAATTATGGGGTAGTCATGGATTAGAAAGAAAACTTCCTAATGGGAAAAGAGTGCAAATACAGCTAGCTGCACACACTCAAGAAGGACTAAGACAAGGCATAGATATTTGTACTGAAAGTGGCCTTTGGGAGTGGTGTGAAAAAAAGCCCTATTCAATAGCTTTGCATTGGCGCGGTCAAAATCAATTAAAAAATAGCGACGCTATCACACTGATAGAACAATATTGGGGAGAAATTTGCACTATTTTTGCGCTAGAAATCCATAAATTTGATGGGGGTATAGAACTAAGACCAAAAGGAAAAAACAAATCCGATGTCGTTGTGGAACTACTACATGGAATGCAAAGCGCTGCTGCTATTGCCTATTTGGGCGATGATTTAACGGATGAAGATGCCTTTAAGGCATTGGGTGATCGTGGTTTAAAAATTTTGGTGCGGAAAGAATGGCGCCCTACCTTGGCCGATATTCAATTAATCCCACCAAAAGAAGTCTTAACTTTTTTTGATGATTGGATAAATCATGAGTGATATGAATGACAAAGAACGTTTAGTAATCGTTTCAAACCGTTTACCGGTCGTTATTTCTAAAGAAGAAAACCAAATAAAACTGTGTTCTGGTTCAGGTGGCCTTATTACGGCACTTGCTCCGGTCTTAAAAAATAGAGGTGGTGTTTGGATTGGCTGGCCTGGTCCAATAGGCCTTGAGGATCAAAAAGCAGTGGAATCTATTTTAGAAAAAGGACATAAAAAAGTTGGCTATCTGCTTCACCCCGTATTTCTAACACCAGAAGAAATTAAGCTTTATTATGAAGGCTTTGCCAATGAAATTATCTGGCCATTATTTCATGATCTTCAATCCGAATGTGTTTTTAAGCCTACTTATTGGCAATCGGCACAATCTGTTAATCGCAAATTTGCTTTAGAAATTAATCAAAAATTAAAACCTAACGATTTTATTTGGGTACACGATTATCATTTGATTTTAGTGGGACAAGAATTGCGCAAATGCGGTGTGACGCATAGAATTGGATTTTTTTTACATATCCCTTTTCCATCTTTAGATATCTTTTTAAAACTGCCATGGCGTTTTCAGGTATTGCGAGCATTACTTGAATACGATTTAGTTGGTTTTCAAACGATGCGCGATCATCGCAATTTTATTCAATGTGTTAAAAGACTATTACCGGAAATAAAAATAACTTCTAAACACCATCTACATATTTGCCAGACCGATACAAGAGAAGTGCGTGTCGGCGCTTTTCCAATCAGTGTCGATTATCAAGAATTTGCACAGCAGGCACAAAGTCACGCCGTCGATGATCAAGTATTATCTGATCATAAACAATTAAAAGGTCAGAAGATAATATTTTCTTGTGATCGATTAGATATTTCAAAAGGTATTACCTATCGATTAGAAGCAATTGAATATTTATTAAAAAATCATCCAGAACTTCATGAAAAAGTAACATTTTTTCAAGTTGTTGTTCCTAGTCGCACTGAAATTGTCAAATATCAAAATTTGAAAAGAGAAGTTGATAGATTAGTTGGTGAAATTAACAGTCAATATACTAAAACAGGATGGGTTCCTATTCATTATATATACCATTCGATTAGTCAAAAAGAATTGCTTTCTTTTTATCGTATTGCTGAAATTGCTTTAATTACACCAATAAAAGATGGTATGAATCTAGTTGCAAAAGAATATATAGCATCAAATGTAGATGAAAAAGGTGCTCTTATTTTAAGTGAGTTTGCCGGTTCGGCCACACAGCTCCAATACGAAGCTTTTTTGGTTAATCCTTATGATATAGAAGGGATGGCAGAAAGTATCTATACAGTCCTCACACTACCTTCAAAAGACAAAAAAAAACGGATGCATAAAATGCGTCATCAAGTGCAACGCTATGATGTTTTTTGGTGGGTACGCACATTTCTAAAAACTGCCATTTCAAAAGAATTATTAGACTTTCCAATTACAGAAGAATATATTCCAACAGAACCAAACGATGATCTGAGATTAATTGAGAAAGATACATTAGATAATTAGAAATGCCTATATACACAAGATGCAAATCATTCACAAAAAAAATTTAATCGTATTTTTTTATCTTGCACAAAAACACATAATTTCTTAAACTGTCCTTAATAAACTATCACTATGTGATTGTAGCACTCCAGTAAGGGCCAAATGAGATTACAATTAAAGTTTAAAATATAATGATTAGATTGAGAGAGACTACAATTAGCAGCAGTGAGATTGAATCGAATTTGTCTTTGATGTTTAAAATTAATTAAATCAAGAACAAACTTTTTTATGATGAAAAAAACTACAATATGTGTTTTACTATAAATCAATATTTAGTATATAGATATAACACAATTGAATTAACTAAAAGTCGTTCTTATATCATGGGATATATGAAACGAAATATAAATGGATCAAATACTATCACATTTGACCATTCGTCAATAAATACAACTATGTTAACTTGAGGATAAATGAGTAATAACGAAATAGAACACCTGTTGCATAATGCAATGGTTAAAACTCATGCTAAACGTGAAAATGATCTTTGCCATTATTTACCAGCTGTATCCGGTGGTTATGTACACCATTTTACTATGCGTAAAATGAAAACAGAAAACCCAGCAGAATTAACTAATATGCTCAAAACATATATTTTAAATGTTGATGTACCATTAAAAGTCACCCCAAAGCAACGGGCTGCACGTGGATCGCGTAAACGCCGCGACCTATTAACATTTTCTAAACAAGATTTAGAAAAAATGTTACATATGGCACGTTCTGCTGGTGATAAAGAAATGGTAAGAAAGCTTACTCCAAAGAAAGATTTAAAAACTATTAAACGCGAACTTCTTTCTTCTATCCGCCATGGTCGTATCGAACCAGACTTATGGACACTTTATGTCGATACAATGACAAGCATTCAATTCAGCGCATTCGTACCAGTAGGCAGCGTAAACTAGAAGCCTATAGCACTATGATTTTCCCAAAATTTTTCGATAAGTTGCTTTTTCACGAGAAAGTAACTTATCGAACTATATTTTTCCCACCAGCACTCTTTTTTTTATTAGTCATCAAGGCGCTACTGCTTATAGCAATCATTGTATATGCTAATATCGGGCTAGGGCCTGATGAAGCACAATACTGGACTTGGAGTAGAGAGCTTGATTGGGGCTACTATAGTAAACCTCCTGGCGTTGCCTGGCAAATTGCTATTGGCACCACTTTGTTTGGACAAACTGAATGGGGAGTCCGTTTTGTCTCAGTGATTATCGCATTTTTTCAAGCTTTAGTAGTTTATAAATTGGCATTGAGCTCCGCTTTATCCTCACGCGCTTCAATATGGTGCTCCTTAATCATGGCTGTTTGTCCATTAGGTATTTTGGGTTCTTTCTTTGCCATAACAGACGGAGGATTACTTTTAAGTTGGAGTTGTGCCGTTTTAGCGGTAACGACAGCATTACAGCGTCAACAAACGCCTTCACCTGTAATGGTTGGTTTGTGTATTATGGTTGGTGCATTATTTAAATGGCCTATTTATATTTTTTGGTTTTTTTTCTTATTAGCCCGTTATTGGTATTTTCAAAACCTCTCCTTTAGCTCTATTATGCTTGGCATGCTAATTTCGCTGATTGGTTTATTTCCCAGCCTTTGGTGGAATATGCAGCATAATTGGGCCACTTTTCGCCACGTGGCCGCAACCATTGCCGGTGGAAATAGTAGTGGACAGAACTTTTTAGCCCCTTTCATTGGCGCGCAAATGGCTTTAGTATCACCTATTATCTTTATTTTGCTCATTTTAGCTTTTTACCAGTTCATAAATCATCGATATAAACTAAACCCTGCTTTGTATTTTCAAGGCTTTGTTTCGCTAACCATTTTGGCAATAGCCATAACAATGTCAAATTTTCAAAAAATCCAAGGTAATTGGGCTATTTTTGCATATCCGACTAGTTTTGTCATTTTGACATGGGACATTTTTGTCCACCATGCTAAAAGAATCGTTTGGCTAAAATTAGGTTTACTATTTTCTATGATTGCTATCGGCATAATGTTTGTTATTCCATACGCTTATAATAGTCACATATTTTCACCATACATCCCATCGTGGAAGTTAAATCCTTTAAAGCATAATTTTGGATGGCCTGAATTATCGCTAGCTTTAGAAGATTATGGCTACCACGCTGATCAAGATTTTTTATTTAGTGACAAATATCAGACCTCAAGTTTATTGAGCTTCTACAGCCCACAACAAAAACGGGCCTATTTTTTGAATTTACAAGGTATACGTAATAATCAATTTTGCTATTGGCCAAGCATGGTTGACCAACAGCTTGGCAAGAACGGTTATTTTATATGGGTAGAAAATGCTCCGCATTTGGCCAAAAACTGGCAAGAACAACGCGCATTTTATTTACAGGCTTTACAACCCTATTTTAAAAATGTTATAGCATCGGAATTGATTCCATTGCGCACTCATGGTACTGAAATCGTTAAAGGGGTGCTGATATTTCGTTGCGAAAATTTAAATGCAACCGAGGTTATTTCCCAATCTAACAGCTATTAGACTGGATATAAAGCCAAGTTTTCCTAGTAACTACCGTAATCAGCATTATAATATGGAGCTGCTCTTTTTTCAGCAGGAACACTATGCAACATATAATACGATTCTGTAGTTTCTTCTGAAAAAACATCAATAATAGTTTTATTTATTGCTTTAGAGAAGACATAATTAGGAATAATGTGCGAAATGACGCTGGAAGATGCCACAATTTGAAGTTGCATATCCGGCTCAAATGATTGCATGTTTTCTTGCAATATAGCAATTGTCTTCTTTAGAAACTCATAACGTTCCACTGAAACATTTTGAACTTCCACAGTGTAGGTACTCGAAGAGTTTGTAACGCTCACTCCAATTTCTGCATGCTGATTAGAGTAAACGATTTTATCCCTAGATACACAGCATGCGGGGGCTTTTGAAGTGTTATAAATCTCTTGAAAGAACATTCTAACTGAGTAACTTATGTTCATGTTTTTCTCTTGGTTATTAATATAAAAGTGAATTTTTATAGATAGCCTATGGATAGGTACTAAAAGTAGGTACTAAAAGTAGGTACTAAAAGTAGGTACTAAAAGTAGGTACTAAAAGTAGGTACTAAAAGTAGGTACTAAAATAAGCGATTAAAAGTCAATATAGTGATTTACCGGTAAGAGCGTTACGCTCAATGATCTGAATGGAACCATCTTTATTAGCTATTTCAAAGGCATAAACTGGTAAAAAAACTTCGCGCCCTTTACCAATAATTTTAAATTCATTGCCAAAGGCCGTTTGTGCCAATGCAATAATTTGCCGATAACTATAGTTTTTAGAAGCTATTTGCGCATCGCCAACTGGCTTTGAGACAAATTGTTGATTGATCTGAGTTTTGGGAATTACCAACATTTTGGGATTATCAAAATGCATTTGTACAAGATGCCCTCTCATTATTATAAGATGCTTTTTCTTAGCCGATTCAAGCATTGGAGCAAGAGTCTCACGCTCAATATGGAGTTCTTTTTGCAATTCATCAAGTGTCATACTTTGTCCATGACGCGCTAATGATTGTAAAATCTTAAAATCGTTTTGCGTTGCTTGACACTCCAAACAATAGCGAAAACCGCGCGAAACTTCCCAAGTAGCCATATCAATGACCATTTCCCCATCATGCAAACCCCACAATAAAATACCTTCGTGTGTTTTTTGGGCATCACAATATTTAACA
Organism: Chlamydiota bacterium; assembly: GCA_013285965.1. Taxonomy (GTDB): domain Bacteria; phylum Chlamydiota; class Chlamydiia; order Chlamydiales; family Parachlamydiaceae; genus JABDGQ01. The sequence goes on from JABDGQ010000004.1 coordinate 100,708, forward strand.
TCTAGTTGTAGATATGGGTAATACTTAGTCGCACTATTTCGCAGTGAACGTTGATTATCTACTAAAAGCTTTTCTTGTTCTGCTCCTAAGACCTGCTCTGGGGTAACGCGTGTTTCCAAAGTCACAATATCGCGATTTTCAATATATGCTAATGTTTGTTCTTGCCAATCTTGCAAAGCTGACCATTTCCAAAAAATTCCCCCAGCAGTTGTCAATAACAATGCTAGCAGTATTGGTTTTCGATAAGAGCGCTTAGGAATATTTTTTAAAGCGTTTTTTTTAGTCATAATAACACAATCCTAACTACTGAGATTACTGATAATGAGACTGATAAGAATAAGACAGTTTTGCAAAAAAAATGATGTTTTAACTTATGCACTTTATATAAATCTCAAATAACAACCTAAGTTTTTGGTTTTTTAGTACTTTTAATTCGCCTTAAGCATAATTTGAAGAGAGCTTTTAGTACCTATCCCTAGCCCTAGCCTACAGCCTTGGGCTCTGTCAAAAATCACTTTTTCAAGTTATGCGTATTGAGCTTTTAAAACTATTCGAAAGGGCAAAAAAATCCAAAACAAAGGTTATTAAAATTTGAGATCCCATAAATTTTTTAATCTTTCATAGAAAGGAGAAATTCAGCATTACTAGCTGTTTTTTTCAAATGACCTAATAATAAATTCATAGCGTCACCTGATGCCAAGTCACCTAAAGCCTCGCGTAACAAACGAATTTTCTCTAATTCACCAGGATGATATAGCAATTCTTCTTTACGTGTACCGCTATTCATAATATCAATAGGAGGGTAAGTGCGTCGATTAGCTAAGCGCCGATCAAGCATTAATTCCATATTACCAGTACCTTTAAATTCTTCAAAAATAACCTCGTCCATACGCGAACCGGTGTCAATTAACGCAGTCGCAATAATCGTTAATGATCCACCTTCTTCGATATTACGCGCAGCACCAAAAAAACGTTTGGGTTTATGTAAGGCATTAGCATCAATACCACCACTCAAAATTTTACCTGAATGTGGTTGCACAGTGTTATATGCCCGTGCCAAACGAGTCAGAGAATCTAGTAGAATTACTACGTCATTACCATGTTCTACTAAACGACGCGCTTTCTCGATGGCCATTTCAGCTACTTGCACGTGGCGCTCAGGTGGTTCATCAAACGTCGATGAGATAACCTCTCCCACCACCACTCTTTGCATGTCGGTGACCTCTTCAGGTCGCTCGTCAATTAACAAAACGATTAAAATGATCTCAGGATTATTACAAGCAATGGCGTTAGCAATACTTTGTAAAATGACAGTTTTACCTGAGCGTGGGGGAGCAACAATTAAACCACGTTGTCCTTTACCAATTGGTGCCGCTAAATCTAACACACGTGTCGATAGTTTATCACGGGTTGTTTCCATAACAATTCGTTCAGAGGGAAAAAGTGGAGTTAGATTCTCAAATAAAATTCGCTCACGCGCTTTTTCAGGAGATCGTCCATTTATTTTATCGACTTTCAGCAATGCAAAAAACTTTTCTTTATCCTTAGGTGGTCGGATTGTTCCACATAAAGTATCCCCTTTTTTCAAATCAAAACGGCGGATTTGCGCTGGTGAAACGTAAATATCTTCAGCTGATGGCAAATAATTATAATTAGGAGAACGTAGAAAACCAAAACCATCCGGCAGTATCTCTAAAACCCCTTCGCCATAAAGAACTTCATTGGGATTTTCAGAAATTGATTTAACAATCTCAAATACCATTTGAGATTTTGTCAATGATCCTAAATGCTTTAAGCCTATCTTTTTTCCATATTGATTCAATTGATCAATATTCATTCGTTGGATATCGGCAATTTTTGTAATAACTTCCGCAGTCGGGCGATTATGACCAGCCTGTGTATGCTTTTCCGAACTATTCTCTTCAAGCACTACTGATGGATCTGTGGATGGTTGTTGTTTTGAGTCCATTTAAGAATAAAACTCCAATTTGTGATCGATAATTGTTTATAATTTTTAACTCATCTTATGCAAATTTAATATACGCTTTTCACTATAGCTATATAGAAGATGTCTATAACACTAATTTTTTTAAGCTCTCTTTGATAGAGCTTACAGACAGCCCTGTAATATTCTCACAAAGCATTTTTTAAATTCTGCGCATGATGAGTTTTGGAAAGAGCATACTCAATAAAATACTAAGCATCTAAAAGTTTTTGATAAAGTTCTTTGGTTTGGCATTGAAGATCAGATGCATTACCAGTATTCATGATAATATAGTCCGCCTGAGCAATCTTCTCAGACAAGGGTATAAGGCGTGCAGTTCGTTTATCAAATTCAATTTGATCACCACACTTACATTCCTCAAATCTACGTCGACATTCCATCATATCAGCTACTACTACTATTACTAGATCAAATTTTTTTGCAGCGTCACTTTCATAAAGCAAAGGTACTTCTGCCACAAACAAGGGTGGTGGCTGAGAGATACACTCTTGCAGTAAATACTGACGATCAATTTCTGCATATACTGCTGGGTGAATCAATAATTCTAACGCTCTCAATAAATGGCGATCGTTAAAAACCAAATTTGCCACACGATTTCGATCAACTTTGCAATTAACCAACACTTCCGATCCTAAGAGATCGACTACTTTTCGGACAATATTTTGATCGGAAGACAACAACTGATGCACGATTTTGTCAGCGCTTACAACACAAGTTCCTAATGATTGCAAAATGCGACAAACCAAAGACTTGCCACAGGAAAGACCCCCTGTGACGGCTATTTTCTTTGATTTTAACATTCTTTCCAATTCTTGCCAATATGGATGTCAACAACTAAGGGCACTTTGAGCACCATCACCCCTTGCATGATAGTACGAACAAGTTTAGCCAAATCATTAATTTCTTCATCGGGAGCTTCAAAAATCAACTCATCATGAATTTGCAGAATCATATAGGCCTGCCAATTGTTTTGTTGCAGCTCTTTATCGATAGCCACCATCGCCAATTTAATTAAATCAGCTTGCGTACCTTGAATAGGACTGTTGACAGCTAAGCGTTCCGAAGCAGCCCGAATAGTTTTATTTTTATTAGCTAATTCAGGCAATAAACGCTCGCGACCATAGGTAGTTCTCACCTTACCCGTTGTATGTGCCGCACTTTTCTGCCATTCTATATATTCTTTTACTTTACCATAACGCTGAAAATATCTTTCAATAAATATATTCGCTGTTCGCACATCAATACCTAACTCTTGCGACAATCCAAAGGCTTGCTGACCATACATAATGCCAAAATTAACCGTTTTAGCTTGCATACGCTGCTCTCTGCTGACCTCAGAGACTGACACACCAAAAATTTGTGCTGCAGTAAAGGCATGGATATCTTCATTTAGTTTAAAAGCTTGCATAAGGGCCGTATCTTCACTCAAATGTGCCAATAAGCGTAATTCTATTTGAGAATAATCTGCCGCCAAATAACTCCAGCCATTTTTTTGCGGAACAAACGCTTGTCGAATTTGTCGACCGATTTCAGAGCGAATGGGTATATTTTGTAGATTCGGATTATGGCAAGCAAGACGACCGGTGGCAGTACCTGATTGATTAAATTGGCAGTGTATTCTTTGCGTGCGGCTATCAACTTCTTTTGGTAGAGCGTCTACGTAGGTAGAACGCAGTTTTTCTAAAGAACGGTATTGGAGCATTTGCTGAGCAATGGGATAATGATGTTCGAGCATCTCAAGTATATCTGCACTGGTTGAAAAAGAACCACTTCCACTTTTTGGGTGGGGAATATTCAATTTATCAAATAAAATATAGCTTAATTGTTGTGGTGAATTTAAATTAAATTTTTCGCCAGCCATTTGATAAATATTTTCTGAAATAATTACCAAGGCATGTTGTAAATGTGTAGAAATCTCTTCTAAATAATTAAGATCTACAAAGATACCCCGCTCTTCCATTCTGGCCAAAACAAGGATTAATGGTAGCTCAATCTGATAAAAAAGTTCTTCCATCTTCCGCTGTGCTAACTGAGCTTTCAACAGCTCCTTGATACGCATTGTGTAATCGATATCTTCACAGCAATATTCATAAACCTCATCTGGAGGCATTTCAATCAATTTGCGTTGCTTTTTGCCTTTCCCAAGCAAATCCTGAAGCACTATTTTAACTTTGCCAAACGTTTCCAATGAAAGCTCGTCCAAAGAATGTTTACGACGATGTGCATTGAGTAGATATGACGCAATCAAAGTATCAAAGCCAATATTGGCAAGGGTGATATTATGGCGGGCCAATGCATGATAATCGCTTTTTACATCATGTCCGTAAAAACTAATAGCGTTGTTACTAAACAATGGGCTGAGAATGCGACTTACTAACTCTGCTCCTAGCTTGCCGTTTAGCGGAACATACCATCCTTCTCCCACTTTTACACCAAAACCAATCCCCGCTAATGTCCCCTTAATGGGATGTTCGTCATCAGCTAAGGTAGAGAGGCAAATTTCGGCATGTTTTTGCAATTGCGACACTAATTTTTCTAAACCCTCCTCATCGTCAATTAGATGATAAGAGGTGTTAAGCTGTGTTAGAGCATTGGATGAATCGTTATTAAACTCATCCTTTGCGTTAAATTTATCATGACTTATTTCGCGCAGCAAGGTATTGAAATTCATTTGCGAATAAAGCTGACGTAAGTCCGAAAAATTAGTCGATTTTAGCTGAAAAAAATTAGTGTTATGAGGAAAATCGACATCTGTTTTAATGGTCACCAAATGGCGACTCAATATGGCATTGTTACGTTCTTGTTGTAAGATTTCCTGCTTCTTTTTTCCAGGTACTTCCTCAATACGTCCTAAAATTTGCTCTAATGTACCAAATTGTTGCAATAAGGAAGCCGCCGTTTTTGGTCCAAAGCCACTCACCCCCGGTACATTATCAGAAGAATCACCTGTCAAAGCCAAGAAGTCGATCATTTGATGTGGAAGAACGCCAAATTGTTGCTGTATTTGCTCTATGCCACTTATTTGATTATCTTTATAGGTATTAAGCATAAAAATACTTTCGGAAACAAGTTGCGCCGCATCTTTATCGCAAGTACACATATAAACAAGTGCTTGCTGCTGTGCTGCCCAGAGCGCAATACTTCCAAGCGCATCATCAGCCTCTACCTCAGGTACACATAAATGGGCGATTCCCATGCAATCGCAGAATTGCATGGCTAATTTAATTTGATCAACTAAATCTTTTGGCATCTCACTACGATGTGCTTTATAGGCTGGATAAATAGTGCGACGTGGTAAAGAATTGTTAGGGCCGTCAAAAACAGCTATCATATGTGTAGGTTGAAAATCTTTGATCAACTTTAATACCGATCGGATAAAACCAAATAAAGCATTGGTCGATTGTCCGCTTTCATTTGTCATTTGATGAATGGCAAAATAAGCCCGATAAAGATATTGGGAAGCATCAATTATAAAAAGTTTCTCCATTATCCTTTCCAATTTGTGGTGAATTTGTTTGCAAAACAAGTGCATGCCAAAAATAATAATTTTAGCGATATCATACAAAACTCAGGTTATTAGTTTAAAATGACACTTTTGACAACAATTTGGGGGAAATTTTGATAGTAGACTTCTTTCGAAATTACATTTATTTGTTAAAATTGCCTTTTTTGAGCAAATTTAATCTCAAAAAAGGCAATTTTGAAAGAATCTAATATATTTTCTATATACTCTCAAAATTTATCAAAAACTTTACTCATTAATTGCCTATTTTTGCAACTAATGCATGTGAAAATAGAGTCTAATGAGTATAAAGATAAAGATATTGATTACTCAATAGCACATCAATTTGAGGCGAAAAAGAAACTTTATGTTGGATTGTGCCTAAAGGAGCGCTCATCTTATCACCAAAAAGGCTGCGCCACCAGTTTTTATTCTCTAAATTAACCACCTGATACTGATCAGTTGTAATCCCCACTTCAGTCAGTAGTGCACGCATAGCATCGGCTACTGAATCAACTGTTTGATCAATAAATCCAATTTTAACAGCTTCTGGAGCCGGAAATACTTGCGCACCGTATTGTTGCACTAAAGCTTCTTTGCTGATTTTAGGTCGATGCGTGGTCACTAAATTAACAAAATGGTTGTAATAATAATCGACAATATTTCGATAATTCTCATCTTCGCCATCTTTCCAGGGACGTACTGGATTTAGTGCATCTTTGTCTTTACCGGCTGAAATTACCAAAGCATCCACCCCTATTTTTTCCATAAGCTTTGTGACATTAAAAAAGGCTGGAGCAATTACACCAACACTACCGATTAAACTGGTATCACTGGCAAAAACTTTATCTGCTGCCAACGCTACATACATGCCGCCAGAGGCACATAAACCATCTACATATGCATAAACTGGTGTGTTATATTTATGTTTATAGGCCATTATGGCATTGAAAATGCCATCGGCATCAAACACCGTTCCACCTGGTGTGTTAATATGCAACAATAAAGCCTTAACGCGATTATTAGCCAAAACACCTTCGCGCGATTCGACTAATTTTTTTTGCACAGTTTGCGTGTCCAACTCATCTAAGCCGATGATACCATTGATGTTAACTTGTAAAATAACTGGCACATTGCTTGCAAGCATTTCTCTTTTACCATCGGCATTGGGCAAAATCTCTTCAGTATAGACAGTGTTCAATTTATTTTCCGGCGTACTTGAAGAGCTCATGCCTAACAACACACTTATAAAAATTATACCTAAACTCAAACCAATCACCACACAAAACGCTACAAACAATGCTCTAATCGATGAATAAAGAATGGAGTCACGCATACTTACCTCAAAAATAGTTAAAACATCGGTTATATTACAACAAGCAGATTAAAGGAAATACAATCTTACATAGAACATGCTTGATCGCGAATTTATCCTAAAACAATTTTTTCTTGTTTTTTATAAAAATAATTAACAAGTAACTGCAATTTTATATTAAAAAACAAAAAAACTATAAAATCAAATAACTATTGAATACAAATTTCCTCTATTGTATTATCGAAACACCAAAAAAAGCCTATTTAATAATAATCTGAATAAGGAGTATCATGCACGTTAATAATTTATCAGTACAGACTTTAGACCCAACTAAACAGACTTTAGACCCAACTAAGGCTGGCGCTAATACAAAAATTGCTGAATTACAAAGTATAGCTTATCAATTGTATGCTGTAAGAGAAGGAAACAAAGTATTAGTAGACTGTTTAGAAACTTTAAAACTTAATGCTTGTAATTCATCTCAGGACATTTCGTTAGTTTGCACAAAAGCACGTTTAAAGAAAAAACTGAATGATTTAACAAATAATAAAAAAACTAGCGAAACATCTACTTCCAGCGAAAATAAACAAGTTATCAAAGATGCTAATGTTAGTAAGAGTGACAAAAAAAAGGGAACAGAAGCCAAAAAGTCTTCTTCAAAAACAATTAAAGCTAAAATTAGTGATTTGTCTCAGGTACAAGATTCTTTAATTAAGGCGCCAACATCGGCAGCGATGGCAAACAGCCCCGTTTTAAGAAAAGCAGTAACGTTTAATCCACCTCATGATAGCACCATTTTTGATGCTACAATTCTCCTTGTGCAAGCCCAAGAGCACATGAAAAAATCAGATGATTTTACCAGACAAAGTAATTTTATTCAGGCAAAATATGAAGCCATTTTGGCAAAAGAAAAAGCCAATAATGCAACACAATTAATAACCTGTTCTAAAAATCTTAATTTTTAATTTTTTCGCCCTTTAGACTACGTTAAAGCCTCGCCAATAGAAGATCTATAGTGAGCTTTTACGTTAGTCTAGATGGCAAAAAAATTCAGGTTAATAGCCTAATCAATTTTAGCTAATAGACTGCATTAGCTTAGTCAACATTTTGTGTTGCAGCAGGCAAACAACAAACACCTCCACCCCTAAACCACAACCAGCATCATCCATCTCTTCTCCTGATGTAGCTTGGAGATGAATGTTGGGCTCATTATTTTGATATGAAAAGAATTCAGCTATATTACTCTCAATTTTGTCCCATTCTAGGTACAACACCCCTTTGAACATAATTTTTAATTCGATTAATTCGTAGTCCGAACTCTTAATCAAATCGACAGCTTTTTGCACAAAATCGGCACTATTGCGATTAGAATTTTTTTCATCTGTATTTGGGAATAATTTGCCAATATCACGCGCTTGTTTATCGCCATGCGCAGATAATAAACAGTTTGTAATTGCGTGATACAATACATCACCATCACTACGCGCTTTAAAGGGGCCAAAAATCTTTTGCAAACCCTCTTCTAGCTGCAACCCCCCAATGACAAGTTTTTTATCTTTAGCAAAATATTCGGTATTATTGGAGATTGCCCCTTGACGCCACAACGTTAATTTTTCTTGAGCATTGAGAAAGCGGTGGCTATCGTAACCATACCCAATTTTAAATAATCGATTTTGCATAATTCCTTATGGTAACTTATTTCGAAAGGAGGCTGATGTGTATTTCCTTATGTGTTATTTGAGTGTATATGAGGTGACGCTTCAAAATCCAGTTTTTTATAACGCTCAAGCTTTCATTTAAGGCTGTAATTGGTGTAAGATAGCTGCTATTAATCTTTCTGTTTTGGTTAATAGAAAAATTGAATACTTCACGTAAAGAATGAGGACATCGCTATGTTAGATATTCGTTTGATTCGTAAAAATAAAGCCGCAGTCGAGACTAAATTAAAAACTAAAGACCCTCAAATAGATCTGGGACGTGTAAGTGAATTAGATCTGCAAATTCGCGAATCAAAAACGGAAGTAGAGCGACTTAAATCAAAACGCAATGACTGTTCACAAAAAATTGGTCAATTGAAGCGCGCTGGGCAAGATATCTCTACTTATATGAATGAAGTCGCTAGTTTTGGCGATAAAATCCAAGCCCTTGATAGTTTAATAAAAGGGTTAGAAGAGGAATTTGAGCAACGCCTAAGCAGCTTACCTAATCTACCGCATGATGATATTAAAGTTTCACAAAATCCAATCGATAATGTAATGATTAAAGAATTTGGCCAAAAGCCAACTTTTTCTTTCTCCTTTAAAAATCATTTGGAATTAAACGAAAATCTACACCTCTTTGATTTTAAGCGTGGAGCTAAAATCGCCGGTTCTGGTTGGCCAGTTTATAGAGATAAAGGTGCTCGTTTAGAATGGGCGCTCTTACAGTATATGTTGCAAATTCATATTAAAAATGGTTTTATGCAATGGATACCCCCTTTGTTAGTACGCAAAGAAGTTATGTATGGTTCAGGTCAATTACCTAAGTTTGACAATCAGCAATTTAAAGTTGATGATCAAGATTACCCTCTCTATCTAATTCCTACGGCTGAAGTCCCTCTAAACGGTCTTTTTGCTAATGAAATTATGTCTATTGATGAATTACCACTAAAATTAGTAGCCTATACTCCTTGTTTTAGACGTGAAGGTGGTGCAGCTGGTTCACAAGAGCGTGGCTTAATACGGACTCATCAATTTAATAAAGTCGAAATGTTTTGTTTCTGCAAACCTAGTGATAGTCAAACACTATTTTCTCAAATGATGGCCAGTGCCGAAGAGATTTTGCAAGGGCTAGGATTGCATTATCGCAACATGTGTCTAGTTACAGGTGATATGTCTTTTGCTGCTAGTCGTACTGTAGATATTGAAGTATGGTTACCGGGACAGAATCGTTATTACGAGGTTTCTTCTGTTTCTAATTGTACTGATTACCAAGCCAGACGCTCTAATATTCGTTTTAAAGATGAAAACGACAAATTAGAATTTGTACATACACTCAATGGTTCAGGTTTAGCCACCTCACGTCTTATGGTAGCTTTGCTTGAAAATAATCAACAAGTAGATGGTTCTGTAGTAATTCCTAAAGTATTACAACCCTTTCTAAACGGATTAACAGAATTACAACCAACTTAATATCAAGACAATAAAAATAAAAATAGAAATTTGTAAGAAAAAGCTTTTGACAAATAATTAAACCATGAAAGATAGTGATCTCGAATTAGCTGGAGCTTTGTTTGCATTTTTTGCGAGGGCAGCAGACGTACTTTACCCATCCCGTATGAATTTAGAGAAATCTAAATAACTTAGGAGGATTTTAAGTGCTAAGTGATTAGATCATAAAATGTTAATTTGGAGGCTAGTCGCCAATCTGTCATCGATCTTGAAGATTCAAATAACAGAGCTCATGTGAAACAAACAGATATATTTCAATGTTAACAAGGAAATAATATGCGTAAATGGATAACCTTCTTAATGACATTATTGGTAGGGTCTACTGTATCCTACAGTGATGCAAACGCTGGCCAAGTGAGTTTGGAAGCGGGCTATCGTCACGACAATATTAGCTGGCGTCAGCGTTTTCCTTCTAATGATCCACTATTTCGTGGTGAGCAGAAGTTTAAAAATCTGGACATCTTTCAGATTGGCGTAAATGGTCGCACAACGCTTGGCTGCAACTTATATGTTCGCGGCGATGCATATTGGGGCTGGATTTTAGATGGCTGTTTCCGCGACAAAGAAACTGTCAGAACATTCGATGAAGATTATTATTATTCATATAGTGATGATTGCGGATGTGGCGGCCAAGATGGACGTTTATTCTATAGTCGCAGTTTAGTTGATGATAAATATGTATACGGAATCAACGGTGCTATTGGCTATCCGTTCTTTTTCTGTGATTGTTCAGCTGTATTAGCACCAGTAATTGGTTACTCATTTGATGAACAAAACGTAAGAGTCAACGATCGCGGCTTTAACTTCTGCAACAATGAAGATGGATGCTGTCATCAACCATTCGTTTCTCGTTGGTACGGTCCATTTGTAGGTGTAGATTTAAACTACCGTCCAAATAATGAATGCTGGAGCCTTTTTGCTGAAATTGAATACCACTGGGGTCAATTTACAGGCCGTTCACGTGGCAACAACGATGCATTTGGCAGAGATCATTTACGTGCTAAAAATGCAAGATCATGGGTCTGCTCTATCGGTGCTGACTATGACATCTGCGATTGTTGGACAGTTGGTTTTTCTTTGAAATTCCAAGATTGGACAGCATCTAAACATCACAGAGGTACTTTAAATAGCGATATTTTAGAGTTGACCAATGTAGATACTTATGCAAACAGTGGTGGATGCTGTGATCGTTCAGCAAGTAGTTACAAATGGCATTCTTATGCTATTAACTTGACTGTTGGACATCATTTCTAGTCTTCATTTTTCCTCTAATTAGAGGTTAAAAGATAGATGTTAAACACACAAACCGCTTAAAAAAAGTCGCCTCAGGCAACTAGTTTTAAGCGGTTTTTATTTTTGCCTTTTTTGTATGTAATAACTTACCTTACGCATATCAGTTTCTAAACGTCTAGCTTGTAAATTGGTAGCTTATGTCGGCATCATTACCACTTGTTTCGTTTTTGCAAGCCGGCGCTATTATGAGTACTAATAAACAAAAAGTACTACTTCTATGGGGGTCTCGAAAATCTTATGCTCAACCACCCATTCACGGATCAAAAGCATTTGTTTATCAAAATGATTTTTTCCTTAAGCATAGGTATCCATGGCATGAATATGAAAATACTTTAGAAGTATCCATTGCCGATGCACAAATTCTCTTATCTATGCAAGATGCTTTAGCTTTACCTTTAACTTGGCACATAGATAAAAAAAATTACTTTAAAGCAGCCTTTGCAGAAATAATGTATTTTCTACAAAATGGTGATTTGCAAAAAGCAGTTCCCTACCTTTTCTGCAATGCTAAATATCGAATGCAAGCCAGCTCTTTGCAATATTGTTTAATAAACGCCTTAAATAAGATCAACCATAGCCCAGGTTATCTCTATGGTTGTTGGCATTATGGAAATGGCATTTTAGGATGCACGCCAGAATTACTTTTCCAATACGTCGCCTCTGAACCGCAAACAGTACGTACCATGGCACTAGCAGGGACACGCAATAAAAATTCAACTCTAGCCCAATTTACAGAAGATGCAAAAGAAGCTCACGAACATCAATTAGTAATAAACGGTATAACACTTGCAATGCAAAAATTTGGCCATGTTAAAATAGGGACTAGAAGCACAATAGAAGCGCATTATCTAACACACTTAGTGACGCCTATTGAAATAATTTTGCATAAAGATTTTAAATTTACAGAATTAGTAAACACACTCCATCCAACTCCAGCTTTAGGGGCATTCCCGAAAGCTTTTGGCAAGCAATGGCTGCAAAATTACAATACCATAATTCCAAGATATTATTACGGTGCTCCCATAGGCTTTGTTGACAGTATGGGTAATGCATCCTGCTTTGTGGGCATTCGCAATATTCAATGGAATAGGGATAAAATATTCATAGGGGCTGGTTGTGGTGTTGTCGCCGATAGTGTTTTTGAAAACGAATGGCAAGAAATACAAAATAAAATTGCCGCCATTAAAGGAATATTTACCTTATGACTACCCAAATTTCCACAACAGCAATTACAACACCTTTAGCTAATATCGCACAAACAGTACTAGAAGCAGTTATCGCATTAGGTGTTAGCGAATTTTGCATTTCTCCCTCAGCCAGAAATGCTGCGCTTGTGTATCCCTTGGTAAATGCCGATCATGTGCGCATTTATCACTGGACCGAAGAGCGTAGCTCGGCATTTTTTGCATTAGGTCGCATAAAAGCCACAGGTAAACCTGTGGCTGTAGTCACTACTTCTGGAACGGCCGTAGCCGAGCTTTTGCCCTCAACGATGGAGGCTTATTACTCAGGGCTCCCTTTAATATTAATTACTGCCGATCGACCACGTCATTTTCGTGGGAGTGGTGCACCACAAACAGTAGAACAGGTTGGAATATTTGGACCGTATGTACATTTGATGTTAGATGTACAGGAGGGGGAAGAATTTTATTTAAAACAATGGAATGGACGAGGACCGCTGCATATTAATGTCTGCCTCAATGAACCGCAAGACGCTCTTTGTCAAAGTATGCGACTAACTACAAATATACATAAACCATTTATACCCTCTCCAATACCATTTTTAATAGATCAACATTATCTGCACTTTTTAAAAAATTGCCATCATCCTCTCATTATTGTAAGTGCATTAGCGCAACATGAACAAGAAGCTGTAGTGGCATTATTGCAACATATAGGGGCTCCAGTCTATTTAGAAAGCACCTCTGGTCTACGCGAAGTAACAAGTATTGCCCACTTACAAATTACGCAAATTCATAAAATATGGCAACATGCTGCAAAACATGGCTATCACATTGATGGTATATTGAGGATCGGAGGCGTACCTACAGCACGTTTATGGCGAGATTTAGAAGAAAAAAATGACATCATAGTTCATTCTATTAGCGCTCTCCCCTTTGTAGGTTCATCAGTCGGTACTTTATTTCAAACCACATTAGCGCAATTCGTTAATTGGGCAACTTCTATACCAAAATTTTATGACTATCAATATGAAAATTGGCAGGCAGCTGATAAAAAAGCGCACCACGAGCTAATGGAATTATTATACTGCGAACCACAAGCCGAGCCAAGTCTTGTATGGTCATTATCGCAAAAATTGCCAGAGAAAGCTAAAATTTACTTAGGCAATAGCTTACCTATTCGAGAATGGGATTTTGCAGCCTCATTGCAAACACGACATTTTCAAGTAGCAGCCAATCGTGGTGTCAATGGCATTGATGGCCAATTAGCAACTTTTTTAGGCTACAGTTGTTCAGCCCAAAGTAATTGGGCTATTTTAGGAGATCTAACGCTAATTTATGATCTGGCTGCACCATGGATTACTTCTCAGCTAAAAGATTGTTTTTTACAAGTCATCGTAATCAATAATGGTGGCGCTGCCATTTTTAAATCTATGTTTAATCACCCAGTTTTTCAAAGCAAACACAATATTTCTTTTCAGCCCCTAGCCGCACTATGGCAATGGCAATATAAAAAATGGGAAACTATTCCTACCCACATAGCAACTGCAACAGATAAAGCAACCTTAATAGAGATCATACCTTGTGCTGAAGCTACAGAACGCTTTTGGCAAAAATATTATCTTATGTTAGATAGATGCCTTCTATAGTAATATGGGCACTGCCAGGATTTTTAGGATTGCCTAGCGATTGGGATGTTTTACAATTGCCTTGCACTGAATCATCAACTACAGTGCGTGTCAAAGCCATTAACATCATGCAATTTAATATCTTGAGTCTAGGTGATTGGGCTAGTCAATTTAATAGCTTAGTACATGCCCAGTGTATTGATCAAAATTATACTCAAAAAAATTTATTATTGGGATACTCTTTAGGCGGAAGATTAGCCTTACATGCTCTGCTGGACATGCCAAAGCTATGGGATGGCGCTATTATTATTTCTTCACACCCTGGCTTAAGCAACGAGTCTGAGCAAGCAGCTAGAATAAAAAGCGATGAACATTGGGCACAGCGCTTTTTAACTGAATCATGGTCTTCATTAATGGATGATTGGAACAATCAAAAGATCTTTGCAGGTGCCCCATTTAGTTTTCAACGCCACGAGAAAAACTATCAAAGATCACAATTAGCTGATTTACTCAAATACTGTTCACTGGGCAAACAAAAAGATTTACGCTCTCAGATCGCAGAATTATGCCAACCTATTTTATGGATAACTGGAGAAGATGATAAGCACTGCAGCGCCATAGCACGTACCATCAAATTTAATAATATGCTCTCAAATATAATTAAAATGCCTCAAGCCGGGCATAGAGCCCCCTGGCAACAACCACAGCTATTTTGCGATATACTTAATAAGTGGCTTATTAACTCACCTTACGCATAATTTGAAGAGTGCCTTTAGTACCTATCCGAAAGCATCTATAGAGTAGACACATTTTGCAAAGAGCTTAGGCTATTTGCTGCAATGTGTCTCCTTATATAGCTCTAGGCTATGTCAAAAATCACTTGTTCAAGTTATGCGTAAGGTGAGTTATTAATTGTTTAATATCTTAGTTTCAATTAAAAATTGCGGATGTTGTAAAGCAACTCTACAACGTTCAGTATGAACATTAATTTTCTTTTCAATACCTTCAAAAATGGATTCCCAATTAACATTGTTCTTTTGTTGCACGGTTTCATTAAACTGATCTAGCAATGAAATTGTCATCAACATTCCCAGTTTATTGCTACCCCAAGCAGCCTCTCCAGGAATTGAAGCGGAGGCTACGATCAATCCAGTCGTGTCTAAAAATAATTTTTTATAATTATTTTTTATTAACTTATCATTATTTTTGGCAACTTTAAGTGCCATAATCTGAGTTTGCTCAAGATCGATTATGCTACGATCAAGATCTTCAATATAAGTATTACAGGAGTCTGAGATGATAATGGATAAACGAGCATTTTTAGCCGTTATTAAATCGATAATTAACTCTAAAGGTATACTATTCCCTTTTTGACTAAACCAAAGGTTTGGCCAGACACTTGTTTTGTCGGCTTCACGATAGCCATGCATGGCAAAATATGTCACAATCACATCGTTCTTTTTTATAGCTAAATCTTTAATTTTTTTTATCACGCGACCTCGCTCAACGGCGTTTCCAACAATGCGTATTATATTTACATCAAGACGTGCATGATTAGCTGCTATTTTTAAACCTTCGTAAAATGAATCTACCCCACTCCCCATAGCAGTACCCAAAGACCTATCCCGGCTATCACCTACTAATATGGCATGTAGTGTAGCAGCTTCTGTCCGCAGAGCAACACAAGAGCTTATCAGAATGAAACTGAATAAAATAATTTTATTTTTAAATCGTAAAAACATTTCAGCTTCCTAGTTGGTTAAATTGGTAATTTATTTTAATTTTTTGAAAGTAAGAATTGAATATTTCTTTAGCTGGATCATAATCTAAAATCAAGCTATTTTCACCGTTTATTATTTTGAGCTGATTGGATGACAAACTGATCAATATCAAAGCCTTTGTCTCATTATTTTTTATAAATTTAAATGCTAATGATGGTAAGAAGACCGCTGATTTAGTTAATTCATGCACGTAATGAGTTTCATCAAGTAACAGATCTTGCAATTCTTTTTGCATACCACAGCTTAGAGTGTTTCCAGATGACAATAATTCATAAGCAGGTGATTGCGCGCTAAATTTTACAGGGATAACTGTTACTGAGTCGGGCTGATAAATAACATCCACGGCTTCTTTTCCTAACAATGTTTGCAATTTAAGTTCCTTATTCTGATCATCAATAATTTGGGAGTGCATGCTGTTGGCAAACAATACACACATAACAAAAAGCAATGTCCATACTGAATTAAAAATTTTATTAAACATAACACAAACCTTTTTAAATTAATAAAAACAAATTAATGTAGATTTAAAATCATACACTATGATGATGGACTAGCGATATAAATAACTAATAAAGATTAGAAAAGTATTTGATTGTCTTAGAACCTGTGCAAAATCTTTTTAAAAGAGTATAAAGTTTATGTTCAACAATAACCTTGACTCATTGCTACCCAAGCAATATCAATCCCGAAAAATTTGATAAGATTAAGCCTATTCTTGAGTCTGCGCGCAAAAAAACTCGACCTCGAAGCATTGATTTGTATGATGTGTTCTGCGGAATTTTGTATGTTTTAACAGGAATTAAGCGTCTCATAGCTGTCGACACGCATGCAATCCATATAACGACTGCGAATATCACGGATCGAGGTGGTTCTTTGGAAATGTTTGCATTGCATAAAGACATTTTTTTTGGATGGGGAAAACGTTCTTGTAGGCTGTTCTGCTTATGAAAAAATTATAAACTACCACAGAGTCCACAGAGCCCACAGAGGGGGTTATGAATTATTCAGCCAATCTTAATGTATCAGAAGAGATAGATAAACGTGAAACTGATCCTTTAACGGGTAATATTATAGGAGCTGCTATCGATGTACATCGTGCATTGTGGTCTGGTTTACTTGAATCAACCTACTTATTTAAAGCTCTATGGAACTTGCGCTAGAGGACTACTTATCAATTTCAATGTCAAACGTTTGGTAGAAGGCATTCGTCGAATGAAGACATAACCCCTCTCTGTGCGCTCTGGGGGCTCTGTGGTAGTTTTTATTTTTGTAATTTATTTTTTTATATAAGAAGAATTTCAAGAGAGATGATACATCAAAAAGATTCTGAAAAAAGATTCTGAACAGGTTCTTAAAAGTCTAACGTAGCCTCCCAAAATAAAAAAAATTCAAAATGGTGGAGGTTGCTTGCGTTTCCTCTAAAAATTCATTATATTACAATTAATTTTAGAACGTAACCAGATACCCTATTTAAAATTTTTTATGCTTGAAAAAGATGACGCAAACGAAGCAATGGCTGAAAGACCATTGGAGTGTGGTGAGTGCAAAAGATCTATCGCCATTATTTACACTGAAATTATTGGCGATGTGGAAACTAATACCTGCATGTGTGCTGATTGCCCAGAAGTGCAACGCCGTCTTTACGGAACAGCAGCACAGTTGCACATTGCTAATCAAATCAATCCTGTGATTACAGGGGCCAACGCTCAATTAGTATGTGGTAACTGCAGCACAACTTTGGAAGATGTCAAAAGAGGTCATCGTTTAGGGTGTGCAGAATGCTACGTAGTTTTTGAAGATATCTTGCCACTTGAAATGCACGCAGTACATTCGCTGCCAAATCAACTCTATCCATATAAAAAAGGACTCCCCATGCATATTGGCAGAACACCAGGGGAAATGCAGACTATTAATATTTTTTCGCAAATATTGGCTTTGGATGAAGTTTTAAAAGAGATGCTCAGCAAAGAGAATTATGAGCAAGCAGCTATATTGAGAGATCAAATTAAAAATCTTACTAAAAACTCCTCTTCCGCATCTAAGAGCGAATCATGAGTAATTTAAACACTACGGGGCATTCATTTTTGTGTCCACAAGGTTTATGGACTAACAATAATAATACAATTTGGCTCGGCTCAACAATAACGCTCTATCGTAATTTAGACAAGTTTGTATTTTCAGATAAACTAACGACTGACAAGCGCAAACAAATTATCGCCCTGCTTTCACCAGCGTTATTAACGCATGAGCAATTAAATGAAGTGCGCATTTTGCCTGCCGAAGAACTTTCTCCACTTGAAAAAGAATTTTTAGTTGAACATTTTTTATCCCACCAAAGCTTTCATCAGGCCCATTCAGGTGAAGCCTTTATTATAGATAAAAGCTGTACTTTTTTGGCTGTTTTCAATCTCCATGATCATTTAATTTTACAATTAATTGACGCCAAAGAAGAATTAGAGAACTCTTACGAGAATTTACTAAAAATAGAAAACAAAATAAATCAATCGGCAAATTTTGCTTTCTCATCTAAATTTGGCTTTTTGACTTCTGATGTAACACAATGTGGTACTGGATTAGTTGTTAATGTGTTTTTACATTTACCCATGCTTCGCTACAGCAATACTTTAAATCAAGTGTTAGCTAAAAACATGGCTGATGGTATTACACAGACTGGCTTACAAGGCAACCCTCAAGATATTATTGGAGATATAGTCGCCTTTCATAATAGTTACACTATCGGCACAACTGAAGAAAATATATTCACTAATTTGCGCACTTTGGCCACACATTTAGTAATTGAGGAAAATAGTCTGCGCCAACAAATGCAACAAAGCACCGAAACAGCTTCGGCGGAAATAAAAGATCGTGTAAGCCGTGCATACGCTATTTTAGTGCATTCTTATAAATTAGAATCAGTTGAGGCTTTACAGGCTCTGAGTTTGCTTAAATTGGGACTAGATATGAATTGGCTCAAAGGTGCCACACAAGCTGATTTAAACAAACTTTTGTTTTTTTCGCGTCGCGCTCATTTATTATGCCACCATGGACAACATATCGAACATGATAAGCTACCACATCGACGCGCCGAATTCATTCATCAGGCATTAAAGGGGTTGGAATTATTAATATGAATTTTTGGATTAGAATATGAATATTTCCGAGTTAGGTTGTAGCTTAAGTGAAATATATGTAGCTTCTCAAAAGAATGGCACAACGCCACCTATTTACGCTACAACTAAAGGGTATTTGTATTGTTCTGTTGGTGTATGGGGGAAGTGTGTAACAATCGGCGATTTTATTCGTGCACATTCTCCATGGTATGTTAACAATCCGCCCTCGACTGAACAAATTTTACACAACACCCTTACCGCAGTATTTGAAAGTGTTGTTTTAACTGTCTATGGCGAGCGTCAAAAACGCTTACAAGACGCCCTTTTGCAATTAAATGCCACAACTTTTGATCACACCTACAGTGAAGATCAACAAAAAAAAAATTTAAACGACCATATAAAGGGTGAAACGAACGGATTAATAGAAGAATTGCAAGTACGGTTACAAATAAGAACACCACTCAGCGAGATATTAAGCCCAGACCAGCGCCGGACAATGCGTCAAATTTATTATGAGTTTCAAGCTTATATTTTACCTTTTTGGGAAAAATTTTTAGATCAAAGCCATCACTGGCAAGATCATTTAATTGGCAAATTGCAGCCAGGTAACGCCATTATGCAAGGTGATTTTTTTAATGTTGTAAAAAGTGAAATCCACTACACCTTATTTGAGTGTATCGTAAAAGTTGATGTACCACTAACGGCGCTTGCCAAATTAAATAATCCTGCTTGTCTTTTACCCGCCGATAAAAAAGCACTCAAAAAATGGACAGATGCTATTGCCCAGTGCAGCAACAAATTGACTCCAGTTCTTATTGCTAACGCCTTGCAAGATGTAGTTATGATCTTAAATTTGCATCATAAAAATCCAATTACATTATTTGATTTACTCTCTTGGTTATACCAACTTCATTGTCCGATTTTACTCAAAGAAGATCATGAACATATGAATTGGCGTGAAGGATTAAAAAGTGGTGATGCAATTATGTGCAATCACCATACATACCATTTAGGGAATGAACTATTGTCTGATAAGATTATAAACAACGCCTATAAAGTTTTCAAATTACAAAACTTCAGAACCCAGGCGGTGGTAAAAATTGCTAGCAATCGTTTGGCATTATTGATGAATAAAAAAGATGATTCAGGCTGGGGCTTTGCTATGGTAGAAACTATAGATTGCGACTTGCAAGGCCGCTGCACCATTGTTGAAGAGCTAGAAGCACCATTGAGTCAGCACGAGTGGACAAGTACACAATGGCGTCTTAATTCTACTGATCAGCACATTGCGCTTGTTTTTGCCAATCATATAAGACACATGGTGGCTTCTAATGCTATGCCTGCTGATCTTTCACTAAATCATTTAATGTGGAAGGGAGATATTTTAAAATCCACACATGCCTTTAGCAAAGTGCCTTTTGATTATAATACTGTAGAGGGTTATTGTATCGCTTGTGCTAAAAGTAATACTTATGTGCTGCAATTTATCATGTCCGTATCAGGACTAGAACAACATCCAGTCGCTATTTACTACCGCAAAAAAGTAAATTATGTTTTGCAGACAGGTAAAACTAATTTACTCATCGATCCATTATCTCCAGAAGAACAACCAAAACAATACGAAAGCCATGTAGAAGAGCTCTGTCAGCAGGTGTTAGCATGTCGCGATGTATGTTTTAAATACCGTCTTGCCAAACTACGCGCTGACAAAAAAGGACCTCAAGTTCATGAAATAAATGAAATTCAAACTACTGTATTTGATAGGTTATGTTACCTACATTCTCAACATCCAACACCTGGAGTTTGGTCAAATGATCTATTCATAAAACAAGTTGCGGATAGTTTTGAGAATACAATGTGGCCTCCACCAGATCCTCTGGAAACACAATTATATTGGCAAGAAAATTTTAAATTAATGCGCCAGTATGAAGAAACCGCAAAAAAAGTAAGCAATTAAAAAATAGACTTCTTTTCAAAAAAAGCCAGTTTGAAAAGAAGTTTATTTTATTTTAGAGTTATGCAGGTGGCGTTTCTACCTGTAACACGATCGCGTCGATAAGAAAAGAAATCAGCACTGTTCTCATATGTACTAATTCGCGCTACTTCAATATGCTCAGGTTGTATACCAGCTTCTTTAAGTTGCCATTCACTAATGGCCCAAAAATCAAAATAATTAGGACGCACCTGGAAAGGCCAAAAAATTTGCGGTAATTCAGTACGATAATTAATAAATTCTGCTTTCAAAGGTCCCAAACTCGGTGAGATACATACTAACAAATCTGCAGGGTGTGAGTGAAAATAATGTTGCATCTGCGCTATAGCATGCGCATAAATATTAACAGCACTACCACGCCATCCCGCATGCACTGTGGCGGCAGCATGATTGATAGGATCGTAGAATAAGGCCACTTGACAATCAGCATGTTGAGTTATGATTGAAATCCCCGGTGTTTGTGTGAGTAGGCCATCGCAATTAGGTAATAAGTTAGGCGATTTATGATCGACTAATCCTAATGCTTTTCCATGCACATTATTACTGCCTACTAAACGATTCCAAGCTGGTATTGTAGCCTTCAAATGCTCTTGGATGCATTTTAAGTTAGCATTAACATTTTCAGGAACATCACCCACCTCTAAACATACATTCAGGGAAGCAAATTGACCACCACTGAAACCACCGCTGCGTAAAAAAACAGCATGCCAAACTTTGCCAGTATTGGCTAGTAAATCAAACTCTAACCATTCTAAATCATTTAATTTTTTACGGTTCATTATTGACCTGTAGATTAGGCATTAGACTTCTTTCGAAATAGGTCTATTTATAGAAATATGTCCTAATTAACATATTTAATATAATAAGCATGGAATTCATTTTTTAATTTTTCCCAACACTCTTTTAGGTATCTTGCCGCCTCCTGGGCCTGTAAAGAACGAGTGCCAGTATACAGCATTATGTTATCAATTTTAGCTATATAAGAATTGTTGCTGAGGTTTAAAAACTTCCATTTTTTGGAGCGTAGCGACAGATTTGTTGCCCAATCGCCACGCACACCAAATTGGCTAATTTTTACAACTTTTTCCGTATCAGGCAACATGCTGATTGTCAAGTGGCCTTATTCTACGATCCTATCAATCATGCTGCCGCCACAGTGCATGCGGGATGGCGTGGTGGTGGTTGCGTTATGCCAGATTCTTTTTTATAAGAGTCAATAGCTTTTTGCAATCGATCACGCTTGCGACCAATATCCCAATTTTTACCAACCACAATCTCTAATACATCTTCGGCATCAAGCGTTTCAAACTCGATTAACATTTTAGCCATCAATTCTACTTCTACCAGATGTTCTTTAATAATTTTGTAAGCCATGTCGTGCGCATTATCTAAAATTAGACGAACCTCGGCATCAATCGCTTGTGCAGTTTCATCAGAATAATTTTTACCTTGCGACTCCATACCATAACCAAAGCCATTTTCTGAACGCTTATCATAAGTCACAGCTCCAAGCTTATCACTCATACCCCATTTACAGACCATACTATGGGCTAATTGCGTAGCTCTTTCGATATCTTGCTGGGCTCCACTAGAAACGTCTTGCAAGAAAATTTCTTCCGCTACTCGCCCACCCATTAACACAGCTAACTGATCATATAATTCATGCTTCCAATAGCTAACACGATTTTTCTTTGGTAAGAACATAGTTGATCCCAAAGACATACCGCGTGGTATGATAGTAACTTTATCAACTGGATCACCACTTTTTACAATCAAGCCTACAACAGTGTGGCCAGATTCATGATAGGCCGTCGTCCGTTTTTCATTTTCATCCATCTCAAGACTACGTCTTTCTTTACCGTATAAGACTTTATCGCGCGCCTCTACTGTTTCTTGTGTAGTAACTGCAGAGCGTCCTTTACGTGCCGCAAGTAAAGCCGCTTCATTTAAAATGTTAGCCAAATCTGCTCCTGAGCAGCCTGGAGTACTACG
>JABDGQ010000005.1:0-62586 GCA_013285965.1 Chlamydiota bacterium
GTATTAGCATGACAAAATTTCTCAATCGGGAAAGTAATTACCCCATTCAACCCCTTATCTTATCGCGTGTCTCCTCAAGAGCATTTAGTCCTGAGCGTTTATCAGAGGATGAGCTAATGGGATTATTTGAAGCAGCTCGCTGGGCCCCTTCTTCTTACAATGGACAGCCATGGCGTTTTGTCTATGCACGACGTGGTGAGGCTGAGTGGGAAATGTTTTTTAATGTCTTAGTAGATTTTAATAAATCATGGTGTAAAAATGCCGATACGCTAGTGGCAATAGTGGCACGCAAAAATTTCGAACACAATAATCAACCCTGCAAAACATCTTTTTTAGATACTGGTGCCGCTTGGATGAGCTTGGCCTTAGAGGCGCATGCAAAAGGAATTGTGGCTCATGGCATGGAAGGATTTGATTATGAGGCACTCAAGCAAGGGCTAAAAATTCCCGATATATTCGCCATTCAGGCTATGGTAGCTCTAGGCAAACAGGGTAAAAAAGAGGAATTATCTGCAGAATTACAGGCAAAAGAAGTGCCATCAACACGCAAACCATTAGAAGAGATCGTAGCCAAAGGGCATTTTCCTTTTAAATAATTTACTCACCTTACGCATAACTTGAACAAGTGATTTTTGACATAGCCTAGAGCTATCTATGAGGAGACAGATTCCATCAAATAGCCTAAGCTCTTTGCAAAATGTATCTCCTTTATAGATGGCTGCAGATAGGCACTAAAGGTACTCTTCAAGTTATGCGTAAGATGAGTAATTTAATCCACATCTTTAAAACATTCTTTAAAGCGTGCATTTTCACGATCCATAAAGGTAAAACGGACATCACCTTGCCCGTGAATAACCTCTTTATTGGATACTTGATCGCGATAAACTTGTAGCGCAGGAGCACTAATTCTTAGCTGATTGACCTTGTCCAAAAATAAGACGCGCTTATCACCGCTAGCACTTAAAAATAACTCAAGGCGCGTAGGAAAAAAATTAATTTTGTCAGCTAATGCATAATGCAAGATAGAGCCAGCCTCATTTAAATGTCCATCAAAACGATTGAAGACACGCACATTACCCTCTAAAATAATCTCATCAACTGACATATTCTGATCTTGCCATTTGTAGAAAAAGTGCATAGTATCAGCATACATTTCACCAAAGGCATTCTCTAAACGCACTTGATTATTCTTAGATGGTAATTCGGCATCATTAATGAGCTCTCCATACAAAAATACTTCATGTAAAGCATGGTCAATAAAGAGGGGTCCCGGGCAATAAATGCGATTTTCACCACCCTTTTTTGGATCAGCATCATAGCTTAAGAAAATTTTTTGAGGGGCTTGGATTGATTTTAATTGCCGTTTGCCTGAATTCTGCTGGGCACTTATTACTAACTCATGCTCGGTTTTAAGATTAAAAAATTCTTTCTCATTGAGCTTAACATTACCTTGTAAGCGCAGACTATGCGAATGGTCATCAAAAATTAATTGATCGGCACTAAAATCTACAATCTTATTTCCAATATTGCCATCTTGCAAAAAACTGAACTGACCGATTGGTTGCGTCAATCGCAACATACGTTCATTGGTATCAATATCAACGATTGGCGCTTCAATAAAATCGCCTTGCCTATTACTCATTTTACATAAAGTAGTTGGTAGATATGTTTTTAGCTGCAAAGAACCTACCGTTGCTTCGTTACTGCTAGATAAGCGTTGATAAATGGCCTGATCTGCACTAACAAAATATTGATTATCATAATTTAAGCGTACATTACCATCCCCTTGCAGCTGCTGTAAAAGAATTTTAGGGCGTGTTTGTGCTTCAGTCTGCTCACGCGTTAAAATTACACTAGCCTGTAAGCTTTTTATTTCTAAAGCAAAATGGTGCGCCCCGTTGCCTTCATGTCTGTAAATTACATCTTGATCTATGGCATTACCACTAAAAGTACCTGTGAGGCGATTGTAATCAATCTGCACATATTGACAACGCAATTGCCCGCCATCTTGCAGTTGAATATTAACTAGCCCCTCCATCCCTAAAAGCGAGGATTTAGAATTTTTATCTTTACCAAATGGGGGAGAAAATGAAAAACGATTCGCCGTAATTTTACCTAAGCTGTGTAGTACACTCACAGAGCCTGTCAAAATAATTTCTTGACCATTATATTCTACATCGCCTGACTCTACCTGCATTGCATCGTTTTGATTTTCATTAGTAATTGCTAACGCCGTTGCTGCCATCAAGCCTATTTGCAAAGCAATGGCTAAATATATTACTTTAATCATAGTTTAAACAATGAACTTTGCAACTGTTCAGCCTTAAAATGTGGTTGATTAGTTAGCGAGAAAAACATTTTTCTAGTGCTTCCCAGCATGTAAGGAGTATGCATTAGGGCAATATTTGGCCAATTATAACCTGTAATAATATGCCTTGCTAAATGTACATTGCAAGCCTCTAACTGATTAGTTTGATATGAGTAAAAAGCACTATCAGCTGTACCTTGCAACACCAATTGTTTAGCGGAGTTGCTCTGTGAATCACCCATGAGTTGCTCTTGTACAGTAAAAGTTGCTTGTTCAAATCGCTCTACTAGTTTATCGCAAGATAGATTGGGTGAGAATATTAGATTGGAATTATTACTATTTAAACGCCACTGTAAACGATTATTATCTTTAGTATAGAGCATTTGTTTACTTACACCACGGCGTAGATTGCAATATTGACAGTTTTGCACTTTGACATCTTTGCGCGTATGATTGCGCAAAAGGCTCTCATAAGCAATTTTGCCTTGCGGTAACGAATCATAAATATAATAAGTAATAGCGCCAACACCTATACACCAGGCGCTTATTGCAAATATGACATGTTTTAAAAACATCTAAAAAAATTCATTTATTGGTTGTTTGAATGTTTATGCGATTGTATCATATCATATAGTTGGCTACATTGCGGGAGCAAAGTGTCTAATTCTTTGAAATCCATTACGGTGGAAGCATCACTCATCGCTTTGGCAGGATTTGGGTGCGCTTCAATAAAAAGGCAATCTACTCCTGCCCCTAAGGCCGCTTTTACTAAGAAAGGAATGAATTGGCGGGCACCACCTGATTTATCGCCCAGTTTACCAGGCTGTTGTACGGCATGGGTAGCATCGTAGCAAACAGGATAACCAAATTCTTGCATAATGGGTATGGCTGTCATATCACTTACTAATTGATTATAGCCAAATGTAGTGCCACGCTCGACTAAAATGATTTGTTTGTTATCAGCTGCTACAATTTTATTAACTACATTACCCATATCCCAGGGAGCCAAAAACTGCCCCTTCTTAACACTAACAATCGCCCCAGTTTCAGCAGCTGCACAAATTAAATCAGTTTGTCGGCATAGGAAAGCTGGTATTTGCAATATATCGCATACCTGTGCGGCAGCAGCGGCTTCTTCTGGACTATGAATATCAGTAACAATTGGCAAATCTAATTCTTCTTTTACCTTTTGCAAGATACGCAAACCCTCTTGCAGTCCTGGACCGCGAAAAGAATGATATGAAGAACGATTGGCCTTATCATAACTTGATTTGAAAATTAAATTTACATTGTGGCGTGCGAACATTTTTTTCAAGCTCTCGGCAGCTGCCAAACAATGTGATTCGCTTTCAATTACACAAGGCCCTGACATAATTACTAAGCGGTTGCCATGGCCAATAGAAAAATTTTTAACTCTTATTTTTTGCATAATAATTTGTCATTTAAATGTTTAAAAAAATATTTTTCTCTAAGAGTCGTATTGCTTGCCCAGGATCTTTTAGCGAAACCTCTTTGATCAGATCATCGATCTTAAATTGAAAACTCTCTCCTTTTATTTCTAACCAAATTTGAGCTATTAGATCGCGCAAAGGAACTAATACAAACAACCTATTTTGCCATCTTGGGTGCGGAATTTCAAGCTCAGTAGAGCAATATTGCTGCTGATCATAAAATATAATATCGATATCGATAGGACGATCAGCGTTTTTAGGTTTAGGCTGTTTGCCTAATTTTTTTTCAATAATTTGTGTACACTCAAAAACTTTCACTGGCGAGAGTAGCGTTTCAAAAGAACAGATCATATTGACAAATAGAGATGGATGTGTCGTATTGAGAGCACTGGTAGCATAAAAATGGGAATGTTTTAGATTAAACACCTCGGCACTAGTTCTCAATTCATGCAAAGCTTTATTTAATTGCCCAAGTACATCGCCCTGATTACCACCCAAGCTTAAATAAACTTGTTTATATTTCATATAATTAAATTCTATCAGTGGGTTGGATAAATATACTTAAAAGTTGACAAAGAAAATTTAACGATTCAACTGTAATTGTTTAAGAAATAGATGTTAACACACTTAGAGCATTACCTTCAATCCTCATAATCAATAATCCCCTAAACATCAGTTGACAGTAAAAAAATTATTATTATATTGAGATTAAAGAACTCATCTTAGGCATAATTTGAACAAGTGATTTTTGACATAGCCTAGAGCTATATATATATATGGCTGTGGATAGGTACTAAAGGCACTCTTCAAATTATGCGTAAGGTTAGTAAAGAGGACTCATTTATGAAAATCAAATTTATTGCTCTTATTTTAGTAAATGCCACAGTAAGATTATTTGGTGAGCAATGCTGTCAAGGCACCCATAGCCATTGTACACGAGCGCAAAACGAAAGGATCTTTGAGGCAGATATTATTGTAGTTGGTGGGGGTGCCGCCGGATGTGTACTGATGAACCAACTCTCCCAAAATGGTCTCTATTCAGTGTTAGGGATAGAGGGTGGTCCAAATTTAACTACCGATCCAGCTATTGAAGCTGTAGGACTTCCTGCATTTCTGTTGCCGGCAACAAATAGCTATAAATATTTTTGGTGGGGCTGGAAACAAAGCAAGCCCCAGAGCACTCTTAACGGACGTATTGGCAGTGATTGGATAACAGGAATGATATTGGGCGGCGGCTCATCAGTAAATGGTCTATACTATGGTCGCGGCTCAAATGCTGTATACTCACGCTGGGAAGAGGTGTCAGGCAGCACCAACTGGAGTTTAGATAAAATATTGGCAAGCTTTGAGGAAGTTGAGAACTATCACACAACTTTGCCAACAGATACACGAGGAAATAAAGGACCTCTAAACATATTACAGACACCAACGATTTCTCAAATAACTGAAAATATACTGCTACCTTGTACAACAATAGCCTTTCCAGGAATTCCTATAGTAGATGATTATAATGATCCAAGTGTAGAGAATTGCATTGATCCGCGCGCACAATGGTTAATTGATCCTACGGGGACCAAGAGAGTAAGTAGTGCTACAGCTTTTTTAAACGATTCCGTTATGACTAAAGATGGTTACGGAGTTAACGGACATACCCTAAGGGTACTTTTTGAATCAATAGCTGTGAAAATAGTATTTAATGAACACGGGCGGGCCAAAACAGTACAATTTATAAAGGATGGTAAACTTTGTCAAGCGCATGCTCGGAAAGCTGTCGTTTTGGCTGGTGGCATAAACAGCAGTAAGTTGTTACAACTCTCTGGCATTGGCCCTAAAAACGCTCTTGAGAAAGCTGGCATTAAACCTGTCTTTATCAATGAGAACGTGGGGAAACATCTGCAAAATCATCCCCTTCTTTCCATATTTTTGTTAGCCAATCCAGCAGATAATGGTATTCCCAATGACGCACCCTACGCCTTCACTATCCACAATGTTTATTTACCAGTTGTAGGACAGAGTGCCAGCGATCCGCGCATGTTGCAAATTTTATTTGAATTCTTACCAGCCAACGTCCAAGTGCCCTATCCGCTTCTAGCGATTGGATTTGAGCTTTTAAATCCAAAAAGTGAAGGCGATGTTGAAATCCAAAGCGACAATTCTTTTCAAATTGCAGCTGTGAATGATGGTTTTTACACAAATCCAGTCGATCTGCTAAATATGAAAGATGCTATCAAGGTTTATATAAAGGCGTTACTTGAACAGCTAGCTCTTGTAGACCCAGCAACACCCTTTTACAAACCAATACCACAAGACCCAATTAATAATGTCATTATATCTGGCTATAATGATGCCACAGTAGAAGCATATGTGAGAAATAACACTAATCTTGTGGGAGATGGACGCCACTTTACATCTCACTGTAAAATGGCACCTTTGGATAAAGGTGGTGTAGTAGATGGTGATACACGTGTTTATGGCACAACTAACTGTTTTGTTGCCGACTGCTCGATTTGTCCAGTAATTCCCAATATTAATACCACAGGACCTGCTGTAATGATTGGATGGGAGAGTAGTAAAATTTTAAAACGGGTGTTGGCGCAAAAAAGAGAAGTACATCATTGAGAACTGGTTTTTCACAAATTTTTAGCTTTCATATATTTTGACTATGAATAGGATAAAAACTTGTGACTTCTTGACTCCACTCTTGACTAGTAGCACGTAAAATGGCTTGTTTAGTCCAGTTTGAAACGTGCACATCGGTGCGTATAATATAGGCTCGATCTAGTTGATCTGGGTAACCCCTAATGTAAGTTTTATCGCAATTCATCCCAATTGGCAGTGTTGTAACGATTAATTTTTCTTCATTATCAGGGTCGGCTAGGTATTCAAATATATGCCCGTGTCCCCTAAATATCATTTCTACGCGATGTTCTGGGCTGCTTAGTTTCAAATAACAAATTATGTCATTAGCATTTAATCTATAGCGACGTGCATGAAAACCAGCCAAATGAGATGGTTCATCATCCTCATATTCAATATCAGCCCAGTTATAAAGAGTCATTTCTTTTTCAATAGGCATAAAGACTGAATCACGCGCAATTTGAGCCAGCCGTTGTGCAGCAGTTACTATTGGATCAGCGGTATTCCCACTTTCTGCTATTAACTTAATGCGTTCACTGAGCTGGCGAGATTTGGGCACGACTTGATAAGCATAAGGAGTGCTTTGTGCAAGTAGAGAAGCCGGATCCATAGTTGGTTCAAACAAAGCATGTGTAAATTGTACATATTGGCGTTGGGCTGCACCGTTGATGGAAAAATAGATAGTAAGTGGTAAAGTTTTATAAAACCAATCCAAAGAATTAGATGTGTAAGTACCATCTAAAATTGTTTTTAAACGTTTATCGTTGCCACACAGCATTTTGTTCAATGCGATATCCTCATGGTTACCCCGAACTAGATGCACATTTTGTGGATTTTCCTGGCAAAGGAGGGCGAGTAGTTCTATAATTTGCGTTCCATATTGGCCACGATCACAATAATCACCTAAAAAAATTAGATGGACCCCAGGTTGACATTTGAAATTTTCATCAAGTTGTCCCTGATTGCGTAGTGTACGCAAGTTTTCTATCAAACTCTTAAGATCGCCATGTAGATCGGCACGCACAAAAAATTGCGGTAAAGGCTCAGGAGCAAGATCAAATTTTTCGATAAATCCTAAGTTCTTTTTATAGTCTACATCGCTCTTAGTATAAAACTTGGTGTGCTTGAGCAATAATGACATAAATCTTATACCATTAAACTCTAGTTTAGATGTGTCAAATTCGCCTTTTTGTTGACACCACGCTAAAGTGTAGCGTTCTATTAAAACGGAGACACTGACTTCTCGATTGCCTTGACCAAAAGAGCTGCTGCGCCCTAGTGGAATAGCCGGTAACACTACCGTCGTACTAACATTTGCAGAGCTTATGCCATCATTTTTACTCTCAAAAGTAGCTGTTGCTTTTACATTAATAGCACTGCTTACAGCTGTTAATGAACATGGCTCGATTTTATCTTGTGGTGATGAAAATGGTAAATTCGATAAACTTACACCATTACACTTTAAAGTTTGATCCAACGCACCAGATGCATCTTGCATGATTGTCTCCATCTTAGTGGATGAAAATAGATCTTTTGCGAAATTAGTAATAGACTTTTTTGGAAAAACTTATATTTTTTTAGTAGATTTGATTCCAAAAGCAATAGATTAATTTACACTAAGCACAAAAAATGGTCAATCCAATGCTGCTTTAAAAAATTTAGCATCTGCACACATCAATTTATATGGGCGCCGGATTGCCGGTGAACAATATGGCAAAGTCCATGTTTGTCTAGCGCAAACTGTATGAATTAATTGCGACAGCGGGTCACTTTTAACGGCTTGGTGACTACAGGCAACGTCTGATTGATTTATTTTATGATGAATATTGTTAAATTGCTTGGCAGCTTGTCCATTTACTATATCAGCAAGGCGCTGCAAATAACTTTGATCGATCTTTGTAAGACAATATGCTATTCCTCCTTTACTACGTTGCTCATGTTGTTGTGTAACATCTGGACTTGGGGTACAGGCTTTGATTGGCATATAAATAACTCTATCAGCATTTAATAGTTAACTATCGTATAACAGGAACAGCGCAACTAAAGCAAATATTATTTTTACAACATCTCCCTTGAAAGGAAATGTGATTTCAAAAGAACTCTAATGGAGGATAAATGCGTAACTTGAAATTTATTTATTCAAAAATATTTTTTTTTCTGATCTGCCTTTACCACTCTTCATCTGCCCTAGCATTAACACATCAACATTTTTATGACGCTTGCTATAATTCAATTCACGCTATCACAGTTAGTCCCCATGAGCACACTATAGTTCCGATCAGAGCAAGTGGTGAAAAGGTCAAGAGACAAACTGTGGCTACTTTAGCCTGCGAAAATGGAGCAATAGCAGCCATTAATGGAGGATTTTGGAAATTAAATGGCGATCCGGCCGGAGCGCTAAAAATAGATAATCAGTGGCTGGGGACACCACTAAAACCACGCGGCGCAATTGGCTGGTCTGAGGCAGAGCAAAAACCATTGATTGATCGAATAATGACAAATTATAGCCTATCTGACTTGCCAGCATGTGAAGACATTTCTGTTATTCCACTTTCTGAACTCACACATTCTGCAACTGAAATGTGGAATGCTTTTTCGCATATTGTAGGCGGCACACCAGTACTTATTCAAAAAGGGAATATAATAACTGATTTTACACCGGAGCAAACTTTAACTTCTTTTATTGCTAACACACACCCAAGATCTGCTATTGGCTTAAAAGAGAATGGTGACTGGCTATTTGTAGTTGTCGATGGCACTGGCTTTAGTGGAGGAATGGATATGCATCAACTAGCACAACTCATGTTTGACTTAGGCTGCGTGGATGCTTTGAATTTAGATGGCGGTGGCTCCTCCACCATGGTAATAGATGGAGAGGTTATTAATAATCCTTGTGGCAAAACAATGGAAAACGGAAAATATGTAGAACAAGTTTCTGACGCTATATTAATTTTTTAAAAACATTCTTTACGGCAGAAGAGATTTTATTTTCCCTGCTCCTATCATCCAAGATCTCTCCAGGAGAAACGTGTCTTAAAATTACATTTCGTGATAAAATCATACTGGTGACTGAGAGAGGATGGTTTTGTTAGCGCTTGCTACCAATCAAATTCCTCGATAGTGAAGTTTTTCTTTCTTATACCTTAGCCTTTTTGTTGAGATAAATTTTTTACTTTCTGTAGAATCTCCATATTTCATCAAAAAACAGAGGCGTTATGGCAAATTTGAATGGCGTATCAGCGGGGCTTAACCAATACGGAATCTATATCGAAGATGACGTAGAAGAAAATAAGCGTGAACACGTACACCACCAGCGGGCAGAAATCTCAAGCTATCCAACGCCAAATAACATCGCCGAGCTGCGCCAGTTAATTTCGTGTGCGGAATTAGAAAGCGATCCAGAGATCATCGCCATTTACGATAGAGCTCTGGCTCCCTATTTCAGACATAGGTTAAATCTTCGAGATTTGGTGCATGATGACGTAAGACATCGTTTTTTTTGCTTAAATTTTCCCGTCTCAAAAACAAATCTCATAGGCACATTGAATCCAGTGATAAAGGCTGGAAGCCAAAATAAGCTTCCGTTTAGGCACCCTATGAAAGACGATCAGAACTCTGCTTTGTCGGCTTTATTGAAAGAGGAGTGTACGGAAAACCGCCTTTCTACACTCAGAAATAAATCTCAAAATAATCAGTTTGCACAAACCCCTAGTGAATTTGTAGAAGCATTTTCAGAATCCAGAGGGAGCCGGGATGCTGCAGCATTTTTTATACAATACAGCGCTCCTGCTTTATTTTATTATTTTTTGTTCCTATTAAATCCTTCAGGAGATACGAACAAATCTCTGTGCAGCGATTTATTTTCCCAGTTGAGTCGAACTGAAATATGGACGAAATTATCCGAAGAAGAAATTTTAGATTTTACTTGGCTCATACTGCATTATCCTCCATTGCTTTCGCAACTGCAGAGAGATCCTAACGATCAAGTGCAAATTCTATGTGAAGAGAAGGCAACAAAACAACAAAGGCTCTTTACGACGAGTCGATTCCTTATCTCTGCTCAATCAAACTACTTTAGTTCTCTGCTCACAAATAATAATGAGCCTATTGACACTCTCGATCTCTCCTCAACGAGTTTTGATAGTCGCACAATAGAACTACTTCTACGCTGGATTTCTCATTCGCGCACCGGCATGTTTGCTTTCGACGGAGAAACGACAATCCAAGAATTGAAGAATTTGATTGAATCCATCGCAGCCCTTGATTTGAGCAATCAAAAAGAGTTTGAAGAAGCGGTGATCATTGAATTAAAAAAACGGCTTAACGTAGATACGCTATATGAGATCACTCAAATCGGCTTGCGTTATCACCTCCATTTGTTGATTGACTTTTGCGTCCGGTTCATTAATTTCTATGAAGAAGGCAATCTATATCTTAAAGTGGATAGTCAAGGTTTTTTTGAAGTTACCCAATCTAGAGATGGGTACGATCTGCCTGAACAAGTCTACAAGACGATTTCACTTCTGGGTCCTAAAATACATACCGCATCGATCGAAACATTTCGTCCGCAAACTGAGAGAAGAGGCTGCTGCACAAGGATCGTTAATAAACTCTCTTCTTTTAGTCACAGCTTTTGGGATAAATGTGGAGGTCTCGTTAAACGAACGGGCTGCTTTGCTCTATCGATTTTCTCAATCGAAAAAATGGCTGATAAAGAGTGGATAGATGAACGGGATTTTCCACTCGCCGTAGGGCTTGGCATCATCTATCCTCTCGTTCACAAAGTATTCTCGCGCTGTGTCGATTGCTCGAGAAGAAACCGACCAGTTCTTGTCGTCTCTCTTCCAGGATTAATTCCACTCCGAATACAGTACAAAGCGGAAAAAGCCTTGCTTGCAGTACAAGAAAGTGTTCACGGGTGCGCGCAGGTCTGTTTTAGAAAAAGAAGAGATTCTGGCGCGGAACCTTTAATTTCAGCTCAAAATCCAATTTTCAATGCACTCCCATCCACTTTGCACTCCCTAAAAGTTTCTCAAGCTTCTGACCTCACTGATGAAGACTGTGCCCAGATTGGCGCAAAATATCCCGAGCTAAAGCGTTTAGAGCTTGGATATCATCCGTGCTTAAACGGGAAAAACTTTCAATTTCTTGCTCGTCTTAATCTTCAAGAACTCAGCTTCGTTTTCCGCAGAGGAGAAAAGGGACTTGCTCTTGAACTGCTCCGCTTGGATGAATTAATTTCACAGTCTAATTTAAAAATCGAAATTTCTTTATTTGATACGACACTTATCTACTTTCCTCCAACTTTTTTGCGTAATCTTCCTCTTGGGGCCTCTTTGCACGTCTTACTACAACATGCCCCAATTCCACCTGGGTTCATTCTATTTGAGTCACCTACAGGGGCAGGGCAATCGGTAGCTTGGCCCGGCGTTGCTGAAGCGCTCAGCGTGAGTTTCCCCAAAATAGATACTCTTGATTGCCATGGACCTTTGACAGATGCTGATTTGGAGCTGATTTCTCCTGCCATTGCGTCATGTCGTCAGCTCATTCTTAGACAAGGCCCTCGCCCATTTCGGCCTGAAGGCTTGACCGATATAGCTATGCAGATCATTGGAGAACGATGCCAACAATTAGAAGAATTATTTATTGGAATCAGTTCTATTACAACTATTCAAGCTTTGATTGACAATAATATCTTATTAAAAAAGATTGCTTTTCGCCAATGCAATCATCTGGACAATTCTGTCTTAGATCAATTAGCAAGAATGCCTACTCTTTCTTCAATCTACATAGATGGCCTTCATTTGATTACCGATCTTGGTCTAAATAATATTCTCGATAACTCCACTTCAGTGCAGGAATGTCTTGTTATGAACTGCAATGGCGTTTCCCATCACATGCTGATGCGCCTGTTTTATGAAAAAAACCCTTCCAAAAAAGAGAATATGAAAAAAGCCGTGCATGCGCTAAAGCAGATATTTGATACTCCATTACCTAAGCAGCTAGCGC
Source organism: Chlamydiota bacterium (assembly GCA_013285965.1). GTDB lineage: Bacteria > Chlamydiota > Chlamydiia > Chlamydiales > Parachlamydiaceae > JABDGQ01. The sequence goes on from JABDGQ010000005.1 coordinate 12,406, forward strand.
AAAAGTTATCTCTTCCTCTTCTATTTGGTTCGATGCAGACAATGGCGCCACAATTTTTTATTGGTAAAAAGTATCAAGCATTCCATTCACACCTTGGCTTAGTGCGGGAAAAACAGTCGTTAGAATTTCCCTTATCGCTTCACGAAGCTTCCGCACAATTTTCTTGTGATATGGAGTCTATGATAATAGATAGCGTCAATTCTGCAGAACATGCTCTCCAATTTTCACATCCGGAAAATGCAAGCCATAAGCGCATAAAAAAAGAGATGGCCCCTTTTAATCCTCTTGCAGCAGACACGATGAGATTATTTGCCCTTTACTGCTTGAGCGAGGAACTGACTCCTTATCGCTACCAAATTGCATCCGCTTATCGAGAATTTTTAGCCCATTATTTTTCGAGCGAATATCTACTTACGGTTGATAAACTTGTAACTGAATTTATGACTCATCTCAAAGATGCGATTAAAACAAATGAAAATGATTTAAAGAAGAAAATAGAAGAATTAATTCCATTAGCTTTTTTAAATCCTCGGATATTTTTGTTTCGAACTTATCAAATATTTTTTGCGGACCATTCAGAAGTCAATCAAGAGATCTTCTTAAATTTTGCGCAACTGATCAAAACACAAGGAGATACTCTAGGCTGGACTTTTGAGCAAAGAATTACCCCCCTCTTTGCCGCCATCCTTTTTAACTTAAATTTTTTCTCTAATGTATTGCTCCCAACAAAAGAGCGAGTCTCTGTAGTACCGGCTGATTTTGATAAGAGATTCGATTCTGATGAAAAACATGACTAGACGAGAAATTCATTTTGTAGGTCTTTGGCTCGCTTTTTCTAGATTTTAATGTTAACACGCTATAAGTTTAGAATAACTGCCATCTTTTTTATATTTATTGGAATCATGCTATTTAATATTTTTAGTAAAAATTTAAAAAAAAACAAACTTTTCGCACAATTACAACAAGAGCTAAATAACCAACTCTTAGCTGTTCAAGCAGAAAAAAACTTCTATCGCCCACTTTTATGCACAAGCCTCTAACATCCATTTTAAAACAACGCACATTTTTATTTGATAAGAGCAATTTTTATGCATAGAAAACTTAAAAAGACGGTTAATTTTTTTCAAAGTGACATTTGGCATGAAGATAAAAAGCAAAATTATTTTAAAAAATATACTTATAAAGTATTAAGAATTCTCATTTTATCAGTACAAGGATTTATTAATGATAATGGCTTTGACAAAGCATCTACACTTACTTTTTATACTCTATTAACCATTGTACCACTGCTAGCAATTGGTTTTGGCATTGCCCAATTCTTTGGTTTTGCTGATACCTTTGCTAAACAAATTACAAATCATTTTGCTACTCAGCCAGAAGTTGCTGAAAAATTAATTCAGTTTTCTAATTCAACTCTAAAAAATACTAGAGGTGGATGGATCGCAAGCTTAGGGATTTTTATTTTACTTTGGACTGTTATTAAAACTATTGGAAATGTTGAATCATTTTTCAATGAGATCTGGGAGGTTAAAAATCCACGTACACTATGGCAAGAAATTAAACGCTACACACCTATCATTTTATTGTTTCCAATTTTTTTAGCAGGTTCAAGTAAGGCTATTCTTTTTTTATCAACCCATACTATGGCAGCCTCAAAGACACTTGATATAATGTATTTAAATACAGTGCTAATTTATTTATTTAGCTTTGTCTCATATTTTGTAAGTTGGAGTTTTTTAAGTTTTCTCTATATTTACCTCCCCAATACCAAAGTATTATTGAAATCAGGATTGATCGCAGGTATTGCTATTGGGATATTTTTTTATATTTGGCAAAGAATCTACGTTGCTTTTCAAGTTAATGCTGCTAGCTACGGTGCTATTTATGGTGGCTTTGCAGCGGTCCCTCTTTTTCTAATTTGGTTAAATTATAGCTGGCTACTTGTAATGTTTGGAGCAGAATTGTCCAAAAATATTCAAAAAGAATTAGTGTAGGTCATTAAATGAGCGTAATTTTAGATCAAGCCAAATATTTTTGTAGCAACTGTATATATATATTAAACCAACCCTTAGTAAAAGAGAGTATCAAGAATATTGCCAGCGCTATTACATTTTCCTTTGGATTAGCCGAGCTTGGTAATTTTATTATGCAAGAACACACTTTTAGTGTTCAGGCTTTTAGCAACTCATGGCTGGAAGTCGCTAATACTATCACCGATGTTTGTGCCAAAATCTCATTAGTTTTGAGTGCTAGTGTTTCACGTCCGGGCGTTTATATTATCTCATCGCTAACTGGTGTTATTTTTTCCACTGAGCAACTTGAAATGGTGTGGGGGCCCAATACAATTTATGCTATTAATCCACACCACCCACGCCATCTCATAAGCTTTGCCGCTGTCATTTTAGCGCTACCCTCAAATTTGCAAATTGTCTATCAAGGTTTAAGCTATCTATACCAAGACAATCTTGATAGCTTGACTAAAACAGAAAAAAAAGCAATCCCTGCCACCTGGTTATCAGACACACAAATTAAAATAATAAGTTTATTTAATACGTTTACTAGCCGCCCTCTTTTGCACTTAGGTAATCAGTGGGCCCAATCTAGAAGCTAATTAGATTAAATGGATCAAAGACTAGTAGGGTAGAATCATCCGATTTGCCAAACAATCCTTTATCAGCAAGATTACTGATTTGATATGCTGTTTTGAATTCAATTAAAAATAAATCCAGAGCTTTTGTTTGTTCACAAGATAGATGTGCACGATTAAGTTTATCCAACCATTTGGTTTGCAGATTATATTGGGAATCGTTGCGCAAATAATTTAAAGGAAAGGTTGGTTGAATTGTAAACAGTTCAGGGTAACTTTTTTCAAGATGATTTTCATCTAAAACCAGTTTTAATCGATCCATAACAGGGACAGTGAGTTGCTCATTAATCCAGCGGGCATAGTTATTTAAACGTTTGACAATGACCTCTTCACTGAGTTCCTCTGACTCATTTGCAGCTATACCTTGAAAATCAGCTCTCTTTGGCTTTTTTAGTTTTTTTAAAGCATTTTCACTAACTGCCTTATTCGAGGAAAAAAGATCTTCTGGATTAAGTGTTAACGGTTGCAATTGCATGCAAGCAGTTTCATAATTATCAAAAAGGGGTGCTTTTATAATGGCTGCAAGAGTATCTTGAAATTCTTCTACACTATCACTTGCAATATTATCAGAAAGAAAATCACTAGCCAAAAGTACTTTGTCACCAGGTTGCATTTCTTGCGTAAAGCCAACAATCTTAGCATTCTTACTAAAACCACCTTGCTGTCCTAAAGTTGGTAAGCGGAGCTGACCACCGGCATTGTTAACATTTTTAGCAGGATCACCAACAGCACAAGCCAAAATAGTCACTACCCCAGTTTTATTAACATATAAAGCCACTGCATCACCCAAAACACCGCCACTAACATATACTTTATTATCTTTGAAAACAGTGCTGACAACACTAACAGTAGTTGATCCTCCCCAATTCTGAGGGTCATCCCCAGGGTTTCCTAAATCTTGCTGCCAAAAAGTATTCTGTGCACTATCAAGTGTACCTAACAAAAGACCTTTACACGCCTCAATATTTTCAGCTGAATTAGTACCAAAAAGCTCTTTTTTTGCTAGTCCTTCTAAACATCCAGTGACGGCGCAAGTGGCAGCAATTAACGCATGCAACTTAGTACCCGAGCCATCCGCGACCACAGCACATGGAAGGCCAGAGCTGTTAACTCCAAATCCCATTTGATCACAATTGCGACCTTGTTTATCTAGTTTATCATTTATTCCGCCATAACTTGCATGTGCACAGGCTAATCCTGGTAACACCAATATGCCACGCGAGCCATGTGTGGTAACATTGGCCACATTGATAGGGGTAAAATAATCACCACGCAAGCGTTGTGTAAAATCAGAAATACTTTGCATCGCTTTTTGCACTGCCCGCTGCGTGAACCAATCATAAATGCAGTGAAAAATTTTCTGAATTAAATTTAGCTGTGTGTAATTTTCTGCAGAATGTGTCTCATAGCGCTCTTTTAAATTAATAAAGGCACGCTTCAAATTATCTATTTCTCTAGCTTTAGAAAGTCCTTTTTCTTCATTAAGATCAGAGGAAAGAGGTTCTTGATTCAATTTTTCTATCTCACATAGTTGACTAACACGATTAGCAATACTCATCATGGTACTGCGACTTTCTTTATCCGGAACAACAATCGAGTTACCACCTTCTAAGAAAGCCACATAACCGTGATTTTCTAAAGAAGTATTAATTGCGGCTGTTAATTGTTTGATTTGTGTATGGAGGTTCATTAAAACCCTTTAATTATAATTTTGAGCTTTCTATTTTTATGATAGGTATATTTTTTTTGTTTGTCAAAGCCGCCTGTCAGTATTTCCATATTTCACTTGAAAAATAAACACCATCTAGCTTAGCCTATAATTGGTTTTACGAATTGATTGAATTTTGACATAAGTCAACTATTTGAAATTAACGTAAAGATCAGTATGGATCTTTTTTGGACAGCCTTTTTGGACTGCCATTTTGGACTGATAGCTCAGTGGATAGAGCACCCGCCTTCTAAGCGGGTGGTCGTAGGTTCGAATCCTACTCAGTCCATACATTCAATTTTGAATACCCGTTCAGAGGTAGCAGGTTTTGGATTTTTAACGCAAATGTCGTTTGTACTAAATTTTTACTTTTATACCGCAATAGTATTGTAATTAAGCACATCTAATTAAGCTTGGTCGATCAGTTATCATAGAATACAGCTCACCTTATACAGAATTGGAAAAGTAGATATGTCTACCTCACATACATTTAATATTGATGCAATTGTTGCACTCAGTGCCGATTTTTATGATATAGACAAACTATTAAATGCTTATAAACAAACTTCTTTCTTACAATTAAATAATTGGCAACGTTTTGAGTTTATCCATACACAAATTTTGGATTGGATAAAAAATTTTACCAAGCCAGTTTTCATATTACCGACATTGCTTGATATTTTAGATCAAATCAACAAATTGCAGCTATTGAGCATAGAGCTAAATCTGGCTATTTTTGAATTTTGGTTGAATAATTATGCCTATTTAAATGCGCAAGAGAATTATGAAATTAGAGGAAAAATTACAGGCAAGTGGATAGAGCGCAGCCATTATCAATATATCTTTCCCATCGGTACAGGCAAAATATATGAGGGCTCACATATTGTCGCTGCCCATCTATCGCCTGATATCGACACCATGACAGCTTCTTTTTGGGGATGGATGGATGCTTTTAGCGCACGCTTAGGCAATGCTTTACATAGATGGTCATTGCCTGGAGGTCCACCAAAAACTCCTTTAACAAACTTATTTACCAAACTAATCCACCCTTCTTTATTTGCTTTATGTGGGCAGCTGAGCAATGCCATAACCATAAATAGTCTAGATTTAATCACACATATTGATAATGCTCATAGAGATGGAAATAGTACTCTAAATCATCCTACCAATTCCTTAAGACTAACCAGTAATTTAGATGAAATTCGCCAAAAAATGGCTGATAATGCTTTTCTTAGTGTCACAATACCTGATGAAAAAGGGAAAGAATTTCCTGTGGGAGTCATACGAGCAGGTGATATACACAAGCATAAATTGGGTACCGCTTCGCTACGCGATTTTTGTAATCTAGAAGAGATCAAGCTGCCAACATACATACAAGTTATTAGTGCTATTGATCATCATCGCTGTTCCATAAAAACTCTAGAAGCACCAACCATTATGATTGCCGATGTCCAGTCAGCAAATGTACTATTGGCAGAACAAGCATTTATAATTAACGACAAATATAGTTATGGCGGCATTTCAGAAGAGCAATTAAATAAGCAAATAGAACAACTATCTTCTATAACTACAACACCAAGCAACACTCGAGTTTTACAAAGATTATTGCAAAGACGTTTAGCTTATGCTCGGGCAACCCATTTTTACATACATCCCAAACGGGAATTAGTAGAATATCTATCATTTCTATATGCCATTTTGGATGATACTGATTTATTGGCCAAAGCGACCATGCGTGATGTGGATTGTGTCGCAAAATTACTAAATCGCATAAGCTCGTTACAGGCAGAAAGAGAGTTAGAAATAATTAATTTTGACCACCTAGCATTAAACAGCGATTACACTAAATTAGCAGTGGCACATATATTACAACATAAAGATGTATTTGCCATTTATGAACACATTTATGCTTTAAGAGAATCCGAAACAGAGCAAGATTTACAGGCCTCTCTGAACGGTGAAAACTCCCATATTTTTATGGATGTCAAAGAACAAAATGGTTGTGCACGGATTGGGCAAACTAAATTATTTAAGTCTAATTTCCCATTTTTTCTTGCACATGCTACTGCCTTTCGTTCCATTTGGCATGATCAAAGCTATACTGCTTATCAGCACCATAATCGCATTAACTTACACATTCACATGCTTAGCACTATCGCTAATGCACAAGAAATGCATACCAATAAAGTCGGTCCTTACGAGCATAATGATGAATTATGGTTTTGGATAGCACCTGAGGAAATTGCTATACAAAATTTGCAAAGCTTTCTACAAAAATTTGCACAAGGGTGCCAAGAACTGCAAAAGACTTTTTCGTTTGAATTTGTGGGTATGCATTCAAATAATTATGTGCAGATTTTTTCTTCGATTTTCCCTGAAGTTCCTTATAAAATTACCGAGCCAACTATTGATAAATCGGTGGCTATTGTGCGGTTTAAAGCGGGTGTAATAAATTCACGCAAAGCCATGATTACACCTCATCTACCTTCGGTGTAATAGTTACTCACCTTACGGATAAATAAAATTGATGTACAATTTTCAATATAAATTGCACATCAATTTACGATGTTTTGATAAAAATTTATCAAATGGCGGTAACAGCGATTTATTTACTCAGTCTTGCCATTTTCTTCTAAAATTTCTAGATTGACGCGGATGCCATTGCGACTAGCTACTGACATAAGTAGCGTGCGGATGGCATTAATTGTTTTCCCTTTTTTGCCAATAATCTTACCAATATCAGATTTTTCTACTTTAAGTTCGATAATCAGCGTCTGCGTACCACCAATTTCAGTGATTTTAACTTTATCAGGATGATCAACCAAGTTCTTGACGATGTATGCTACAAATTCTTTCATAATTCGATCCTTCACAAATATAAAACATTGATAATCTTCGAAATCGCGCAATACGTTTAGGATTGCCTGTTGTGCTCAACGATAGCGGATTATGTGATAATTTTCATAGAAAAAACCAGCAAAATCAATTTTATGAATGTGCGAGCCCTCAGACCAACGACATATAAACCTAAAATCTATAGTTAAATTTTAACAAATAAATGTAGTTTCCAAAGAAGTCTATTGTTGAATGTATTGTTTTGAATAGATACAATAACATAAGTTTTGAGTTTTGTTGACTTTTTCGATTATCAAAAAAGCTCATGTGACATATTAATATGTAGATGTTTCCGTTAGTAATCCACTTCTAATCACTAATAACATATGAAGATTTTAATTATTGGAACCGGCTATGTCGGAGCAATCACTGGCACTTGCTTTGCAGAAATGGGTTATAAAGTCACCTGTTTAGATAAAGATCAAAACCGCATAGATAATTTATTGCAGGGCATCATTCCTATGTATGAGCCCGGTCTTGAAGAGATGCTTAAACGCAATCTTAAAGCTGGTCGCTTAGATTTCACTACCGAGATTATTGCAAGTATTGCACACGCCGATATTTGTTTTATTGCCGTTGATACTCCTATGAGCGCAGATGGTGCAGCAGATACTTCACAAGTGGAAAACGTAGCACATATGCTTGGAGAAAATCTAGATCACTCTTGCATCGTTGTGACAAAATCAACCGTACCTGTGGGCACTACATATAAAATCGACAATATTATTCACAAAGCTTTACAGAAACGAAAATTAAATATTATTTGCGATGTGGTTTCAAATCCCGAATTTTTAAAAGAGGGAAATGCGGTAGCTGATTTTATGAAACCCGATCGCATTGTAATAGGTGCTAGTAGCAAACAGGCTATCGACATAATGAAAGAGTTATATGCTCCTTTTATGCTAAATCACAATCGCTTGTTGGTCATGGACGTCATCTCAGCGGAGTTAGCCAAATATGCAGCCAATGCCATGTTAGCCACTCGTATTTCCTTTATGAATCAAATGGCAGCGCTTTGTGAAAAAATGGGTGCCAATATTAACGATATTCGCCATGTTCTAGGATCTGATGAACGCATTGGTCATCATTTTTTATATCCAGGCGTGGGCTATGGCGGTTCATGCTTGCCAAAAGATGTTAAAGCGCTCATTCATCAGGGTCAGCAACAAAATTGCGATCTATCTGTATTACGTGCCGTTGATCAGGCCAATCAAGATCAAAAACGGATTATGCGCCAAAAACTATTAGCCTACTTTGGGGAAAATCGTGGTTTAAAAGGAAAAACTATTGGCATATTAGGATTAGCTTTTAAACCAAATACAGACGATATGCGCGAAGCCTCTTCTTTAACTTTAATTAATGAACTAATTGCCGATGGGGCAAACGTCCGTTTATTTGATCCAATAGCGATGCCTAAAGCTAAAAAACTTTTACCAGCCTTATCAAACATCCATTGGTGTGAAGATGAATACGAGGCTGCTCAAAACGTCGATGCTCTAGTGTTAATGACTGAATGGAAACAATTTCGATTATTGGATTTCTCTTTGCTATTGCAACAGATGAGAGGAAAAGCCTTCTTTGATGGCCGTAATCAATATCAGCCAGATGAAATGCACAGAAAAGGCTTTGATTATTTTGGTATCGGTTGCTCCCTTCTTACGCAACGCAAAGATTGCAAGACACTTTATCTTTATGCACCTTGACTATGCACTCATGAACACCTCTATGATTAATATTAGCCAGTATATGCGTACCAGCAGTCAAAAGATTCAAAATCACTTGGAGTCTTTGTTGTGCGAACAAGATAGTGCTACTGCCCAATTATTTGCTGCAGCACGCTACGCCCTGCAAGGTGGTAAACATGTACGACCCATATTAGCCTTAACGACAGTAGAGTTAATGGGTGGTAATGTTGAGCAGGGACTATCAGCAATCTGCGCCCTAGAATGTATACACACTTATTCGATGATACATGATGATTTACCATGCATGGATAATGACGACTATAGGCGTGGTCGTTTGACTGTTCATCGTCAGTTTACCGAAGGACATGCAGTATTAACCGGAGATTTTTTATTAACTTACGCTTTTGAAATTCTAGCCCGAGATGAATTTTTAACAGCAGAACAAAAAGTACAGTTAATGCACTCTTTAGCATATCATAGTGGCGCTAAAGGAATGATTGGTGGACAAATTATGGATTTGGCCAGTCAAAATCAATCTATATCTATAGAAACACTTAACGATTTACATAACAAAAAAACTGGCGCACTCATCACAGCAGCACTTGAATTTGGTGCTATTATTAGCAATGCAACAGAGCATGAACGAGTGTGCTTGAGTAAATTTGGGGCAGCAATTGGTCTGACATTTCAAATTATTGATGATATTTTAGATGTAACGGAAAGTGAGGCTAAACACGGTCGAAGCGTTTCCTCTGACATCGTTAATGGCAAAGCTACTTATGTCTCTTTATTAGGGATAGAGCAAGCACAAATTTGTGCCAACCATTATTATCAGCAAGCCTTACAAGCTTTAGCCCCTCTTAAACAAGATGTTTCAAATTTAATTTCGTTAGCCGATTTTATTTTGCATCGCAAACATTAGACTTATTTTGAGGTTGGCTTTTTTTGGAAAAATTGATATTTTTTGAATAGATTTGATTCCAAATGTGTCCCCCTTATAGATGGGTGCAGATAGGTACTAAATGCACTCTTCAAATTATGCCTAAGGTGAGTAAATAAAATAGGTAAGCACATGCAGGCCATGGTATTAGAAAAAGTGGGAGAGCCATTGATTCTAAAAGAGATACCTATTCCCTCGCCACAACCACACGAAGTACTCATCAAAGTTCACGCTTGTGGCGTTTGCCGCACTGATGTGCATATTGTCGATGGAGAACTTCCATCACCGCAGCTACCGTTAATTTTGGGACATCAAATTGTCGGCGATATTTATTGCTTGGGTACTAAAGTCAAAAAACATAAAGTTGGCGAGCGTGCCGGAGTGCCATGGTTAGGCAAAAGTTGTCATGTTTGTCAGTATTGTCAAAGTGATAGAGAAAATTTGTGTGATGAGGCTATATATACAGGCTATCAACAAAACGGAGGTTATGCTCAGTTTTGTACGGCACATGAAGATTTTATTTTAAAACTATCTCATGATTACGACGATCTGCACACCGCCCCCTTATTATGTGCAGGGTTAATTGGCTATAGAGCCTTAAAGTTAATAGGCAATGCACAACATATTGGTTTTTATGGCTTTGGCTCTTCGGCACACATTCTCATTCAAGTGGCCAAAGAACAAGGTCGCAAAATTTATGTTTTCACTCGCCCTGGCGACCATCAGACACAATCTTTTGCATGCCATCTGGGCGCTGATTGGGCTGGTGGATCGGAACAATTACCACCAGAATCCTTGGATGCTGCTATCATTTTTGCTCCCTTAGGGGCATTATACATAAAAGCTCTACAAGCCATAAAAAAAGGTGGCAAAGTAATTAGCGCTGGTATTCACATGAGTGATATCCCCTCATTCCCCTATGCCTTATTATGGGGTGAGCGCTCTATTTCTTCAGTAGCTAATTTAACGCGCCAAGATGGAATAGATTTCATAGATGCTATCAAATCAATAAAATTGCAAATCGCCATTAAAACCTATCTATTAGAAGATGCCAATCAAGCACTTACTGATATACGCAATGGCAATGTTTGTGGATCAGCTGTATTAAAAATAGAATAGATTTTTTTGCAAAGAAGTCTATTCTATTATTTTAAGTTTTTTTGCCCTTTTGAAGCAGTCAAAATGGCAAAAAAACTCAAAATTCAGGTTTATGCAACACTTGCAAAAAATTAGTTCAATTTTATACACTCCTGCCATATTTTTGCATACTCAAGCTTAGGTGAGTAATAAATTAATACCCATCAAAATTGAAAAATTGACAACTTCCATTTTTTAGCCTGAGTTATATTTTTCATCACATTTTGCATTCAGGTTGAATATGAAAGGAATTGTTTTGGCAGGAGGCAGCGGTACACGCCTTCATCCGCTAACTTTGAGTGTGACCAAACAATTGCTACCTGTCTACAACAAACCTATGATTTACTATCCCCTATCTGTGCTAATGCTTGCACATATAAAGGAAATATTAATCATAACTACTCCACAAGATATGCATCTATTCCAAAGATTGCTCGGTGATGGCTCACAATTAGGATTGCAATTTAGTTATATGGCACAAGCACATCCTAATGGACTTGCCGAGGCCTTTATTATTGGCAAAGATTTTATTGGAGCAGATTCGGTATGTTTAATTTTAGGCGATAATATTTTTTATGGTAGTCATCTCAAAGAGTTATTGCGCAGTGCCAGTGCACAAGAAAAAGGAGCGGCATTATTTGGTTATCAAGTCAAAGATCCACAACGCTATGGCGTTATCGAATGTGATGCGGATGGCCAAATTCTCTCAATTGAAGAAAAACCAACACAGCCTAAATCAACCGTCGCTGTCACCGGCTTATATTTTTATGATAACCAAGTGGTAGAAATAGCCCAAATGCTCAAGCCTTCAGCACGAGGTGAGCTTGAGATTACAGATATTAATCTTGAATACCTTAAACGAAAACAAGCTAAGCTTTTTATGATGGGAAGGGGCTACACCTGGCTTGATGCTGGCACATATGAGAGCTTAATGCAAGCCAGCCAATTTGTACAAGTCATTGAAGAGAGGCAGGGTCATTGTATTGCATCACTTGAAGAGATAGCCTTTCACCAAAATTTTATTTCCTGCGAACAACTCAAAGGTTTGGGTGAAAAACTTGGCAAAAGCCAATATGGACGATATTTAATGGATGTAAGTAAGTGACTCACCAAAGAACCCCTTTAGTACCTATCCGCAGCCATCTATAAAGGAGAAAAGAAATTGGAATGGAAATTATTGATTTAAAATTAAATGGACTAAAATTAATCAAACCACGACTACACAAAGATGAACGAGGTTTTTTTTTAGAAACTTATCAAAGCTCTACTTATTGCTTACATGGTATTGATTGTAGTTTTGTGCAAGATAACCATTCTTTCTCACAACACGGCTGCTTACGTGGCATGCATTTTCAATCTCAGCCAGGTCAAGCTAAATTGGTGCGGGCAGGTGTTGGTAAAATCTTTGATGTCGCAGTAGATATACGTCCTCATTCAAGTACCTACAAACAATGGGAAGGAATTATCCTTGATGATCAGCAACACTGGCAATTATTCATACCAAATGGGTTTGCCCATGGTTTTTGTGTATTGAGTGAGCATGCCCATGTTTTATATAAAGTAAGCACTCCTTATAATGCTAAATACGAAAAAGGATTTCGCTGGGATGATCCCATTATCAACATTCAATGGCCTATTCAAAATATGATTCTCTCAAACAGAGATCTATGCGCCCCTAATTTTTTAGATATTGAAATTCAAGGAGAACAATAATGATGCAGAAAATATGGATTTGTGGCGCTAATGGCATGCTTGGATCTCATTTTAAAGTTTTATGCGAAAAATTAAAAATCTCTTACATTGCTACTAATCGCCAGCAAATTGACATAACTGAGCTTGATGCTGTTTCAGAGTTTACTCGAAAACAAAAAATTAGCCACATCGTCAATTGCGCCGCTTATACAAATGTTGATCAAGCTGAACATGAACCTAGTAACGCTTACCGCAGCAATGCCATGGGACCACACAATCTAGGAATTGCCGCCCGTAGGCATGGTGCCCGCGTCATACATTTCTCTACAGATTATGTCTTTGATGGTAAACAAAAAACTCCTTATACTGAAGAAGATACCTGCTCGCCACAAAGTGCATATGGCCTTAGCAAACTAGCTGGTGAAGTTAAACTGCTAAATGAACATAAAAATGTTTGCCTTATCCGCTCTTCATGGTTATTTGGGGATGTGGGCCGAAATTTTGTAAGTACAATTTTGGGTTTGCTTTCTGAAAAAAATGAAATTGACGTTGTAAGCGACCAAGTGGGAAGACCAACTTACTGCCAAGATTTAGCAGAAGCAGCACTAAAGCTTTTAGATGTCAATGGCATTTTTCATTTTGCCAACAATAATGAAACTAGTTGGTATAAATATGCTTTGGAAATTTTTAACCAAGCCAAAGCACTCCATTTTCCTATCAAAACACAAATAATACGACCCATTCCATCAACAGAATATCTTTCAGCCACACAGAGACCGGCCTATTCGAGCCTTGATACTAAAAAATTTCAAGAACAATTTGGCTACAAAGCTCCACGACCTTGGCCGCTAGCTTTGCAAGAATGTCTTACAAATTTAAAAAATATGTCTCAAAAACAAGAATGACAACAATAAAATGATAAATCGCAAAATACAAAACATTTTAGTTACTGGTGGGGCGGGTTTTATTGGCTCAGCTTTTATTCGTTATCTACTGTCCCCTGCTGTTAATTTTTCAGGTGTTTGTGTAAATTTAGATGCTCTTACCTATGCTGGAAATTTAGAAAATTTAAAATCAATTCAATCTGATGTTCGCTATGTCTTTGAAAAAGGTGATATTTGCCAAGAAAATTTAGCTGCAACTGTTTGTATAAAGCATAAAATTGATACTATTATCCATTTTGCTGCTCAAACGCATGTCGATCGCAGTATTGATAGTCCACAAGCTTTTTTGGAAACTAATATTCTAGGTACTTTTCAACTTTTAGAAGTAGTGCGTAAGCAACCACATATTCATTTTCATCACGTTTCTACTGATGAGGTGTATGGATCACTAGGTCCCACCGGTCATTTTAATGAATTATCGCCCTATCAGCCAAATTCTCCATACGCAGCTTCTAAAGCGGCTTCGGATCATTTTGTTAGGGCCTATCAAAATACCTATAATCTTTCCACTTGTATTTCAAATTGCAGCAATAATTATGGCCCATATCAATATCCTGAAAAATTAATCCCTTTGGTGATATCAAATTGCTTAGCTGGAAAAAAAATTCCCGTTTATGGCAATGGAGGGCAAGTGCGCGACTGGTTATATGTTGAGGACCATGCTAAAGCCTTACATTTATTGCTGCAGAATGGACGTACAGGTGAAACTTATGCAATTGGTGGCAATGCACAGTGGAGTAACATAGATCTTATAGGACAAATTATTGCTATTAGCGCCGAAATGACCGCCACACCGATTAGTGATTTGCAAAAATTAGTGACCTTTGTATCCGATCGTCCAGGACATGATGTCCGTTATGCGATCGACCACTCCAAAATGAGTGCAGAATTTGGCTGGCAACCACATACACTATTTTTAGATGGATTGCGTCACACTATTGCCTGGTATATTAACGTCTACGATAGAGTGCAGCGCGCCAATTTGAAAATAGATGTGTTGGCCCACTAAACGCCAATAAAGCATACAGTGCATCGCACAGAGGCATTTGTACTAAATCGCTCATAATCCATTCCCACAACAAATTTCCCGATAAATCCCCAAATCCCCCCCCAGATAGATGCATCTTTTTACCCATGCCATAGTACAATAATAATTGTATAAGTGCGCAAAGAAAGGCAAAACTAAAAGTCATGATCGGCAAGGTACTCAAACGCTGTTCAAAAAAATGCAAGCGACTACGATATAAAAATAAAGTAGTTAGACAATAAATTAAAGCGTATGTTCCCAGGGTTGTTTGAAAGGCTAATAAATCAACGCAAAGGCCACATAATAATGACAACCACAAACAAGTCAGCAATGAATAATTACTGTATTGCATGACCATAAAAGGGGCAAAATAGAGTAAATGCAGGGTTGGCCAAGCAAAAGAAAGTATTAATGCCAAAATACAGGTATAGGCAAAGGATAGTGTTAGCTTTATTAGTTGATAATTGTGTTCAATATGCGCCTCTTGAAAGAAAGATCACCGGGATTGTTTTTGCAATTAATTTTAAATCAAATTGAAGTGAGTGATTATCGATATAATATTCATCCAATTTAATGCGTGTCTGATAACAATTGATATCGCTTCTACCTGATACTTGCCACAAACCAGTTAACCCGGGGCGCATGCATAGAATTTTATAGGCTTTATCACCAAAGTGGGTATTTAGCTCTTGTTGAACTACTGGTCGCGGCCCCACCACGCTCAGATCTCCTTTAAATACATTCCAAAATTGAGGCAGTTCATCTAAAGAGGTTTTGCGTAAAATTTTGCCAAAAAAAGTCACGCGTGGATCATTTTTCAATTTGTGGTACAAACTCCATTCACGCTGCAATACCGGATCATTTTGTAAAATAGATTGTAAACGTTGCTCAGCATCAAGATACATCGTACGAAACTTATAGCAACGAAATAGCTTACCACCCCTACCCACACGTATTTGAGAGTAAATAATAGATCCATCAGAGGTTATAAAAATCAATACTGCAATTAACAAATATAAAGGAAACCCGATTGTTAAACAGAGCAGACTAAAAAGAATATCAAAGGCCCTTTTAGCCGCTAAATGCTTAATAACATAAACTAAAGGTGATATGGATTGACAATCGCTGTTTTGCACCATGCAACCTCTTATAATGGAAGTGACAACTGCAAAATATCATAATGAATTAGAATAATGAAGGCAAGTAAGAGTGAAAATCCAACACTCTAAGTCAATCCAAAAACACACTCCACTAAAATGGCAAGAAGCTTTAATATATTTTCATCGTATTTAGGTCTGGCCATTTTAATTATTATTTTGTGTGTATAATGCCAAAAAGAAATATTTTTTTTGTTTTACTAATCATTGTAGCTTTATTAAGCTTGGGTGCCAAACTATATCACTATCTGACTGATGGTTTTAGCAGTAGTAATATCATTTATGTAGAGATGCCGGACAATAGCCAAACGCCACTTGAGAGCGAACAAATAAAATTATTAACACAAATTTTCAAACAATCCTTTACTTACATGAATCGTGGCACACAATGTTTTGCTTTTGTGAGTGATGATAAGCAATATGTGTTAAAATTTTTTAAATACAGTGGACTTAATCCCCCTCCCTTTATTTATTTGATACCAGAAATATATCCATTCAAGTCCTATAAAGAAAATTGGCTTAGGCAAATCAACGCAAAGCGGCGCGAATTATTCGAGGGTTACAACCTTGCAAATGCAGAAAATAAAGATGGAAGTGCTTTAATATATGTTCACTTAGCTGCCACACAAAATCTACCTGTGCACGTCAACCTCATCGATAAAATAGGCTTAAAGAAGCAAATCCCATTAAATGAGGTAGTCTTCATCCTGCAAAGAAAAGGGGAAACGCTACGCGCAAGACTACAAAAATTATTGGAAGCTAACCAAATAGAGCAAGCCAAGCAAACGATTGCTGCAGTTTTAGCTATGTATGTTTCTAATTATCAAAAAGGATTATACGATCGCGATCATGGTGTAATGTATAATATTGGTTTTGTAGATGATAAAGCTTTTCATCTTGATGTGGGGCGTTTTAGCAAAGATTTGCAAATGCAAAATCCGCAAAAATATAAAACTGATTTAGCGCATGTACTATGGAAAATAGACCGGTGGACACAACTTTATTACCCACAACACCATCAATCTATTAGCTCATTTATTGCCCAAAATTATTTTAATTTAATTAATGAGCCATTTCCTAAAGAGCACTTAAATACAGAACACCACGCCAATAAATGAGCAAGATTTGTGCTTTATAAAAGATTGAAAAATTTAGCTAAAAATTTACACAATTCCTTGACCCACTTTGTTTATCCTGCACATTGTTTGTATTGCCACAATTTTCTCCCTCCCGCTGCCCCAGTATTGTGCCATTCTTGTGCAAGTGAATTAAAGTTGCTTGATCCAATAGAGCATTGTCAAAAATGTTTTAATTTTAATCTGGAAGCTAACCACCCTATCTGTCATGAATGTCTGCAGCGCCCATCGTTATTCAACAAAGTGGGGGCGGCCTTTAATTATGAGGGACCGGCCGCTGAGTTAGTTAAACAATTAAAATATTACAACCAATCCTATTTGGCGCAAGGTATGGCAGCTTTTTTGGTGCTGCAGTTTGATCTATTAAAGTGGCCATTGCCAGACCTTATCGTACCGGTTCCTATCTCAAAGCTTCATGCCATTGAAAGAGGTTACAATCAAAGTGCCTTATTGGCAGTGCATATGCAAAAAATGCTTAAAGTTAGTATAGATAATAAAGCTTTATCTCATCGCAGCAACACATTCAGCCAATCCTCCCTAACACTTGTGCAACGCAAAAACCTAGCTACCAAAAGTTTTGTGTTAAATAAAAAAGCCAATGTTACTGATAAAATTATTTTGTTAATTGATGATGTGATGACTTCTGGTTTGACTTTGCAGCGCTGCGCCGAGGCATTGAGTGCAGGTGGCCCCAAGTCTATCTATGGCTTAACATTTTGCCACACTTCGCCTTAATAGACTTCTTTCGAAAGAAGTCTAATGACTCACCTTACGCATAATATGTGTAAGTGAAATTTTTAAAAGAAGTCCATTTGATGTGTACGCAAAAAAATAGCGGTGGTGTTAAAAACCACCACCGCTAAACTTGATTTTATTTGAAGAGGAAAATTGTGATACACTACCGTTGTGGTGCAGTACCGTAAACACCCTCTGTCATTATAAAAGTTGATTCTAATAGAGCGCGTAAAAATGTACCTGAGATAACGTCAGATATTGTAATTTTAACATTTAGTACACTATATCTATCGTTGCTAGTTTGCTTTTGTGCATTGTAAGCCTGTTGTACATTTCTAAATAATTTAAATAGATCATGTGCAACCATCGCTGTCGCTGTCCATTGTGCTGTTGCTAACACAAATGAGGGAAAGAAACTAGTTACAAAGCTTGCCACTTGATAGACTACAACTGGAATAAATACATATTTAACTGCTAAGACAGCGTCACTGAGTGATTCTGGGCTACCAAAATATGCCACAGCACCTCTACATGCTTCGCTAGCAATAACTTGAATATTTTTTGTGAAAATAGTGATTTCGCTAAATTTTTTTTCTTTGAAAGCTTGACAAATACCTTCGTAACTTCTTTTGGCTTCCTCAGATAAAGAAGATTCAAATGTCTCAAATATAGGGCGCAAAGCTGGAAATGTGTACGATTCTATTTTTCTTGGCTCGGCTTTTATGTTACTAAATGCTGCTGAAATATTAAATTTAAATTGATCCCACTTATTAGCTAAATCTTCTTTAATGCTAGTCATTGTTACACCTCTTTTTTTTAATTTTACTATTAATTAAGATAAAGTTCTTTATAATATTATTCCATTTGTTATTTATTGGTCAACATCTTTTTTTAATAGCATTAAAGAATCTCTTGCGAAATAATCTTTTCAAAAAAAGAATAGATTGCTACATTTTGGAATTTTAGCAGACAAATAAATTCTTGATCTTTTCTAAATTTTTTAATAACTCACCTTAAATTTGAGTTTTAGGAAAAGCAAATGGTTGAATATGACGATAGACCGGCCCAGTTGTTTATTTATCCGGCTATATTTTTTATGCTTATTGGAATGTCAATTGGCGTATTTTTATCTTTTAATACCTTTGTATTTGCCGATTACTTTGCTGGCGAGTACATACATTTTGGCAAAGTGCGTCCAGTGCATGTTGGTAGTGTCACATTGCTATGGTTGTTATCAGCTAATATTGGTCTAATGTTATATTTTATTCCGCGACTATGTGGTGTTCCGTTATGGCGTCCTAAATTGGCATTAGCGGTAGGGGGATTATGGTGGTTCACACTAATTATTGGTGTCAATTCTTTCCCTTGGGGCACAAACTTTGGATGGGAGTATGCAGAATTACCAACTTGGGTTTCATGGCTTCCGATAAAGTTTTTATTTGCCATAGCTTGGTTACTACTAGTGGTGATTTTTTTTATGACTATTTCAAGACGCCGCTTTGAAAAATTATATGTATCGCTATGGTATAGTATGGGGACCTTAATTTGGACCACATTTACTATTTTTATTGGCAGTTTTGCTATTGAATGGTTGCCTGAAGGCATTTCGCGGGTTAATGCTAGCTGGTTTTATGTACACAACTTAGTAGGACTTGTTTACACACCCATGGGGCTAGCTATTGCATATTATTTTTTGCCAAAGCTTGCTAATACACCAATATACAGTCATCGTTTATCAATGATTGGCTTCTGGTCAATAGCTTTCATTTACGCATGGATTGGCACACATCATATGATTCACGGACCCATTTCACAGTGGTTGCAGACTACTTCAATAGTTTTCTCAATGTGGCTATTTATTCCAGTATGGACCGTGGTGTATAATCTTTTTGCTACTTTGCGCCAAAATTGGTCTAAATATTTACAAAGCGCCCCCATACGTTTTCTTATGATGGGTACTATTTTTTATTTGATTACTTGCATTCAAGGACCTTTGCAATCATTACGCAATGTCAATGAAATCACTTCTAAAACTGATTGGATTATTGGACACTCACACATTTCTCTATATGGTAGCTTTACTTTCTTTGCTATTGCCGGTATTTATCATGCAGTTCCAGCTATAGTAAAAAAGCCGTTGTGGTCTTTTAGATTGGCCGATTGGCATTTTGCTCTTAACCTGTGGGGTAGTTTGTTATTCTTATTCTCATTATGGGTGGGTGGTTTTTTGCAAGGATTGATGTGGGCCAATTGGGCTAATGGTTCTTCATATGCAGATTTTTATGATAATTTCACACGTGTCTCATTTATTGACACAATTACCAGCATGCGCTATTGGTGGATTATGCGGGCTACTGGCGGTGTCATTATTTTATTTGGCAACGTCTTATTTGCAGTAAATCTCTATAACACTGTTACTTGCGCAGTAGTACCTGAATCAGGCCAAATAACGGCACGAGCAACTATATGAATGAAGATAATTATACCAAAAATGAGCCCACAGATACCGAGCACACTACAAAAAAAGATGTTGGAAAAGAGCCATCCATTTATCGCTTAGAGCGCTCCGCTATTTTTACCATTATTGGAGTGATTATTCTGTTTGCCTCGTCCATTATAGTAACATTAATTGCTCCACGCTATGTAGATTCTACTTGGACCACCCCTTCCAGTTCATATCAAGTCCAAATGTACGAGATCGTCGATCCGCATATTTATATGCGTAATCAAGCACCAAACAATGATTTGCAATATGTCATGCATTTAAATGATGGCTTTACTTTGCTAGCTTTTGTTGAAAACGATAATTTACAAATAGTGGCACCACCTGAATTAGAAAAATTTATCACACACACACACGATAACCACTTAAAATTAACCTCGCGCCTATTATTGCTAAGAACGCCCACACAACAAGAAACAAATACACAATTAGGACAACTGCAAGTCAAAAAAACAACCACCAATGCTACTGATGCTCCTTCTGATAAGCAATCAAACAAGCCAAAAAAGATTATGGAATTGTACGATCCACAAAAAAAGGAAGCTTTTTCTTTTGATGCTGACGGCGGCCCTTTGCAAGATTGGGTGGATCAAAATTTTGAGATTCTAGATGACAAGTTAAAACAACCTTATCATGGATATGCAGGGGTAGTTTATGTAAAAAACCCGCAAGAATTTCTGATAGAACAAGGTAATGGCAATTTGTGGCAATACGATCAAAACGGCAAATATATAAAAGATGTGGCAGAGCTGACGGGTGAAAACCTCCGTTTTCAATCGCGTCAAAAACTAATTGCCGATGGTGAACATTTATATGCTATTGAGGGCTGTTGGTACTGTCATACTGATCAAACACGCACTTTGATTCATGATACCGTATTAAATGGCACTGACGATTATCCGGCCCCACCCTCTTCAGCAAATGAATATATTTATCAAAAAATCACCTTCCCTGGCACAAGACGTGTTGGACCTGACATTTCGCGTGTAGCTATCAAACGGCCGAGCCGGCATTGGCATCAAATACACTTTTGGAATCCCAGAACAGCTAGTGTCGGATCAATCATGCCTGCTTTCAAACACTACTTTAAGGATAATGGGGCAAATAGCCAGCCCACGCCAAACGAAAAATTCGAAGCTATCTATCAATACTTGATGACTAAAGGCTCGCGCATCACAGCACCTACTCAGGCCTGGTGGTTAGGTAAAGATCCAATTAATACCAAAGAGATCATTGAAGGACAAAGAAAACTATGATAGTATGCAGCATCATAGATGCCAGCGGTGTTTACGGTAGCCTATTACATTACGGTTTGGTCATTGCCATGGTCGGTAGTGCTTTTTTAATATTTTGCTGTTTATGGAAAAACAAGCGCTTAGATATGGATGAGGCACCTAAATTTCAAATGATGGATGAATCTGATATTCATGAACAGTGATGATCCCGAAATTTATGGAGAAGACCCACAAATTGCTAGTCGCGATGCTAAAATCCCCAAATTTTTATGGGTTATCTATATCTTACTTCCTATCTGGGGAGTGATTACCTTTTACTATTTTTGGAATGGTAGCACAGGTTGGTTGGATGGTGGCTATTGGCGTGAATTGCAAATCGCTGCAAATACAAAATTCGACAAAGAAAACACCTCAGAACCATAATCATAAATTTCATACAAAGATGCCAAAACACCTTATCTTGCAACTTAAATGGCGCATTTTCAAAGTTTCCATTTTTAGTCTTTTATTCTTTGTAATTTTTAGCCCTTATTCAGATTGGATTGATTTAAAAATAAGCCATTTATTTTATCATGATGGCTTATTTGATACTTTTCCACTTTGGAGTGCTATCTATAATTATGCAATTTTCCCATCTTGGGTGGCGGTTATCATTGGTCTCCTTGGCCTTTGCTGCTCATTATTTGCCACTTACCGTCATTGGCGGGCCACTTGTTTGTTGCTTGTACTAACAATGGCTATTGGGACAGGCTTAATCATTCATGGAATTTTAAAAGAGAATTGGGGCAGAGCACGCCCTCGTCAAGTAACAGAATTTGGTGGCACACAGGAATTTAGTCCTTTTTATTTACCAGTACATGCCCAACGGCAAACTGGAAAATCGTTTGCCTGTGGCCACTGTTCGATGGGCTTTTATTTTTTTTGCTTAGAAATGTGTGGTCTTCTTTATCAACGTCGCTGGCTGCGCAATTTAGGGATAACTTTAGCCTGGAGTTTAGGTTTGCTACTTAGCCTTGCACGAATAGCACAGGGAGGTCATTTCTTGTCCGATACTATTGCTGCTGCATTAATCATGTGGTATACAGCGGCAATTTTAGCTTATTTTATTTTTAAAAATGTGGCTTTAGAAGTGAACTTAGAACCGGACTTGTCAAAGGAGCCGGACTTGTCAAAGCATACATAACCTGCACAGGCTACTCTACATCTTCAAGTTCTTCATCTTCAGGTTCAAACTCTTCCAATGTTTTAGATTTTTTACCAGCTATTTTGCGAATAATGGCTAAGGTCCAGGCAATAATCAAATAACCCCAAGCCAAAACAAAAAAGACCAATGAAAAGTAATGTAATATACCATAAAAAATTAAAACCGCAGCTAAAACGGTTAATACTACCACACGAAAAGAAGCTACCCTAATTTCTAAGGTCTTGATACTAGGAAATTTCCAACGACTAATCATACAATAACCAATTAACACAAGCGCTAATGCTAGTATCCAGGTTTTAATGGTTAGCGAAAAGCTAACCATTGAATGCCATTGGTCTGAAAATAAAAATAAATTCAGCGAAATAGCCGCAAAAGCAGCTGCCGGAATTGGTAATCCGGTAAAATGCTTTTGATGAGCATGCTTGAGCTCTATATTGTTTTTAGCAGCAATGGCACTCACATTAAAGCGCACTAATCGCAAAACACCACATAGAGCATAAATCATGGCAGCACTGGTAATCAAGAATGATTGATCGGTACCGGGCATGATTGACAAACTCTTTAATATAACCACTGAAGGGGCTACTCCAAAAGAAATGGCGTCGGCTAATGTATCAAAAATACCGCCAAAATCACTTTCTGCATGCATAGCTCTGGCAAGGGCTCCATCTAACATATCAGCAAAAGCTGCCAGCAACAAAATACCAGTAACTGCTGAGAGGACTTGAAAATTTACCTCCCCGATCGCTATCATATTCATTTTGAAAATAGCAAACAACCCACAGGACAACCCAAAGGCTGTTACCACGTTGGGGAGCAATGCGATTCGCTTTAATTTTTTATTTTCCATAGCAGCTAAATTTAATTTTTTAATTGACCTAAACGCGTTTGTTGTTCAGGTTTAAGTTTAGATTATTTTGTCATAAATAAAAATACAAGTAAACGCTTAAAATTTAGTACATTGTCAATTTTCATGATGTTCAGTATAAAATTAATATAATTTTTTTCTCCGGCATTTAATAGACTTATTTGCAAACTGACTTTTTTTAGAAAAATTGATATTTTTTGAATAAATAGACTTTGCAAAGAAGTTTACTAGAAAAAGATCGAGAAAATATTGATTTTTATCGCACAATGCAAGTAGTCAAAAACGCATACTACAAAGGCAGCACATGTCAGCTAAAACATCCCATCTTAAAAATGTCGGAGAAACTTACCATCAATTCGAGTTGCATAAAATCACTCCCATTGCTGAATTACAATGCATTTTGCGTGAAGTCGTCCATTTGCCAACAGGTGCTCATATTATGCACATTGAAAATGATGATACTGAAAATTTATTTTGCCTAGCTTTTCGTACAGTCCCTTACAATTCAAATGGTGTAGCACATATCCTTGAACACACCGTACTTTGTGGCTCAAAAAAGTTCCCTGTTAAAGATCCTTTTTTTGCCATGAATCGGCGCAGTTTAAATACCTTTATGAACGCCCTTACTGGCTCAGACTTTACCTGTTATCCGGCGGCAAGTGAGGTAAAGCAAGATTTTTACAATTTACTAGAAGTTTATTTAGATGCTGTCTTTGAACCAAATCTAAACGAGCTAAGCTTTTGGCAAGAAGGTCATCGTTTGGAATTTACAAATCTTAACGATCCAAGTTCTCCATTACAATACAAAGGGATTGTTTATAATGAGATGAAAGGGGCTCTTTCTTCAGGAAACGCCCGTCTGGCCGAAGCTTTCAACGCCACCTTATTTCCTAATATTACCTATGGCTATAACTCTGGCGGTGATCCACAGGTTATTCCGCAATTGACGTATGAGGAATTAAAAAAATTTCATCAAAATTTTTATCATCCAAGTCAATGTTTATTCTTTTTTTATGGAAATATGCCTCTTGAGAAACATTTGGATTTCATTGCACAGCACACCCTTGATCATGTGCAACCCATGCCACCACTTGCCAAAATTGCTTTACAACCCCGCTTTAAAAGCCCTGTTTTTCGTCAATTCACCTATCCAATTGCCAAAGATGAAAGTAGCGTTAATAAAACATTGATTGCCCTGGGATGGCTCACATGTCACATCTTAGAGCAAGAGACAGCATTGGCATTATGTATAGTCATGATTATTTTGATGGATACAGATGCCTCTCCACTTAAAATGGCATTGCTGCAATCAGGTCTGTGTAAACAAGCCAGTGGGTTTATCGACATTGACTTGCAAGAGATTCCGTGCGGCTTGGTCCTAAAGGGTTGTGAAGCTGAACAGGTAAAAACATTAAGTGAAATTGTTAAAAATACGTTGCAGAATCTAGTCGAGGCAGGCATTGCTTTGCCACTGATCGATAATGCCATGCATCAATTGGAATTTCATCGCAGTGAGATAACCGGAGATCATTCACCATTTGGTTTATCATTGTTTATGCGCTCAGGGTTATTAAAACAACATGGAGCCGATCCAGAAGAAGGATTGAAAATTCATTCATTATTTGAGCGTTTACGCCAAGATATTCTGGCTACACCTAACTATTTAGGTAAAATAATTAAAGGTTATTTTTTAGATAATAATCACTTTATTACCATCGTAATGACCCCTGATCAAAATTTAGCCGAGAGTGAGGCAAGTGCTGAAAAACAAATACTGCAAGAAATTAAAGAATCTTTGTCAGAGGCACAGATCAAAAATATTGTAGAGCGCGCTGTCGCTTTAGAGGCCTTTCAAAAAAAACAAGAATTGGAAGATATCGACATCTTACCAAAAGTTACTTTAAGTGATGTCCCCTTAAATGTTAAAGAATACCCAATTGTACATCAACAATGTGGTAAGTTACAAGTTTTTCACCATCATGCTTTTACCAATGAAATTGTTTATGCCGATTTAGTATTTGCCTTGCCACATATTCCTGAAGAAGATTTGATTTATCTCCGTTTACTGACTGTAATTCTTACTCAAATTGGAGCCGGTCAGCGCAATTATCAAGAGAATTTAGAATACATTCAAGGGAATACCGGTGGAATTGGAGCCAGTATTAGCTTAAATGTGCAGGCCAAAGATTTTCAACACTGCCGACCTACATTTCATATTAAAGGCAAAGCTTTACACCATAAAGCTGAGCAATTATTTACACTATTATATGATATAGCTGTAAAACCGCAGCTACAAGATGTTAAACGGATCAAAGAAATTATTAGCAAACATTTTAGTGGCCTTGAAAGCCAATTCAACCAAAGTGCTTTAAAATATGCTATTAATTTATCTTCTAAGGGTTTGAATATACCTTCGCATCTAGCTGAAAAACTCTACGGATTGTCTTATTATCAGCAATTACGCACTATTGTACGGCAGATAGATAAAGAGGAAGCTAAAAAAGAAACTAAGCAAGAAACACATCTTATACAAAAACTAAAAAGTATGTGTCAGCACGTATTATGTCTTGCCCATCCCCATTTAATAATTACTTGTCATCGTTCTAAATACGAAGAATTAAAAAATAATCAATTTTATGGTTTGCATAATATTCCAACCACAGAAGCTCATTCTTGGCATGGAAAATATCCCTTAGAGCCTACTTTAGCACATGCTCGCCATATAGCTTCCCCGGTGGCTTTTATTGGACAAGTTTGTTGCACCACCTCCTACATTGATCCTCAAGCACCCCTATTAAGCTTAGCTGCCCGTTTACTAGATAACCTAACTTTGCATGCTACCATCCGTGAGCAAGGTGGCGCATATGGCGCCGGAGCGGTGCATCATCCAACCTCAGGCACTTTTTATTTTTATTCATATCGTGATCCAAATATTGCTTCTACTTTGGCAGCTTTTCGCGAATCAATTGAGAACATTTTACAAGGAAATTTTGATGCCGATGATTTGGAATCAGCGAAGCTTGAAATTATTCAAGATCTCGATGCCCCTATTTCTCCAGGTAGCCGTGCCGAAGCAGCCTACGCTTGGTATTTGGAAGGTAAAACTACACAAATACGACAAACTTATCGAACTGCATTACTTGCAGCAAGCACAGAGCAGGTGATTGAAGCTGCCAAAAGTATATTGTGGCCAGCTATTCAAAAAGGTGTGCCAGTTATTTTTGCTGGCGAAGATTTATTAGCAAATTATAACAACCTACAAGACCAAAAAGCGCAGACATTGCTACCAATTGAGCCTATTTGATGTCAAAAACAGCCTTATATAGTGATCAGCAGAGTTTAGTATGTGAAGGGTGGCTGGAAAGTTTTAAAGAAGTTTTTAAATTTAGGGAACTTTTTTATTTTTTTATCTGGCGCGATATTTTAGTGCGCTACAAGCAAGCTTTTTTTGGATTAACTTGGGCCTTAATTAGGCCTATATTAAATATGTTATTTTTTACATTGGTGTTTGGGAAAATAGCACATTTACCTTCTGATCATGTTAATTATGGATTGTTTGTGCTAGCTGCCATGCTGCCATGGCAGCTTTTTTCAAGCGCTACCGTAGAGGCTGGCAATAGTCTAGTAAACCAAGCACAATTGCTATCTAAAGTTTATTTTCCACGGCTTTTAATTCCAGCCGCACACATTGGTGTTAATTTGCTTGATTTTGCCGTAACGCTAGTTTTGTTTTTAATATTATTGCCTATCTATGCTAATTACCAGTGGTCGTTACTAGCCACACCATTTTTAATTTTATTGACCCTCATGCTTTGCCTTGGTAGTGGCATTTGGCTTGCAGCTTTAACTGTCAGATATCGCGATTTTCGGATTATTGTACCTTTTTTTATGCAATTTGGTATGTTCATTTCCCCTGTTGGCTATGGCTCATTTTTAATCAGCGATCATTTGGCTTGGTGGTATGCCTTAAATCCATTAGTAGGTATAATTGACGGATTTAGGTGGGCCTTTTTTAGCCACTCTCACCCATTTTTATTATATAATATTATTGTATCCACTTTTATAACCTCTTTGCTATTCTTAGGAGGTTTGTTTTATTTTAAAAAAACTGAAAAGTTGCTTGCCGATATCATATGAGCATTATTGTAGAATGTCTACGAGTTTCAAAAAAATATACTCTCTCCCCTGTCCAAGGTTACACAACTTTAGTTGAGACACTTACACATAGATGGCGCCGTGCCACCAAAGCACTTTGTGGAAAGCACTCTAAGGACACTTCCCCTCCCATCAATGAATTATGGGCCTTGAAAGATTGTGACTTACAAATCATGACTGGTGATCGTGTAGGTCTATTAGGGCGCAATGGTGCTGGCAAATCGACCCTTTTAAAGTTATTATCACGCATTACCATACCCACATCGGGTTTTATAAAAGTGCATGGTCGGGTGGCAAGCTTACTTGAGGTAGGTACCGGTTTTCATTTAGAGTTGACTGGTCGCGAAAATATCTTTTTAAATGGGGCCATTTTAGGGATGACCAAAAAGGAAATTGCGCGCAAATTTGATGAAATAGCTGCTTTTGCAGAAATTGAAAACTTTTTAGATGTTCCTGTAAAACGCTTTTCAAGTGGCATGTATATGCGATTAGGTTTTGCTATTGCGGCTCACGTGGATCCAGATTTATTAATCGTGGATGAGGTCTTAGCGGTTGGTGATATTTCCTTTCAAGCTAAATGTCTAAAAAAACTTAACCATTTGAGCGCATGCGGCACTACTATTTTATTTGTGAGCCATGATGCCGGCGCTATTTTGAATTTATGCAATAAAGGCATTCTACTTGAAAAAGGGGCTGTGCAAGCCCAAGGTGGCGTGCAAGAATGTTTAAATATATATATGCAAAAATATCGCAGCCAAAATTTGTGCTGGCAAGGCAATGATGGCAACGCCCAGATCCGCTTTTATCGTTTGGCATTGCAAAATAATGATTTAAGACGTCAATTTTTTTATAATGATGATCAAATACAAGTAGTGATCGATTATGAGATTTTGCAAATATGCGACAACTTCATTATTGGTTTAGAAATTCGCAATCTAAACGGACAAATATTAGCTAATTCGCATATTCAAGAAAACGAAATAGCTTTTGCTACAAGCTTAGGAATTAAGCAGGCTATTTTTAATTTAAATGGACATTATTTTCATCCTGGTGAATATACTGTGCACTTGAGCTGTCTGCTCCCTTCTCATAGCTCTGTTATTAGTAACGATATCTGTGTAAAACTAGTGGTTTATAGCCAAACCACAACTAACCCTCTTTTGCCAAACTCTCCCACAACACTAAGTTTGGGAAACGGATGGCAATCGAAATAAATTCACGATACTTTCAAAGCTCGTCATAACGTTGAGGAGAATCACCCGCATTTGAACCGCGTTGGCCTTTTGTATGATGGCAATGAGTGTGAATTTAAGCCTGAAAAACATGTTTTTGGTAGGGATGCCAATAGCTTATATGCCAAAAAATGGAAAAAAATTTATTCTGCAGAAGAGCAACAAAGACCTGATTTTCAAGATAGGTTGCTTGCCGATGCCGAAGAGAGCATTTCCTTCTTAAACAAAAAAGCTGGCAAAAAAGAATCGACTGAAGATTTAGTTGGAGATTTAGAAAAAACAAAAGATCTGTTTGCTCCCTATAGTGAAATATTAGGATCGGTTAAGGGCTCGGTAGTGAAAGGTGTATTTGTATTTCCCAAGGGCTTACCGCAAAATACTGAGAAAGTGATGCCATTATTAAAGAAAATTTAATAGAACAGTTAAAAGAATATAAGAAACATATTATCGAATAGTTTGTTATTTTATAAGTGTATGTTGATGGCTTCGAAAGGCACTCTTCAAATTATGCGTAAGGTGAGTTCTTTAAGTCTAGTACCATCTATAAAAAAATAAGGCTACCCTGAATAACTTCAGAGTAGCCTTAGGCAAATTCAAATTAGTGCGCACCTACTATAATGACGATTGGGCAATCTCATGCTTTGTCACTTCGCGATTGTGGAAATAAAGCATCACTGGTGATGCTATAAATAAGGAAGACAATGTTCCTACAAGCACACCAATAGTCATTACCAGAGAGAAGGCAAAAATAGACTGTCCGCCTAGCAATACTAATGACATTAGCACTAATAACGTAGTGCCGGAAGTCATAATAGTACGACTTAAGGTTACATTCAAAGCATGATTGATAATATGCGGGAAGCTCATCTTACGCATAATATGCATATCTTCTCTGATTCTATCAAAGACAATAATGGTATCATTTAATGAATAACCGATAATTGTCATAATGGCACCGATTACCTGTAAATCAATTTGCACAGGGAAACCCAAGGCATGGAATATGGCCAAAATACCTAGCGTGATAATCACATCATGTATTAGACCTGCTACAGCACCAATGGCAAATTTAAATTCAAAACGGAAGGTAATATAAATTAAAATCGCAAGTAATGCAGCACAAAGAGCGATAATAGCATTGTTGCGCATTGCATCAGAAAACTGACCACTCATGATGGTCCAATTTTTTTGCAAAGTAGCCAATTGCGTTGGTTCAATAGGCAAATTATGTGCATTTAAAGTATTGACAATCCAATTCAAGCGCGGATCACGCACATAATCATAAGTAATGTCTGAAACAGGCACATTGCTGACATCAGGCATTTGATAAAATGGGTGATCTTTTTCATTCATGCTAGTGCCTAGCTGAATACGCAATTGATTAGGATGACTTAATTGTCGTACTTCAAAATCACGATGCGATGCACCACTGTCAAGTAGCGCATTGATGGTTTCCAAGCGATAATTAGTATCGATCGCTTTCTCCTGTAGATCCACAGTCAGTGAATAACCACCTGTAAAATCCATACCTAAAATCGTTTTGCGCTCAGCAATTAAGAAGTATGTCCCAATAATCATGACTAACACTGATATCCCAATAGCCTTTTTGGCTTGTGCTAAAAAGTCAAAATGGGTTGTTTTTAAAAACTTTGCCATTGTCAACTTTTTATGTTGTGGATTGCGCACCCAGTTAGCAAAGAAGTAACGAGTCATGAACAGTGCTGTGAACATAGATGATACGATACCGATAATCAAAGTGACGGCAAAGCCTTTAATTGGACCTGAGTCAAATTGAATTAAAATCAAAGCGGCAATAATAGTTGTAATGTTGGAGTCGATAATGGCACTAAAGGCTTTGCGATAACCAGCATAGATAGCCGAAGCAATACGTCCGGAGATAGCAAATTCTTCGCGCACACGCTCAAATACCAAAACATTGGCATCTACTGCCATACCAATTGTCAATACAATACCGGCAATACCTGGTAATGTCAAAGCAGCACCTAAATTTTGCAGCACACCCCACATAATAAAAATGTTGAGTAATACAGCACATGAAGCTACTAAGCCGGCAAAGCGATAATATCCAATCATAGCTACTACCACGAGAACTAAGGCTACAATAGAAGCCACGGCACCTTTAGTACGCTCTTCCTGCCCAAGCTCGGGACTGACGTTCTGCTCAGATAAAATACGTGGAGTAAAGCTCAATGATCCCGCTTTTAAATCAGCTACCAATGTGTTAACTTCACGCTGTGAAAAACGACCACTAATGCTACCGCCTTCGCGAATTGGTGAATTTAAAGTAGGTGAAGTAATGACACCACCATTTAAAATTACCGCCATCCGCCAACCATGTCCTTGCGAATAGACCTCTTTTTGAGTGCCCTCAATGCGATCTTGGGCAAACTGCGATGTCCAAGTATAGAAATCATCGCGTGGATTGCCAGTAGTGGATGTTTTGTTTCCATCATATGAGCTCTTAACGGCAAAAGTTAGAATATTGCCATGCATTGCATCATAACCAGCTTGAATATTTTCAAGATTAGAACCCTCTAAGGCATAATTGTGGAATACAATCAACAAAGGATGTGTATGGCTTGATAGCTCCGATATGTCCGATTCGCGGAAAATGGCAATTGACGATAACTCATCGTTAAATACCGAATTAATGGCCTGATCACTAGGATTAGCTAAACGCAATCCATTATCATAAAGTATAGTAGCATGTTCACTACGTGGACGAAAATGTCCAGAAGTTGATTCATCACCACCCAAATGATTCCAGGCGATTTCTTTTATGCTATCGATATCTTTGCGATTAGTGACCGTGGCTTCATTCCAGACCTCTTGCAAAAACTGGTTAACTGATGCAGCAAGGGCTTGATTTTGCGTAGAAAATTTTTCGTTCACAATATGAAAATACATAGCCGAAGCTTTCACTAAATCACTTGCAGAAAGATTTTGTGAGCCTGGGAAATCGAGAACAATGGTTGAATCTTCAATGCGGATAGTACGCTCAGCTACGCCCATTTTGTTGATTCGCTCATACAACTCATTTACTGCTTGTTTTAAATCTTCTGGTTGCGTTACAGGACGGTTATTTTGATCTAATAAACCAATACGGACAGTTTTTCCACCCGATAGATCAAGACCCCATTTTAGGATTTTGCGATCATCACCACCAAAATATTTGCTAGCACTTAATTTAAAGTTTTCCCAGTAAACATTTTTGGTAGGCGCTGGCACTGTGTAGTGATTGGTAGCATTCAAATCAACTTGTGCGGCATGATATGCTTCATTCCACTTGAGTAAATCTTCTTGAATGCGGTCGTTAATTTTATTGTTAGTCAAAATACGCTGCTCAACGTCTGAAAAATCTAGCGTAGCAAAACGACTGCTCCCTTTTACTACAAAATCTTCACGTGTTGCTTGCAATAGTGCACCATAGTAGTCATCGAGCTCAAATATAAAATCTTTGCTAAATTCTTTAGGCAGACCAAAAGAAGAACCTGGATAGCCAATGAAGCCCATTTGCTGTAAGATATTACTTAATTGTGTAAAATCAGCTAGCCCCTTTTTGTCTGAACTTGGTTCGCTATCTTGTGCACTTGGATTAGGCAAAATATCACGCACGCTTTTGGCTATGACATATATAGAACCATTACGCAATCCTTTATAAGATGGATTTTGTTCTATATTTGGTGAATATACCACTAAGCCAAACTTTTGATCTTCTAGCGAACCGCTGGCATATTGCTCATAACTTGAGATGGGATAAACATCTCTGGCAAAATCAGGCGATGTAGGCTGCCAATTGGTCGATAGTTGATTTAAAATTTGTTGACTTTGTTGCTTTGCTAAATAACCCAAATTCATCACTAAATAACTTTGCGCATTGTTTAAACTGTCCAAATCGACTACAAAATTATCGTTATATGGTTTAACTTGTTCATTAGAAATTTGAGCTACACGAGCCAAAGCATTAATCAATAATTTATTGACTTTATCTTTTTGCATGGCGTTGCTTTCACTAGCAACTGCTTGTGTTTCCCATGACACAACATCATCGTACAGGTTAAGCAAAACTTGGCTGTTTTTCCAATTAATAGTTAACCCTTTAATTAAGGGGTGATAACCACTTAAATCAATATATTGCGTTGCATCAGCAGAGCTCTGGTTAGTCGCTAGAAGTTTTTGAATTTGAGTGTTGGTAAGTGGTTTATGAGGAGCTTGGGCATTAGCGATGTTTTTGCGCAAAATATTTAGTGCATTATTAACGACTTTCAATTGGTTTGAAAGCATGGCTAGCTGCTGCATTTGTTGTGCATCAAGAGCAATACCGTCTTCACTAACTTTTTGTAAGTCGGTTTGATCTGATTTTAATTTTTTTTGTAATTGTTCTAAATTACTTACATATTTTGAAACAGAACGGCTAGCGTTTTTACTTTCTATTTGCGACAATGATTCATTGTAACGCTTAGCAAGCGCGCTATCAGGGCCAAAAGTGGTGTTAATATCGACAACTTGACGTGCTAGCTCAATGGCTAAGTCGTCGCGTTGTACATTTTCACTATCGTTAACAATGGCATTAATTTCCGTAGCAGCTTTACTTGGTCCTGCAATGGCCAAAGCTACCTGAGTAACACGATCGTAAACAATTTGACGATATAAAGGAGCAATAGCGCCATTTGCGTCATATTTGGCAGTAAATTCAAATAGTTCGCCTTGTTGCGCTGGATCTAATTGCAAACCAACTTTCCGCTGTACTAATACTTTAGTAGAATCGTTATTGACTTCGCTAGAGGAGAGTTCTAGTTGCGCAGGGGTAAAAGGAATTAGTGCGCCAGCACGCGGTAAAAAGCGGCTGAACAAAGCGGCATCTTTTTCATTTTTAAAAGAAATTTCAATCAAACCAGCATTTTGTGGTAACGTGCTAATCGTTGCATATTTAATACCCAATAAATGATTAAAAGAGGCTAGCCAACTTTCAGAATCATCTTGCAGCTGATTGACACGCTGCACAATAGTGCTGGAAACTTCTTCTGCTTTACCTGCATCCACAGGTTTACCTAAAGGTTTAGAATAGAAGAATAGTGTAGGTAAAATATTGTAGAGCGTAAGCACTAGGACGGCAATAATTAGCATTAACTGCCAACGCTTTGGTTTTTCCATTATCTGATACCCCTTTTATAAATGGAGATTTTGACTAAATAATAGCGCGCGTACTTTAGATTACAAATTCGGCACCTTTTTTCAAGAAGTCTAATAGACCTAATCAAAAATTGCCTATTTTCTAAACAAAGCAAGTTTTGAAAAGGGGTCTAACAACCTCAATTTTTTGGTTTTTAAAATGGCAAAAAAAACTAAAAATTCAGGTTAACACAAAAGAAAAAGCATAACAAATCGTTGCTGATTATGTCCACTAGAATCAAAAAACCAAATGTTATTATTGCATAAGAAAATTTTTCAACCTCAGCCACTAGCTTAAGTTGATGGCTGAGGTTGAAATTTGAGCTAAGATCTGTGGTTAATCACAAAATTCAAGTTATTAACAAACAGGGTTATCGTCCACTAATATGAGGTGGTGGTAATGTTACGATTGCGCTTGGATTATTACCTGGACCTGTGCGATGCATAGCAGGATCGCTAGGCGGTGCTTGTCTACCAACACCAGGACCTGTGCGATGCATAGCAGGATCTCTATGCGGCATTATCTGTCCATCCACACCAGGACCTGTGCGATGCATTGGTGGATCATTACGCTGACCATCCATAACAGCGCCTAGTCTAAAAGGCATAGCTGGTCGAACACCAGGACCTGTGCGATGCATCGGTGGATCACCCATGACTGTATGTGCACTCAAAGCTTGTGACGCTTGTGTAAAAAAACTTTGCAACGCCATAGCATTGATACGACGATTTTGAGGAGATGGAATTTGGCGATTGCCTAAATCCCCATCACCATTGGTCGTATCTGCAAAATGGCTTGCTCCATTCAAACTATAATTAAAGCGAGTCATTGCTTACTCCTATTATTGACGATAAGGAGAATAACTTCTTATATTGGCAATACTATATGGAAAACCGTCCATATCAGCATTAATCATGATATATGATACTTGCGAAAAGGTACGCCATTTGTTATTCAAACCAAGAATGATACGATCGCCCTCTTTCCAATATGAAAAGTTTTTGTCTGACTGATCGATATACCATTCTGAATTATCATTTAAAAAAACAGTGCGCGCATTGCGATCAATATAGGAGATAAACAAGGTATGTTCACTAATTAACATTGGTGCTGAACGTAGATTGACAAAAATAGTTTGTTGTAATGCTTTATTGCGAATAACATAGTCATAACCTGAAAAATAAGACAATATTGCACAACAGCCACCAGTATATTTTGGTTTGATTTCTAAATCTTGTGTATAGCCCCATTGTGGATGTTGTTGTAAAAGATGGCGCGATATAGGTGCCACGTTCCACCTTGAACCATCATTAAGTTCAATTACATCAGCATTAGCAGAAGCGGCATATAAATAATGTGAAGAGGCACGATGCAATTGACTATGCACATGATCATATACTTGCGCCGATAATTGCGGCAAAGTTACATAGCTTAACACACATGGCGCTAATGCCATGCTAAACATAAAAAATAATTTCTTAGCTTGTTTATACATTATAGGAGCTCCGTTATAAATTTTTGTAAAAAATCACACCTAACAATTAAATACTATTCTATAAACTAGATATATAAGTTTTAATTTTATCTAAACTTTATCGTCGAACTTTATCTCTTTCACCAGCCCCTACGCGAAACATGCAGACACCATCTTCCTCATCAAACGATCTACTAGTACGTGCACGCGCTGCTTTAGCTGATTCTCTAAGCCTACTAGTCTCACCAGCTCCAACGGGATGCAATCCTTCGTCCTCATCTTCAGGATGTTTTGTTTTAATTTCGAATCCGCCTTTGTCGCGAGGATGGCCATAAGTTGACGCACCAGGTCCAACTCCATACATAGTAGTAGGATCATCATCAGATGGTTTAGGACGTGACCCATATGGTCTAGGACGTGACCCAGACACACCAGTTCCAGTTACATACATAATAGGCTCGTCAGCGCGTAGATCGCGCCTACTATAGCTAGAGCCAGGCATTTGACAAGATCGACTACCTGAATCAAACGATCCCCTAGTAGGTGCACGTGCTGCTTGAGCTAATCCTCTACTAGGCTCACCAGACTGACCAGGTCCAACTGGATGCAATTTCGGCCTATCACCTTCTTCGCCTCGTCGGCGATTATTTGGTTGACGTGTTTTATATCCATAACTAGTAACCCCAGCACCATCGGTCGAATTCTCAAATAAAGACTCTATACTATTACATGCGAAACCAAAACCGTCTGAAACAGCGCCTATAACACCATCAAAACTTTGCCAAAAATTAAAGGTGAAACTAGATCCCACTCCATAAGGATTGGGTGGGGAAGAATTATCTGAAACACAGCGTCGATAAATCCACAAAATTAAACAAGCTAACGGCACATAATCCAAAACAGTAGCCGTTCTTGGCCAACTACGCCTGATATGATTAGCACTTTCATTTGACAATATACTCACACCAATCCCTAAAATGGCCTCCAAAAAAGGATGATCATTTGCAGGAGGTGGATTTAAACCTGGATAAGGGGGAGGTGCACCTTGGCCATCCGCATAAATTCCAAACATTTTTACTCCAAAAATTTTAATTAAATAAGATTAATAATTATACACATAGCTATATGGCTGACCATACAACTCTACATTGATCAATATGTAAGGATAAATGGCACTTTCCCTACTATTGTTGTTCACACCTAACATTACGCGACTACCTTGCGACCAAGTTGACAAATTTTGATCGCGCGAATCGACATACCAAACCGAGTTATCAGACAATACAATAGCGCCAGCGTAACGGTCGACTTGCGTAATAAAAAGAGTTTGTGCACCCGCTAAAATAGGCGCTTTACGTAAACGAACAGCAATTCTTTGATTTAGAGTGGTATTATAAATCACATATTTGTAATAAGCGGAATTTGTACGATGATAGTTAATGTAGCGTGGTGTAATAATTAAATCTTGAGTATAACCCCATACTGGATGTTGTAGTAAAAAATGACGATCTTCTTCAGCTACGTCCCATTTTGAGCCATCGCCCAATTCAATCACACCCCCATCAGATGACATGGCTGATAAATATTGATGCGCCTGAGGCATTTCAAGGCAATCAGGACACTGTTGTGCAGCTAAAGATGCTATTGGTAAAGAAAATGTGGCTAATATTGATAAACAAGAAGCCATCATAAAAATTGATTTTTTTAAATTATGCATACATTACTCTTTGGTTTATAAATTATTATAAAATTTCAATTTTTAAACTGACAACCTTGTGCAATTAAGGCGTCAATGTAAGTTAAATCAAAATCACAACTAATGAATTTTTCATCTTCAAGCATGTGTAAATGAAAATCAATTGTCGAATGAACTCCGCCAATATGAAATTCGCGCAATGCTCGTTTGCCAATCGCTATGGCTTCAGCTCGAGTAGATCCCTTTACAATTAATTTAGCGATCATTGAATCATAGTTAGGAGGTATAGTGTAGCCAGAATAACAAGCACTGTCAACCCTAACATGTGGACCGCCCGGTGGTAAATAATACTCAAGCTTGCCTGGCGATGGGGTAAAATTATGTTCAGGATTTTCGGCATTGATCCTGAACTGCATTACGTGTCCATCATAAACGATCTCTTTCTGTTTGTAGGATAGCTTTTCGCCTTGAGCAATTTTTAATTGCTGTACTACAAGATCAATTCCCGTTAGCTCTTCTGTGACCGTATGTTCAACTTGAATGCGAGTATTTACTTCCATGAAGTAAAAATTTTGATTTTTATCTAATAAAAATTCGACTGTGCCTGCTGAATAATAACCAGCCGCTTTAACGACATTTACGGCACACTCACCAATTTTCTGACGCATTTTTGGTGTTAAGACAGGACTAGGTGCTTCTTCGATTAATTTTTGGCGTCGTCGTTGTGTAGTACAATCGCGCTCTCCTAAATGAATATAGTGTCCATGTTTATCGCCTAACACTTGCACTTCAATATGGCGTGGACCTACAATCATTTTTTCTAAATAAACATCGGGATTGCCAAAGCTGGCTTCAGCCTCGGCGCGCGCAGCTGTAAACTGTTTAATAAACTCTTCTTCACTATGTGCAATGCGTATTCCCTTGCCACCACCACCGGCGACAGCCTTTATAAAAACAGGGAAGCCCAGTTTAGCTACTTCTTGGCGCGCTTGTTTAATATCAGCTACAACCCCTTCCGAACCGGGGATAACGGGACAACCTGCAGCTTTAGCGGTCGCTTTAGCGCGTGCTTTATCACCTAACAGGGCGATTGCTTCCGGTGATGGACCAATAAAGTTTAGACCACAGCTCTCACAAATAGAAGCAAAATTGGCGTTTTCACTCAAGAAGCCATAGCCTGGGTGAATAGCGTCAGCACCTGTAATTTCACAGGCCGATAAAATATTAGGGATTTTAAGATAAGAACGATTGGAGGGCGCTTCACCAATACAAATGGCCTCATCGGCATGCAATACATGCAATGCTTCGGCATCTGCTTGAGAGTATACTGCTACAGTCTGTAATCCTAAATCATGGCAGGCGCGAATAATGCGCACCGCAATTTCACCACGATTTGCAACTAAAACTTTTTTCATAATTAAGCCTTTTTTGATGTGTTAAAACAATATTTTATAACAAAACACATTCAAAAATTACTCAATGATACGAAAAAGTTTGGTACCAAACTCAACTGGTTGACCACTTTCAACCAAAACTTCCACTAAAGTACCCGCAAGATTGGCTTTAATTTCATTCATCACTTTCATCGCTTCAATAATACATACAATCATGTTTTTATCTATTTTATCACCAGCCTTTACAAAAGGAGGTTCTTCAGGTGCGGCAGCTACATAAAAAGTACCTACCATAGGAGAAACAATAAATTGACTATTAGCATCTTCTTTTTTGCCCTCAACACTTAGAGGAGCAGCCAATTTAATAGATGGCATCTCAGAGGCGCGTGATAAAGCTTGTTCGGCTCTGTGTAATGTAGAGTAACGCAATTGTTCTTCAGAGCTATGTTGGATGGCACCAGCATTATAATTATTGCTTGGCACTTCTCGTTCAATCACTATCTCAAAGTTATCTTTTTTTAATTTAAGACGTTTGACATCTGAACGTCCTACCGCTGTCATTAGTTCTTTAATCTGCTTTAATTCCACTGCTAATCCTTTGATAAAAAAAAGCTATATATAGTTTATGCTATTAAAATGATTGCCATTGATGAAGAAAGATTAATTCTTCTGGCGTTGATTCACGCCCTAAAATTTCATTGCGATGGGGAAAACGACCAAAGCGCATAATTTGCTTTTGGTGCAACAAAGCGTAATTTAAAAATGATTGCATGTGTGATCGCATTGAAGGAGCCACACTATTAACTAGTTGTTGATATAACTGCACAGAAAGTTTTTGAATATCGGCATCTTCCGTATGCTCAAGAGGTAAATAAAAAAACGCGCGCATGAAGGGTTGCAGTTGTTGGTCTTGCTTTTGCTTAACTCCCTCAAGCACCAAACCTTTTGCCATCGCATCATACATGAATGCTTGACGTTTATCCGTATTACAATATATGCACCGTGGAAATTGATGTAATAACAAAATTAGTGCAAGTCGTCCCGTTGGTGTATGTCGCCACTCATTCAACTCACCGCGTTGCGCCTTCAAGATATCTTGCGAAAAATTGGCTTGGATAAAACGAGTAGTATCACCATTTTGATTGCGCCAAATAGCCACTTTCTCTGCTGGAAAATCATCGTCTTTATTAAGTTGACCAAACCAAAAATCTAAGATAAGAGCTGCGCGATCTTTTTTATTGTTTTTTTCGCTAATTTCATTATCTCTTAAATTGACGGCAGTTGAATTGTTTAGAGATGCATTAGAAATATTTTTATCAGCTATACTTCTTGAAATAACAGCTGAGTGATTGGAAGTATTTAAACTATCAATATTTGGCTCATTGCTATTTTCAAGAGATGACAGCGATCCGCTGTATAGTGAGGAACTAACTAGATAAAATAATATGAGATTAGTAGAGCAAAACCTTATTAAAATATTCTTAAGTTTAAATTTTAGTCGATTCACACTAGCTACCATCATCCTACCATCGTTTTGAATTACACGCGCTGAATATAGGCGTTGGCTTCAGTATCCACTTTAATGATATCACCCATTCGAATAAATGGCGGTACCTCAATGCGGGCGCCAGTTTCTAACACAGCAAATTGAGTTTCACCCAAAGAAGTTTCATTGAGTGGCAAATGATGCCCTGTTAATGCTTCTTCATCAAACTGTGTTTTTACAACCATTAATTCTAAGAAATGTGGTAATTCTAAAGCAAAGACAATATCATCGTAAAAAAAAGCTTTAACCTCAGTCCCCTCTTTCAGATAGTGTACTTTGGCACCCACAACTTCGGCTGAAACAAGGACTTGATTCAGATTCACAATATCTAAAAATAAAAAATCAGCACCTTCTATGTAAAGGAACTCTAATTTACGCTCTAAAAGGGTTACATCTTTAATAGGCTGATTGAGTTTAAAATCTTTTTCGATAATTTCATTAGAACGCATATCTTTTAAACGAGCTCTAATAACAGATGTCCCTTTAGGAACAGAAACTTTGCTGCTTGATTCAACTTTATATAGTTGATTGTTTATCGAAAGTGTCATACCGGGCGTCAATTGATTACTAGTCGTCATTCATACCTTCAATTAATATTAATTATGCGATATATGTGCCGCCTTACGCATTTGTTCAATCGCTAAGCGCAAATCGGCCTGATTGAAAAGACTAGTGCCGGCCACAATAATATTCGCACCTGCCTTCACACAATCATTCACATTTTGATCATTTATGCCACCATCTACTTGAATATCGACTGGAAGGTCGATTTTATTGGCCATCTCACGCACAAATTTTACTTTGTCTAACACTTTTCTTTCCATAGTCTGTCCACCAAAGCCTGGATGTACAGTCATTAAAAGAAGCATATCGCATAAATCTAAATATTTGATTACCATGGAAGCTGAAGTTTCGGGATTAAAAGCCAAACCTGCTTTTATATTACATTTGCGTATATACTGAAGAGTTTCTTCAACGTTTTCAGTGGCTTCAAAATGAAATGTAATTTGATCTGCACCTGCTTCAACAAAGCGCTCAATATAATCAAACGGATTATAAATCATTAAATGGATATCTAAACGGAGGTTGGTGGCTCGATTAATCGCTGCCACAACGCGAGGACCAATCGTCAAATTTGGGACGAAATGGCCATCCATCACATCAAGATGTAGTCCATCAGCACCAGCTTGCTCTGCTCGTTTGGCCTCGTCAGCTAAACAACCAAAGTTTGCAGCTAATATAGAAGGATAAATTTTTATAGTATGTTTGTTAGTAGACATGCCGCACATTAAAGCTTAGCCGACATTGATAGTCAAGTCAAAAAACTCATTAACCTAGGCTTTAATTTGTACATTTAATAGCTAGTTTCATTAGATTTCTTGCCAAACTGCACCCGGGCTCATTAAAAGTTTTTTGTGATTAACTTTTATTCTGAGTTAAAGTTATCAGCAAGTTTTTCTCTTGTTACTTTCTTAGCGCTGTGTTAACTTATTGCTTTTAACGATTTTACTATGAAGGTAAACCTATCATTATGGATAAGAAAACAATTCTTTTTGTAGTAGCCCTTTCCATTACGTTATTTTTTGTTAATACCATATTCCAACAGCAAAATATAGAAAAAAAACAGAGCTGGCTTAAAGAACAGCAACAAAAAGAAAAACAACTAAAAGAGCAACAAAATACAAAGAGTCAAGTTAAAGAAAATTCTCAGGCTGATAAAAACATTTTAAACGAAAACTCACCCACTATCACTGCCACAGCGATTGAAAATAATAGCAATGCGGAACAGTTTTATGTCCTTGAAAATAATTATCAACAATTAGTTTTCTCTAATTACGGTGGGGCCATTGCTGAAATTAACCTACCATTTGCTTCTGAAGATAATAAAGTCAGCGTTGTACGCGAGATTGAGTTTGATCGATTAATGGTTAAACAACACCCCTATAATACTCATTTTCCTGCTAATCCCTACTACACTAATAACGATTCAGCAGGCATGGTATTGCATGAAGAAGGCAAATTGGGTGGATACTATCCTTTATTGCGTCGCTCATTAATTGAAAAAGCGCCTCGTCGCAACATCTTGATTCCTCCCCGTTATTACGCGCTTAACATTGTTTCTGAATATCCTGAACAAGCTGAGCTTGTTTATAAAGTCACACATTTTGACAAACACTCCATTACTTTTGAAGGTCAACAAAATCAGCGTAAGATTAGTAAGACCTATTCGCTAGGGTCAGAAGATAAACCGCAAGCCCCCTATTGTTTAACTTTAGAGCTAACTATCGATGGCGATTCACGTGGATTATGGCTAACCTCTGGGATTCCTGAAGTAGAATGGATCTCAGGCGCACCTGCTCCCGTATTAAAGTATCGCTTAACTAGGCATCAGCAGTCGGAAGTTGAAAAAATTGATCTTCCGCAAGAAGCTGTCACAGTCACCTCAGCAAATATTGATTGGATTTGCAACTCCAATGGCTTCTTAGGGATGATTTTAGATTCACTCAATGTCACCGATCCAGGTTATCGCGTACAATATATTCCTGGTACTGCAGCACCATCGCGGCTCTTGGAAATCGATCAAAATTATAATAGATTTAAAGCAGCTGATTTACCTGGCTACATGGCATTAATTCCTATACACACTAATGCGCATATGCCTATCCAATTTCGCTTTTTTAGCGGACCCTTTGACTCCAATATCCTCAAAACAGTCGATGCTCAATATGCAGATCCGGCCACTGATTATAATCCAGATTACATTGCTTGCCAAACTATGCATGGCTGGTTTACTTTCATTTCAGAACCATTTGCTAAATTCCTATTTATCTTGATGAATATTTTTCACCAATTTACCGGTTCATGGGCCTTATCTATTTTCTTACTGACAGTTAGCTTACGCATTATGCTTTATCCGTTAAACGCTTGGTCGAGCAAATCAATGGCCCGTATGCAACAAATTGCACCTGAAGTAACCGCTATTCAGGCGCGCCATAAAAAAGATCCACGTAAAGCACAATTGGAAATAATGAATTTATATCGTGAACGGAAGATTAATCCCGTTTCCGGCTGCCTCCCCTTATTAATACAAATGCCTTTTTTAATTGGGATGTTTGATCTTTTAAAATCAAGCTTTGCTTTGCGTGGCGCCTCATTTATCCCAGGTTGGATTGATGATTTGACAGCTCCTGATGTATTGTTTAGCTGGTCAAAACCTATTTTCTTTATCGGTACTGAATTTCATTTGCTTCCAATTTTATTAGGTGTTGTTATGTTTTTACAACAACGCTTAACTGCCAATATACCAAAAGATCCAGCCTTGCTTACCGAACAACAGCGGCAACAAAAAGCAATGGGTAGCATCATGTCTGTTGTTTTTACAGTGATGTTTTATAATTTCCCTTCCGGATTAAATATTTATTGGTTGTCTTCAATGCTTTTAGGTATGCTGCAACAATGGTATACCAACAAGAGTTTAAAACCATTCACGCCAGTAGTGGTAAGCAAGAGTGCACAGGCCCGTCAGTGAAATTATGCAAGAGAGATACACATGCAGGCATGGGAACAATTTATTTTGGAACAAGAAGCGGAATTAGGCTCTCAAACCGTGCAAAAATGGTTAAGATGTCTACAAATAAGGCGCTTTGATGCAAGCAATTTATATTTAGAAGCACAAGATTCATTTCAGGTACTTTGGTTTGAGGAGCATATGCGAACCAAAGTACAAAAGAGATTAATCAACGATCAGCACAAAAAAATTAAAGTACACCTAAAGTTGTGCAAGCCCGAGCGCGCGACAAAAAAAAGTCAGCCACGCAATACCAAAACATTTAAAAATTCTAACCAGCCCACTTTTGAAATTGCCTTTGACTCACTTAATCCGCTATATCAGAGCACTAACTTTATATTTCACGCTAATAATCAATTAGTGGCTAAATTTATTGCAGAAATTGGAAACTGCTCTCCTGATATAGCAACTTGCAATCCAATTTACTTCCATGGAGCTGTGGGATCAGGCAAAACACATCTCTTAATGGCTTTAGCACATGCTTTTCAAAAACGGGGTTTAAAAACGATTTATGTGCGCTGCGAAACATTTGCCGAACATGTAATTAGTGCTATTAGAGCCGATGCCATGAGTGATTTTCGCCTGGCTTATCGCGATGCAGATGTGTTAATTATTGATGATGTACATATATTAGCGCGCAAATGGGCAACGCAAGAAGAATTTTTCCACATTTTTAATACTTTACATTTAGCCAATAAACAGATTGTATTAGCAGCAGATAGTGCACCACAAGAACTACAGTTTATTGAACCGCGCTTAATCAGCCGTTTTGAATGGGGCATTGTTTTGCCATTATATATTCTGCAAGTGAATGAAAGACAAACATTGCTAGCTAACAAAGCGCAAGCACTTAATTGTCAATTACCTAGCGATGTGGCCGAATTTTTAATCGAAACATTTAACAGCAGCCCAAAAGCATTAGTTAAGGCATTAGAGGCTATGACCCTACGTTTATATTCACAAAAACAAGCAGCCTCTTTAAGTATACCTTTCACAAAGGCCTTATTAACTGATCTGTTGCACGATGAACAGAAAATGACTCTAACGCCAAACAAGATTGTTCA
This sequence comes from Chlamydiota bacterium, assembly GCA_013285965.1. GTDB lineage: Bacteria > Chlamydiota > Chlamydiia > Chlamydiales > Parachlamydiaceae > JABDGQ01. The sequence goes on from JABDGQ010000005.1 coordinate 57,242, forward strand.
ATTAGTAGCTTATCATTTTGGTATCATCGAGGAAAATATTTTAGGGCGCATGCAGACCAAAGAATATGCTTTAGCCCGCAAATTGGCTATGTATTTATGCCGACAAGAATTAAAAATGCCCTTTATGCAAATTGGCAAGTTTTTTGCACGCGATCACTCTACTGTTATTACAAGTGTCAAACAAGTTCAAGATGAACTTGACAAAGATAACCATCACCTTATAGCCGATTTTAACATCATTTTGCAAAAACTACATCGCTGATTTAAAATCCTTTACAACAAATTTCAGCGCAATCTACAATGTCTATTTACATGTTGCGCAGAGGAGCAGATTTTTATGTTACAATTAGATTTAAAGGGAAAAATTGCCTTTATTGCCGGCGTAGGCGACGATCAAGGTTTTGGATGGGCAATTGCTAAGATGTTAGCAGAGGCCGGAGCTACTATTCTTGTTGGAACTTGGGCTCCGGTGCTCAAAATTTTCACCATGAGTTTTAACGGAGGAAAATTTGATGAATCACGTCGTTTATCAGATGGCTCACTTTTAGAAATTGCCAAAATTTACCCACTAGATGCCGCTTTTGACCAAAAAGATGATGTACCCTTTGATGTTTCTGAAAATAAGCGCTATAAAGATTTGACTCAATACACTATTGCAGAAGTTGCTGAGGCCATACATCGTGATTTTGGCAAAATTGATATATTTATCCATTCTTTAGCTAATGCTCCCGAAATACAAAGTGATTTGCTCAATACGTCACGCAAAGGTTATTTAGCCGCTTTAAGTGCATCAAGCTATTCATATATTAGCCTTTTGGCACATCTTGGACCATATATGAATGCTGGTGGTTCAGCTTTATCATTGACTTTTGTGGCCTCTCAGCAAGTAATACCAGGTTACGGTGGAGGGATGAGCTCTGCCAAAGCTGCCTTAGAGAGCGATACACGTACATTGGCATGGGAAGCGGGCCGTAAGTGGGGTATTCGAGTTAACACCATTTCCGCTGGACCTTTAGGCAGTCGCGCGGCACGTGCTATTGGCTTTATTGAGCAGATGATAGATTATTCGATCGCTAATGCACCTTTAAGCAGACCTTTGTTAGCTAACGAAGTGGGAGCTGCTGCTGCATTTCTATGCTCACCATTAGCGGTAGCAATAACTGGGACTATTTTGTATGTCGATAATGGCTTACATGCCATGGGGGTAGCCGTTAATAGTCCATCATTAGCACAAAATAAAAGCTAATTAAATTCGATATACCTACATTATAAAGAGGTACGGTGGAGTCAGTTTCCAAAGAAATCTATTTTACTTTAGCGCTGTTCCACGATTTTAAATGTACAGGATTTTGGAAGGATGACAAGAGCTTCTCCTTTAATGGAAATAGTAGCTTGTGACTCAGCTATTGTATTGCAAATACTCTCCTGAATGCCAAGTTGCAGTAAGTAATCTTTACCATTATAGGCTAATCCAGATGTAGTCATTTGAGCTTGAGGATATCCCATTATAGCACAATAATCTCCAGCTCCTCCTTCAACAACTACATCGGCATTGCAAACATAGAAGACTTGTTCTTTCTCTGTCACAAGAGTGAGATCGCGATCGGATCGGTGATATTTTTTTAATACCCCCAAATTTCCCAAGGTATGGTCCATCCTTCCTCCGATTGCTTGAACAATAAATATGGAAGTAGCCGTTGCCTTATCACAGTAAATAATTCCCTTCTCTAAATCGGTATAATTTTGATCCTTAGCCGGAATAATCGTTATTCCAAAATTGCCCTTATAAGAGGGACTATATTCATTAATTTCAGAAAACACCCCTAAAACACCCCAATAGGTTGGGTCTTCTATCGAGTCGAAATCTCCTAAAATGCCATCTGGGTATATTTTCAAAGACTTAAACCGATTGACAGCTCCATCTAAAGCAAGTACTTTTCGATTCTTAAGGCTTTCTTTCAGCTCATCTACAGGAAAAGGTGATCCATTTGCAACGATCACCCAAGGATTTGACCACAAGGACCCAAACAAAAAACAGCTTATACCTAAAAACATTGCAATGTTAACTATATTCATAATTCCAAAAAAATCTTAAATTCAGGTTAATATGTCACCAATGATAATTTCGTTATTGTAAATTTTGGCATTCTCTTGCAAACCACGCTTTTGCGCTTCTTGCAGTCTATTTTCTAAAATCATTTTCAAATCAGCCTTATCTTGTAATTCATCGGCACTCATATTAGAGTGAATAACAGATTCTGTTTCTTTTAAAATCTGCTGCAAACCACCCCGTTTTGCCATATTAAATTTTTCGTTAATTATTTTCTTATCATATTGTGGGTATTGGGAAGTTAAAACTTTTTTAAATAATTTTCCAATATCACTATCTAATTTTTCTTTGCGGGCAGGTATAGGAGTAGAGGACGCAGAGTGCAATTTTGAAACAATTAAATCTTTGAGATGCACTAACGATTCAATTAAATTATGAAAACTTTTCCAAAATGGTGGACAACCACTTTTTTCAGTTTTAAAAAATAAACTACCATCACTTTGTCTTGCAAACAATATAGTATGCTTACCTGCTGGTAGCCCCATATCGCGCAAATCAATACCATATTGGGTAATATTTTCCTTCTTTAACATTTCTAAGCGTTCAAGTTCCTCTATATTAGCTTTTCCATCATTTTTAGCTATTTCAATTTGTGCTATTTCAGCATCTCGCAAAGCCTTTCTCTTTACAAGGTCATGTTTTAAGTGCGTTGAAATGCGAGAATAAGATAAATCATTAGCTTTACCACATGCCAACAAAAACTCTTCAAAACGTGCACCATTTTGCAGGCTAATAGCGCCATTGGTGTAAATATCGCCATTTTCCGCAGCGCGTGCAAATAGCAACCATGCAAAATCAATAGCTGCTTCAGGATTAGCATTTTTAGTTATAAATTCTTGCCAAGCTTCTTCAGTATTAATTTTAGCAAAAGTTGCTATTTTGGCTTGCAATTTTTCTGCCCGTTCTAAATGTCCCTTCATTTTTTCCAAATCTAAACCTGGCGAATACTTCAGTAATTCTTCTAATTTTTGATCACGAAGTACTTTGCGACTATCAGTCTGATTAATGCTTGGCGACAGAGGAAGTTGCGTCTGCGAAGCATTAACAAATAAAGCTTCGTTTAAAGAATTCATAAAAACCTCTAAGTATAGATTCGTCTTTATTTTAATTATAAAATATTCAATTAATTAATTTCTATTAAATTATTAATTTACTATTGCATAAAAAAATTATTACAAATAAAATTAAATCATAAAGATAGACGTATTAAAGAGATAAAGCACACAAAATCTATAAATCTCGTTTTTGTTAATTTAAACTAATAAGAGTGCAGTATTATTAGTTAGAACCATGGTAATGGCCATGTTAAATATATTAATAGTTGGTGCAACCGGATTTATCGGAAAAAGATTAGTCCACCATCTTTTCGAAAAAGGTCATCAAGTTTACATCTGTGGCCATTTAAATGCCAAAAAATTAGCACAGCAGCCACCCTTACTGATTTATATAGATTGCAATAACGCTCGAACATTGAAGAATTGTATGCAGCACATCGATGTGATTTATTTTATTGTGCACTCTCTATCTGAAAAAAATGCTACTTTAGATATTGATGAGAAAATAATTTCATTATTCTTACAAAATACACAAGAAACATCAATTAAACAAATTATTTTCCTCGTCGATATGAACGATGCCTATTCTCACGCTGTGGATAAAACTTTGCAACAGCTTAAAATTCCCACCACAACCTTACGGGTTAGCATGATTATTGGATCGGAAAGCGCTTCCTTTGAAATCATGCAAAAAATGTGTGATACAATGCCCATATTAATTACACCACGCTGGGTACATACTTTATTTCAACCGATCGCCATTGACGATTTACTATTTTATTTATCAGCCGTACTTGTGAACAAAGCCTGTTATGATAATGAATTTGATTTGGGAGGACCGGAAATTATCACTTTTAAGCAACTGATGATTAGATATATGGAGTTTAAAAAATTAAAAAAAAGAGTGATAGACTTAAATTTCAATATCCCTTGGCTAAGCAAATGTATGTTAACCTGGTTTACCTCTACTCGTTTTTCTACTTGTGCTTATTTAATAGATAGTATGACTAAAAGTGGCGCCATTAGGTTAAACAAAATTAATGAAATCATTCCCCATGAGTGTATGTCTTGCGATGCGGCTATTGCAGCCATTCAGCGTTTATCATTATAAAATTGGTAGAAGGCATTCGTCGAATGAAGATATAACCCCCTCCGTGGGCTCTGTGGTGGTTTTTATTTTTGGGATTTATTTTTTTATACAAGAAGAATTTCAAGAGAGATGATACATCAAAAAGATTAAGAATAAAATGCAGCCTGTAGGGGTGCCATAGTCTTTGTGTTACACTTATTATGAAAAAATTATAAACTACCACAGAGCCCACAGAGGGGGTATAAATTATTCAGCCAATCTTAAATGTATCAGAAGAGATAGATGGGCGTGAAACTGGGTAATATTATAGGAGCTGCTATCGATGGACATCGTGCATTGGGGCCTGATTTACTTGAATCAGCCTAAGGAAGCTGCCTTATTTATGAACTAAGGCTAAGGAAGTTAAAAGTTGAAGCGCAAAAGCTCCTACCCATCTTTTATAAAGATGTTATGCTTGACTATGGCTATCGTCTTAATTTGTTTGTAGAGGATCGGGTAATTATAGAAATTAAATCTGTGAGTGCAATAGCCCCAACAATTACTTTGCGCTAGAGGATTACTTATCAATTTCAATGTAAAACATTTGGTAGAAGGCATTCGTCGAATGAAGATACAACCCCCTGGTGCGATCGGTCACATAGGTAACACTTGATTCACCCACATAGGTCTATCGACCATGTATCATTACAGTCGGTCAAATCCGACATTGTTGCATCGCCATTAATATAAGCTTGAACAGCCTTTAATCTTTGTTGATCCAAGTTGTATTTCTCCTATGCCATAATACACTCCTTTGGGAAAACCTTCATTTTTGAAGGTGTCTCTAAATGTATTATAAGCTTTTGGGAAAAGTGTTACCTATGTGGGTGAATCAAAGTGTTACCTATGTTGGTGAACTGGACCCCCTCTGTGGGCTCTGTGGGCTCTGTGGTAATTTTTATTTTTGGGATTTATTTTTTTATACAAGAAGAATTTCAAGAGAGATGATACATCAAAAAGATTAAGAATAAAATGCAGCCTGTAGGGGTGCCATAGTCTTTGTGTTACACTTATTATGAAAAAATTATAAACTACCACAGAGCCCACAGAG
>JABDGQ010000005.1:62686-101781 GCA_013285965.1 Chlamydiota bacterium
AAAGATTAAGAATAAAATGCAGCCTGTAGGGGTGCCATAGTCTTTGTGTTACACTTATTATGAAAAAATTATAAACTACCACAGAGCCCACAGAGCCCACAGAGGGGGATAAATTATTCAGCCAATCTTAATGTATCAGAAGAGATAGATGGACGTGAAACTGATCCTTTAATGGGTAATATTATAGGAGCTGCTATCGAAGATTACTTATCAATTTCAATGTAAAACATTTGGTAGAGGGCATTCGTCGAATGAAGATATAACCCCTCTCTGTGGGCTCTGTGGTAGTTTTTATTTTTGGAGTTTATTTTTTATACAAGAAGAATTTCAAGAGATATGATACATCAAAAAGATTCCGAATAGGTTCTAATAATGACATAGATATGAGTTCTAGTCTGAAAGGCTATAATTGCTATAGCTCATGAAAATGCCATGTGGTGCTAATATAAGAATAAAATGCAGCCTGTAGGGCTGCCATGGTCTTTGTGTTACACTTAATTTTGAGACAAAAAAAACCCTAGAAATTTAATTCTAGGGCATGAGGAAAAAGCTTGGCGGCGACCTACTCTCCCACACTCTTGTGTGCAGTACCATTGGCGATGAAAGGCTTGACTTCTGAGTTCGGGATGGGATCAGGTATTTCCCTTTCTCTAAAGCCACCAAGCAAAAGTTATCTAATTTGGAGTAATATCACTTACAAAAAACAGCGCTTTAGGCATCTCTTCACATGCTTGAACAATAATTTGTGACACACTTAGTAAGTGCTGAAGGCATTGTCTAGCCTTTCAGTAAAAAAAAAGTGGTCAAGCCGATGGACCTATTAGTATTGGTAAGCTGAACATATTACTATGCTTGCACGTCCAACCTATCTACCACATCGTCTATATGGAGTCTCATTGGGATACCTTATCTTGAGGGAGGCTTGGCGTTTATATGCTTTCAACGCTTATCCGTTCCGAACGTAGCTACCCAGCGATGCTCTTGGCAGAACAACTGGCTCACCATTGGTTCGTCCACTTCGGTCCTCTCGTACTAGAAGCAGCTCCTCTCAAGTATCCTACGCCCACAAAAGATAGGGACCAAACTGTCTCACGACGTTTTGAACCCAACTCGCGTACCGCTTTAATTGGCGAACAGCCAAACCCTTGGGACCTTCTTCAGCCCCAGGATGCGATGAGTCGACATCGAGGTGCCAAACCGCCACGTCGATATGAACTCTTGGTGGCGATAAGCCTGTTATCCCCGGAGTACCTTTTATCCGTTGAGCGACGGCGATTCCACTTTCCACCGCCGGATCACTAAGCCCGACTTTCATCTCTGTTCGACTTGCAGGTCTCACAGTTAACTTGCCTTATACCTTTACGCTCTACTCGTGATTGCCAACCACGATGAGGCAAGCTTTGGACTCCTCCGTTACTCTTTAGGAGGATACCGCCCCAGTAAAACTGCCCGTCTGACAATGTCCGATTCCCAGATTCATGGGATATCGTTAGATTCCCGACTGATCAAGACCGGTATTTCAACGATGACTCCAGCCCACCTGACGATGAGCTTTCACAGTCTCCCGGTTATTCTACACATGATAAGTCAAGAGCCAATATCAGAGTACAGTAAAGGTTCACGGGGTCTTTCCGTCTTATTGCGGGTAAACAGCATCTTCACTGCTACTACAATTTCACCGAGTCTCTTGTTGAGACAGTGCCCAGATCGTTATACCATTCGTGCAGGTCGGAACTTACCCGACAAGGAATTTCGCTACCTTAGGACCGTTATAGTTACGGCCGCCATTCACCAGGGCTTAAATTCAATGCTTTGCCTTGCGGCTAACATCTCCTTTTGACCTTTTGGCATTGGGCAGGCATCACACCATATACTTCGACTTAGACGTCTTTGCATAGTGCTGTGTTTTTGTTAAACAGTCGCCTGGGCCATTTCTCTGCGGCCACCTGATGCTCAAATCGCGAAGATTATCACACCCTGTGGCTCCTCTTCTCCCGAAGTTACGAGGATAATTTGCCGAGTTCCTTAACAAGAGTTCTCTCGCGCGCCTTAGAATATTCTTCCCACCCACCTGTGTCGGTTTTGGTACGGTCGCCATCAACGATTAGGGTCTATTTCTTGGAAACTTTGCGCTACGCCATCGGTTCCTCGTGAGATTCCCCTTGGTGATTACCTGGTATTATGCTAACGGATTTGCCTATCAGCCTACCTCATAACCCCACGGACTCTTCCAATCGTCCGCGCGCTTAACGTGCTTCGTCAACCCTTCATCAATGTTTTAGGCGGCGCAGGAATATTTAACCTGCTTACCATCGCTTACGCTTTTCAGCCTCAGCTTAGGAACCGGCTAACCCAGGGAAGACGAGCTTTACCCTGGAAACCTTAGGTTTTCGGCGAGGGGGATTTTCACCCCCTTTATCGTTTACTCATGCCATGCATTATCACTAGTATGCGCTCCAGCACTCTTTACAGTATACCTTCGACGCACATACTACGCTCTCCTACCGCTTATTCGTATTTCAGAATAAACCCGCGATTTCGGCTCTATGCTTTAGCCCCGTATATTATCGGCGCAGAGTTTCTCGATTGGTGAGCTGTTACGCACTCTTTAAATGATGGCTGCCTCTAAGCCAACATTCCAACTGTTTTAGAAACTCCACTTCCTTACTCACTTAGCATAGAATTAGGGGCCTTAATCGGCGATCTGGGCTGTTCCCCTTTTGACAATGTAGCTTATCCCACACTGTCTATCTCCCGGACAACTTTACAGTATTCGGAGTTTGATTTCCTTTGGTAGGCCGGTAGGCCCCCGCGTGAATTCAGTGCTCTACCCCTGTAAAGCCTCGTCCGAGGCTAACCCTAAAGTTATTTCGAAGAGAACAAGATATCTCCAAGTTTGATTGGCCTTTCACCCCTATCCACAACTCATCCAAAACTTTTTCAACAGTTACTAGTTCGGTCCTCCACAAGGTGTTATCCTTGCTTCAACCTGGTCATGGATAGATCACTTGGTTTCGTGTCTGCGCCACACGACTATACGCCCTTTTAAGACTCGCTTTCGCTTCGGCTCCGGAACGCTCGTCCCTTAACCTCGCCGTGTAACGCAACTCGCTGGCTCATCATGCAAAAGGCACGCCGTCAGCCATTTCCACTAAGTGGACATAGGCCTTCGACCGTTTGTAAGCTATTGGTTTCAGGTTCTATTTCACTCCCCTAACAGGGGTTCTTTTCGCCTTTCCCTCACGGTACTTGTTCACTATCGGTCATCAACTAGTATTTAGCCTTAGAGGGTGGTCCCTCCAGATTCAGACCGGGTTTCACGTGTCCGGCCCTACTCAGGTGCTCACTGTTTACTTCTTCTTTTTCGCTTACGGGGCTATCACCCTATACTGCCTATCTTTCCAGATATGTTTTGCTAAAGAATTGTTAACGTTATGTGAGTCCTACAACCCCCACATCATTGATATGGGTTTGGGCTCTTCCCCGTTCGCTCGCCGCTACTCAGGGAATCTCTGATTTGATTTCTTTTCCTCTGCCTACTTAGATGTTTCAGTTCAGCAGGTCTCGCCTCTTATACCTATTTTATTCAGTATAAGATAATCAGTTGTTATACTGACTGGGTTGCCCCATTCGGATACCTCCGGGTCTATGCTTTATTCCAGCTCACCGAAGCTTTTCGCAGGTTACGCGTCCTTCATCGCCTGTTGATGCCAAGGCATCCACCAATAGCCCTTAATAGCTTGACCATAAATTTGGTTTCAAACAATTAAGTATGAGTTCGACTAATATGTAAGCTCGCGCTTACATCATCCTTAATTACATTATGTGAAGATTATCCTAAAGCGCTGATTTTTATCAGTGAATTTTACTTCAATTTCTGATTGACGCTCAGATTTATCTGCTCGTCATCAGCCTTTAGATAACTTGTATTTAACCTCATATGACTTTCAAAATAGTGCTTTGACAATACGAGGAAGACAATATGTATAGCAGAGCTCGTTCAACCTGTTCGCCATTGTAGGCAAACTGTCCTTAAAAGGAGGTGATCCAGCCCCACCTTCCGGTAGGGCTACCTTGTTACGACTTCATCCCAGTCATCAGCCTCACCTTACACGCCTCTCTCCTTACGGTTAAGCCAGCGGATTCGGGTAAAACCAACTCCCATGATGTGACGGGCGGTGTGTACAAGACCCGGGAACGTATTCACGGCGATGTTGCTGACTCGCCATTACTAGCAATTCCATCTTCATGTAGTCGAGTTGCAGACTACAATCTGAACTGGGGCCGGTTTTCTTGGATTTGCTTCACCTCACGGTTTTGCTGCCTTCTGTACCGACCATTGTAGCACGTGTGTAGCCCCAGACATAAGGGCCATGCGGACTTGACGTCATCCTCACCTTCCTCCTGGTTAACCCAGGCAGTCTCATTATAGTTCCCACCTCTACGTGTTGGCAAATAATGATAAGGGTTGCGCTCGTTGCGGGACTTAACCCAACACCTCACGGCACGAGCTGACGACAGCCATGCAGCACCTGTGCAGCAGTCCCGAAGGAAGAATCCATCTCTGAATCTGTCTACTGCATGTCAAGTCTGGGTAAGGTTCTTCGCGTTGCTTCGAATTAAACCACATGCTCCACTGCTTGTGCGGGTCCCCGTCAATTCTTTTGAGTTTCAGCCTTGCGACTGTACTCCCCAGGCGGTATACTTAACGCGTTAGCTACGGCAAAGTCGGGGTTGATTCCAACTACACCAAGTATACATAGTTTACGGCAAGGACTACCAGGGTATCTAATCCTGTTTGATCCCCTTGCTTTCGCGCCTCAGCGTCAGGAATAAGCTAGAAAACCGCCTTCGCCACCGGTGTTCTTCCACATATCTACGCATTTCACCGCTACTTGTGGAATTCCGTTTTCTCCGCCTACCCTCTAGAAATACAGTTTCAAATGCAGCTCCGGGGTTGAGCCCCGGAATTTCACATCTGACTAATATTACCGCCTACGCGCCCTTTACGCCCAATAAATCCGATTAATGCTTGCACCCTCCGTATTACCGCAGCTGCTGGCACGGAGTTAGCCGGTGCTTCTTTACCTGGTACGCTCAAATTAGCTGGATATTAGCCAACCTCTCTTGTTCCCAAGCGAAAGAGCTTTACAACCCTAAGGCCTTCTTCGCTCACACGGCGTCGCATCGTCAGGCTTTCGCCCATTGCGAATGATTCTCGACTGCAGCCTCCCGTAGGAGTCTGGGCAGTTCTCAGTCCCAGTGTTGGCGGTCAATCTCTCAATCCGCCTAGACGTCTTAGCCTTGGTGTGCCATTACCACTCCAACTAGCTGATATCCCATGAGCCCCTCTCTAACCGCAAGGTCTTACGATCCCCTACTTTAATAAAATAAAGTTATCTTTACTCCACCACATCCGGTATTAGCGATCGTTTCCAATCGTTATCCCAGAGTTAAAGGCAGGTTACTCATGTATTACTAACCCTTCCGCCACTGAATCTTTCGATTCCGTTCGACTTGCATGCCTCATCCACGCCGTCAGCATTCAATCTGAACCAAGATCAAATTCTCACAGAATAATATTTCTTGAAAATTTACATTTTCTAATTCTAACAGCATGATAGATTGCTCTATCACGCACAAGCTCTTTATTGCGCTTTACATATTGTCTTTCTCATACTGTCAAAACAACTGCCGATATTTACTATCGACTTTTCATTCACAACTGATGTCTTGTTAACATCTGTTTTCGTGAAGATACGATCAATATACTCAAAGATGCGCATTTATGGCAACAGCATTTGTGAAAAAAAATGCAACATCTACTTTAGCACACTTGTAGATAGCATTTTTTTCACATTACTCAAAACGCTATGCATCGATCTCTCAAACATTCATTAGTTTAAACACAGCAATACCAGCAAAATAGCCAACAGATGCAGCCGCTCCAACATTGCGCATATACCAAAAGAAACTAACCCTCTCAAGGCCCATATAAGCAATACCAGCAGCTGAGCCAATGATTAACATACTTCCGCCAGTTCCTGCACAATAAGCAATTAAACTCCAAAAATTAGAATCCTGCGGATACTGCTCTAAGCTATACATACCCATAGTTGCTGCTACTAATGGAACGTTATCAATAACTGCCGATGCTATTCCAATAATAACAGCTATAATATCTGTATTGGCAAATGTGTGACTCATCCATTCAGCTAAACAAGCTAAACAACCTGCTGTATACAAAGCATCCACGGCTAATAAAATCCCTAAAAAAAACATAACACTACTTAAATCAATTTCACGCATGATTGTTGGCACGCGCAAATGGGGACGATCAGCAAACCTTGCGTGCATGATATCTGTAATCAACCACATCAAACCCAAACCAAGAAGAATACCCATAAATGGCGGTAAGCCTGTAAGGGTTTTAAAGATAGGGATAAAAATAAGTGAAGAGACTCCTAAGCATAAAATTAGCAAACCGCCAGGTTCAAATTCTTCATCGACATTTTTTAAAATTTGGGGGAAATTACCACGCAAATAAAAACTTAGATAAATTAAGGCGCATAGTAAACATACCAAACTAGGCAAAAAAAGCTTTTGCATAATATTACTTGCTGATATTTGACCACCAATCCAAAGCATTGTAGTAGTAATATCGCCAATTGGGGTCCACGCCCCACCAGCATTAGCTGCAATAACCACCGCACCTCCTAAAAGGGGACGGTCATCTGCATCTGACACCAATTTGCTTAAAAGAGAAATCATGACAATAGTTGTCGTTAAATTATCTAAAACCGCCGAGAGAAAAAAAGAGCTCAAACCAATTAACCACAATAGCTTACGTTTTGAGCGAACATTAATGGCATTTGACACTAAAGCAAATCCTTTATGAGCATTTATTACCGCTATGATGGTCAAAGCTGCCATCAAAAATACAATAATTTCGCTAATATTTGCCAAATGCTCACTTAAAAAACTGATATTGTGATCAGTAAATTCTCTATTTTTCATAAACTGTAAAAACCAACAAGCAATCGCTGTCAATAAGGCCACTGCCGTTTTATTGATTTTTGTACAGTGTTCTAAAGCAATCAATAAATAGCCAATCGTAAAGCAAACAATCATCAACAAATTATAAACATTCATCTTACAAACTTTCGTGAAAGAGTTAATAAACTGGGTTAGGCTCAGGCCAACTTTAATGATTATAAGTCTCTAGCAAATCTCTTGTAAAGAGATTTAAATCCATAATCAATAGATAATAACCTTTAGTTGCGTTATAGTTAAAACCTGAGTTTTCAGTTTTTTGGTCCTTTCGGCTAATATGAAAGCTCAATAGACTTCTTTCGAAATTACATTTATTTGTTAAAATTGCCTTTTTTGGCATCTTTGATCCTAAATTTTTCGATCATATTGCCAATATGCTCTTAAAATTTGGAATCAAATCTGCTCAAAAAACATCAATTTTTCCAAAAAAAGCCAATTTCGAAAGAAGTCTAATTTAAAAAGTTGATGTGCAATTTACATGAAAAGTTTTTCTGACAAATTTTGAGAGTATATTATCAAGATGTAAAAGCGAACCACTTTAACAAGCCAATGAAATTTCGAAAGAAGGCTAATTTAAACCATGTTTTTTTAAAACTGCTTGCGCTTCATGTTGAATAGTCTCTAGAGTTTTATGACCACTTGCTATTTCTGTAAGATATGGTACACAGCTCTCAAGCAAGTAAGCAATTGACGATAAAATGGCAATAATGGGCTCTTTGGCAACTCCTTCAGCAGAACAAACATGTACGTATCGATAATAAATTAAACGATCAGCTTCATAAACACCAAATGTTGATAAATCAAACATAGCATTCATACTCAAAACTAGTGTAATTGTCTCTTTAAGACGTTGTTCGGATATTTGTATTGGTAGAAGAACAAAAAAATGTAAAAATTTAGGATCTTCATTGGCAGCAATTTCATTGGCAGTTGACCAAAAAATGCGCAAAACCACCGCATTGTTTTCAACAGTACCTGGCATCTGCACAATGATCTGTTCATGACGACTCAGTTCAGTTGGGGTTTGCAAATCACAAATGAAACCTTGTTCTTCAAAAAGATGTTTTATTTCAGATAAATTGCTTAATAAGTGTTTACGGGTCATAATATCTCTATTCTTTTTCTATAATACATTTTAGAGTTTGTTCAAGCAATGAAGTGCCACCGGCATAGCGCGTATTAGTCGCGATAGCATTGATATCAAAAACATCGGGCAACTCAGATACAATTTGATGGCTTCTCAAGCTATCCTCGATAATACTTTTAAATTTAAACAATATTTTAGTCTCAGAACTATCGTTTTCTTCTAATTTTTTATTGTTAGGTAATGTCAATTTTTTTTGTACACAAATTTTACAAAATCCTTTCAATTTAAGTTTTTCAAAATTTAAACTATTACTCATCCGTTCAGCTATAGTATTAGCCAAATTATTCTGATGCTCTCGTCCTTTATTCCTACATTTATAGTAGCGATATGCAAATAAAGATAATGAGATAGAGCAGTCAGCTACCACGATGGCTGCCACCACCCACCCAATCGGAGTAAATCCAGTTACCATTAAGCTGGCAATACCCAATGGCACATAAACTGTGGCTTGTAAAGCTGATTGGACGGTCGTTAAAGTAGAAAACCAAGCTCTGGCTGAAAGACCCTCTTTTTCACGAGACAAAAGTAAAAAGAAAATGTTTTTATTTGCATCGGCAGACTTGGTAGTACTACTTTTGAAAATAACATCATTAGCTATCCGTTCGATTTTAGAATACAATTCTCCTACTTTTTTGTAGCGACCCACTGTGTGAATGGTGCTCAATACTCCAGTCAATAAAAATGAAACTTTCCCTAAAACCTTAGAAGTGGCCATTAACTTTGTCTTAGTTAAGTCTGAAAGAAATTTTAACCCTGAAATCGCAGAGGCCCAAAATCTACCGACCTCAGCACCAATTTTAAGTAGTTCTAGCCCTTTATACATTTTTTGAGATAATTGCTGAGGAGCATTTGCTGCTAAAGTATAAATAGAAATAAAGAAATTATGTGTTGAAAATGCCATGGCACGCCATTCTGCACCTTTAAAAATTACAGATAGATCGGTAGCAGTAATACCATTCATATCAACTACAGACTCGAAAAACGAGACAGTTAACTCAAGAAATTGTTCGCCTACTACTGCAGCTGTAGCTGTCAATACGGCGCAGGCCAGCGCTATTTTAAATTTCTCTTTTACCTCTTCCGATGGACGGATATTTTCTGCAAAATTATAGTAATTTGGATTAACTCTTCCTAACGAAGCTGCACTTTCCATAGTATTACCATATTTATAGATTAAAATAATAACATTTATATTAATCAAACTTAATATAAAGTTAACATATTTTATTTAAAAGTTCAATTTTTTGTTATATAAAATAATTAAATATGAAATATTTTATATATAAATCAAGAACACCTTTACCATCAACAAATATTTTTTATTTTTATTTCCTCTCAATTTTGATATCATTTAAAAATGAAAAAAAATCTTTCTATTGGTGTGGTTGTCCCCACCTATCAAGGGGCACATCATATACAACGCTGTCTTGTCCCATTACTGCAATCCCCTTTGCAACCAAGGATATTGGTAGTCGATTCTGGCTCAAGTGACAATACCGTGGACATTGCCAAAACTTTAGGTGTAGAAATAATTACCATAAAACAAGAGGCTTTTAACCATGGTGCGACCCGCGAAATGGCCCGCCAATATTTGAATTGTGATATTATTGTAATGATGTCACAGGATGCTTACCCTAAAACGAGTAAAATGCTTGAATTATTAGTTGAGCCGATAAAAAATGGTGCAGCTGCTATTGCCTATGCTAGACAACTGCCTCATAAAGAGGCCAATTTTTTTGCTGCCTTTTTGCGGCACTTTAATTATCCAACACAAAGCCATTTACGCAGTATAAAAGATATTGCTAAATATGAGAGTTATACCTTTTTTTGTTCAAATTCATGTGCGGCATATTTAAATAGCGCACTTAATGATATCGATGGATTTTCAAGAGTAAGTTTTGGCGAAGACACTCTTGCTGTTGCTCGATTACTATTACACGGTTATAGTATTGCTTATGTCGCAGAAGCACAGGTCTATCATTCTCATAACAGCAATTTGCGCGATGAATTTAATCGTTATTATCAGATTGGTCGATTGCATCGCCAATATGCAGATCTGTTTACTTTAGCTGGGAAAGCTAACAAACAAGGGAAATTATATCTACAGCAACTTTCAAGAGAATTATGGCGCAAATATCCACATTTACTTCCGTATGGCTGTATGCAGATATTTGCAAAATGGGCCGGTTATTATTTAGGGCGGGCCGCTGTAAGTGGGAAAAATTAGAAGTAGTATGCTAAGCCAATCTTACCACCTTTGCCTCTGAGACCATGTTTTTCTTTGGACAACGAAAGATTGTAAGCAAAACCAGCCGTAACAGACCAATTTTTGTTTAAGCTATAATCAAGGCCAATCATATAATTTGATCCTTCACAATGAGTGTGTGAAGAAATGATTGGTTTAATTTTGGTATGTGTACGACTCCAGGCATACTGATAAGCACCCGTAATAGTTAATTTGTCATTAAAGGTGTAACATATTTCTATCCCCACATAAGGGCCACATGCTCGAAAACGCTCTTTGAGATGAAACAAACCTACTTGCTCAAAATCAACTTTAGTGTGCAAATAACTCCAATTAACACCAACACTAGGTAAAATTTTTATTTTATCTGTAATCGGCAAATAATAACCAACACCCATGCTAGCTGCCGCTAAACCACCATCTTTCCAGCCTAGCAAAAAACCTGGTTTCAAGCACAAACCTTGATAAACTAGTATTGTTAAGTCGCCTTTTGCTCCAATCATGCGGAGTGTTTCAGTAGTTTTACCATGCTCTAAAATATCAATATTGATTAAAGCCGGTGCAAGTTCAACCTTACCTTTAATTTCACTATGCGCGGATCTTGCAAAAAAACAAGTTAGCGCTAGTGTAAACGCCATTATATTACAATAAAATGTATGCATATTAATAACCCTAAGTAGTTAAAATTTAAATTATATTTACCACTGAACCAAAGGTGGCATAGAACATAAAATTGCCTCAGGATTGCCACCAGATTGAAAACCAAAGCGAGTGCCTCGGTCATACATGAGATTAAATTCGGCATAATGCGCTCGAAAACGCAATTGCACTTGTCGCTCTTCCTCTATATATGGTTGAGCAATACGCTTATGATAAATAGGCAAAATGGCGTGGATAAATGAATTACCTACAGCTTGCCAAAGTGCCATATCTTTATCAAAATCACCACTATCTAAGTGATCAAAGAATACTCCACCAACGCCTCTTTCTTTGGAGCGATGCGGTATGTAGAAATACTCTTTTGCTGTTTGCGCAAAATTATCATAAATTTCGCTACCAAAAGGCTCTAATGCTTTTCGCGCGACGCTATGAAAATGTTCAGTATCCTCAGGGTATGTAATACCCATGGGAGAAAGATCGTAACCTCCACCAAACCAACATTTACAATCTGTCTGAATAAAACGTAGATTTAAGTGTACAGTGGGTGCATGAGGATTAGCCATGTGGGTAATTAAACTAATCCCTCGTGCTAAAAAAGGGCCGTTTCTATCTGACAATGGATAGGAAGGCCCCCCCACCGCAGACCAATTGACGGCCGCTTTTTCAAAAACGTCTCCGCGTAGCAGAGCAATCTCACCGCCACCTTCATGATGATATTTCCAAGGAGTGCGAATAAATCGTGCCTGTGACTCTAATTTTTCAAAAGCATCAATCAGCTGTGCGCGCAACCCTCGCAAAAAATCATTTAAGTGTTCTTGCTGAGGATGAGATAAAATCATATACTATTAACAAAGCTCTATAATTTATTTGGTTGATCAACCTTAACGCTCATGCGTAAGATTTTAACTTCTTGCAAAGGTCTATTCTCGCCATTGGTAGCAACCCCTTCAATTTTTTTGATGACATCATAGCCCTGCACAACTTCACCAAAAATTGTATGTTTTTTATTCAACCATGGCGTAGAAGCAGTGGTGATGAAAAACTGACTACCATTAGTTTTAGGACCAGCGTTTGCCATTGCCAAAATACCCGGATGATTGAATTTGAGACTATCGGTTACTTCGTCTTCAAAAGGGCTTTTCCAAATTGATTGACCACCTCGACCGGTTCCAGTTGGATCGCCGCCTTGAATCATAAAACCACTAATGACACGATGAAAAATGAGATTATTATAGTAGCCATTCTTAGCGTGTGTTAAAAAATTTTCAGTCGCTTTGGGAGCAATATCCGGACGCAATGCCACTTCAAAAGTTCCTAAATTAGTTTCAATTTCTACAGTTGGACGACTATCCATGATTGTTTCCTCATTAGCATTCAATAAATTTAAGCTACCTATTAACGATACGAAGAGTGCATAAAAAATAACATGCAATGGCTTCATAATGATCCTCATTAATTGTTTTTAACAACGCAAAGCATATGATTATTGCTATTATCATACAAGAATTATTGCAAATGATTCTGTACCAAAAAATAATGGCTATGCAAATATCATAAATCTAGAATTTACAACCAAATTTTTTAGTTCTATGCCATTTAAAGCAATCTGAAATTTAACTTTTTTATCATTTTGACAAGCTTGAGAAGGCAAAAAAACTAGCAAAAATCAAAGATTATTTAGGGAGCGCAACATTTATATGAAACAAAAAAGCATATTATCACAAGCTTTGATTAAAGAAGCGCTATATGATAGTTTCATCAAACTGACTCCACAATATCAATTTTGTAATCCAGTAATGTTCGTCACCTATATTGGTGCGATCGTATCTACCATTTTAGTCTTGATCAGTCCATTCTCTAGCTTTAATTTTCAAATTATGTTGTGGCTATGGTTTACAGTTTTATTTGCTAATTTTGCTAGTTCTCTTGCCGAAAGTCGTGGCAAAGCGCAAGCCCTAAGTTTGCGAAAAGCACAAACTAATGCCATGGCAAAAAAAATTATCGCTGATCAAACCATAGTTGTTCCAATGGTGGATTTGAAAAAAGGCGACTGTGTATTATGCGAGGCTACTGACATTATTCCAACTGATGGAGAAGTAATTGAAGGAATCGCTTCAGTCGATGAGTCAGCTATTACTGGAGAATCAGCACCAGTCATTAGAGAGAGCGGTGGCGATCGTAGCGCCGTAACAGCCGGAACTCGCGTTGTCAGCGATTACATTATTATTAAAATAACTTCAGAAAAAGGGCGCAATTTTTTGGATCGCATGATCGCTTTAGTCGAAGGGGCTAAAAGACAAAAAACTCCTAATGAAATTGCCTTAAATATTGTTTTATCGGCACTAACCATTTTATTTTTGCTAACTGTATTTTCCATTACAAACTTTGCGCAATATAGTGCAGCAGCTGCTGGGCAAGCTCTATCTCAATTCATCACTCTACCCATTTTAATCGCTTTGTTGGTTTGTTTAATTCCTACCACCATCAGTGCATTGTTAAATGCAATAGGTATCGCTGGCATGCATCGTCTAATACAACACAATGTGGTAGCCAAAAGTGGTCGTGCTGTTGAAGCAGCTGGTGATATTGATACATTGATTCTCGATAAAACGGGAACAATTACTTTGGGAAATCGAATGGCTGTTGAATTTATACCTGCACAGAAAATAACACCATTTGAATTTGCACAAATAGCACAATTAGCTTCTATTGCTGACGAAACACCTGAAGGTCGTTCAGTAGTCGTATTAGCCAAACAAAAATTTGATCTAAGAGCCGAAACACTAGATCCGAAAAAAGTGCAATTCATCCCTTTTTCTGCTGAAACACGTATGAGTGGTGTTAATTTTATTGATGAACAAGGGCAAATAGTTCGCAAAATTCGCAAAGGTGCTGTTGATACTATTAAAGCACTGGTAGAAAACTTGGGAGGTATTTTTCCATCTGATCTTAATGGGGTCGTTGAAACGATTTCAAGCAAAGGGGGCACGCCATTAATTGTTGCTGATGGTGCCAATGTTTTAGGGGTTATATACCTTAAGGATATTATCAAGGGTGGGTTAAAAGAACGCTTTGTTGAAATGCGTAAAATTGGAATTCGCACCATTATGATTACTGGTGACAATCCACTGACCGCAGGAGCAATTGCTGCCGAAGCTGGTGTCGATGATTTTATTGCTCAAGCAACACCTGAAATAAAATTAAACTATATTCGCGATGCGCAAAATAAAGGTCATTTAATAGCAATGACCGGAGATGGGACCAATGATGCCCCTGCTTTAGCACAAGCTGATGTAGGTGTAGCCATGAATACTGGCACTCAAGCTTCACGAGAAGCAGGTAATATGGTAGATTTAGACAGCAATCCTACCAAATTACTTGATATCATCGAAGTAGGCAAACAACTTTTAATGACGCGTGGAGCTTTGACCACTTTTAGTTTAGCTAATGATGTGGCCAAATATTTTGCCATTATACCGGCCATTTTTGGCAATCTTTATGCGGTTGCAAATGAAGATGGACCTTTAGCAATTCTCAACATCATGCAATTAAATTCTCCACATAGCGCTATTTTAAGTGCCGTAATTTTTAATGCCTTGATTATTTTGCTATTAATCCCTCTAGCCATTAAAGGTATTCATTATCGTCCTAAGCCTGCCGAACAATTATTGCTACATAATTTACTAATCTACGGCGTAGGTGGACTTATTAGCCCCTTTATTGGTATTAAAATTATCGATTTATTTGTCTCACTAATAACCTAAGTAATAGGATAAAATGCGTCACTTAACTTTAAATAATATAGCTAATTTATTAAATGTAACAGCAGCCATTCCCCCTCATAACACATCACAGATTATCACTGGGTACGCAGTTGATTCACGCAAAATATTGCCCGGGCAACTTTTTTTTGCATTACCTGGCCAACGAGTTAATGGACATGCCTTTTTAAGAGAGGTCAAAAACAAGGGGGCCATTGGAGCCGTCGTATCAAAAGAAACATTGCCTACTGATTTAGATTTGCCTTGCATTGTAGTGAATGACCCCCTCGCCGCATTGCAAAAAATAGCCTCTCAATTAATCATTAACTCGCAACAACGTGTGGTTGGTGTCACTGGTTCAGTTGGCAAAACCACCACAAAAACGTTTATTTACGAATTACTATCACCATCCTATCGAATTGCCGTTTCAAGCGGTAATAGCAATAGTCAAATTGGTTTACCACTCACTATCTTAAATGACAGCAGCGCGCAAGATGAGTTGTTGGTTTTGGAAATGGGCATGACTGAACCATCACACATCTTGCAACTCGTAGCTATTGCTCCTCCTGAAGTAGCCCTTATTACCACAGTCGCTTTGGTACATGCTGCTAATTTTGAAACACTAGATGAAATATCTAAAGCCAAAAGCGAAATTTTCTCACATCCGCGCACCAAAATAGGCATTTTACCACATAATTTGGCAAATTATGATTACGTCTACAATGTTGGCAATTGCCAAAAACGATCTTTTGCAATTGACACACTAGCTGCAGACTATCAATTAAAACTGCTTAACAATCAATTGTGGTTTAAAAATAGCAGCGGGCACTTAATTGGCCCATTTGCAAAATGGCAAATTAACGGTTCGCACCACTTGCAAAATTTACTAGCCGCACTGGCTGTGGCTGACTATTTTAATGTACCAAAAGAGATTCTTGAAAATGTTATACCTAAATTAAATTTAACAAAGGGGCGTGGTCAAATAATACAACACGAAATGGCTTTGTTTATTGACGATAGTTACAACGCCTCAGAAATTTCGACCAAAGCAGCATTAGTCGCTATGCCCACACCACAAACAACGGGCCGTAAAATTGCCGTTTTAGGTAGTATGCTTGAACTTGGCTCATTTTCGTTTAGTTGTCATCAAAATGTCGCAGCCACGGCTTTAGAAAATGTCGATATTTTATATTGTCTCGGTTCTGATTGCCAACCCATGTATGAATTATGGAAAACCAAAGGGAAACCAGTTTATTGGTTTGATCAGCGCGATTCATTAATTAATGCGTTACGACAAGATTTAAAAAAAGCTGATGTTGTTTTATTAAAGGGATCGAATTCACATATGCTCTGGAAAGTGCTCGAAGAGCTCTAAACTTCGGCTTTGTATTTTTACTCCAAGCCTATTTTAACTCACCTTACGCATAATTTGAACAAGTGATTTTTGACATAGCCTAGAGCTATATATAATGAGATACATTGCAGCAAATAGCCTAAGCTCTTTGCAAAATGTGTCTACTTTATAGATGCTTTCGGATAGGTACTAAAGGCACTCTTCAAATTATGCGTAAGGCCAGTTTTTAAAGCACCCTACTAAATATCAAAAGCAAAGATTGTCAAATAAAATTTTTTTCTTTAATGTGTCAACCGATAGATAAAATTTAACTTTTATTAGACTCTTTTGGAAACTAGCTTTTTTTGGAAAGATTGATATTTTTTGAGTAGATTTGATTCCAAATTTTAAGAGCATATTGGCAAGAAGGGCCGAAAAATTTGAGATTAAAGATGCCAAAAAATATCAATCTTTCCAAAAAAAGCTAGTTTCCAAAGAAGTCTATTATTACTAATTCATCTTCTAACGGAGAGACTAATGTTAAGATATGAAAATTGGACGAATATTTCCTTAATGGCTCTTACAGGATTATTTTACATAATCAATCCAATCCAAGCTTGGGAACAAACCAGCAGCCATACACAAAATGAAATGCTTCTTCAAGCCCCTGAGATCTTAAAAATCATCGCCAATTTAACAGACAATGGCCAAGCCGAAGCAGCAGCACCATTTTATCGCTACTTTGATTGCCTTTTAGTTGATGAATGGGTAATAGCGCACAGTAACCGCGTTATACAAAAATTGCAAGAACAAGGGCTGCAAGTAATCGCCACTACTGATCCAACCCGTATACCTAATGAGAACGAACTTGTTATAGTCTATGGCAATTATCACCATAGTCACAACAATCTACCATATACTAATAAAATTTGGCGGCATCCACTTTATTTTAATCAAATCAAACACGATGTTTGTGAGTATCACAAGTCTTGGGAATCGGTTGGCATTATTTACATTCTGAATTTGAAAGAGCGTGCAGATCGCTATCAAGAAATTTTAGCTGAATTATGCCGATTACAAGCCCCTTTAGATCGCATTTATCATTATCAGGCACAAGTGGAGCGGCCAACCAATGATCCAAATATTGATCCAATAGCTGGCGCAACTAAAAATCATTTAGATGTCGTTTCTCATTTTTTAAGTACCGAACATGAACACTGTCTAATATTAGAAGATGACATTACCTTCACAGCTGATATTCAAGGATGTTTAGAGCGTCTTGGTCTATTTTTTGAACGCGATTATGATTATGATGTTTGCTTGCTAGCCGCAAGTAAATACCATGATATCAAGCCTTATGATGATTTATTATTGCTATCTTATCAAGTTTGCACAACCTCTTCAGCCTATTTGTTAAATAATAAAACAGCGCACAAAGCTTTATTTTATTTTCAAGATGGCTACAACAAATTATTGACTACCAAAAATCCATATTATTGCTGCGATCGTTATTGGGCTGAAATGCAAAAAGACAATCGCTTTTTTTTATTTCAGACCAAATTCGGATATCAACGCTGTAACTACAGCTCAATTACCAAACAAACGGCCTGTCATTTCGATTAAAATCAATATAGAGAAATCTTATGAAAAATTTTATCGCCTCAAAATTGCTAGTAAGACTATGTCTGGTATTTATTTTCCAAACCTTTTTATTGGGAGAGTTGTTTGCTGCCAGTGTACCAAAATCAACTGCGGTATCAAATGAAGCTGCCCCTAAAATTTGTTTGACAATGATTGTAAAAAATGAATCACGTATCATTGAGCGTTGTTTAAATAGCGTTAAAAATATTGTTGATTGCATTTCAATCAGTGATACTGGTTCTTCTGATAATACAGTGGCCATAATTGAAAAATTTATGGATGAACACAACATTCCGGGCAAAGTACATCAACACACTTGGCAAAACTTTGGTCATAATAGAACTCTTTCTGCTAAGGCTGCTCAACAAACCTTGAGTGAATTGGGATTTTCTTTGCCAAATACTTACTTATTGTTACTTGATGCCGACATGCTATTAGACATTTCACCAGAATTCACCAAAAAAGATCTGCGCGATGATTACTATTTGCTAACCCAAACTAACATTTTTATTTCATATTACAATACACGTTTAATACGAGCTTCACTACCCTGGTCGTGTGTAGGTGTAACACATGAGTATTGGAATTGTCCATTTGCAAATGGGCCCACAAAACTTAAAACTTTAAGCATTGACGATCGTGAAGATGGTGGCTGCAAAGCCGATAAATTCGAGCGCGATATTGCTTTATTGACAGCCGGTCTAAAAGATGAACCTAATAATCATCGTTATATGTTTTATCTAGCTCAGTCATATAAATCAATAGGCCGTTGTGAAGAAGCAATTCCATGGTATCTAAAAAGGATTCAACAAGGTGGTTGGAAAGAAGAGGTCTGGTATTCTAAGTATATGCTTGGAGAGTGCTACGAAGCTTTAGATTTATGGGAAAAAGCGCTGAATTACTATCTTGATGCCTACGAATATAATCCAGAACGCTCTGAAACCTTACAAAAAGTAGCTAGCCATTATGGTTCAAATTCGTCTCCACACCTTGCCTACATGTTTGCTAAACATGGCAAGCGTATCGCCTACCCAAACGATCAACTCCTTTTTGTATCTTATCCAACATATGATTATCAATTTGATGAAATTTTATCAATAGCATCATACTACACACCATATCGCTCAGATGGACTAGAAGCGATCAACAGACTTATTCTAAGTCGTACGGCACCCTCTTACATAATACAGCGAGCCTACCTGAATGCCCTTTTTTATGTTAATAACTTAGCTGATATTACCTATCATCCAGTAGGTTTAGATTTACCATATGTTAGGCCCGGTTTAGCCGCCCGCTATCAAGCTAAAAATGCTTCAATTCAACGTACTGAAGATGGTTATAACTTAATCTGTGGTGCTGTTAACTACACTCAGAAAGGAGCTGTTAACTTTACTCTTTTAGATGGCCAAGATACAACTCACACCGTACGTTCACGCAATTTTTTAGTAACTTTAGACAAAAATTGGCAGACCACCAAACAAGAAGAGATTCTCGAGGAACTACAGCGTCCGCGCCACCCTTCGATTGTCAATGTAAAAGGTGTGGAGGATCCACGCTTT
The DNA here is from genome assembly GCA_013285965.1 of Chlamydiota bacterium. Taxonomy (GTDB): domain Bacteria; phylum Chlamydiota; class Chlamydiia; order Chlamydiales; family Parachlamydiaceae; genus JABDGQ01. The sequence continues at coordinate 82,086 of JABDGQ010000005.1, forward strand.
TTTCATTATGACAATGCCATTTGGTTTACTTGTACAACCCTTGATACTAATCCGCAACCACCGCATATCCACCAACAGTCTTTATGTAAGTTAGGTTCATCCAATAAAAACAGCGAACGAAATATAGAAAAATTATTACCATTAATAGGTCCTGACTTAACTCGTTGTGAGAAAAATTGGTTGCCTTTTGTCAAAGATGACAAAATACACATTCTCTATTCTTACGATCCTTTTATTATTCATCTGCCAGACTTAAATAATGGCATGTGTAATAAAACTATTGAATACACCCCAAAACATAATTTTTCACAATGGCGTGGCTCAGCTGCTCCCATTGAGTTTGATGGTGGGTATTTGGCCTTAGTACATGAAATGGTTTTTCAAAATGAGCGTTTTTATATGCACCGCTTTATTTGGATGGATCGCGATTTTGTAATACAAAAAGCTTCCTTACCTTTTATTTTTAAACATAAGGGGATAGAATTTTGCGCTGGCATGACTACTGATCATGATGAAAACAACTTAGTTTTAGCTATAGGCTTTGAAGACCGAGAAACTAATGTCGGTGTTATACCTTTGGCAAGTGTGCGCGAACTATTACAACCGTTGCCGTAGCTTGCGGCTATGCTAATAGTGTGAGCAGCATATTTAGCTAATTTTTTTTCATAACACCATCCTCATGCTACTTATGGCATGAGGACTTTTTTTTAATCTGATGTTAAAGCATAATATATTTCAAAAAATAATAAAAAAAGAAAATGTTAAAAATAATCACAGATCAAGAACTTTGGTATTCTAAGGGTTTACGTTTTGAGTGTACTGGCTGCGGAAAATGTTGCACTGGGCCCCCTGGATATGTGTGGGTAAGTGAAGAAGAAATTGAAGCCATGGCCGCACATCTTAAAATAAATATTTTAGACTTCAAAGAAAAATATGTGCGTGCAGTAGATGGACGTCTATCATTACGCGAGGTCAAAATAGATGATAATTATGCTTGTATTTTCTTAAGCGTCGATAATAAATGTCAGCTCTATGCTAATCGTCCCATCCAATGTCAAACTTTTCCGTGGTGGCCAAGTAATTTGAAATCAATAAATGCTTGGAATGAAACTGCCCAAAGCTGCGAAGGTATCAATGCCTCCGCAGAATTTGTAGATAGTGATGAAATTTCAATCCAACTCAAACGACAAATCGAAAATTCGCCAGAGGGCCCTTAAACCTTTATTTTGGAATGTATACCTTCCAACCGCTATCTAGGAATAAGACTGGTAATGTTGGATTAAATAGTTCGGCTGCTCTACTAAGATTTGATTCGGTTCTTATCAAAAAATCACATTGCGATAAAAGCAAACAATCAATCAGCGCTTCTTTGCCTTTTAAATAATTACTATAACCATTTTCATAACCAGCTCTATCATGAATTGCGATGTCGTCTGTAGAACGAAGAGCATTCGTGTAGATAATCGGGCAATTAAATTTTTGGAAAATATAATCTAAAAACTGTTGTTCATCAGTAGCGATAAATAGACGATAATTATTTTGCTTATCTTCTGGAACTGATTGTATTGTTTTTTTAATCGCTTCTGTAATGTATTCAAAAGAGAGTTTATTTACCTCTAGTCTAATTTTATCTGTTCCACGATAATGCATTCCGATAACATAACTATCTTGAAAGTTATCTCTTTTAAATTGTGCCACTTCATCTAAGATATTTTCTTTAACAACCACATATTTTTGTATTAATTCAAATCCCCTTTGACGTGGCATGTGCAGCAGGGTACCAAAAGCAAAATCATAAACTTGTGACAAAGTTAGAGCTTGTCTTGTTAACACGTTACCTGAGAGCCCCAACGGCTCAAAATAATATTCCCACCAATTAGGACCAACTGATGCATCATAGTAGAAACCTGAATTCAAATTAAAATATATCCCCCCATAACCTTCATTTTCATAAAAGTCCAAGGCCCCTAAGGCAGTTAAGAAAACGCCAAACATTCCACTATGATGTGTGGCACTCTCTAAGCATAATAAAATGTCTTCATTAGCTAATTTTTTTTTGCTCTGCGCATATAGCGCTGATTGCCACATAGTTGTACTGATAAATAAAAATAAAAAAATTGACAATATGATCTTTTTCACATTCACTCCTTATTTTTCGACCTACATCAGATAAATAATAAATAAAATTTTGTCAATTAAAACACTTAAAAACTGACGCTAGAGAACACAAGGAGTGTATTGTTCAAACCTACGCCAAAGATAGATTTCAATTTATATTGTAAAAAAAAAATAAAAAATTTAATTTAAATCACCCATTCTAAACAGGAGACATTTTATGAAGTGGATTAGCCTAGGCCTACTTTTGATTGGTTCTACGAATTTTATATGTGCTCAATCTAACGAAAGTATTTTAAATCAAAATAATCACGTTATAAGTTTTGAAGAATATCCTACCATCGATGCTGGGTACTATCCAGGTAAATTAAATATGGAAGCCTGGCGGTTGGGCTTTTATGCTTTTAATTATGCACCTGAATTAATCCCCCTTTTTGCTGATCTTAAAAAGAACTTCAATATCCAATGTGCTGTCGAAACTGGTACTTTCCGAGGTGGAACAACAGTAGCCTTTTCATTACTTTTTGATGAGGTGTATACAATTGAAATAAATGAAGATACATATGTGGATTCGAAAAAACGTTTAGATGAATTCTCCAATACACAATGTTTATTTGGTAGTTCAGAAAAAGTTATCAGCGAGCTTTTGCCATCTTTGCAAGATAAGCGCACTCTTTTTTATCTTGATGCGCATTGGAATGCGCACTGGCCTTTATTACTAGAATTAGAAGAAATAGGCAAAACACATAAAGACAATTGTATTGTGGTAATCGATGATTTTAAAGTACCTGGTAGATGGGATATTGGTTATGATTATTATGCAACAAGCGACAAAATAAATGAGTGTTCGTTTGAATATATACATTCAACTTTGAAGAATGTCTTTTCTGCATATTCGGTATATTACATAATTCCTAAAAACAAAGTTTCTCGTGCTAAAGTTGTGATCGTTCCACAAGCTTGGCTAAATTCAGCTAATTAAAGTTTATGGTCGGATAACCTGAGTTTCAAAACTCAGGTTACCGTCTTAACATACAAATATTAGATCAATTTTTGGTTTTCTAGACTTTTTTGTAAAACAAAAGTTGGCCCAAGGAGTTCTGCTTTCTTTTTTGCCTTAGTTTTAATTTTGTCTACTAATACCCAATCGATCTGTTTTGAGGTATGTACATATTCCTCTAGTCCTTTGGCACGAGAAAAAGAGGTGAAAATTTTATAGAGTTTTTTCCCTATTAAGACCCCAAGCGCTCCTTTAGCACTTGCCCAACCACAATTGCCAACCTTTTGATCTTTTTGCTTAAATCCACCCAAATATGGCAAGTTTAAATCGGTAATCATTTTATTAAAAGTTGCTGCACTAGAGTCTATTGTCCCAGTACCATATATTGTCGTCAATTTTTTGATGAAATCTACCGTGATTTCTTCTGGAAGTTTGTAGATTTCTGCGGCATTATCTTTGCCACCCATACCTCTATTAAAGATCACTAATTTACCTTGAAAAACAACCATAGAAATCCAATGACCTTCGATTCCCGCTAGAATTACGCAAGGCTTTCCTAATCTGGCCCTAGTGAGAATTTCATCACTATCGATTAAAGGATAGGAGCGCTCCAATGATTCTAAGATTACTTGCTGTTCTTTTTTAGAGATCATGCTCTCATCAATAAGATCGCTACTCTCAAAAAAACTAGTCCCATATTCAGAGAGCATTTGCATAATATAGGAATCTCTACAACCTTCTAACCTCAAATTGTGTGATTTTCCTTTTTTATCCTTTAATATCGAAAAACCCCCTACTCCCCATATATGTGCTAGAAATATTCTTTTGCAACCTTCTATGGCATATTCCTGGTCTGCCCCAAGATTTAATAACATTTCTTCTAACGCTGGTTTTTTGTTGAACATTGCGAATATAAGAGGGGATAGTCCCTGATGGTTATACACATTGACCTCTTGATCTCCTAATTTATAAACTAAATCAACCATTTTAGCCTCTTCGCTCTCTTTTACTGCCCAAAAAAGAGGTGATTCACCATTCTGGTCACGATGATTTATCTCAGCAGTGCCACCCCATAATTTGACAAGCTCAAAGTTATTTTTTTTTATGGCCCACATGTATGGTGATACCCCTCTTACATCACATTGATGCGTATCAGCACCTAATGCTAGCAGTGCTTTAATCAAAGGAGGTTTATCTACATCGATAGCCTTAATTAAAGGAGTTCGGCCATTAAACAATCCATTAATTTGAAAATTTTGTTCTATGTTTCCGTAGATTTTAAAAAAGCCCAAAAGGAACTGAGGTGGTATCCTATATTGCCGACATATTTCTTCAATTTTTGGTTTTATTATTGAAGCGTATATGCTAAAGTTCACATTTTCATGTACAAATTCATTTTGCTTTAGTAAAGGGCATTCATTGCATGTAAACCTTTCACATTTTGGAAGTGCTCCTAAATGTTCTAATTGTCTACAACCACTACAATCGACTTCTTCACACATGGGAAAAGCTTGAAGTTTTTTAATATTGGATGAATTAATTTTTAAGTGCTTTAGGTTAGAACAGGTACTTAAAAAGCTCTCGATCTCCTCTACATTCCAGCCATCAAGAGCATCTTGACAGTCTAGATATGTTAAATAAGATGCCATTTCCCGTACTTCTTGTGGATTTAAGGAAAGCTCTTTGATGGGGATTTGGTCTCGATTTATGATGTACGCTAGCACATAAGCTTGTGCATGAGGGGGTAACATTAAGCGGATTTGTGAAAGATCTTGAGGTAACTTGAGTTGATTGATATTTAAACTTAGAGAGATCATTTTAATTGATGCTGCCGTGATCGTATCAAGTAGTCGTAAACGTTCAATATCAGCTGTCGGCAAACCTGGCTTGTTTAGCAAATAAACAGATTTTTGTAGTTCCAGTAATGAGTAAGTGTCGCGACTGTCCAGTTGACTTACATTTGACATTAGAAATTCTTGCAAAGAGATGATTTTTTTTATTGTATCGGTATCGATGGTGGAATTGACAGTGCGACTGCTATTTACTAAATAATCTAGGAAATTTTTTGATAAATACTTAAGTTGATTGTGGAAGTCTAATGAAATCATATAAACCCCTATAAATTTTAAAGCCTCTAAGATTTAGGCAAGCTCTTGCGCTTTATCACTGCGTTTTAAAACACTATCTTGAATACTCAAACCTTTTGCCGCCAATTGTGGATGATTATTCACCCAACTTAAACATTTTTTGCCAAGACGCATGGGTGCATTTACCCTCTGCCCAGCATATACAAAAGGAGTTGCAATGGTGTGGGCACGTATATATCTCTGAAGCTTTTTAAATAAAATAGTGTTTGAAAATTCAGATTGCTCTTTAATCACATGCACAACGTTGTGCTCGTCTAAAAACAAGTGTGGAAAAGAGAATTGAATTCCCCACTGAATAGTATCCAACCCAAAAACCATAGAATGAAACTTATGGCTATTGTTTGAATAAGTAAAACGGTGATCTTGTAATTGTATAGCTGGTCGACAAAGACGTATTAACTGCTGTTTATCATTAATCGCCACCTGATAAAGCGCTGCGCAGTTATTAGTCCATACCGCTGAAAAATATGTTGCCAAATGAGTATTTTTTGATAAATGACCTTGTTGCAATGCTTTTATATATTCACTATAAACTTCTAAAAAAGATTTTTTGCTAATCACACCACTATTGATGGGCATTAAACCGCTAATGCGAAAAATCCAAAAGTCATCTAAAAAAGTCAACAAATCTGCCATTTCATCAGTATCAAGCAATACGGCAATTTTTTGCCATTGGGAAGCTTGAAGAGCTGGTCCGATAGTAGCTCTTTGCGGAACAATTGCAACATCATCAAGCATTATTTACAATCCTGTTACGCCAAGATAAACAAAAAATAGCAAACACTCCCAATGTGATGGCACTGTCCGCCACGTTAAAGACTGGAAAATCATAACCCCAAAGTACTACATGAAACATATCAATAACGTGACCATAAAGAAAAAAATCGAGAATATTGCCCATTGCGCCAGCGATAATCATTGTCATGGGAATTCTGAAGAGCGTATCTATGTTAAAATAGAGCAAATAAATTGTGAGGATGGCAATCAAAACAATCCGTAAAGCAATTAATCCGTGTGGATAACTATTAAAAATACCCCAAGCAGCACCAGCATTGGTGGTGTAATTTATAGAAAATTCAACCCCCCCCCAATTTTCAAATATTCCAATACCGCCGTAAGGATAGTTATAAAATGCTGAATCGATCAAAGGCAAGCGTTGCAAGACGAATTCTTTTGAAAGACGATCTAGTACAAATACTAACCACCCTATAACGATTAACGCAAAAGAAAATCTTGGCGTAGAAGTAATCTTTGGAACAGAAGAGCTAATCATGTGACCTTAAATTATAAAAAACCCTTCTCGATTTTTTCTTGTGCTTCTAATTTTTCTTGGGCTTTTACAGTCATCACAGCATAAGGTATAGCTTCTAAGCGCGCTAAGGGGATTTCTTCTTGAGTAATATCGCAAATGCCATAAGTATTGTTTTCAATTTTTTCCAAGGCTCGCTCTATTTGTCGCAATAGACTGTACTCTTTACTAGTTACTTCCAAGTTAATTGTGCGTCCAAAATCGTCAGTACCTTGATCAGCTTGATGTTGTGAATAACCTGTTGCTTCGTCTGGCGTCTTAACTTCATCAGTCGACCCCTTTAAAGAACGCATTAGCTGCCTACGCATTTCTTCCAAGCGCAATTTAAAGCGCTCAATATCGGATTTTTTTAATGCCATATTCGACTCCCTATTCTTTAGCGTTTGCGGCCATAGTTTGGCCAAGAATGTTTTAACTAGGTTCCGGTACCTTTATCAACAATGTTTCATCATCACTGTGAATAATTTTAATGGCCTCTTCCAACTCGCCCAATTTCTGAAAACGCTTATAAACACAAGCAAATCGGATATAGGCAACAGGATCACGTGCTTGCAATTCTTTCATGACCAACTCACCGATCCGCACAGTACTTACTTCTGTTAATTGAGACTGCATTAGTTCATCTGTTATACTAGAAGTAATTAATGCTACCTGATCACGACTAATTTTTGTATGACGACATGCAGCCTCTATGCCGTTAAATAATTTTTGCGCCTGAAATTCTTCACACGTCCCATTTTTTTTCTTAACTTGAATGGTTAACTCAACCGTTTCAAATGTAGTAAAGCGACGTGCACAACGCAAACATTCTCGCCGTCTCCGAATTGCATTTATATCGATAGCATCGCGCGAATCGGTGACTTTTAGACCATCATGTTGACAAAATGGGCATTTCATCCATTAATTTCCTTATCGCAACAACTTTTTTTCGAAGCTTCTCATTGTAAGTAAAATCGATAAATTCATCAAGCGCTTTCAAAAATTTTTTAAAACTACAATTTTTATAGCTGCTGTAATCTAACTAAAAAACTCTTTCTTTTTCAATCAAGCAACCAACCCTAGTTTTGCTAATTCCCAAAAAAGTTAATTAGCGCAAAACAAATTTAGTGGTAATAATATAGCCCAAAATTCGCCATTATGCTAGCATCCACAAACAGATTTGAAATACATATTTGAGTGATTTATGCAAAAAAATATTGCCAATAAACAGACTTTTCTTCGTTCTTTATATCCATTAGTTTTGCTCTTGTTAGCTTTGGTATGCAGCAGTTGCGAATCTAATCGGGTGATAGTAAATAAATTAGAAGAAAAAGATGCTAATGAAATTTTGGTATATCTTTCAGCTAATGGCATTTCGGCGACTAAAAGTGAGGCTGCTGGCGAGGGTGGAGGCGGCTCTAAAGTACAATTGTGGAATGTCAGTGTACCAGAATATAAAGCAAATGAAGCAATGGCTTTACTTAACCAGGTAGGTTTACCACGTAGACGTAGTCAAAATCTACTAGGGATATTTTCTTCATCAAGCTTAGTTCCTTCAGGCATGCAAGAAAAAGTGAAATATCAGGCAGGTTTAGGAGAACAGTTAGCGAGCATAATTCGCAAAATCGATGGTGTGCTTGATGCCGAAGTACAAATCTCAGTGCCAGAAGAAGATCCTTTAAATCCTGGTTCCAATAAACAACCTGTTACAGCCGCTGTATTTGTGCAACATACTGGTATTTTAGATGACCCAAATTCACATTTAAGTAATCGCATTAAAAGCCTCGTCTCTGGAAGTGTGCCGGGGTTAGCGTATAATAATGTTACTGTAGTGGGAGATAGGGCCCGTGTCAATGAAGCACAATTCCGAACATTATCTGATTCAGATCGCAACTTAGTACAAGTATGGTCGTTGATGATTGCACAAGAATCGGTCGGTTTATTTCAAACAATCTTTTTTTCTTTAATTACTTTGCTTGTGCTAGCGCTATTTATTTTAGCGCTCTTAATTTGGATGTGTTACCCACTATTTAAGCAGTTTGGAAGCGTTAAATCTTTTTTTAAACAACTTATTTCTTTTCAACCCATTACACTTGAAAATTTACAACAACAAGCGCAAAATTCAGACAAAGGTGAAGAGCATGACCAGACCACACCTAATACAACTGAGTCTACTGAATCGAATTCACCAGAAGATAATAGCAATAAGGATGTGCCATAATCGCGCTGTACCAAAGGGTATAGATGGATAAAAGAGGTTGGTTAATGTTGCGCGTGTTTATTAATCGTTATCACAACGCAGCACAAGAGCACTTGATTCAATTTTTAGATGCCAGTGAAAAAGGGTCATTTTTAGCGCAAGAGGTCACTTCTAGTGAATTATCACCTATGCTAACTCAAGCATCTACCTTACTGCAATCGATCCATTATTCATGGATAGAACCTTTATTGAGTTCTTTTCCAAATAATTTACAGTCTGTTATTTTAGGTAGTCTAAATTCTCATCAGTTAATTGGTTTACCACAAACAGATTATGTGCAGCCTGCACCAATTGTTAAAACTTTTATCCACAATCAACTGTATTCTCTCCTTAAAGGTGATGAACATTTGGCTATTGAATATCTACCCATTACTAAAATCTCTCAATTAGTGAAATGGAATAAATCTAATTTGATAAAATTAATAGACTTTTTGGGACTTTACGACGCTGCTAGTGAGATTAGACATATTGTTAGTCGCGAACATTTGCAAAATTTATATGCTTGTCTGACACCACCGCAATTATATTACTTAAAGCAATGTTTGCATCAGAAAGAGCAATTAGTTACCCCAAAATTGGGTATTGACTTAGCAAAACAAGACAGCACATTGCTTAAGCGAATTTTACATCGTCGTGGCTTATTGAGATTAGGAAGGGCTTGTTGTGGCGAACATCCTGATTTTGTCTGGTACATATCGCGTATTTTAGATACTGGGCGAGGCAATATTTTAATTAAAGAATATCAACAAGAGGCAATGCCAAAAGTCACTGATATTCTTCAACAACAAGTAATAAATATCATTCAATTTTTTAATAGTGCACAAGTGTGAAAAGAAAATTATTTTCCTTGATTTCAGGGATCCAAGTTAGTCCAGTGCCAGGCAAAAAAATTATTACTGCTCAAGAATTTTCTGAATTACAAAATTTAGATGAATTGCTCATCCTTATTAAACAAGAAGCAGAAGATTATCGTTTACAAGTCACTAAAGAATGTGAAGAAATAAAAGAACAGGGTTACCGTCATGGTTATGAAGAAGGCTTTAATGCATGGAGCGAACAATTAGCAGCTTTTGAACAAAAACTACAAGATATTTATCAAGAAACACAAAAGATGATTGTACCTTTAGCATTAAAAGCGGCCAAAAAAATTGTTGGTCGTGAAATTCAGCTTTCTGAAAATAGCATTGTTGATATTGTATTAGCACAATTGCGTTCTGTTTCTCAACACAAAAAAATCATCATTTACGTTAATAAAAAAGAATTAGAAGTTTTAGAACAAAACAAATCACGCCTGCGCGAGCTTTTTGAAAATTTAGAAAGTCTGTCAATACGATCACGCGATGACATTGAAATGGGTGGTTGTGTGATTGAAACAGAAATTGGTATTATCAATGCGCAACTTGAACAGCGCTGGAAAATGTTAGAAAAAGCTTTTGCCTCATTGATGAAAGAAAAACCTAAAACAACTCATGAATAAACTTTCTTATGCTCCCCTCTTTAAATTTATGAGATTTGACAGTTTTAGAGATTAGGCTAATGGAATTACAAAAAAAAGTTTAAGTATGATAAGGAAGACTGCATGTCATTTTTTGCGACTTTATTTAAAATTTCTTCTTTTAAGATTTGCATAGCCGCATTAGTAGGTTTGGCTCTTTTTGGTTTAGTTCCAGACTGGTTATATTCACAACCTTCATCTATTGCATTTGGTCAAGAAATAGCCTCATCCCCATATAATGAAATTGCGGCTACTCAAAATAATAAATCAATAACACCAAATCGTGCCAAGACAACCCCTACAGGTAGCACTGGAGCTCATCCTTTAACAACTGCTACTACTATTACTCCAGGTGCAAGCATAACAAAACCTTCGCTAGTATCTCAATCGCTGTTGTTAGTTTTTATGGGGTTATTGCCATTTATAATCATGGTTTTGACCTCTTTTCTCAAAATTGTTGTAGTCCTCTCTTTACTGCGAACAGCCTTGGGTGTACAACAAGCGCCACCAAACCAGGTTATTAACGGTGTAGCTTTTTTACTTAGCCTATTTGTGATGTATCCAACAGTCTCAAAAATGTATGATGCCGCAAAAGTTGTCATTGATAAACAAGGTGGCACACCTGAGTCTATATTATCATCTGATGCCTCTACCTATGTGATTGAAGTAGTAACGGCTGCCCGCGAGCCTTTTCGCGAATTTTTGAAAAAAAATAGCTCTTCACGCCATCAAGCCCTATTTTATCGCTTGGTTTACCGCGGATTACCAGAAGAATATCGTACAACACTTGAACCGAGCAATTTTATTGTTCTTGTTCCTTCTTTCATCACCAGTCAATTAAAAGATGCCTTTGAAATCGGCGTGTTGATTTATATTCCTTTTTTTGTAATTGATCTTGTGACTTCAAATATTTTGCTTGCGATGGGGATGATGATGCTCTCACCTGTAACTATTTCAATGCCACTGAAATTATTCCTCTTGGTAATGCTAGATGGTTGGACTATCCTCATAGAGGGCTTAATAAAAACATTTGTATAACGTATGAGGGAAAAAGATGATTCATTCACAGGTTATTCAACTAGCATATCAAGGGTTATTGCTTATTTTAATTCTGTCAGCTCCGCCAATTCTAGTTAGCATGTTTTTTGGCATAGTGGTGGCTATTTTTCAAGCCGCTACACAAATCCAAGAACAAACCCTTTCTTTTACAATTAAGCTAGTTGCGGTAACATTAACTTTGATGCTTTTTGGCTCCTGGTTAGGCTCACAAATTATGGCTTTTGCCACCAACATTTTTCTTAATTTTCCGCAATGGACTGTTGCCAGCTTGCGAACTTAAAATTTGCAGAATAATACATGACAGATAGTTATATTAGCCTATATCAAAATTCGAATTGGAGCAGCCTTGATCCAAGTGATTTTTTGACACTCATGTTTTTATTTTTAGGACGCATGACTCCCATTATTGTGTTAGTTCCATTTTTTGGGGCCAAAATGTTGCCGGGGGCAGTAAAAATAGTTTTAGCTTTATCATTGTTTGTTGTGTTGCTACCACAGTTACTTTTTGTTGCTGAAAAACCAATCCACTTTGACTTCAACGCCACCATTTATTTATTTAAAGAAATTTTCATTGGTCTTTTGATTGGCTTTATGCTGAGTCTTCCCTTTTTTATTGTACAAACTGCTGGTATGTTGATTGATAATCAACGTGGTGGTTCAAGTTTAATGATCAACGATCCGACTATGCAAAACCAATCATCTCCACTTGGAACACTTTTTAACTTGGTTTTGATATATCTTTTTTTCAGAATTGATGGACCTTTTACTGTAATTGAAATTGTATCAACTTCCTACACAGCCTTGCCACCCGACAAATTGCTATCAGGAGAGATCTTTCATGCTGATTCACCAATTTATAACAGCATTACTCATATACTGGGACATGTAATGATTCTAGGAACCCAAATGGCAACACCTGCTCTGATAATGATTTTAATGACTGATTTCTTTTTAGGCATTGCCAATCGTTTAGCCCCGCAGGTTCAAATTAGTTTTCTTGGTATGCCTTTGAAATCATTACTGGCTTTGGTAGTGGTCTTTTTTGGATGGAGTCTATTTAATGAAGAATCGTTATTTCAAGTACGCCGAGCTTTGCAAAATGTCGCGCTGTATGTACACCAACTAATTCCCACAAATCCATAAAAAACAAACTCAAGATCTATTTAGAAAGGCTTTTTTACATTTTTATTGAACATATTATGATAAAAGCATACAATGCGGTAGTAAATATCAGATTTGCTACAAATTTTGATGACATATCTTAATTTATGGCTCTGAAGATAATTAGCCTGATAAATTATTCCGGATTAGCTCAGCGGTAGAGCAGTGGACTGTTAATCCATTGGTCGCTAGTTCGAATCTAGCATCCGGAGACACATTGGTTGATGTGATGCTGCTATGAGCAGTGAAAATGGCTCGCGCAGTGTCACAAGCAATCTTTTCTCTCTCAATTTCAAGTTCGAAAAGACCAAATTCAACAATCGCCGTTTTTCATCCAAACTCGAACTCAAGAGTCTGCCTAATCAATTCTTGCAAATGTTAATGAAAGCACCTTCTAATTCTTATCTTACAGTTCCTGGGAGATCTCCCGCAGATCTCATCAACCGCTGCAACCTTGGAAAAGGTGGTCTTAAAGAATTATTTTTTGGCAAGTACACAAAAGCACAGGCATTTTTTAAAGGACTTAAAGTAGAAAAGCAGATCATTAAATGAGAAACTTTAAAAGAATTCCTTAACCACCTACAAAGCTGTCATAGGACTCCAGGGTTACCCGAATGCCCTTAAAGCATTGGTAAATTAAGTATAGACCTGATAAAATTTGGTCATCAATATCAAAAGCGGTTAAATCAAAAATATGTATTTCTTTAATAAACTTTTCTTTCTGTTAACAACCACCTTAGCTTTTACTTCGTTATCAAGCTTTGAAAATGAAACTTTATCAAAACAAAAAGACGCTTTTGATCTTAAAGAGTCAGAGGTTTCTATTGTCGTTTCTTTGGTTGATCCGTCAACAATCAGTAAGATTGTTGAAAAGTATTATGATTTTGAAGGACCTGTGAAAACTACTATTCTAAGTATAGGTATTAATGACATCTATTTAGTAGAAACAGAAAACAAAAAATATGTTTTACGATTATCACGTGGTGACAAATACTTAACAATGACAGCTTCAGAATTTCAATTTGAATTAGAATGGCTCGAATTTTTAAATCAGCATGAAATCCCTGTGTCATATCCTATCCGTAGGTTAGACAATCAGTTATATGGATTAATACAAGCACCAGAAGGTCCTCGTTTCTTCGCTCTATTTAGCTATGCTGAAGGAACAACTGATATGAATGTGGAGCAAGCTTATATTCTTGGTAAGACTTTGGCTCAACTTCATATGGCTTCTGATAAATTTAAGACGACTCTTAACCGAAATCATTTGAGTATTGACAATCTCATTACTGACTCCATAAAGCGTATTAAAGACTTTTTCGGGGATACGGATCAAAAAACTTGCGCTTATCTTGATGGATTAGCTGAAAACTTGACTCAACAAATTTCTGAATTAGATCTAGACAATTTGAACTATGGAATTGTTGGAGGAGATGTTCATGGCCATAATCAGCACGTTACTAAAGATAATCATATTACCATGTTTGACTTTGAGTTTTGTGCGTATGGTTACCGTGTTTATGACATAGCCACATTTAAGTGGAGTCGGGGCTCTACTGACATAGAGTTATGGCATTCATTTTTGGATGGGTATCAATCTATTCGGAAATTAAGTGATTCAGAATTAAAAGCTATAGATATCTTTGTTAAAATAAGAAATTTGTGGTGGATGGGGATAAGAGTAACACTGTCAGAGTCTAAACATAAACTAGACACTAAATTCTGGGAGCGTGCTTTTTCTCGCTTTTAACGGGAGTTGGATTTTGGCATCCTGAACGTTGTGTCAAATTTTGACCTTGATGTGATGGCGAATTTACTTTAAGTTATTAAAAGAGCTCAGAAAATGGATCAACAGACACATTATTTTTTGGAAAAAGACAATCCTAGTGGCGAAAGCGAGCTAGAAGACCTTCCCATTAAAGAGAGCCGACGCATCATTGAAGAAGCGCTTATTCCTTCTAAGATTCAGTTGGAATCTGTATCAGATATAAAAATCCCTACTTCTGAAGGTGAGGTCCCTTTACGTATCTACATCCCTAACAGTGATAAGTCTCTACCTGTTTTTATTTCCATGCACGGTGGAGGATGGGTCTTTGGCAGCTTAAACACCCATGATTCTTTCTGTCGATCTCTCGCCAAACAGGCCAATACAATTATTGTTTCTATTGATTATCGTCTGGCTCCTGAGCACAAATATCCAGCTGGTTTAAACGATTGCTATGCAGCGGCTTTATGGACGAAAAGATCTATCCATGAATGGGGTGGTAATCCTGATTGCATAAGTATTGGAGGCATTAGTGCCGGTGCTAATCTAGCTGCCGCTGTTGTGTTACGGCTAAAACAACAACAATTATTTCCTTTTCAAAAGCAAGTATTAGTCGTGCCTGTGGTCCAGCGTAATTTTGAAACTTCTTCTTACAAAAAATACGCTACCGGCTACTACTTGAGCAAAAAACTCATGGAGTGGTTTTGGGAGCTGTACATAAATACGGATGCAGATGCTATGGAACCAACGGTATCTCCATTGAATGCTTCAGATGTCTCAAAGTTACCTCCCACTTTATTTGCTTTAGCCGAGTTTGATCCCCTCTATGATGAGGGATTGGCCTATGCAGAAAAATTAAAAGCATCAGATGTGCCAGTGATTATTTACAATTACCCAACTATTCACGGATTTACCAGTATAGAAGGGCTAGAAATAGGCAAAAAAGCCATTTCAGATATTGCTAGTTTCCTCAGACGTTAATACAAACTACAATCATCTATCCACAAGCTTGCTATACGCTTAAAAGTTAAAAACTTAAATATTTATCACCTCGTCAAGTCAATCTAAGATTTAATCCTAGCGCCACACACAAAGAAACAAGAGTATGCCATTTAGGGTTACCTGTCCCTGAAAGAGTCTTATAAAGGCTCTCTCTTCCTACGCGTGCTTTTTTGGCCAAGGCGCCAATACCACCTTGCGCTTCAGCAACATTACGTAATGCAATGAGGAAAAGTTGTTGGGACTCTTCGTCACCTTTTAGACTTTCTTCTAAAGCATCATTTAAATAGGCAACAGCTTGATCATGATCTTTAAGCTTTTCCTGAAGCCAATCTTCATATTTTTTATTTTTTGCCATGTTTTTTCTCCCTGGATTGATATTCTCTTAAATACTCCTTTGCTTTATCAATATCTCTAGATTGTGATCCTTTGTCGCCCCCACAAAGAAGTAACACCACCTTATTACCTATTTTGGAGTAATAAATTCTTATTCCTGGGCCATAATGGATTCGCAATTCTGCAATTTCGTCACCCAACGACTTGCAGTCCCCAAAATTCCCAAGTCTCATGCGGGCCAAACGTGTAAGAATCTTGGATTTTGTATGCATTTCCCAAATGCTTTCAAACCAATCATCAAAAGGATTGCGGCCAGAAGAAGTAACGTAAAATTCAATCTCTATTTCCATATAACCTTAATGTATCTCATGAGATACATTTAATCAAGGGATTTTAAGCAGCGAATAATAGGAATTTTGATAATTTTTGCTGATAATCTTTGCTTGTCAATATGAGAGCCTGCCTCATCAATTATTGCAGAGGAATGTGTGGTGCATTGGGATGAGAGTAACACTGTCAGAGTCTAAACATAAACTAGATGCTAAATTCTGGGAACGCGCTTTTTCTCGCTTTTAACCGAAGTTGGATTTGGGGCATTTTGAACGTTGTGTCAAATTTTGCCCTTGATGTTATCCGGGGGCTGCCAAGCTCAGCCCAATAGACTTCTTTCGAAATTGGCTTTTTTTGGAAAAATTGATGTTTTTTGAGCAGATTTGATTCCAAATTTTAAGAGCATATTGGCAACTAGGCCTGAAAAATTTAGGATTAAAGATGCCAAAAAAGGCAATTTTAACAAATAAATGTAATTTCGAAAGAAGTCTAATGTAAAAATCCTTATACAAATCGCTCTCTACTTGCTTGAGATTTTTCTTCTGTATGATATTGTGCAATGGATAGCTTTGTATTAAATTCATCAAACCAAGCTAGAGACGATAAGTCATCAGGTACAAGACTAAATGAAAACGCATCTCTAATTGAAGAATATCCCTCGGCCAACATTTTAGAGGTAGGTTGCATAAAATAATTCCTGAGACGTCCTTCCAAGTGGAATCCACAATTCTCAATTATCTTTAGACTAAGATGGTTCTCAAGATTGCATGTAACATATACTCTATCAGCTTGATAATCACGAAAAGCTAAAGAGGTAAGCATTTTAGCCACAATCGTTCCTATCCCTCTTCCAGTTTTATGAGAGGCTACCCAGTAACCAATTTCATATGCGCGCGAATTTAATCTATCACCAGGAATAATACCACAACAACAAAGAAATTCATTTGTCTGTGGATCAAATCCAGCAAAACTAAGCTCCTCTCCTTTTAGAGATTTGGCTTCAAACTCAGCATAAATGGCACATGCTTTAGCAAGGTCTGCATCATAATGCGCCCAATTCATAAACCGCTTCAACTCTGGTAAACTAGCAACTACACCTTGATAAATGGATGATCCATCTCTCGGAGACATGAGTCTCAATTCAATTTGATTATTGTACACAACTTTTTTTGGAGGTAATTTAAGCATCATGTCAACCTTAGATTGAATCCCAGTTTCTTATTTTTCTGCATAACTTACTCTTTAGACTGTTGCATGTATCAATTTGGCAAGCGTGTGAAGAGTAGGATTTTTGCTTTTAAAGGCATGATATAGAGTTGTTCTAGGTAAATCATGCTCCTTGGCAAGCTGACTCTTATTCTTGGCGCTGATATGAGCCTCTAAAATTTCAATCACACCATCAGGATCATTTTCTTTTAAGCATTCCCAAATTGCTTTGGCAATTAATTGTTCATCTAGTAAGTCTTTAGTTGGATTATATTCGCGCGGCTGTTTTTTAAACTTAGTCATAGACCCAGTCCTTATAGATTTTTTCTGCTTGATTAATGTCTTTAGTCTGGCCATTTTTATTTCCTCCTAAAAGTAGCAGCACTTGGCTAACTGGTATTAAAGAGTAATAGATACGCCTTCCATTTTCCCAGCGAAGTTCCCATACATGATCTCTTACCTGCTTGTGATCTCCAAAATGCCCTTCTTCCCGGAGGTTTTCAATCCTTTTAGCAATTTGCACTCGCGATTTTGCAGACTCTTCCTCAAGCCACTCTTCAATTCACTCGTTATCAGTATCTTATACTTCATCTTTATTGTACCATATATTGAACAATTAATCCATCAAGGAGTTTCAATCTTTTGAGCGCTAAAGCTAAAGACTTTATTTTAAGCCTGAGAAACTTGCAATCTCACTCCTTTCTCTAAAGGAATATCATTCCAGATTTGTAACATTAATGTTCAGATATAAATCTTCTTCGTTACCGCTCCAAAAAACTGATGAAAACGTAACTCAAAATTTGAGACTGTCCATTTTTTTGGACTTCATATAAGACCTTGTTTTTTTTTGATTCAGCCATATTGATGTCGATGAAATTTGCCTTCTAACTATATCATGGCTCCATTAATTTTAGCATGATATTTTCGATCCACTCTTTTTGATTAAGAATTACATCAACTTGTATTGCCTGTTTTTCGTATTTTTCCTCTAATTGTAATGATTCGGGATGATTACGATCACAAGAATAACCAATTTGATGGCGAGTAATAAAAATAGGAGTATAGTAATCATTCCGGGCCTGTAATACCTGCCAGAGATTATCAATTTGTTTCTGAATTTTTAATATTTTTTTGTAATCTTTTATGCAATTCAGCAATTCTCTTTTTCTATATAGTTTTTCTCTCTTTTCAAAAAGTTTTGAATTATGGCTTCCAAAGCCAAGTAATATTCCAAGTAGAGCTTGATTGTTTTTTAATAGCTTTGTCAGGTCGGCATTGGGTTGTTCAATTTGTTCAAGAAGGAGTTCAGCAGAAAAATTTTCGCCAATAACTTGCTTAAAAATAGCGATCTGTTTTTGTATTGTCTCTTTGAAGATTGGTTTATTTATCAAAATAAACGTGTCAAATCCATTAAACTTTCTATTTATTAATAAATATTTTTCTTTATTGAAATATGGTAGATATTTTTCCAGTGTTTCCCAAGATTTTTTTATAATGCGTTTAGATGGTGAATAAGGATCTATTATTAAACGTAAATATTCATCAATTCTTACATAACTTAATTCCTTTTCTAAAGGATCAGAATCTAAAATGAGTCCTGAAAAAGACATAGGCTTATCAAAATAAACTGTATAAGCAAATGGTTCTATTTTAAACAGCTGAATAAATATAGTTTCAATATCGTCCTTGTCTTCTTGAGAAATGCTGTTAAAAACAAAATTTTCATTTCCCTTTTTTTGCGTAAGGTTGGCGTCAGCATTAAGATAAAAACCTAAAATAATAAAATACAAAATTAATTTTTTTTTAATTTTTATAAAATTCATAGCATTACTCTAACAAATTTATTTTAATGTGGTGGGCCCTTATCAGTTCTTTTTTTTGTGGACTAGGATTCGCCGCAAATCCCTATCATTTAAGAATAGACTTCTTTCTAAATTGCTTATGCTAACTCCAGGTTGTGAATTTCTGCGATAAGATTAAATCGTAAGCCAAATCTTTAATTTAAAAACATTACCATACTATCTTTACCAGCGGCATCACCAGAGCTTAATCCTGTAGAGCAGCTTTGGCAGCAATTAAGAGATCGAGAACTTTAAAATCGTAGTTATGAGGATTATGAAGACATCGTTAAATCGTGCTGTGAAACTTGGAACAATTACGTGAATGTTCCAAAAGCCATTCGAAGAATATGCACAAGGCAATGGGCTAAAACAAATAATTAATTTTCAGAAATCGTATAATGTATTGAATTTTTTACTATATTTCTTTAGTCTAGACGCGATCGAATTCAAATTTAACCATATAGAGGAAAAATGAAAAAAATTTATTTACGTTTGAGATAAATTTTTCTAGCACAGAGAAAACATATGTATCTCCTGCTTCAATTTATCTTTCTCAGGATGCCATATACATGCATGTCGATGGACAATTATCCCTGTAAAGACACTTTCTGTCGATGAGGTCGGAGTATTTGTTGGTGAGAGCGAGTTAATTTCTGCTGGTTTCACTAAAGGCGGATATTGTTGTAGATGTAAT